>NZ_JBIDDP010000014.1:0-240937 GCF_043195475.1 Streptomyces sp. Y20
GGGGTGAGGGGCGGCGCGGCCGCGGGGGCGGGAGCCAGGGGGTCGCCCACCGGGGGCCGCGCCGGCGCCGCCGTGGGCTGCTGGGGCGGGGCGGCGGGGAGGCCGGCGGCCGGGGGCACCGCCCCGGGGTCGAGGGGGTCGGAGAAGACGGCGGACTCGGGGGCGGGGCTGGGGACGCCGCGCACCGTGCCGCCGGGACCGAGGAAGGCCGGGTCGCCGCCGGGGACCATGCCGAGCTCCTGGGCGCGGCGCTGGAGGGCGTCGGGGGACGAGTAGGCGTCGATGTCCCGCTGGAGGGACTGCTCCTCGTCGGTGAGGTTCTTGGTCTGTTTCTGGAGGTCTGCCAGCTTGAACGAGCCTTCGCTGAGGGCGGAGTTGAGGACCAGCAACCCGATGAGGCCGCCGCCCAGGAGCAGGACGACGAGGAGCACGAACGGGGTGCGGGCCGCCCGGGCGCGGCCGGCCGGGAAGAGCCGGGCGAGCCGGGCCGCCCTCCCCTTCAGCTGGGGTTCCCTGCTCACCGCTCTCCCCGTGCCCGTGCCCGTGGGTGACCGGTCCCCGGGTGCGTGACGGGAACCGGTTCCCGGTGCGTGGGAGGGACCCACCGACCCGTCTGGCTCACTCGGCGTCCTCCCTGATGCGCTCGGCGCCCCGCAGTCTCGCCGGGGCGGCGCGGCGGTTCTCGGTGATCTCGTCCTCGGTGGGAAGTTCGGCACCGCGGGTGAGCAGCTTGAGCCGCGGTTGGTAACGCTCGGGCACGACCGGCAGTCCGGGCGGCGCGGTGGACGCCGCTCCGGCCGCGAGCACGTGCTTGACGAGCCGGTCCTCGAGCGAGTGGTACGACAGCACGGCGATCCGCCCGCCCACGTCCAGGGCCTTCACGGCGGCCGGGATGGCCCGCTCCAGGACGGCCAGTTCACCGTTCACCTCGATGCGCAGCGCCTGGAAGGTGCGCTTGGCCGGGTTGCCGCCGGTGCGCTTGGCGGCCTGCGGCAGGGCGTCGCGGATCAGCGTCACGAGCCGGGCGCTGTTCGTGAACGGCTCTTTCTCCCGCTCGCGGACGATCGCGGAGACGATCCGCTTGGCCTGCTTCTCCTCGCCGTACGCGCGCAGGATGCGCACGAGGTCGCCCGCCGGGTAGGTGTTGAGGACCTCGGCGGCGCTGATGCCGGACGTCTGGTCCATGCGCATGTCCAGGGGCGCGTCCTGGGCGTAGGCGAAGCCGCGGCCGGCCTCGTCGAGCTGCATGGAGGAGACGCCGAGGTCGAAGAGCACGCCCTGGACGCGCGCGATGCGGAGCCGGTCCAGTACGTCGGGCAGTTCGTCGTACACGGCGTGCACGAGGGTGGCGCGGTCGCCGTACGGTGCGAGCCGCTCGCCGGACAGGCGCAGCGCTTCCTTGTCGCGGTCGAGGCCGATCAGCCGCGCCCCGGGGAACCGGGACAGCAGCGCCTCGCTGTGGCCGCCGAGCCCGAGGGTGCAGTCGACGACCACCGCTCCCGGGCGTTCCAGGGCGGGCGCCAGCAGGTCCAGGCACCGCTGGAGCATCACCGGGACGTGTCGACTCTGGCTCAAGGGGGCCTCTCAGGATCCGGCACGGCCGTACGCACCGCCGGGTCCCCGCCGGCTCGTGGAGGGGGGCCTGCCGGCGCCGGAAGCGTCGGCCGGCCGGGAGCGGGAGGAGGCCGAGCCGTACGTACGCGCCCGCGCACGTGGGGAGACGGTCCGGGCGTGTGCCGGGGTCTTCGGGTGTTTCACCAGCAGGGAGAGCCACGCCTCCCGCTTCGCGCCACTTTAGTCCACCGTGTCTCGCGGTCAATCAACCGGCCTGCGCGTCGTGCGCCGCGGCGGGACGGGGGCGGCCGTTCGGCCCGATTCATCCGTCCGGTACGGGTCCGTCCCCCTGTGGGTTGGCTCACAACAAGCCGCGATGGCGTTCTTTGTCCCCTCTCACAGCAGGCCGGGACGCCACGTGACCAGTAACGTCGTCGTCATGACGACTTCCGCAGCAGTGCCCACTGGATCCGAAGGCGCCATAACCGAGGGCGCCCACGTGACCGACAGCCTGGTGGCGGCCAACGAGCGGTACGCCGAGGCCTTCACGGACCCCGGCATGGACGCCCGTCCCGTGCTCCGTGTCGCCGTGGTCGCCTGTATGGACGCCCGGCTCGACCTGCACAAGGCGCTCGGCCTCCAGCTCGGGGACTGTCACACGATCCGCAACGCGGGCGGTGTGGTCACAGACGACGTCATCCGGTCCCTGACCATCAGCCAGCGCAAGCTGGGCACCCGCAGTGTGGTGCTGATCCACCACACCGGCTGCGGACTGGAGGCCCTCACCGAGGACTTCCGCACCGAGCTGGAGATGGAGATCGGCCAGCGGCCGGCCTGGGCGGTGGAGTCCTTCCGGGACGTGGACCAGGACGTGCGCCAGTCCATGCAGCGCGTGCGCACCTCACCCTTCCTGCAGCACACCGACGACGTCCGCGGCTTCGTCTTCGACGTGCGCACCGGCCGTCTGCGCGAGGTCGACCCGGCCTGACCCGGCCTCACCCGGACACCGGCCGGCCATCCCGGAGCACATCTCGCCGCGCACGTATCGAAAATGTGGTCGAAAAACGCCCTAAGGCCGACATCGTGCGGGCAGTTGTCCACAGGCGAGTGACACGAATCCGTAACGGCAGCAAGAATGCGGGATGTGACGTCACGCGGAACCTTTCCCGCGTGGTGTCCGTGTTTCGGGGTGGGCCGGTCGCGCATCGAGAGCGTCGGGCCGGAAAGTACGGGCCGAGGAGGGCCGGGTGTCGACCTATGACGATCCAGCGAGCCATGGGGGCGCCCCCGCCCGGACGTATGCGGGGGCGGGGGATGATCTGACCGCCACCGTGGAGCGGGTGCGCGCCTCGGTGGAGAGCGTGATCGAGGGCAAGCCCGAGGTCGTACGGCTCGCGCTGACCGTGCTGCTGGCCGAGGGCCACCTGCTGCTCGAGGACGTTCCCGGCGTGGGGAAGACGATGCTCGCCAAGGCGCTGGCGCGGTCCATCGACTGCTCGGTGCGGCGCATCCAGTTCACGCCGGACCTGCTGCCCTCGGACATCACCGGAGTGTCCATCTGGGACCAGCAGCGCCGGGACTTCGAGTTCAAGCCGGGTGCCATCTTCGCGCAGATCGTGATCGGCGACGAGATCAACCGCGCCTCGCCGAAGACCCAGTCGGCGCTGCTGGAGTCCATGGAGGAGCGGCAGGTCACCATCGACGGGCAGACGTACGAGCTGCCCAGTCCCTTCATGGTGGTAGCCACCCAGAACCCGGTCGAGATGGAGGGCACCTACCCGCTGCCCGAGGCACAGCGCGACCGCTTCATGGCCCGTGTCTCCGTCGGCTACCCGAGCGTGGAGGCCGAGCTGCGCATGCTCGACGTGCACGGCGGGGTCAGCCCGCTGGAGGACCTGCGGCCGGTGGCGCACGCGCACGAGATCGTGAAGCTGACCGAGGCCGTGCGCGAGGTGCACGTCTCCGAGGCGGTCCGGCGGTACGCGGTCGAGCTGGTCGCCGCCACCCGCGACCACCCCGATCTCAGACTCGGGGCCTCCCCGCGCGCGACGCTGCACCTGCTGCGGGCCGCGAAGGCCTCCGCGGCCCTCGCCGGCCGTGAGTACGCGCTGCCGGACGACGTCCAGGCACTCGCCGTCGCCGTCCTCGCCCACCGCCTGCTGCCCACCGCTCAGGCCCAGCTGAACCGGCGTACGGCCGAGCAGATGGTGCTGGAGATCCTCCAGCACACCTCGGTGCCCGCGGTGCCCGGTCAGCAGAGCGGCTTCGGCGGCCTGGGCCGGACCATCCCGGCCTATCCCCAGCAGCCGCCGCGGAGGCTGTGATGGACGCCGGGGGGGCCGTACCGGTGGACACCGGCAGCGGGGGGGCGGGCGGGGTCCGTACGGCCCTTGCGGGGCTCACCACCCGCGGCCGCTCCTTCCTGGCGGCCGGGATCGCCGCCGCGGTCTGCGCCTACGTGCTGGGCCAGAGCGACCTGCTGCGGGTCGGGCTGCTGCTCGCCGTGCTCCCGCTGGTCTGCGCCACCGTGCTGTACCGCACGCGCCACCGGGTGGCCGCCGCCCGCCGGCTCTCCCCCGGGCGGGTGCCGGCCTGCACCGAGGCCCGGGTGCACCTGCGCATGGACAACGTCTCCCGGCTGCCCACCGGTCTCCTCATGCTCCAGGACCGGGTGCCGTACGTCCTGGGACCCCGGCCCCGGTTCGTGCTGGACCGGGTCGAGCCGGGCGGGCGGCGCGAGGTGTCCTACCGGGTCCGCTCCGACCTGCGGGGCCGCTATCCGCTGGGCCCGCTCCAGCTGCGGCTCACCGACCCCTTCGGCATGTGCGAGCTGACCCGCTCCTTCTCCGCGTACGACACCCTGACGGTCGTCCCCCACGTGGACCCGCTGACCCCGGTCCGCTTCAGCGGCGAGGCCCAGGGGTACGGCGACGGGCGGCAGCGCTCGCTGGCCCTGGCGGGCGAGGACGACGTGATCCCCCGCGGGTACCGCTACGGCGACGACCTGCGCCGGGTGCACTGGCGGTCCACCGCCCGCTACGGCGAGCTGATGGTGCGCCGCGAGGAGCAGCCCCGGCGCGCCCGGTGCACCGTGCTCCTGGACACCCGGGGCGGCGCCTACGAGGGCGCCGGCCCGGACTCGGCCTTCGAGTGGGCGGTCTCCGGTGCCGCCTCGGTCCTGGCGCACATGCTCGAACGCGGCTTCTCGGTGCGGCTGCTGACCGACAGCGGCAGCGCGGTGCCCGGCGAGGGCGCCGACGGCTTCGCGGGCACGGGCCAGGAGACGGCGGACGCGGCCGGGCTGATGATGGACACCCTCGCCGTGCTCGACCACTCCGACGGCACCGGTCTGTCCCGGGCGTACGACGCGCTGCGCGGCGGCGACGACGGGCTGCTGGTCGCCTTCCTCGGCGACCTGGACGAGGAACAGGCCACGACGGTCGCCAGGATGAGCCGGCGCAGCGGCGCCGTCGCCTTCGTGCTGGACCCCGACACCTGGACCCGCGAGACGACCGACGTGCCCCGCCCGGGCGGGGCGCACGGGGAGCGGCTGCGGATGCTGCGCGAGGCGGGCTGGACGGCACTGAGCGTGCCGCGCGGCGCCTCGCTGGACGGACTGTGGCGGCGGGCCGACCGGGAACGCTCGGGCCTGGCCGCCGTGAGCGGGGAGGCACGGGGATGAGCGGACGGGCCCGGCTGGCGCTGAGCGCGGCGGCGGCCACGCTGCTGACCTCCTGCGCGCTGCTCCCCCTCGTCGACCAGCCGACCTGGCTGCTCGAACTGGTGCCGCTGCTGGCGGTGCAGACCGGGGTGGGCGCGGCGGCCCGGCGCGTGCCACTGGGCCGGCCGCTGACGGTGGTGGCGCAGGCGCTGGCCACCCTGCTGCTGCTCACCCTGGTGTTCGCCCGGCAGCACGCGTTCGCGGGGCTGGTCCCGGGCCCGGACGCCTTCCGGTACTTCGCCGACCTGTTCCGGCAGGGCTCGGACGACATCAGCCGGTACGCGATACCGGCGCCGCTGCACGACGGCATCCGGCTGATGCTGATCGGCGGTGTGCTGTTGATCGGGCTGCTGGTGGACACGCTGGCGGTGACCTTCCGCAGCGCCGCGCCGGCCGGCCTTCCGCTGCTCGCGCTGTACTCGGTGGCCGCGGGCCTGTCCGAGGGCGGCGCCGACTGGCTGTGGTTCCTCGCCGCGGCGGCCGGCTATCTGATGCTGCTGCTCGCGGAGGGCCGGGACCGGCTCGCGCAGTGGGGCCGGGTGTTCGGCGGCGCGCCCCGCGCCCCGGGCGCCTCCGGGAGCGGGGCCCTCGCACCGGCGCGCACCGGACGCCGGATCGGCGCGGTCGCGCTCGGTGTGGCCCTGACGGCGCCGCTCGCCCTGCCCGCGATGCACGGCGGGCTGCTCGACCGCGCCGGCACGGGCGTGGGGCTGGGCGATGGCCCGGGAACCGGCGGCTCCGCGGTCAGCCTGCTGGTGTCGTTGCGCGACGACCTGAACACCGATGACGACCGCCGGCTGCTGTCCCTGCGCACCGACACCGACGACACCTCCGACCTGTATCTGCGGATCGTGTCCCTGGACGACTTCGACGGCACCACGTGGAAGCCGGCCCAGCGGCACGTCGTCGGCGTGCCGGGCACCTTCCCGACCCCCGTCGGGCTCGGCGGCGACGTCAGGCGCGGCACGGTGCGCACGACCGTCACCGCGGCGGACACCTACGCCCAGGGCTGGCTGCCGATGCCCTACCCGCCGAGCGGGGTGAAGATCGCCGGGCGGTGGCGGTACGAGCCGGTCGGCATGGCCCTGGTCGGCGACCACGGCCAGACCACGCGCGGCCAGACCTACCAGGTGACCAGCCTGGCCGTACGGCCGACCGCGCGGCAGCTGGCTTCCGCGCCGCAGCCGCCGGCGGCCCTGCGGCGCGAGTACACCAGCGTGCCGTCCGCGCTGCCGAAGGTGGTCGCCCGCACCGCTCGGAAGATCACCGCCGGCGCCGGCAGCCACTACGAGGAAGCCGTCAAGCTCCAGGACTACTTCGCCGTCACCGGAGGCTTCCAGTACGACACCCAGGTGGCGGTCGGGCGCGGACCCGGGGCCATCGCGAACTTCCTGAAGAAGAAGCAGGGCTTCTGTATCCATTTCTCCTTCACCATGGCGGCGATGGCCCGCACGCTCGGCATTCCGGCCCGGGTGGCCGTCGGCTTCGCGCCCGGCACCCCGCAGGCCGACGGCACGGTCGCGGTGAGCCAGAAGGACGCGCACGCCTGGCCCGAGCTGTACTTCGAGGGTGTGGGCTGGACCCGCTTCGAGCCGACCCCGACCCGCGGCACCACGCCGTCGTACACCCAGCCGGACACGCCCGGCACCTCGCTGCCGCAGGAGTCGCTGCCCTCCGGGAAAACCTCCGCGGCCCCCTCGGCGGCGGCCTCGCCGAGCGCGAGCTGCGCCGGCGAGCTGCGCCGGCCGGTGCCCTGCGCCGGCGCGTCCGCAGCGGCGGCCACACATCCCGGGGACGACGGCTCCGACCCGTGGTGGTGGCTGCCGGCCGGGCTGGGCGGGCTGCTGGTGCTGGTGGCGGCGTTGTCGCCGTCGCTGTGGCGGATGCGGATGCGCGCGCTGCGGCTGGGCGGGCACTCCCGGACGCCGGAGGGCGCGGCGGCGCACACCCTGGCGGCCTGGCAGGAGCTGACGGACAGCGCCTGGGACCACGGCATCACACCCGACGAGTCGCTGACCCCGCGCGGGGCCGCCGCCCGGGTCATCCAGCTGGGGCACCTCGATGCGGCGGCCGGGGCCGCCGTGCACCGGCTGGCGGACGCGGTGGAGCAGGCGCTGTACGCGCCCCGGCCGCGCCCGGCCCCGGGTGCCGCGGAGGACGTGCGCCGGGCGACTCAGGCACTGCGGGCCACGGTGAGCACCGGAACACGGCTGCGGGCGCTGCTCCTCCCCCGCTCGGCCGTCCGCGTGCTCTGGAACCTGTCGGCCCGCTGGTCCGCCCTGCGGACCCGGTCGACCCTCCGCCCCAGGCTGCGCCGACCGTCGGGACAACGGGGCTGAGGGCAGCACGGCCCGTCCGGCGGTACGGCCGTGGGTACGGCTGCCGTGGGGAGAGTGGGGTGAGCCCGCGTGGGCCCGAGCGGCCCTCCGCCCGAGGCAGCGGGCCGTCGGCACGGTAAGGGCTCAGTGGGTGCGGAGGGCAACCCGGCCCAGGCGGCCGCGGCCGTCGGCACAGCAGGGCTCAGTGGGCGTGGATGGCACAGTCCGGCCGGGCCGCAGGGGCCGTCGGCCCAGCAGGGAGAGGTCCACATGAGCCCGGGTGCCCCTCCGCCCGAGGCCGCGCCGGCCCCCGGGGCTGGGCGAGCCCACGGGGCTGGGCTGAGCCCACGGGGCTGCGCTGAGCCCACGGGGCTGCGCTGAGCCCACGGGGCTGCGCTGAGCCCACGGGGCTGGGCTGAGCCCGCGGGCCCGGGAGGCGGTCCCGCCCGGGCAGCCGCGGCCGTCGGGGCGACGGGGCGACGGGGCGAGGGCAACCTTGGCGGGGCGGCCACCCCGGGGGGGTGCGCGCACCGCGGGCGGCTCTGAGCGCACATGGAGAGGGGGGGGGCCCCCCGGGGGGGGGGCCCCCCCCTCTCCGTCTGTCTGCTGTGGCCGGCGCCGCTGCCGCGCGGCGGTCAGTGGCCCTGCTCGTCCCGACGGCGCTGCCAGCGCTGCTCGATCCGGTCCATCACGGAGCGCTTCGGCCGCACCTGGCGTACGCCCGGGGGCTGCTCGCCCGGCTTCGGGGCCTTGCGCCAGCCGGTGACGGCGAGCACGGCACAGCCGAGCATGACGAGGAAGCCCACCACGCTGATCCAGATCAGCTGGGCGACCATTCCGGCCATGAGGAGCGCGATACCGACGAGGAAGCCCGCGACCGCCTGGTAGACCCGCCGCCGGGTGTACGTCCGCAGCCCGTTTCCCTCAAGCGCTGACGCGAACTTCGGATCTTCGGCGTACAGCGCTCGCTCCATCTGCTCGAGCATGCGCTGCTCGTGCTCCGAGAGCGGCACGGAGTCCTCCTCATCGTGCAGTCGCCGGGGCGACCCGGGGGGTCCCTTCAGGATAGGCAGGGAATCGCCCCCGTGAAACCCGCCCCTCTACGCCAACTGGCCAACCGGAGACCGTCATGGCTGTCCCGGCCCACTGAGGCTTGCATGCCCCGGCGGCCGACCCGTCATGCCGGGCGGTGTACCTCGATCATACGGCGCAAACCCCTCGTTCGGGGGGCTTGTGGCGTACTCCATCCGCCGCCGAGGGCCTGATCAGCGGCCGGTCACGGCGGTGCCGCTCAGGCCTGTGCGGCCCCTGCGGTCTCACCGAGTACGTGCAACTGGGTGGCGACGGAGTGGAACGCGGGCAGCTCGGCCGCCGCGGCCTCCAGCTTCAGCAGTGCGTCGAGCGCGCCGGGCTCGGTGTCCACGAGGACGCCGGGCACGAGGTCGGCGAAGACCCGCACGCCGTGCACCGCCCCGACACGCAGACCGGCGCCCTCCACCAGCCCGGTGAGCTGCTCGGCGGTGAAGCGGCGGGGCATCGGGTCGCCGGAACCCCAGCGGCCGTCGGGGTCCTCGAGGGCCTGCCGGGCCTCGGTGAAGTGGCCGGCGAGGGCGCGGGCGAGCACGGCGCCGCCGAGGCCGGCGGCGAGCAGGCTGAGGACGCCCTCGGCGCGCAGCGCGGCGACCGCGTTGCGGATGCCCTCGGCCGGGTCGTCCACGTACTCCAGGACGCCGTGGCACAGAACGGCGTCGTAGCCGCCGCGCTCGACCACGTCGAACAGGCCGTGCGCGTCGCCCTGGACGCCCCTGACCCGGTCGGCGACCTCGGCCTCGGCGGCGCGGCGCTCCAGCGCGAACAGCGCGTTGGGGCTGGGGTCGACCACGGTGACGCGGTGGCCGAGGCGGGCGAGGGGCACGGCGAACTTGCCGCTGCCGCCCCCGGTGTCGAGGACGTCCAGCGCGTCCCGGCCGGTGGCCTTGACCCGGCGGTCGAGGGCCTCCTGGAGGACGTCCCAGACCACGGCGGTGCGGGCGGAGGCACGGGGACGAGGAGGGTCGGAGCGCAGCGACGCGGTGTGCGGATGGTGGGGGGAGACGGGCGGGCGCATCGGGTCCGACACGGCAGTTGACTCCTCGGCAGGGCGAACGCTTCAGGCGACCTCCACCCTATTGCCTCCGCACCATCCCTGGTCACCGCACGAAACTCCGCCCCCACGACGCGCTTCGCCCCGGCAGCCGGCCGGCGGGCCGTCCAGGGGCCGCCGGGCGGCCGGCGTCCCGGCTGAGGTCCGGGGCCCGGTCCGGTGGGCGCCGTGGGTCAGCCCGGAGGCCGGCCCGTGAGTCACCCCGTCGGTCAGCCCGTGGGCGGGAGACCCCCCGCTCTTTCGGAGGCGTCCGGACCGGCCGGGTCGCCGGGGCCGGTGCCGGCGTCTGCGCGCGGTGCGGGCAGGACCGGCTGGAGGACCAGCATCCGCTCCACTATGCGGAGGAACATCGCGACGTCCCGTACGAGGTCGTCGGCATCCCGCTGGCCGGCCGCGCCCTGGATGCCCGCCTCGGCGCGGGCTCGGCGCGCGGCGCCGGAGGCGAACAGCGCACACCATTCGGTCAGCTCGGGCGCCACCTCGGGAAGCACCTCCCAGGCGGGGCGGATGCGGGCCCGGCGGCGCGAGGAGGTCTCGGGGCGGCCCCGGGCGGCGAGCACGGCCGCGGCGGTGCGCAGCGCGGCGAGGTGGGCCGTCGCGTACCGCTCGTTCGGCGTGTCGAGGACGGTGGCCTCGTCCAGTCCGGCACGGGCCTGGGCGAGCAGGTCTAAAGCGGCGGGCGGGGCCGTGGCCCTGCGGAGCACGGGGTGCACGTCGCTCGCCGGGCCGGTCAGTGAGGGTGCAGGGCCGGCGGCGCGGCGCCGGCGGGCGGCGGCTGCGGACGGGTGGGCCATGACGAACCTCCGGTCGTCTGGGTGACGGCACGTATGCCGTATGTACCCATCGTGAGGCGTGCCACTGACAATCCGTCCTGACCTGCGCTTTTGCTTCGACTGTGAGTTCGGGCGTATTTTTGCACTGACCAGTCAGTTCAAATGAATGCCAGGGGGGCGCGTGGAGGGCAGCGACAGCACGGCCGGCGCTGACGTCAGGGCCGGGAGCCTCGGGCTCAAGGGGCCGCGGGGGTGGGCCTTCCGCGACATCACCGTCGACGCGGAGCCCGGCTCGCTGGTCGCGATCGAGGGACCGTCCGGCTCCGGCCGTACGTGTCTGCTCCTCGCACTCACGGGACGGATGAAGCCCACTGAAGGAGTGGCCGCCGTCGGGGGTCTCAAACTTCCCCGGCACATGGCGGCCCTGCGCCGCGTCAGCGCGGTGGCCAACGTGGCCGGCGTGACCGATCCGGAACCTGCCCTGACCGTCGGGGAGCACCTGCGGGAGCGGTCCCTGCTCCAGCGCCGGTTCGGTGACTCCCTGCGCGAGCTGCTGCACCCCCGGGCCCGCCGCGCGCACGAGGCGCGGCTGCGCGTGGACGCGGCCCTGGCCGCCGCGGGACTCGACCTGGAGAGTCTGCCCAAGGGGTCCCGCACGGCCGTCCGCGACCTGGAACGGCTGGAGGAGCTGCGGCTGTCCGTCGCCCTGGCCCTGATCGGCCGGCCCCGGCTGCTCGGCGTCGACGACGTGGACATGAAGCTCTCGGACGCCGAGCGCGCCGAGGTGTGGGACCTGCTGCGGTCCCTCACGCGCGCGGGGACGACGGTCCTGGCGGTGTGCCGCACCGCTCCCGTGGACTGCGTGTCCCTCTCCACCCTGCGCGGCGACGGCACCGGCGACGAGACGACCGGCTCCGCGGAGGGCGACGCGACCGGCCTCCGCACCGGCGACGACGACAGCGACGCCGGGACCGGCGACGGCAGCGACCCGCAGGACGCACCCGAGGACGCGAAGGAGGAGAGCGATGCGCTCACCCAGGCTCGCCGCGCTTGAGCTGAGGCGCTTCGGCCGCGGGAAGCTGCCGCGCGCCGCCCTGGTCGCGCTGCTCGTGCTGCCCCTGCTCTACGGCGCGCTCTACCTGTGGTCCTTCTGGGACCCGTACGGCCGTCTGGACCGCATCCCGGTGGCCCTGGTGAACGACGACAAGGGCGCCACGGCGGGCGGGAAGAAGATCACCGCCGGTGACGACATCGTCGGCGGACTGCGCGACAGCCGGACCTTCGAGTGGCACGAGGTGAGCGCCGAGGAGGCCCACGCGGGTGTCGAGGACGGCACCTACTACCTGTCGCTGACCATGCCCGCCGATTTCAGCCGGCGCATCGCCTCCAGTTCGGGCGACTCCCCGGAGACCGGCGCCCTCCAGGTGCGCACCGACGACGCGAACAACTACATCGTCGGCCAGATCTCCCGCACGGTCTTCAACGAGGTGCGCTCGGCGGCGTCGAAGAAGGCCTCGCGGGGCTTCCTCGACAAGATCTTCGTCTCCTTCTCCGACATCCACGACAAGACCGTCACGGCCGCCAAGGGCGCCGACAGGCTGAACACCGGCATCGGAAAGGCGGAGAAGGGCTCCAAGGAGCTCGCCGACGGGCTGAGGACCGCCAAGGACGGCAGCGGCAGGCTGGCCAAGGGCCTCAAGAAGCTCGACGCGGGCTCCGGCGACCTTCAGGACGGGTCGCGGCAGGTCGCCGACGGCACCCGGCAACTGGCCGACCGGGTCGACGGGGTCTATGCCGAGGCGGGACCGTTCCTGAAGAGCAACGGGAAGACCATCGGCGACACGGCCCGGCTGGTCTCCGACTCGGCCAGGACGGTCAAGGACAACCTCGACGTCCTGGTGGAGCTCGCGCCGGGCGCCGCCAGGACCGCCCACGCGTCCTCGGCCGTCATCGACGGCATCTACCGGGCGCGCTGCGAGAAGGCGCCCGTCCCCGACCCGGCCTGCGCCGACCTGAAGCGGGTCAAGCGGGCCGCCGCCGAGGTGGCCACCGTCGCCGACGACCTCAACACGCTCATCGCCGACCAGGACGGCGACCTGAAGACGATGCGGGCCAACCTCGGCACGCTCCAGAAGCAGGCCGACGCCCTCGCCGCGCGCGCTCCGCACCTCTCCGGGGACGTCGAGGACGCCGTCAAGAAGATCGACAAACTGAACACCGGTGCGCAGCAGGTCGCCGCCGGGGCCGAGAAGCTGCACACCGCGCTCGGCACCGCGCACACCGGCGCCGACAAGCTCGACGAGGGCATCGGAACGGCGAAGTCCGGCGCCGAGACGCTGAACGCCGGCCTGTACAAGCTCTCCGACGGCTCCGGCAAGCTGGCCGGCGGGCTGCACTCCGGCGCGAAGAAGATCCCGGACTACGACAAGCGGGACCGCGACCGGCGCACCGGCGTGATGGCCGACCCGGTCCAGCTGGCCGCCCACGACCTGCACCAGGCGCCGAACTACGGCACCGGGTTCGCCCCGTACTTCATTCCGCTGTCCCTGTGGGTCGGCGCGATGGTGGCCTACATGCTGATCGCGCCGCTCAACCGGCGGGCCCTCGCGGCGGGCTCGCCCGCCTGGCGGATCGCGCTCGCGGGCTGGCTGCCCGTGGTCGCCGTGGGGGTGCTCCAGGTGGCCGCGCTGATGGCCGTATTGCACTGGGCGATCGGCCTCCAGATGCTCCGGGCCGCCGGCACGATCGGTTTCCTGTGCCTGGTCACGGCCTGTTTCGGGGCGATCGTGCAGTGGCTGAACGCCCAGTTCGGCGCGGCGGGGCGGATCCTGGTCCTCGCGCTGCTGATGCTCCAGCTGACCTCGGCGGGCGGCACCTATCCGGTGCAGACCAGCCCCGGCTTCTTCAACGCGATCCACCCGTTCCTGCCGATGAGCTACGTCGTGGCGGCACTGCGGCGGCTGATCACGGGCGGCGGGCTGGGCCCGGTGTGGCAGGCGTGCCTGGTGCTCACCGCGTTCACCGCGGGCGCCCTCGCGCTCACCGCCCTCGCGGCCCGGCGCCGCCAGGTGTGGACGCTGGACCGGCTGCACCCGGAGCTGAGCCTGTGATCGGCGGAGGGCCCCCGCACACGCGCGTACCTGTGAGAATCGGGGCCATGGAAAGCAGCAGCGCCAGGTCCGGCGGCAGCCCGCGCCGCGAGGCCACCCGCCAGAAGCTCTACGAGGCGGCCGTCACCCTCATCGCCGAGCAGGGGTTCTCCGCGACCACGGTGGACGAGATCGCCGAGCGGGCCGGGGTCGCGAAGGGCACGGTCTACTACAACTTCGCGAGCAAGTCCGTCCTCTTCGAGGAGCTGCTGAGGCACGGCGTGGGCCTGCTCACCGCCTCACTGAAGGAGGCGGCCGAGCGGACCGCGGCCGAGGGCGGCGGCAAGGTGGACGCGCTGGACGCGATGATCCGCGCGGGCCTGGTCTTCATCGACCGCTACCCGGCCTTCACCCAGCTGTACGTCGCCGAGCTGTGGCGCACCAACCGGGCCTGGCAGTCCACCCTGATGGTGGTGCGGCAGGAGGCCGTCGCGGTGGTGGAGGGCGTGCTGCGCGAGGGCGTGGCGGCCGGGGAGTTCAGCGAGGAGATCGACGTGCAGCTGACGGCGGCGGCGCTCGTCGGCATGGTGCTGGTGGCCGCGCTGGACTGGCAGTCCTTCCAGCCGGAGCGATCCCTGGACGACGTGCACGCGGCCCTGTCCCGGCTGCTCCAGGGCCGGGTCAGCGGCAGGGTCTGAGCCCTCCGGCAGCACATCCGGGCGCACGAGGAAGGCGCCGGTCCGTCTGCGGACCGGCGCCTTCCCCTTCCCCCGTGCTCCCCCGTGCTCCCCCGTACTTGCTTTCCGGCCCCCCGTACGGTGTTCCGTACGGTTCCCCGTGCGGACCCCCGTGGTGGTCTTCCCCGGGACCCCCGTGCCTCGCTCCCGCCGACGGCTCGGCGGAAGGAGCGGCGGCGGGCGTGCACCGTTCCGCCGCCCCGTGCCGGCGGTGCCGGGTCACGCCCCCTGCCGTGGGCACCACTCTCCCTCCTCCGCGGCCGGCATCCCATCCGCGCGCGTACTCATCCGCGGGGATGAGTACGTGTACTCAGCCGGCCGTGCACAGGCCCGCGACACCCGCCCGCCTCCTGGCTACGA
The DNA here is from genome assembly GCF_043195475.1 of Streptomyces sp. Y20. Lineage (NCBI taxonomy): Bacteria > Bacillati > Actinomycetota > Actinomycetes > Kitasatosporales > Streptomycetaceae > Streptomyces > Streptomyces sp. Y20. The sequence continues at coordinate 14,696 of NZ_JBIDDP010000014.1, forward strand.
TCGCCTCCGTGTCCGTACTCCCCCTGGTCTTCACGAGCGGCTGGGCCAGCGGCATCAACGCCTACGCGGTGGTGCTGCTGCTCGGCCTGTTCGGCGCGACGGGACTGAGCGACGATGTCCCGCAGGCCCTTCAGAGCCCCCAGGTGCTGGTCGTCGCGGGCGTGCTGTTCCTGTGCGAGGCCGTCGCGGACAAGATCCCGTACGTCGACTCGGCGTGGGACTCCGTGCACACGGTGATCAGGCCGGCCGCCGGCGCGTGGGTCGGGGCGCTGCTCGCCGGCCACAGCGGTTCGCTCCCGGACGTGGCGGCCGGCCTGATCGGCGGGTCGACGGCGCTGGCCAGCCACACCGTCAAGGCCGGCACGCGGATGGCGGTCAACACCTCACCGGAGCCGTTCAGCAACGTCGTGCTGAGCCTCGCCGAGGACCTCGGGGTCGGCGGCGTCGTCGCGTTCGCGATGTTCCACCCCGAGGCGGCGGCGGTCGTCGCCGGCGTCCTGCTGGCCGGCGGGCTGCTGCTCCTGGTGTTCCTCGTCTCCCGCATCCGGCGCTTTTTGCGCCGCCGGTCCCGGCGGCGCGCGGAGCGGCGGCCGGCGCCCCGGGCCCCCTGACCGGTGCCGCGGCCGCCCGGCGGACGGAGTGCCGGTGGCCCTCGGTACAGTCGCAGGCATGGCACGGATTGCGGTGATCGGCGCCGGGATGGGCGCGCTGGCGGCTGCCGCCCGGCTGGCCGTCGCGGGCCACCGGGTGACGGTGTACGAACGGACGGAGACGTACGGCGGTGCGGTGCGCCGGTTCGAGAGGGACGGGTTCCGCTTCGACACGGGCCCGGGACTGCTGACGCTGCCCGCCGTGTACCGCGATCTGTTCGTCAAGACCGGCAAGGAGCCGCTGGAGGACTGCGTCGAGCTGGTCCAGGTCGACCCGTCGGCCCGGCATGTCTTCGCGGACGGCACCGCGGTGTCCCTGCCGAACGCGTCGCGCGCGGGCGTCGTCGCGGCGCTGGACGAGGCGCTGGGCGAGGGGGCGGGGCGGCGCTGGGGCGACTTCCTGGTGCGGGCCCGCGAAGCCTGGGACCGCACGCGCCGGCCGCTGCTGGAGGAGCCGCTGTGGCCCGACTGGCAGGTGCTGGCCGGGAAGGAGCCGTATCCGGCCGTGCCGCACAAGCGGCTGCTGCGCACGCGGACGGCACGCACGGCGGCCGACATCGGCCGGTGGGAGCTGCGCGACGAGCGCCTGGCGGACCTCCTGGACAGTGAGGTGCTCGCGTACGGCCTGGACCCCCGCACCGTCCCGGCGAGCGCGGCCGTACTGCCGTACATGGAGCACGCCTTCGGCACCTGGTACGTGCGCGGCGGCATCCGGGAGCTGGCGCGCGCGGTGTACGAGCGGTGTGTGCGGCGGCGGGTGGAGTTCGTCTTCGGCGCCGAGGTGACCGGGATCGTGGAGAAGGACGGCCGGGCCGCGGGGGTGGAGCTGGCGGACGGCACGGTGGCCGACGCCGACCATGTCGTGGCGGACGTGGACCCGGCGCGGCTGCGGGCCCTGACGGAGCGTGAGCTGGACGCCGCCGGTGACGTGGGGGCCGAGCCCCTCGCCGCCCCGTTCGCCCGGTTCGCCCTGCTGCTCGCCCTGCGCGGCGCGCCGGAGCCCGGGGCCGTGCACCGCACGGTCGTCCACCCGGCGGATCCCGAGTCGGAGCTGGACTTCCTGGTCTCGCCGGGCGGTGACGTGCCTCCGCCGCCCACGGTGACCGTGCTGCGCCCCGACGACCCCGCGCTCCGGCCCGACGACGGGCACGAGTCCGTGGTGCTCTCCGCCGTGGTGTCGCCCGAGGCCCTCTGGGCGCAGGAGGCCACGGTGCGGCGGTACACCGAGCTGCTCCTCGAAGCCGCCGGGCGCGTGATACCCGGTCTGCGGGAGCGCCTGCTGTGGCACGAGGTCCGCGTGCCCGGACACGTCGAGGGCGAGACGGGCGCGCCCTCCGGCGCCGTGCCCGCGCCCGCGCTCGCCGCCGGCCGGGGGCGTTTCCTGCGCCCGGGGAACACCACGCGCCTGCCCGGCCTCTACCGGGTCGGCGGCTGGTCCCACCCGGGCGGCGGCCTCCCGCACGCCGGCATGTCGGGCGCGCTGGTGGCCGGGCTGATCGTGGAGGGTCCGCAGTTCCGCGGCTCGCAGTGACCGGCCCGCCGTCGAACGGGGCCGCCCCCGTTCCCTTCCCCGTCCCTCAGAAGCGGTACTGCTCGTCGTACCCGGCGCCGGGCTGCGGCCGCTGGGCGCCCTCCTGGTGCGGGTGGGGCTGCTCCTGCGGGAGTTCGCCGCCGTACGTCTCGTCGGTGCGCTGCTGCGGCACCCACACCCCGTTGGCCGGGGGCTCGCCGTATCCGCCACCGGCGTACGGGTCCTGGGCGTAGCCCTGCTGGCCGTACTGCTGGGAGTAGTCGGTGCCGTAGGAGGCGTCGCCGTAGGGCTGGCTGCCGATGTACGGGTCGGAGTAGTTGGCGTAGGCCTGCTGGCCCGCGCCGTCGTAGCCGGAGCCCTGCTGGCCGTAGCCGGAGTAGTCGTAGGCGTAGTTCTGCTGGGCCCCGCCCTGGGACTGGGCGGTCTCGGCGTAGGCGGGGCCGCCGTAGACGCCGTAGTTGCCGGTGTCGTCGGGGAGGGGCTGCGGCGCGTACACGTCGCCGGTCCCGGCGGCGGTGGGCTCGGCCGGCCGGGAGGCGGGCGGGGTGAAGACGTCGTCGCGGTCGTAGTCGTCGTAGTCGCCGGACGCCGGGCCCCGGCTGCCGTAACCGTCATGGGCGTCAAGGGCGCCGTGGTCGGCGTCCCGGTCGTCGGCGGTGCCGTCGAACCGCGTGCCGGTGTCCTGCGTGTCCGGTTCGCGCCGGTCCGCCCGGCCGCGGCGACGCTTGCTGCCGCCGTCGGCCTCCGGCCCGGGGCGCTTGACGGCCCAGCCGGAGGCGAACCCGCGGCGGAACGACAGCGTGACGTAGGTCTGGCCGACCGCGAAGGCGATCGCGCCCAGTCCGATCACGACGACGGAGGGGATCAGTACACCGAGCACGACACCGACGAAGCCGGCGAAGGCGAGCAGCCGCCAGCGCAGGCGCGCCTTGTACTGCAGCAGTACCTCACCGAGCAGCCACAGCGCGACGCCGCCGAACGCGATGTAGAGGACCGTCCAGCCCATGTACGCCCCTCTCCCAGTGGCTCCGCAGTGTGTCCTATCGCGGTGCGGCCGGTCTAGGCCTGCGGGGGGTGGTGCAGGCCCAGGTTCTCGTAGATTTCCAGAGTCGCCGTGGAGTTGTTGAGCGTGATGAAGTGCAGTCCGGGCACTCCCTCGGCCAGCAGCCGAGCGCAGAACTCCGTGGCGAAGTCGATACCGATGGAGCGTACCGCCGCCGGATCGTCCTTCGCTGCGAGGATCCGCTCTTTCAGGGCATCCGGGAAGCGGGCGTTGCTGAGCTTCGGCAACCGTTCCAGCATCTTCACGCTGGTGACCGGCAGGATCTCGGGGATGACGGGGGTCTCGCAGGCCGCCGCCGCCACCCGGTCACGCAGCCGCAGATAGGACTCCGGCCGGAAGAACATCTGCGTGATGGCGTAGTCGGCACCCGCGCGGCACTTGTCCACGAAGTGCGCGACGTCGGTATCCCAGTCCGCGGAGCGCGGATGCATCTCCGGGAACGCGGCGACGCCCACGCAGAAGTCGCCCGACTCCTTGATGAGCCGGACGAGTTCGGCGGCGTAGGTCAGGCCCCGGGGGTGCGGCACCCACTCGCCCATGGGGTCGCCGGGCGGGTCGCCGCGCACGGCGAGCATGTTGCGGATGCCGGCGTCCGCGTACTGGCCGATGATGTTGCGCAGTTCGGCGATGGAGTGGTCGACCGCGGTGAGGTGGGCGACCGGGGTCAGCGTGGTGTCGGCGACGATCTGCTCGGTCTCCTTGACCGTGCCCGCGCGGGTGGAGCCGCCGGCGCCGTAGGTCACGGAGACGAAGTCGGGAGCGACCGCCTCGACCCGCCGCAGCGCGCTCCACAGGTTCCGCTCGCCCTTGGGAGTCTTCGGCGCCGAGAACTCGAACGAGTAGACCGTCTTGCCGGTGGCGAGCATGTCACGCACGGTACGTGCGCGATCAGTCCTGGTGGACGCGGTTCCGAGGGCCATACCCGCAGGTTAACCAGGGGTGGGCGGTCCCCCAACCGGTCAGGGGGTATTCGTCTGAATTATCTGCTTTCTGTCCAGCAGGTGGACAGCGGACGCGGGCCGAACCGGACGGCCGCCACCGGGCCCCGCGCCACCGGGTCTCACCTCACCGGCTCTCGCGCAGCCGCTTCGCGAACTCGGCCGCCGCGGCGCCCGGGTCGCCGGCCTCGGTGAGGGCGCGGACCACGACGACCCGGCGGGCGCCCGCGTCCAGCACCTCGTCCAGGTTGGCGAGGTCGATGCCGCCGATGGCGAACCAGGGGCGGTCGGTGCCGAGGGCCGCCGTGTGACGGACCAGGTCGAGGCCGGGGGCGGGCCGGCCGGGCTTGGTGGGGGTCGGCCAGCAGGGGCCGGTGCAGAAGTAGTCCACGCCCTGCTGGGCGGCGGCAGCGGTTGCCTCGGCCCCGGAGTGCGTGGAGCGGCCGATCAGCACGTCGTCGCCGAGGATGGCGCGGGCGGCCGGGACCGGCAGGTCGCCCTGCCCGAGGTGCAGCACGCCTGCGCGAGCGGCGTGGGCGACGTCCGCGCGGTCGTTGACCGCGAGGAGCTTGCCGTGCCGGGCGCAGGCGTCGGCGAGGACCCGGAGGTGTTCCAGCTCCTCGGCGGCCTCCATGCCCTTGTCGCGCAGCTGCACGATGTCGACACCGCCGGCGAGGACCGCGTCCAGGAACTCCGGCAGGTCGCCCTGGCGCTTGCGGGCGTCCGTGCACAGGTACAGCCGGGCGTCGGCGAGCGCGGCGCGGGCGGTGTCGGGCATGCGTGGGTCCCCCCGTGATCGGTGTGTCTGACGGTGCGGGCGGCGTGCGGGCGCCGGGCCCGCACGCCGGCCCCTGGTGCGGGCCGCCTCAGACGGCGAGCGCCTGGGCGCGGCGCTTCACCTCCGTGCCGCGATTCTCACTCAGGGCCTGCGCGGGGGTGCCGGGCAGGGTCGGGTCGGGGGTGAAGAGCCACTCGATCATCTCTTCATCGGTGAAGCCGTCGTCCCGCAGGAGCGTCAGGGTCCCGGTCAGGCCCTTGACGATCTTGTCCTCGTCGATGAAGGCGGCGGGGACGTGCAGCGCCCTGTTTTCACCTCGGCGTACGGCGATGAGCTGGCCGTCCTTGACCAGCTGCCGCACACGCGTCACCTCGACACCGAACATCTCGGCGATGTCGGGCAGGGTGAGCCAGGCGGGGACGAGAGCTTCGATCTTTGCGTCAATCTCGGTCACAGGACAAGCCTGCCATCCCCCACCGACAGTCGGAAGCCAGGTGGGTCCACCTGGGACGATGTGCCGGGCCGGCCGGCCGGCGCCGACGTGCCCCGAAGGGCGCGGCCGGCTAGTCGGTGCCGGCGTCCTTCAGAGGGCGGCTCGGGTCGGCCAGTGCCCGGGCGTCCATGCGCCGGCCCGCCTCGATCAGCCGTCGTCCCTGCGCCAGGTCCCGGGGGCGGCCGACCGCCAGCAGGGCCACCAGCCGGTCCTCGCGCAGCCAGCACACCGTCCAGGCCGGTCCCGCCGGGTCGCCGCGCCAGACCAGGCGGTCGGCGGCGGCGTGGTGGCCGGCGTGCTGCACGAACCGGCCGAACTGCTCGGACCAGAAGTACGGCACCGGGTCGTAGGTCTGCGGGGTGTCACCGAGGTGGTCGGCGGCGAGGATGTTCGCGGCGACCGTGCGCGGGCCCTGGAGGGCGTTGTCCCAGTGGTGGACGAGCAGCCGTTCACCGTAGCGGGCCGACGGGAACGAGGCGCAGTCGCCGACGGCGTACACATCCGGCAGGGAGGTGCGCAGGCGGGCGTCGGCGAGGACCTCGCCGTGCGCACCCAGCTCGATGCCGGAGCCGGCCAGCCAGGCGGTGGCGGGGCGGGCCCCGATGCCGACGACGACGGCGCCGGCGGGCAGCCGCGTGCCGTCGGCGAGCACCACCGCGCCGGGCTCCACGCGCTCCACGCGCGCGTGGGTGCGCAGTTCCACGCCGGCGTCGGCGTACCAGGCGGCCATGGGGGCGGCGACCTCGGCGGGCAGGGCACCGGCGAGCGGCCGGTCCGCGGCCTCGACGACGGTCACCGCGCAGCCGGCCTCGCGGGCGGCGGTGGCGAACTCGGCGCCGATCCAGCCGGCGCCGACGACCACGACGTCGTGCTGCCGGGCGAGGACGGGCCGCAGCCGTTCGGCGTCGTCCAGGGTGCGCAGCAGGTGCACGCCGGGCAGGTCCTCGGTGCCGGGCAGGGTGACCGGTTCGGCGCCGGTGGCGAGGACCAGGACGTCGTACGGCACCGGGCCGGTGCCGGTGTCCAGTTCGTGGTCGGCGGGGCGCAGACCGCGCACCTCGCAGCCGAGGCGCAGCTCGACGCCGAGGGACTCGAAGTCCACGTCGAAGGCGGATCCCTCGGCCTTGCCGAGCAGGACGGCCTTCGACAGCGGCGGCCGGTCGTAGGGCTGGTGGGCCTCGGCCCCGATGACGGTCACCGTGCCCCGGAAGCCCTGTTCGCGCAGGGCGACCGCGGTCTGGACCCCGGCCATGCCCGCACCGACGACCACCACGCGGGGTCCTTGCGACGTGCCCTCTTGCGCTGTCTGCTCGCTCACCCGATCACCTTAGTCAGGTGACGTTCCGTCAGTCAGGGGGCGTGCTCGGTGACCTGTTCCACAACGCTGGTGCCGGACCCGGGCCGGGACTCCCACTCCCAGGTCTCCTCCAGCCGCAGCCGCCCGTCGGGCAGCTCCACGACCGTGGACACGCAGTGCCCCGAGGCGGTCGTCCCGTCGGTCCTCAGCTGCACGTAGCGGAAGTCCAGCCGGTCGCCCTCGCGGGTGCCGACCAGGTGGCCCCGCACGACGTCGCCGCCCGCGTACCCGGCCCAGATCGCGCCGTCGTCCTCGCGGTAGGCGAACCGGGTGCGGGTGCCCACCTGACCTGGGGCCTGGTCCGCCACAGGGGCGAAATGCAGGCCGTCGAGCGAACGGGACATGGCGGAGGACTCCCTTACGCGTGGCGAGGGGGGCGGGCTAGGGTGGCCACCGTACAAGCACTCGCGGGAGCCCGGACGCACCGGGCTGAGAGGGAGGCTGGCGGCCTCCGACCGTACGAACCTGATCCGGGTCATGCCGGCGAAGGGAGGGGCTGGACGCCCATGTCGTCACGTACGTCCGACGTCCTCGTCATCGGGGGCGGGATCATCGGCCTGGTCACGGCCTGGCGGGCCGCGCAACGCGGCCTGGCCGCGGCCGTGGTGGACCCCGAGCCGGGTGGCGGGGCCGCCCGGGTCGCGGCCGGAATGCTGGCCGCGGTCACCGAACTGCACTACGGCGAGGAGACGTTGCTCGCCCTCAACCTGGAGTCGGCCCGCCGCTACCCCGACTTCGTGGCCGAGCTGACCGAGCTGACCGGCCACGACCCCGGTTACCGCCCCTGCGGCACCCTCGCCGTCGCGCTCGACGCCGACGACCGCGCCCACCTGCGGGACCTGCACGCCTTGCAGCAGCGCTCGGGGCTCGCCTCCGAGTGGCTGTCCGGGCGGGAGTGCCGGCGCCTGGAGCCGATGCTGGCACCCGGGGTGCGCGGCGGCCTGCGGGTCGACGGCGACCACCAGGTCGACCCGCGGCGGCTGTCGGCGGCCCTGATGGCGGCGTGCGAGCGGGCCGGCGTGGTGTTCCACCGCGCGTGGACCGAGCGGCTGGACCTCGCGGGGGGCCGGGCCGCCGGGGTCACCACGGCGGACGGGACCGCACTGAGCGCCGGACAGGTGGTGCTCGCGGCCGGGAGCCTGAGCGGGCGGCTCGCGGGCCTGCCGGAGGAGCTGCGTCCCCCCGTCCGGCCCGTCAAGGGGCAGGTGCTGCGGCTGAGCGTGCCGCGCCGGTTCGCGCCGTTCCTGAGCCGTACCGTGCGGGCGGTGGTCCGCGGCAGCCAGGTCTATCTGGTGCCCCGGGAGAACGGCGAGCTGGTCGTCGGCGCCACCAGCGAGGAGCTGGGCTGGGACACGACGGTCACGGCGGGCGGCGTGTACGAGCTGCTGCGCGACGCCCACGAGCTGGTGCCCGGCATCACCGAGCTGCCGCTCACCGAGACCCGGGCCGGGCTGCGGCCCGCCTCCCCGGACAACGCCCCCCTGCTCGGCCCGTCCGGCCTGGACGGACTGCTGCTGGCCACCGGGCACCACCGCAACGGGGTGCTGCTCACGCCGGTCACCGGGGACGTGCTGGCGCACACCCTGGTCACCGGCGCCCTTCCTCCGGAGGCACGTCCGTTCACCCCGCGGCGGTTCGGCGCCGCACCCGTGGAGCAACTGGAGCAGCCCGCATGAGCGTCTGTGTCACCGTCTCCGTCAACGGCGAACCCCGCCGCATCGTCGCGGGCACCGCGCTGGACACCCTGGTGGGGTCCCTCACCGCGGCGCCGCGCGGAGTGGCCGCCGCCGTCAACGAGACCGTCGTCCCACGCGCGCGGTGGGCGGCGACCGCGCTCGCCGAGGGCGACCGCGTCGAGGTCCTCACCGCCGTGCAGGGAGGCTGAGTCATGGCCGACGATCCCCTGGTCCTCGGTGGGCTGACCCTGTCGTCCCGGCTGATCATGGGCACGGGAGGGGCGCCCAGTCTGGACGTGCTGGAGCGCTCGCTCGTCGCCTCCGGCACGGAGCTGACCACGGTCGCGATGCGCCGGGTGGACCTCGGCGTGCACGGCTCGGTGCTGTCCGTGCTGGAGCGGCTCGGCATCCGGGTGCTGCCGAACACGGCGGGCTGCTTCACCGCCGGCGAGGCCGTGCTGACGGCCCGGCTGGCCCGGGAGGCGCTGGGCACGGACCTGATCAAGCTGGAGGTCATCGCCGACGAGCGGACGCTGCTGCCGGACCCGGTGGAGCTGCTGGACGCCGCGGAGACCCTGGTCGACGAGGGGTTCACGGTGCTGCCGTACACCAGCGACGACCCCGTCCTCGCGCGGAAGCTGGAGGACGCCGGCTGTGCGGCGGTGATGCCGCTGGGCTCACCGATCGGGTCCGGGCTCGGCATCCGCAACCCGCACAACTTCCAGCTGATCGTGGAGCACGCGCGCGTGCCGGTGATCCTGGACGCGGGGGCGGGTACGGCGTCCGACGCGGCCCTCGCGATGGAGCTGGGCTGTGCCGGGGTGATGCTGGCGTCCGCGGTGACGCGGGCGCAGGAGCCGGAGCTGATGGCCGCGGCCATGAGACACGCCGTGGAGGCGGGGCGGCTGGCCCGGCGGGCCGGGCGGATCCCGCGGCGCCACTTCGCGGAGGCCTCCTCCCCGGCCGCGGGCCTCGCCCGCCTCGACCCGGAGCGGCCCGCCTTCTAGGCTCTTCCGCACGGAGCGGGGACCGGCTCCGGGCGGCCCCCGCCCGCCGCCGGGTCACGCGCGCGTGACGGTCACAGCTCTGCTGCATTCCGCCGCCGGGGCCACCGTGGCCGGCGGTGGTGCCGGTGGGTCCTCGTAGACTCCCCTGCGTGGATACGACCCTTCAGGACCCCCTCGTCGGTCAGCTGCTCGACGGCCGCTACCGCGTCGACGCGCGGGTCGCGGCCGGCGGGATGGCCACGGTCTACCGGGCCCTGGACACCCGCCTGGACCGCGTCCTCGCGCTGAAGGTGATGCACCCGGCGCTCGCGGTCGACGGGTCCTTCGTCGAGCGGTTCATCCGGGAGGCGAAGTCCGTCGCCCGGCTCGACCACCCCAACGTGGTGCAGGTCTTCGACCAGGGCACCGACGGGTCGTACGTGTACCTGGCGATGGAGTACGTCGCCGGGTGCACCCTGCGGGACGTGCTGCGCGAGCGGGGCGCCGTGCAGCCGCGGGCCGCGCTGGACATCCTGGAGCCGGTGCTGGCCGCGCTGGGCGCCGCCCACCGGGCCGGGTTCGTGCACCGGGACATGAAGCCGGAGAACGTGCTGATAGGGGACGACGGCCGGGTCAAGGTCGCCGACTTCGGGCTGGTGCGCTCCGTGGACACGGTGACCAGCACGACGGGCGCCGTCCTCGGGACGGTCTCCTATCTCGCCCCGGAGCAGATCGAGCAGGGCACCGCGGACCCCCGCGTCGATGTGTACGCGTGCGGTGTGGTCCTGTACGAGATGCTGACCGGCGGCAAGCCGCACGCCGGTGAATCCGCGGCCCAGGTGCTCTACCGGCACATCCACGAGGACGTGCCGCCGCCCTCGGCGCTCGTGCCCGCGCTGCCGTACCAGCTGGACGAGCTGGTGGCGTCGGCCACCGCGCGCACCGCGGACCTCCGGCCGCACGACGCCGTGGCGCTGCTCCTCCAGGTGCGCGAGGCCCGCGAGGGGCTGACCGACGAGCAGCTGGACGCGCTGCCGCCGCAGGCGCTGACCGCGGAGCACGACAACGCCGGTGACCGCACGAGCGTGATCCCGCGCTCACTGACCGTGCCCCGGCCGCGGCCCGTCGACGGCGACGCCCCCGCGGACGTCACCGACCGCACCGCCCGCTTCGCGAGCCCGCCGCCGCCTCTTCCCCGGCGGCGCCCGGCGCGGCCGCGGCGCACGGTGCTGGCGGTCGTCGCGGCGGTTCTGGTGGTGTTCGGCGTGGGCGCCGGGATCTGGTACATCAACTCCGGCCAGTTCACCGAGGTCCCGCCGCTGCTGGCGAAGACCGAGGCGCAGGCGAGGGCGCGGCTGAAGGACGCCGGGCTCGACGTCGGGCAGGTCAAGCACGCCTACAACGACACCATCAGGCGCGGCACGGTCATCAGCAGCGACCCGGCGGCCGGCGGCCGGATCCGGGACCACGACGCGGTGACCCTGACCGTGTCGCTGGGCCCGAAGACGGTGAAGGTGCCGGACGTGGCGGGCCGGCCGCTGGCGAAGGCGCGGGCGCGGCTGAAGGCGGACGGTCTGGAGCCCGGCATGGTGACGCGCGCGTTCAGCGACGACGTACCCAGGGGCTCGGTGATCGGTACGACCCCGGACGCGGGCACCGAGCGGCACGCCGGGTCGGCGATCGCGCTGACCGTCAGCAAGGGCAGCCCCATCGACGTGCCGGACGTCACCGGCGAGGACGTGGACGGCGCGAAGCAGGAGCTGACGGACGCGGGGCTGGCCGTGCGGATCGCCACCGGGCGGGTCAACTCCTCGTACGACAAGGGCGAGGTGGCCGCCCAGAGCCCCCGGGACGGCGCGAGGGCCGCCGAGGGTGACACGGTCACGCTGACGCTGTCCAAGGGCCCGGAGATGATCAAGGTCCCGGACGTGGTCGGGGACAGCGTGGACGACGCGCACGCGCGGCTGGAGGCGGCCGGCTTCGAGGTCGACGACGACCGCGGGCTGCTCGGACTGTTCGGCGACACCGTGAAGAAGCAGTCGGTGGCCGGCGGCGACAGGGCGCCCAAGGGAGCGACGATCACGATCACGATCCGGTGAGCGGAGTCACCGCGGACCGCGGTCCGGGCGCCGCGCCGGGCATGACACCCTGAACGGGTGAGTCCCGATCCGTCGTCCCCCCTCCCCCGCAATCCGGTCGGCAGCCATGTGCCCGTGGCGGGCGGCCTGCACTCCGTGGGCCTGTCCTACGCCCGTGAGCTGAAGGCCGAGACCGTGCAGGTCTTCGTCGCCAACCCGCGCGGCTGGGCCACGCCCGCCGGGAACCCGCGTCAGGACGAGGCGTTCCGCGCGGCGTGCGCCGAGGAGTCGGTACCGGCGTACGTCCACGCCCCCTACTTGATCAACTTCGGCTCGCACACCGAGGCGACCGTGGAGCTGTCGGCGCAGTCGCTGCGGCACTCGCTGCGGCGCGGCCGGGAGATCGGCGCGCTGGGCGTGGTCGTGCACACCGGGAGCGCGACCGGCGGACGGGCGCGGGAGGTGGCGCTGAAGCAGGTGCGCGAGCACCTGCTGCCGCTGCTGGACGAGCTGACCCACGACGACGATCCGTTCCTGCTGCTGGAGTCGACCGCCGGACAGGGCGCCTCGCTGTGCTCGCGGACCTGGGACTTCGGGCCGTACTTCGAGGCGCTGGACGCACATCCGAAACTGGGCGTGTGCCTGGACACCTGCCACATCTTCGCCGCCGGGCACGACCTGGCCGGCCCGGACGGCATGCACCGCACCCTGGACGCGCTCGTGGACACGGTCGGCGAGGGCCGGCTGAAGCTGATCCACGCCAACGACTCCAAGGACGTGGCGGGCGCGCACAAGGACCGACACGAGAACATAGGCGCCGGCCACATCGGCGAGGATCCTTTCCGCGCCCTGATGACCCATCCGGCGACGGCGGGCGTCCCGCTGGTCATCGAGACGCCGGGCGGCCGGGAGGGCCACGCGGCGGACGTGGAGCGGCTGAAGAGACTCCGGGATTCCTGACCCGCTCAGGAATACCCCCTGGGGGTACCTGGTTCCTTAGGACGGCAGGAACCGTCACTCGGCTCGGGGGAATCCATGGACCAGACCCGCACCGGCCACGGACACCAGCACCAGCACCAGCACCGAGGACACACCGGCACCTCGGCCACCTGGCCGGCGGCCGTACGCGCCACGCTGCACTGCCTGACCGGCTGCGCGATCGGCGAGGTGCTCGGCATGGTCGTGGGCACCGCGTTCGGCTGGGGCAACCTCCCGACCACGCTGCTGGCGATCGTCCTGGCCTTCTTCTTCGGCTACGCGCTGACCCTGCGCGGGGTCCTGCGCGCCGGGGTGGACGTTCGTACGGCCGTCCGGGTGGCGCTGGCCGCCGACACCCTGTCCATCGCCGTGATGGAGCTGATCGACAACGGGGTGATCGTGCTCTGGCCGTCCGCGATGGACGCGGCGCTCGGTGATCCGCTGTTCTGGATCTCGCTCGCGGTCTCGCTCACGCTCGCCTTCGTCGTGACCACGCCGGTCAACCGGTGGACGATCGGGCGGGGCAAGGGGCACGCGGTGGTGCACCAGTACCGTCACTGACCCCCGGGGGGGGCCGGGGGTCACAGCTCGGGGCCGTCGCCGGGCTCCTCCTGGTAGGAGTAGCGCTGCTCCTTCCAGGGGTCCCCGATGTTGTGGTACCCGCGCTCCTCCCAGAAGCCGCGCCGGTCGGCGGTCATGTACTCCACGCCCCGGACCCACTTGGGCCCCTTCCAGGCGTACAGGTGCGGCACGATGAGGCGGACCGGGAAGCCGTGCTCGGCGGTGAGGAGCTCGCCGTCCTTGTGGGTGGCGAAGATCGTGCGGTCGGAGGCGAAGTCCGCGAGGCGCAGGTTCGAGCTGAAGCCGTACTCCGCCCAGACCATCACATGGGTGACGTCGGGCGCCGGCGGCGCGAGGTCCAGGATCGTGCGGGCGGGGACGCCGCCCCACTCCGCACCGGGCATGCTGAACTTCGTCACGCAGTGCAGGTCGGCCACCACGGTGGTGTACGGCAGCGCCGTGAACTCCTCGTGGTCCCAGGTGTGCTTGTCACCGTCGGCGGTGGCGCCGAAGATCCGGAACTCCCAGCGCTCGGGCCGGAACTTGGGCACCGGCCCGTAGTGCGTGACCGGCCAGCCGCGCTGGAGCCGCTGACCCGGCGGAAGCTCGGACCCTGCCGCCGCCTCAGACTCTCGCTCGACCGGATGACCCATGTATCCATCCTGACAGACCTCGGGCGATGCCCTTGACCACCCGCACACGAACCGAACAATCACGGACAACTCAGTACGTACTCACTAAGTACGCACTTACTGGACGATCATCGTCGCCGGTGCAATCATGCCGCCGCACACTCCCCCGTCCCCCGTGTGGAAGGAGCCGCCGCGATGCAGGGCGACCCCGAGGTCATCGAGTTCCTCAACGAGCAGCTCACCGCCGAGCTGACCGCCATCAACCAGTACTTCCTGCACGCGAAGATGCAGGAGAACTTCGGCTGGACGAAGCTCGCCAAGTACACGCGGCACGAGTCGTTCGACGAGATGAAGCACGCCGAGGTGCTCACCGACCGGATCCTGTTGCTGGAGGGGCTGCCCAACTACCAGCGGCTGTTCCACGTCCGGGTGGGGCAGACGGTCCGGGAGATGTTCGAGGCCGACCGGCAGGTCGAGGTGGAGGCGATCGACCGCCTCAGGCGGGGCATCCGGGTGATGCGCGAAAAGGGTGACATCACGTCCGCGAACATCTTCGAGGACATCCTCGCCGACGAGGAGCAGCACATCGACTACCTGGACACCCAGCTGGAACTGCTGGAGAAACTCGGCGAGGCCCTCTACATCGCCCAGGTGATCGAGCAGCCGGAGAGCTGAGCCGCGTCGCGGCTACGCGGCGTCCGCCACCTCCGCCGGTGCGGGCAGGCCCCGGCCGGCCGGCTCGGGACGCGGGGCGGCGCCCCGGCCGAGAAGGGCCTGGATGCGGCGGACACAGGAACCGCAGTCGGTGCCGGCCTTGCAGGCGGAGGCGACCTGGCGCGGGGTGCAGGCGCCGTTCGCCGCGTGCCGCTCGACCTGGGCCTCGGTGATGCCGAAGCAGCTGCACACGTACACGCGGTCACCTCCCGACGGGATCGCTGTCCTCCTGCCCCCCATTCCCGGTGAGGCAAACCTAACCTTACCCATACCCGCGGGGCCCGTGAAAGAGCGGGGGCGCGGATCGCATGTGATCCGCGCCCCACGAGACCGGTGCTTCCCGGTCAGTGCTCCCCGGTCACTGGTCCCGGTACATCTCGGCCACGAGGAACGCCAGGTCCAGCGACTGGCTGCGGTTCAGCCGCGGGTCGCAGGCCGTCTCGTAGCGCTGGTGCAGGTCGTCGACGAAGATCTCGTCGCCGCCGCCCACGCACTCGGTGACGTCGTCGCCGGTCAGCTCCACATGGATGCCGCCCGGGTGGGTGCCGAGCGCCTTGTGGACCTCGAAGAAGCCCTTGACCTCGTCGAGCACGTCGTCGAAGCGGCGGGTCTTGTGCCCGGAGGCCGCCTCGAAGGTGTTGCCGTGCATCGGGTCGGTCACCCAGGCCACCGTCGCCCCGGACGCCGTGACCTTCTCCAGCAGCTCGGGGAGCCGGTCGCGGATCTTGTCGGCGCCCATACGGACGATGAAGGTCAGCCGGCCCGGCTCCCGCTCGGGGTCGAGGCGGTCGATGTACCGCAGCGCCTCCTCGGCCGTGGTGGTGGGGCCGAGCTTGATGCCGATCGGGTTGCGGATCTGCGAGGCGAACTCGATGTGCGCACCGTCCAGCTGCCGGGTGCGCTCCCCGATCCACACCATGTGCGCCGAGACGTCGTACAGCTTGCCGGTGCGGGAGTCGACCCGGGTCAGGGCGGATTCGTAGTCCAGCAGCAGCGCCTCGTGCGAGGAGAAGAACTCGACGGTCTTGAACTCCTCCGGGTCCGTGCCGCAGGCCCGCATGAAGTTCAGCGCGTTGTCGATCTCCCGCGCGAGCTGCTCGTAGCGCTGGCCGGACGGCGAGGTCCGCACGAAGTCCTGGTTCCAGGCGTGCACCTGGCGCAGGTCGGCGTAGCCGCCGGTGGTGAAGGCGCGGACCAGGTTCAGCGTGGAGGCCGAGGCGTTGTACATGCGCTTCAGCCGCTCGGGGTCCGGGATGCGGGACTCGGGGGTGAAGTCGAAGCCGTTGACGGAGTCGCCCCGGTACACCGGCAGGGTGAGGCCGTCGCGGGTCTCGGTGGGCTTCGAACGGGGCTTGGAGTACTGCCCCGCGATACGGCCGACCTTCACCACCGGCACGGAGGCCGCGTAGGTGAGGACGGCACCCATCTGGAGCAGCGTCTTCAGCTTGTTGCGGATGTGGTCGGCCGACACCCCGTCGAAGGCCTCGGCGCAGTCGCCGCCCTGGAGGAGGAACGCCTCTCCCTTGGCGACGGCCGCCATCCGGGCGCGCAGCTGGTCGCACTCGCCCGCGAAGACGAGCGGCGGATACGACTCGAGGTCCGCGATCGCTGCGCGCAGGGCCTCGGCGTCGGGGTACTCGGGCTGCTGCGCCGCGGGCAGGTCTCGCCAGGTGTTGCCAGCGCTCGGGCTGGTCTTAGCGTTCACGGTCACCCCATAAACACTACGGGGTCGCGTCGAATGATTTTGCTCCGGCTCGAAGAATGAGACGCAAGGATCACGCCCTGGACACCGTGGGGGTGGGGTAGGGTTTTTCGCATGTTCGCGCCGTCGATCCGAAACTGGTGGTGGACCGCTTCTCCGGCGGCCCGCTGATCGCGCGTACCCACACTTCGCGAAGGCCGCCCGAGGGGCGGCCTTCGGCGTTCCCGGGGCCGTTCCTCTCCGTCACACGATCGAGAAGGAAGCCGACCCGTGCGTCTGAAGGACCTGCTCCTCGACCCCCGCCCCTTCGCCCTGCTCCGCCGCCGCACCCCCGGCCGTGACGAGCGGACGGTGGAGGTGCTGCTCGGGCCGGTGACCCGCCGCGAGCGGCTCGCCGACCTGCCGGACGAGGGGCTCGCCCTCGTTCCGTTCGGGCAGATCCGCGAGCGCGGCTTCGACGTCCGCGACGACGGCACCCCGCTGCTCGTCCTCACCCCCGAGGAGACGCACACCCTGCCCCTGGACGAGGTCCTCGCGCAGCTGCCCGCGCACGGCGTGCGGGTCGAGGACGGCGGATTCGACGTGCCCGACGAGGAGTACGCGCGGATCGTCGGCCGCGTGCTGCGCGAGGAGATCGGCCGGGGCGAGGGCGCGAACTTCGTGATCCGGCGCACGTACGAGGGCCGCATCCCCGGCTTCGGCCGCGCCGACGCGCTCGCGCTGTTCCGGCGGCTGCTCGCGGGCGAACGCGGCGCGTACTGGACGTTCGTGGTGCACACCGGGCCGCGGGCGGGCGGCCGGACGCTGGTCGGCGCCAGCCCCGAGGTGCACGTCCGGATGTCCGGGGGGACGGTCGTGATGAACCCGATCAGCGGGACGTACCGCTATCCCGCCGGGGGCCCCACGCCGGAGCACCTGCTCTCCTTCCTCGGCGACCGCAAGGAGACCGAGGAACTGTCGATGGTCGTCGACGAGGAACTGAAGATGATGTGCACCGTCGGCGACATGGGCGGAGTCGTCGTCGGCCCGCGGCTGAAGGAGATGGCGCACCTGGCGCACACCGAGTACGAGCTGCGCGGCAGGTCGTCACTGGACGCGCGGGACGTGTTGCGGGAGACCATGTTCGCGGCGACCGTCACCGGCTCGCCGGTGCAGAACGCCTGCCGGGTGATCGAGCGGTACGAGCCCCTCGGGCCGGACGGCACGGGCCGCGGGTACTACGCCGGTGCGCTGGCGCTGCTCGGCCGGGACTCCGCAGGCGCCCAGACCCTCGACTCCCCCATCCTGATCCGCACCGCCGACATCGGGGCCGACGGCCGGGTGCGCGTCCCGGTCGGGGCCACGCTGGTGCGCGGCTCGGACCCGGCCGGCGAGGTCGCGGAGACCCACGCCAAGGCCGCGGGCGTGCTGGCCGCCCTCGGGGTCCGGCCGGCCCCGCCGCGCACGGAGCACGGGCGGCCCCGGCTGGCCGACGACCCGCGGGTGCGGGCCGCGCTGGACGGGAGGCGGGCCGCGCTCGCCCCGTTCTGGCTGCGGATGCAGGACCGCGCCCCGCAGCCCACCGGGCACGCCCTCGTGGTCGACGGCGAGGACACGTTCACCGCGATGCTGGCGCACGTGCTGCGCTCGGGCGGCCTCGGGGTGAGTGTGCGGCGCTACGACGAGCCGGGGCTGCGGGCGGCTGTGCTCGCGCACGGGGGACCGGTGGTGCTCGGTCCCGGCCCCGGTGACCCCCGCGACGCGGCCGATCCGAAGATGCGGTTCCTGCGGGCGCTCACCGCCGATGTCCTGCGGACGCGCCGGCACGGGGTACTGGGTGTCTGCCTGGGGCATGAGCTGATCGCCGCCGAGCTGGGCCTGGAACTCGTCCGCAAGGAGGTGCCCCACCAGGGGGCGCAGACGGTGATCGACCTGTTCGGGCGGCCGGAGACCGCCGGCTTCTACAACAGCTTCGCCGCCCGCTGCGACGACGGGGCGGCCCGCGGGCTGGCCGCCCGCGGCGTCGAGGTGAGCCGGGCGGCGAACGGCGAGGTGCACGCGCTGCGGGGTCCCGGGTTCGCCGGGGTGCAGTTCCATCCGGAGTCGGTCCTCACCCTGAACGGCGCGGCGGTCATCCATGAGCTGCTCGGCGGGCTGCGCGGGGCGCGCGTGACGCCGTAGACGCGAGCAGGACGGCGTGGACGCGAGCAGGACGGCGTGGACCGGGCGGGCCCGGGGACCGTACGCGGTTCCCGGGCCCGGCCGGGCCTCAGCCGAAGAACACGCCGACCTCCCGGTACAGCTCCGGGTCCACCGTCTTCAGCCTGGCCGTCGCCTCGGCGAGGGGGACGCGGACGATGTCGGTGGCGCGCAGGGCGACCATCGTGCCGAAGTCGCCGTCGTGGACGCAGTCGACGGCGTGCAGCCCGAAGCGGGTGGCGAGCCAGCGGTCGTAGGCGCTGGGGGTGCCGCCGCGCTGGACGTGCCCGAGGACCGTGGTGCGGGCCTCCTTGCCGGTACGGCGCTCGATCTCCTTGGCCAGCCACTCGCCCACCCCGGACAGCCGGACGTGCCCGAAGGAGTCCAGCGACCCGTCCTTGAGCACCATGGCGCCGTCCTTGGGCATGGCGCCCTCGGCGACGACCACGATCGGCGCGTACGACGCCCGGAAGCGGGAGGTCACCCAGGCGCAGACCTGCTCGATGTCGAAGCGCTGCTCGGGGATGAGGATGACGTTGGCGCCGCCGGCCAGGCCCGAGTGCAGGGCGATCCAGCCGGCGTGCCGGCCCATCACCTCCACCACCAGGACCCGCATGTGGGACTCGGCGGTGGTGTGCAGCCGGTCGATGGCCTCGGTGGCGATGTTGACGGCGGTGTCGAAACCGAAGGTGTAGTCGGTGGCGGACAGGTCGTTGTCTATCGTCTTGGGCACTCCGACGCAGGGCACCCCGTACCCGTCGGACAGTCGCGCGGCGACGCCCAGCGTGTCCTCGCCGCCGATCACGACGAGGGCCTGGACGTCCAGCTCGGCCAGGTTGTCCTTGATCCGGCGGATGCCGTTCTCCTCCTTGAGGGGGTTGGTCCGCGACGAGCCGAGGATGGTGCCGCCGCGGGGCAGGATGCCGCGCACCGCGGGGATGCCGAGGGGCACGGTGCCGCCTTCGAGGGTGCCGCGCCAGCCGTCCCGGAAGCCGACGAAGTCATAGCCGTACTCCTGCACGCCCTTGCGGACGATGCCCCGGATGACGGCGTTGAGCCCGGGGCAGTCGCCGCCTCCCGTCAGTACTCCGACGCGCATGGGGAAGTCCCTTCTCCGCGGTTGCCTGACGACCTGTCACGCTAATGGTGAGTCAGGTCACACGGGAGGGGCGGGGACGAGTGATTCCGGCGCACGGCCCCGCGCGCGCTACGCGTCGTCGAGCCCGCGCTCGATCGCGTACCGCACCAGCTCCACCCGGTTGTGCAGCTGGAGCTTGCCCAGGGTGTTCTGGACGTGGTTCTGCACCGTGCGGTGGGAGATGACGAGGCGCTCGGCGATCTGCTTGTAGCTCAGGCCCTTCGCCACCAGCCGCAGCACCTCCGTCTCCCGGTCCGTCAGACGCGGCGCACCCGGCTCACCGGCGTCCGGGGCGGACGCGGGCTCGGCGGCCAGCCGCCGGTACTCCCCGAGGACCAGACCGGCGAGGCCGGGCGTGAACACCGGGTCGCCGGCGGCGGTACGGCGCACCGCGTCCAGCAGTTCCCCCGTGGAGGCGGACTTCAGCAGGTAGCCGGTCGCGCCGGACTTCACGGCCTCCAGCACGTCCGCGTGCTCGCCGCTCGCGGAGAGCACGAGGACCCGCAACGCCGGGTTGTGGGCGACCAGTTCCCTGCACACCTGGACACCGGGCTTGGCGGGCAGGTTGAGGTCCAGGACCAGGACGTCGGGAGCGGCGGCCCTGGCGCGGCGGACCGCCTGCTCGCCGTCGCCGGCGGTGGCGACCACCTCCAGGCCGGACTCGGCCAGGTCCCGGGCGACCGCGTCCCGCCACATCGGATGGTCGTCCACCACCATGACCCTGATCGGGTCCCGCTGCTCCGTCATCGCTGCTCCGCCTTCTTCCCCCGCGCCCGCACGGCGCCCTTCGGTACCTTCAGTTCCACTTCCGTGCCCTGCCCGGGGACGGAGACGATCTCGGCGCTGCCGCCGAGATCGCGCAGCCGGCCCCGGATCGACAGGGCCACTCCGAGCCGTCCCTCGCCCTCGGCCTGGGCGAGCCGGCCCGCGGGGACGCCGGGGCCGTCGTCCCGGACGGTGACGACGACCTCGGCCGGCTCGTCCTCCACCAGGATCCAGGCCCGCGCCTCCTGCCCGGCGTGCCGGCGCACGTTGTCCAGGGCGGCGCCGACGGCGGCGGCCACCTCCCGGGCCACGGCCGGCGGCAGCGGCACCGGGGCGCCGGGCTCGGCGAGGGCGACCCGGGCGCAGGCGTACGGAGCGAGCAGGCAGCGCAGGTCGACCGGGCCGGGCGGGCCGTCCTCGTCCGCGACCTCGACGGCACGGACGACGGCTCCGGCCGCCGCGTCCCGCGACACCCGGGACACGGGCGCCGGACCGCCCGACACCAGCGTGCGCAGCGCCACCTCCTGCTCACCGGCCAGCCGGCCCAGCTCGGCCGCCTCGCCGCCGAGGGCGGTGCCGCGCCGCTTCACCATCGCCAGCACCTGGAGCACGCCGTCGTGGATGTCCCGGGCCAGCCGCTCGCGCTCCCGGGTCGTGGCCTCGATCTCCAGGGCGCGCGCGAGGGTGCGTTCGGAGGCGCGGGCCACCTCCACCACGTAGCCGATCGCGATGGAGGCGACCCAGACGAGGATCACGTTGTGCACGGTGTCCCGGGCGGGGCGGCCCCGCTCGGCCAGGTTGGCGGCGGCCACGGCCGTGGAGGCGACGGCCGCCCAGCGCCAGCCGCCCTTGAGGGCGAAGGCCAGCACCGCGCCGGCCGTCCATATCGACGGCAGGGTGGGACCGCCGCCAGCGATCCGCTCGTGGCTGTCGGCGAGCGGGGTGAGCAGGATGCCGGCGAGGGCGACGGCCAGGTCGGCACCCAAGAAGCCCCGGGTGCAGCTCGCCGCGTTCGCCACCCTGGGCAGGGTGGCGAGGGTCCACACCACCAGGACGGCGTAGTAGCCGACGGCGATCCAGGGCCGGACGAACTGGCCGTACGCGGTGGCGCACAGGCCGATGGCGTACAGCGTGGTCAGGACGCGGTAGCCGGCCAGCGCGCGCCACAGCGGCAGCTCGACCGACATCCGTACGACGCGCTCGCGCTTGGGCATGTCCCCCGGTCCCCCCGATGTCCCCCGGCTCCCGGACCCCCCGTCCAGGAACCGCCCGGCTACTTCTCGGCCGTCTCGGCCCTCTCCGCTGTCTCCGCCCTCTCGGCCGTCTCGGCCCTCTCGGCCTTCTCCGCTTTCTCCCTGGCGGCCTTCGCAGCCTTCGCCGCCTCCGCGATCTGCCGTTTGGCGGCGGTGGCGTACATGTCGACGTACTCCTGGCCGGACAGCTTCATGATCTCGTACATGACCTCGTCGGTCAGCGCGCGCAGCACGAACCGGTCGTGTTCCATGCCCTGGTAGCGGCTGAAGTCCATGGGCCGCCCGATGCGGATGCCGGGCCGCATCAGCTTCGGCACGACCTTGCCGGGCGGCTGGATCTTCTCCGTGTCGATCATGGCGACCGGGATGACGGGCGCACCCGTGGCGAGCGCCACGCGCGCGAGGCCGCCGGGCTTGCCCCGGTACAGCCGCCCGTCGGGCGAACGGGTGCCCTCGGGATAGATGCCGAACAGCTCGCCGCGCTCCAGGACCTCCATGCCGCTCCTGACCGCCGCCTCGCCGGCGCCCCGCGACCCGGAGCGGTCCACCGGCAGCTGGCCCACGCCCTTGAAGAAGGCCGCGGTGAGGCGGCCCTTCACGCCCGGGGTGGTGAAGTACTCGGCCTTGGCGATGAAGGTGACCTTGCGGTCCAGCACGGCCGGCAGGAAGAACGAGTCCGAGAAGGACAGGTGGTTGCTGGCCAGGATGGCGGGACCCTCGGCCGGAATGTTCTCCATGCCCTCCACCCAGGGCCTGAAGGCGACCTTCAGCGGGCCTCCGATGGCGACCTTCATCGTGCCGTACAACACCCGTGTGCCTCCCGTTTCCGTCGAACAGACCATAACCCGGGGGACCGTCAATGGGCCCGACGACCCTGGTCGGTGTCAGTGCGGTCGCGTACGGTGAAGCACATGCCAGTTCTCCCCGGAGCCGAGCCGTACCGCCACCAGGGCGGGGAGGTGGGGGTTCTCCTCTGCCACGGCTTCACCGGCTCACCCCAGTCGCTGCGCCCGTGGGCGGAGCACCACGCGGCCCATGGCCTGACCGTCTCCCTTCCACTGCTGCCCGGCCACGGCACCCGCTGGGAGGACATGCAGCTCACGGGCTGGCAGGACTGGTACGCGGAGGTGGACCGCGAACTGCGCGTCCTCACCGACCGGTGCTCCCAGGTGTTCGTCGCCGGCCTGTCGATGGGCGGTGCGCTGGCCCTCCGGCTCGCCGCGCTGCACGGCGAGCGGGTCACGGGAGTGGTGGTCGTCAACCCCGCGAACAAGGTGCACGGCCTGTCCGCGTACGCCCTTCCGGTGGCCCGGCACCTGGTGCGGACGACGAAGGGAATCGCCAGCGACATCGCGAAGGAGGGCGCGGCCGAACTGGGGTACGACCGGGTGCCGCTGCACGCGGCGCACTCGCTGCGGGTGTTCCTGCGCCGGCTGGACGGCGAGCTGCCGCAGGTCACCCAGCCGCTGCTGCTGCTGCGCAGCGCCCGGGACCACGTCGTGCCGGCGGCCGACCCGGCCCGGGTCCTGAGCCGGGTGTCGTCCACGGACGTGACGGAGAGCGTGCTGGAACACAGCTACCACGTCGCGACGTTGGACCTTGACGCGGACCGGATCTTCGAGGAGAGCCTCGCTTTCATCGGCCGGCTCGCACCCAGTGTCGGCAAGGAAGGGACGGCCGCAGTTGGCTGAGCACGACTCCGGCCGGGAGGACCGGGAGCCGGACGAGCAGGGGGTGCCCTTCGACGAGGACGCCGCCTGGCGGGCCATCGTCGCCGGGTTCGGCCAGGAGCCGCCGGATCCGCCCGGCGCACGGCCCTTCAAGGCGGTGGAGGACCTGGCGCTGCTGGAGAAGAACGGCGGGCCGGACACCGCGGGGAACGCCGGGACGGACGCGGGTCCGGACACCGGTACGGACACCGCCGAGGACGGCGAGGGCGACGACGCGGGGCGGCGGCCCGCCCGGCCGCTGGGTGGCTCGGTCTCCTTCGCGGTCGGGATCGGCCCGCGCGACCACACGCCCGCCGAGCCGTCCGACGACGACTTCGACGAGGACGACGAGGGCCACTTCGTGCCGCCGGAGCCGCCGCCGCTGCCGGCCGCCGACACCACGTCCAGGTTCGCCTGGCTGGGTGTCGTCGGCGGCCCGGTACTGCTCCTGCTGGCGGTGCTGCTCGGCTGGGACATGACCTGGTGGCTGGCGACCCTCGGCATCGGCGGCTTCCTCGGCGGCTTCGCGACCCTGGTGACGCGGATGCGGACGGACGACGAAGAGGAGGACGGCCCCGGGCGCGGGGCCGTGGTCTGACACCGGCGCGGGTCCCGCCTCAGGCGGCCGGGACCCGCAGCGCGGCCAGCACCGGGAGGTGATCGGTGGCCGCGGTGAGGTCGGCGTGCGTGACGCCCGGCTGGTCCAGCGGTACGCCGCAGCCGAGCACCTCGATGCCTCCGGTCGCGAAGACCGCGTCGATGCGCTGCCGGGGATCGGCCGGGGTGGAGGTGAACTCGCCGCCCCAGGGTGCCGTGGTGCGGCAGTCCTGGAGGCGGGCGGCGAGAGCGCGGAAGGTGTCGCCGTCGGGGCGCTCGTTGAGGTCGCCGCCCGCGACGGCGTGTTCCACACCGAGCCCGTCGAGACGTTCCAGCAGCTGGGCGCCCTGCTCGCGGCGCTCCTTCCGGTTCAGGCTGAGATGGCAGCTGATCACGCCGAGACGGACGCCGCCGAACCGGACCACCGCCGTGGCCAGACCGCGGCGGTGCAGGCCGGGGGTGAGCGGGAGCAGGACGTCCTCCGTGCGCTCCACCGTGGCCCGCAGCGTGCACAGGACCGCCGGCCCCGCGGCCGTGGCACCACCGGTCAGGACGACCTGGCCGGAGGCCGCGGCGAGCCGGGCGAGCTTCTTGCGCCAGCGGAAGAAGCGGGGGGCCTCCTGCACGAGGACCAGGTCGGGGGCGCAGGCGGTGATGACACGGGCGAGCGCGTCCGTGTCGTCGCGCATCGACCGGATGTTGTAGCTCAGGACCCGGATGACCGCGGAACCATCGGGCTCCGTGCGCGAGTTGGGAAGCAGCGGAGTTGCCATGCCGTCAATTTACGCCGCATGGGGAACGCGGGGCGCCTGTGGCTCGGGGGCGTGCGGCTCGGGCCGCCGCGCGCCGCATGAGTCGACCGCGCGCGAACCGGGGTGAGCCCGCGGCCGGACTCCGGAACGGTCCAGGGCGAGCCTCGGGCGAGGCTGAGGTGTCGGGCCGGGAGCGGGTCCGGACCCGGGACCGAGCGCCGAACTCCGGTGCCGGGCCCGAGCGCGAAACCCGGGTGAGGCCCGGGGGCCGGGCCGGGAGCGGGTCCGAAGGCGAGACCCGGGCGCCAACGCCGCTGCCAGGCCCCGGCGCGCACCCCGGACGAGCCCCGGGCGGCAGGCCGGGAGCGGGGCCGGGGTGAGATCCCGGTGCCGGGATCCGGCGCAGGGGACGGGGCCCCGGATGGGATGGGGCGGTGTCCGGCTGGGTCGGCGCCCGCGTTCCTGGGTCGGACGCGGGCGCCGTGGCTCGGACGGGGGGGTGCTACATGATCGGGTCGGGCTCGCGGGCCAGGTCAGCCGCGCCGACCATGCCGGCCTTGTTGCCGAGCTGGGCCGCGATCACGTCGGCCACCGGCCGCCAGTTGCCGCCGACCAGCCAGCGCTTGTACGACTTGCGGATCGGGTCGAGGACCAGGTCACCCTCGTCGGAGAGACCACCGCCGACGATGAAGGCGGAGGGGTCGAAGAGGGAGGCCAGGTCGGCGAGACCGGCGCCGGCCCAGCGGGCCAGCTCCCGGTAGGAGTCCACGGCCACCGGGCAGCCCTGGCGGGCGGCCATGGAGATGTGCTTGCCCTCGATGCCGTCGGGGGTGCCGTCGCCGAGCGACAGCAGCACCTCGGCACGCTCGGGAGTGGCGTTGGCGCGCTGCTTGGCGTAGCGGACCAGGGCGCGGCCGGAGGCGTACTGCTCCCAGCAGCCCTGCGAGCCGCAGCCGCACAGCAGGCCGTCCGGGACCATCCGGATGTGGCCGAACTCGGCGGCCACGCCGAAGTGGCCGCGGCGCAGCTTGTTGCCGATGATGATGCCGCCGCCGAGGCCGGTGCCGAGCGTGATGCAGATGACGTTGCGGTGGCCCTTGCCGGCCCCGAACCTGTACTCGCCCCAGGCGGCGGCGTTGGCGTCGTTCTCGACCACGACGGGCAGGCCGGTGCGGGCCTCGACCTTCTCCTTGAGCGGCTCGTTGCGCCAGTCGATGTTGGGCGCGAAGTACACCGTGGAGCGCTGCCGGTTGACGTATCCGGCCGCGCCGATGCCCACACCGACG
Source organism: Streptomyces sp. Y20 (assembly GCF_043195475.1). NCBI lineage: Bacteria > Bacillati > Actinomycetota > Actinomycetes > Kitasatosporales > Streptomycetaceae > Streptomyces > Streptomyces sp. Y20. The sequence goes on from NZ_JBIDDP010000014.1 coordinate 40,511, forward strand.
ATGTCGTGCCCGGCACGCGCACCCTCCACCGCCGAGGCGATGGCGTCCACGATGGCCTCGGGCGTGGTGGGGGTCGGCACCTTGAAGGTCGAGAGGATGTTGCCTTCCTCGTCGACCACGCCGGCCGCGATCTTCGTGCCGCCGATGTCGACGCCGATGGTGAGTCCCATGAATCCCTCAGTTCCGGTCGAGCCCCGCTACGGCCAACCGTACCCGAGGCCCTGCCGTGGCAGGGCTTCAGTCCAGGTCGATGCGTTCTCCCGGACCGGTGCCCTCGTCCCCGCCGGGCCGGCCCGGCCGGTCGGGCCCGTCGGGCCGGTCGTCGGCCCGTCCGGCCGAGCGGGCGGTCCAGCGGTGCTCCTGGGCCTGTACGGCCGAGCGGTAGGCGGCGAGCAGCTCACCGCCGGCCGCGGCGAGATGGTCGAACACGTCCGGGTTGCGCTCCACGACGGGTTCGACGGCGGCCTTCGCCTGCTCGACGACCTGCCGCACCACCTGCTGCGCGGCGGGTCCGGCGAGGGGGCCGAGCAGGGGGGAACGCAGGCCGGACAGCTTGTCGGCGACCGTGTCCATGAGCTTCCTCAGCTCCTCGGCCGCGGAGCCCGGCGGCGGGCCGTGTCCGGTGTGGCGGCGGGCCTTCTCGGCGGCCAGGTCCTCGGCACAGGCCGTGGCCCAGGCGTCGGCGTCGGTCGCCCGCGGCTCGTCCGGTTCGGGTGCGGGGCGCTCTTCGCTCATGGCGGACTCCTGACGACGGTTCGCCCTTACGACGTTACCCGAACGGACGTGCCCCGTTCACCGTCCGGCGGCGGGCCACAGGCCGGGATCGGGGGCGAACCGGACGCGCAGCTCACCCTCGCGGAGCGCGGCCCCGGCGACGGTGCAGCGGCGCAGGGCGGACGGCAGCGGCACGATCCGGCGGAACGGCCCCGCGGTGATCAGGAGTTCGTCACCGCGCCGGACCAGGTCCAGCTCCTCCCGTATCGCGCCGGGCAGCGGAAGGTGCCAGACCAGTACGCCGTCCTCGGCGGTCCGGTCGGTGACGGGCCACTCGACCGGGGTGGGCGCCGGGTTGACGCCGGGTACGTCGAGGGCTTCCAGGTCGTCGGTGCCGTGCGGGTCGCGTCCGAGGTGGGGCACGGGGTGGACGCCGTACGGCTCCTCCCGCCAGCCGTCGAGGGTCTTGCGCTGCTGGGCGTGGAGCCCGGCGAGCCAGTCGCCGCCGGCCTCGGGCAGGACCCGGTTGGCGATCAGGGCCTCGGTGCGCAGGCCGCGCAGGGCGAGACCGAGGCATGCGGCGCGGACGGCGTCGGCACCGGCCGGGCCGGGTTCGGCGACCAGGCGCACGGCGGTGTTCCGGTCGGCGAGGACGGCCTGCGCGGCGGCGAGTTCGACATCCCAGCGGGCCGCCGTCTCGTACAGCCATTCGGCGGGCATGGGGACGCCGGCCAGCCGGCCGAGGACCGGGCGCAGGGCGCGGGCGGCCCGCCGCTCGGGGGGCAGCAGGCGGCGCAGGTAGCGGCGCAGTTCCTCGGGCAGGGCGAGCACGGCGAGGGCCTGCGGGAGGGGTGGGAGGTCGACGACGAGGGCGTCGTAGCGCTCGGAGAGGGCCGCGTCCCGCAGGGCGCGCAGGAAGGACAGTTCCTCGGCACCGGGCAGCGGCGTGACCTCCTCGGCGTCCAGGCGGGCGGCGCCGAGGAGGTCGAGGACGTTCGCGGCGCGGGTCTGGAAGGCGGTGAGGTCCTCGCGGAAGCGGGCGGAGGCGTCGGGCCGCCAGACGGTGAGGCGCTCGGCGGCCCCGGCGGGATCCGGTCCTGTCGCGGCGCCCAGTGCCGCGCCCGGGGTGTCGGTGCGGTCGGCACTCAGCAGGAGGGTGCGGTGTCCCTCGCGGGCGGCGGTGAGCGCGGTGGCGGCGGCGATCGTCGTACGGCCGCTGCCGCCGGGGCCCGTGATCAGGATGGTGCGCATGGAGGTGAACGCTACCGTCGTGCGCGCGGCGGGCGCCTGGGTGCCTACGCGTCCCCGGACTCGACGCGCTTCTTCAGTCCCGCGAGCGCGCGGTCGATGATGACCTTCTCGGCCTTGCGCTTGATCATGCCCAGCATGGGGATCTTCACGTCGACCGTCAGCCGGTAGGTGACCTCGGTGGCGCCCGCGCCGGCCGGCTTGAGCAGGTAGGAGCCGTCCAGTGAGCGGAGCATCTGGGACTTGACGAGGGTCCAGGAGACCTCGCGGTCACCCGTCCAGGTGTAGGCGAGGGTCTGGTCGTCCTTGATGGCGCCGGCATCCATGACGAGGCGGACCCGCTCGGCGCGGCCCTGCCCGTCGGTCCCGAGGACCTCGGCCTCCTTCACCTCGCCGGTCCAGTCCGGGTAGCGCCCGAAGTCGGCGATCACCGCCATGACGTCGGCGGGGGCCGCCTCGATCGTGATGCTCGAACTGGTGTGTTCCGCCATCGTCGTGGCTCCTTGCGGATGCGGGCCGTGTGGAGAGGTATGTGTGCGCCGGACTGCGCACGTGTGTGCAGCGTGAAGGCTACCGCGCCACCGCCCCGCATCCTTCATCCCGCCTGCGTGGCCTCACCATTGGAGTGCCCAGGGCGTGCCGGTGCCGGCGAAGTGCCCCACGTTGACGCACTCGGTGGCGCCGATCCGCATCCGCCGGGCCAGCGGCTGGTGCACGTGCCCGAACAGCGCGTACCGCGGCCGGGTGCGGCGGATGGCGTCCAGCAGGGCCCGGCTGCCCCGCTCGAAGCGGCGCGCGACGGTGTCGTAGACCAGCTCGGGCACCTCCGGCGGGATGTGGGTGCACAGGACGTCGACCTCGCCGACCGCCTCGATCTTCGCGGCGTACTCCTCGTCACCGATCTCGTAGGGCGTGCGCATCGGGGTGCGCAGGCCGCCGCCGACGAAGCCGAAGGTCCGGCCGCCGATCTCGACGCGTTCGCCGTCGAGGACCGTGGTGCCGGTCCGGGCGTACTCCGGCCACAGGGCCGGCATGTCGACGTTGCCGTAGGTGGCGTAGGTGGGGGTGGGGAACGCGGCGAACAGCTCGGCGTACTGCTTGCGCACCGCCCGCTCGATGGCGGTGGCCCGGTCGGTGCCGATGCCGCCCCACAGCCGGGCGCCGAAGGCGCGGGCCTCCTCGAAGCGGCGGGCGGTGCGCAGCTCGACGATGCGGTCGGCGTTCTCCGTGCCGAACAGGTCGGGGAAGATGCCGCGGGAGTGGTCGGCGTAGTCGAGGAAGAGGACGAGGTCGCCCAGGCAGATCAGGGCGTCGGCCCCCTCGCCGGCCCGGGCCAGGTCACGGGCGTTGCCGTGGACGTCGCTGACCACGTGGACGCGGGTTCGCCGGCTGCCGGTGCGTGTGGATGCCATGGCGATCAAGCGTAGGCGGAGCGCCGCACCTGTGAAAAGTGCCGGTCAGGCGCTCGGTTACTCGCCGGTCGGATCGGCCGTCGACTAATGTGCGCGAAGGAACGCCCCCGTGTGTGACGCAGCGAACATCTGCCCTGGCCCCCCTGTCCTAGACGGCATACCGGCGGGTAACGTCCGGGCAGTCCAGTCGTGCTCAGGATTTCAACATGTGAATTCCGTGAGCACTTGCCCGAGCCTTGGACCGCACCGTCGCATCGCACAACGTCGTGGCGCCGGCGCCCTATGAGGAGCAGCAGTCTTGCGCGAGTTCAGCCTTCCGGCTTTGTACGAGGTCCCCGCGGACGGGAATCTGACCGACATCGTCCGCAGAAACGCCGCGCAGCATCCCGACGTCGCCGTGATCGCCCGCAAGACGGGAGGTGTCTGGCAGGACGTGACCGCCCGGACGTTCCTCGCCGAGGTGCACGCCGCCGCCAAGGGACTCATCGCCGCCGGGGTGCAGCCGGGCGACCGGGTGGGCCTGATGTCCCGCACGCGCTACGAGTGGACGCTGCTGGACTTCGCGATCTGGAGCGCGGGCGCGGTCACCGTGCCGGTGTACGAGACCAGCTCGCCGGAGCAGGTGCGGTGGATCCTGTCCGACTCGGGCGCCACCGCCTGCGTCGTGGAGCTGGACAGCCACGCGGCGGCCGTCGAGTCGGTGCGCGAGTCCCTGCCCGCGCTGAAGCACGTCTGGCAGATCGAGGCCGGCGGCGTGGAGGAACTGGGGCGGCTCGGCCAGGACGTGTCGGAGCAGACGGTCGAGGAGCGCGGCTCACTGGCCAGGGCCGACGACCCGGCGACCATCGTGTACACGAGCGGTACGACCGGGCGGCCCAAGGGCTGTGTCCTCACCCACCGCAGCTTCTTCGCCGAGTGCGGGAACGTCGTGGAGCGGCTGCGTCCGCTGTTCCGCACCGGGGAGTGTTCCGTCCTGCTCTTCCTGCCGCTCGCGCACGTCTTCGGGCGGCTGGTGCAGATCGCGCCCATGATGGCGCCGATCAAGCTGGGCTGCGTCCCGGACATCAAGAACCTCACGGACGAGCTGGCCGCGTTCCGGCCGACGCTGATCCTCGGTGTCCCGCGGGTCTTCGAGAAGGTCTACAACTCGGCGCGGGCCAAGGCGCAGGCGGACGGCAAGGGCGCGGTCTTCGACAAGGCCGCCGACACCGCGATCGCCTACAGCAAGGCGCTGGACAGCCCGTCGGGTCCGCCGCTGGGCCTGAAGATCAAGCACAAGGTGTTCGACAAGCTGGTCTACGGCAAGCTGCGCGCGGTCCTGGGCGGCCGGGGCGAGTACGCCATCTCCGGCGGCGCCCCGCTGGGCGAGCGGCTCGGACACTTCTTCCGGGGCATCGGCTTCACCGTGCTGGAGGGCTACGGCCTGACCGAGTCCTGCGCGGCGACCGCGTTCAACCCGTGGGACCGGCAGAAGATCGGCACGGTCGGGCAGCCGCTGCCCGGCTCGGTGGTGCGGATCGCGGACGACGGCGAGGTGCTGCTGCACGGCGAGCACCTGTTCAAGGAGTACTGGAACAACCCGGACGCGACCGCGGTGGCGCTGGCGGACGGCTGGTTCCACACCGGTGACATCGGCACCCTCGACGAGGACGGCTATCTGCGGATCACCGGCCGGAAGAAGGAGATCATCGTCACGGCGGGCGGCAAGAACGTGGCCCCGGCCGTGATCGAGGACCGGATCCGGGCGCACGCGCTGGTCGCGGAGTGCATGGTGGTGGGCGACGGGCGACCGTTCGTGGGCGCCCTGGTCACCCTCGACGAGGAGTTCCTGGACCGCTGGTGCGCCGAACACGGCAAGCCGGCGGGCTCGACCGCGGCGTCGCTGCGCGCGGACGCGGATCTGATCGCCGCGGTCCAGGCGGCCGTGGACGACGGCAACGCCGCGGTGTCGAAGGCGGAGTCGGTACGCAAGTTCCGCATCCTGCCGTACCAGTTCACGGAGGAGTCGGGCCATCTCACCCCGTCACTGAAGCTCAAGCGGAACGTGGTGGCGAAGGACTACGCGGACGAGATCGAGGCCATCTACGCCAAGTGAGCCCGCTCGACGGCGCGGTGTCCCCGGTGAGGACCCGCGCCGTCACGCTGCCCGGCTGACGGCGCGTCGGCTCCGGTCGGTGGCACGCGCGTCGGCGGCGGGTCCCCGTTCCCAGCCGGGCGGGCGGGACCGGGGATCACGGCCGGGCGGGCGGGCGGTTCACAGCAGGGCTTTCAGCCTCTCCGCCAGCAGGTCCCAGCGCCACTTCTCCTCCACCCACCGGCGGCCGCGCTCGCCCATGCGGCGGCGCAGCTCGGGGTCCTGGAGCAGGACGACGATCCGCTCCGCGGTCTGCTCGGCCGAGCCGCCTCGGACGACCCAGCCCGTCTCCCCCTCCAGCACCGCGTCCGGCGCGCCGCCCGAGTCGCCCGCGACGACCGGCAGGCCCGTGGCGGACGCCTCCAGGTAGACGATGCCGAGGCCCTCCACGTCCAGGCCGCCGCGGCGGGTGCGGCACGGCATCGCGAACACGTCCCCGGCGCCGTAGTGCGCGGGCAGCTCGGCCCAGGGCACGGCCCCGGTGAAGCGGACCGAGGCGGCGACCCCCGTCTCGTGGGCGAGGCGGCGCAGGTCCTGCTCGTAGGGGCCGCCGCCGACGACGAGCAGCACGGTGTCCGGCTCGGCGGCGAGGATGCGGGGCATGGCCCGGATGAGGGTGTCCTGGCCCTTGCGGGGCACCAGCCGGGAGACGCAGACCACGACCGGCCGGTCGGTGAGGCCGAGCCGCGCGCGGACCTCGCCGCCGCCGGAGCCCGGGTGGAAGGTCTTCTCGTCGACCCCGGGCGGCAGCTGCGCCATCCGCCGGGCCGCCGCCGGGGTGAGCGCGGTGGCGATCCGGGAGCGGGTGTACTCGCCGAGGTAGGTGACCGTGTCGGTGCTCTCCCCGATCCGGCGCAGCAGTTGCCGGGCGGCGGGCAGCTGGGCCCAGCCGGCCTCGTGCCCGTGGGTGGTGGCCACCAGCCGCTCGGCGCCGGCCCCGCGCAGCGCGGGCGCCATGAGACCGAGCGGCGCCGCGGCCCCGAACCACACCGAGGTGCAGCCGTGCTCCCGCAGCAGCCCGGCCGCCCGCCGGGTCACCCGCGGGGTGGGCAGCAGCATCGTCGTACGGTCGCGGACGACGGTGAAGGGCTGCTCGGCGTCGAACGCGGCGGTGGCCTCGGCGCCCTCCGGGCCGCGCTTCCAGGTGGAGGCGTACACGACGAGCCGGTCGGGTTCCAGGCGCAGCGCCATGTTGTGCAGGAAGGCCTGGATCCCGCCCGGGCGGGGCGGGAAGTCGTTGGTGACGATCAGGGTCTTGCGCATCGCCGCCGACCCTACCGAATCGCCCGTCCGGCGCCGGGCGCGGCCGGGTCTGTGGCATCGCACAGGTGCGCAGGACATCATGGTCGCCCGAGGCGGAATCGAACGGCGCGCCCGGGTGCCGGGGACGGACGACAGGGGTTCACGTGGAGACGAAGGCCGTCCGGTGGTCCCTGGCCCGGCCGCTCGCGGCCTGGGGCGTCACCCGCGCGGTGCTGCTGCTGTTCGTCTTCGGGGTGTACGCCTTCCCGGGCCCGGACGTCACCTCGGACGTGTCGGTGATCTACCGCGGCTGGTACGAGGTGCTGCGCCACGGCACGTTTCCGCTGGACGACGTCACCTGGCAGTACCCGCCCGCCGCCGCTCTCGCCGTCCTCTCCCCCGCCGTCCTGCCGTTCCTGTCCTACCCGCACGCCTTCTTCCTGCTGGCCTTCCTCGCCGACGCCGCCGTGCTGGCCGCGCTGCTCGTCGCGGGCCGGCGCCCCGGCCGGTCGCCGCGCGGGGCCTGGGTGTGGGTGGCGGGCGTACCGCTGCTCGGGCCGACGGTGTACGCCCGCTACGACGTGATGGTGACCGCGGTGGCCGTGGCGGCGCTGCTCGCCGGGGCCCGGCGCCCACGGATGCTGGGCGCGCTGGCCGCGTTCGGCGCGCTGCTGAAGGTGTGGCCGGTGCTGCTGCTGGCCGGGGCCGTGCGGCGCGCCTGGCGGACGGCGGCGGTGACCGCGGCGGGCCTCGCGGCGCTGTTCGCGGTGTCCATGCCGGGCGCGTTCGCGTTCCTGTCCTTCCAGCGGGAGCGGGGCACCGAGGTGGAGTCGCTGGGCGCGCTGGTCTTCCATGTGGCCCGGCACTTCGGCTGGGAGGGTCAGGTGCTGCCGAACTACGGCTCGATCGAGTTCCTCGGCCCGTACGTGGCCCGGGTCAGCACGGCCGCGCTGGCGCTGACCGTGGCCGCGTTCGGCTGGCTGCTGCTGTGGCGGCTGCGGGCGGGCCGGTTCCCCGCGCACGTCCTCGCCGAGGCGGCCCTCCCGGCGGTGCTGCTGTTCACGGTGACCAGCCGGGTGATCAGCCCGCAGTACCTGGTGTGGCTGGTCGGCCTGGCCGCCGTGTGCCTGTCGCACCGGGCCAGCCGCATGACGGCGCCCGCGCTGCTGGTCGTCCTCGCATCCTTCGTGACGGTCCTGGAGTTCCCGCTCGGCTTCTCGCACGTGGTGGCGAGCGACTGGTACGGCGTCGCGCTGCTGGCGGTCCGCGACGGCCTGCTGCTCGCGGCCGCCCTGACGGCGGCCCGCCGCCTGTGGTCCTCGACCGTCCCCCACACCACACCCACCGCCCCCGTCCCCCCTCAGACCACCCGCACAGAGGAAACCCCGGTCACCCCCTGACGCCCGGCGCGCCAGATCAGCGCCGCCACGACCGCGCACTGCACGGCCATCGCGAGCGCCAGCGCCAGGCAGATGCCGGGCAGCCCGAGTCCGGAGAGGGCGTATGCGAGCGGCAGCTGGACGGCGGTGCCGAGCAGGGTGACCCGCAGCAGCGCGGACGCCGACCCGCTGCCTTCGAAGACCCCGCCGAGGGCGATGAAACAGGCCATCAGCAGCAAGTAGGGACCGATGCAGCGGAGGAACAGCACGGCCTGATGGGCGACCTCGGGACCGGCGCCGAACACGGTTGTCACCCAGGGGGCGGTGACGGCGAACAGGGCGGTGGCCGTGAGGCCCAGGGCGCCGGAGACGAGGACCGCCTGCCGGCCGATGTCCCGGCGGGCGTCGTCGCCCGCACCCCGGGCGTGCGCGGTGTGGATGGCGGCGGCCTGCCGTACCGCGTAGAAGGCCATGGTGGCGACGTAGAGGACCTTGTAGGCGATGGAGTAGGCGGCCACCGCGGTGACGCCGAGCCGGGCGACGATCGCCACCAGTACCAGGGCGCCGCCCTGCCGCACCGTGAAGTCGGCGGACATGGGCAGCCCGGTCGTGAACGTGCGGCGAGGGGCGGCCCCGGCCGGTCCGGCGGGGCGGACCCGGCCGGCCGTGCGCAGCAGGGCGGTGCGGCGCACGGCGAGGAGACCGGCCACGAGGGCCACCGCCCGGCACAGCACGGTGGAGGCGGCGGCGCCTCGGACGCCGTAGCGGTGGATCAGCACCGGGTCGCACAGCAGGATCAGCCCGTTGGCCAGCAGGGCGAGCCGCAAGGGCGTGCGGGTGTCACCGGCACCTTTGAGGATGCCGTCGACCAGCTGCTGGGCGAAGAAGACGGTCATGCCGGGCAGGGAGATCGCGAAGTAGGCGGTGGTCAGGCGCAAGGCCGCGTCGTCGCCCGAGCCGAGCACCAGGCGGGCCAGCGGGGCGCGCACCAGGAAGCCGCCGGCCGCGACCACGGGGGTGACGACCGCGCACAGGGCCCAGCCGCCGCGCACGGCGGCCCGGACGGCGGCCGGGTCCCGGGCTCCGCGGGCGTGAGCGACCAGCACAGTTGTGCCGGAGGCGAAGATCAGCGCCACGCCGAGCAGCACGTTCTCGGTGTTGCCGGCGACAGCCACGGCCGCGACGGCGGCCCCGCCGAGCCGGGAGACCCAGAGGGTGTTGATGACCCCGGAAGCGACCGGGGCGAGCAGGGAGAAGTAGACGGGGCGGGCGAGGGCGACGAGCTGCTTGCGGTGGGCACTCACTGGGACTCCTCGAAACGTGTTACCTCGTTTCGAGGTAGCACGATAAGAGGTAACATGGTTCTCCGGTCCACGGCAAGCAGGAGGAACGCGCGTGCTGGAGCTGTCGATCCTCGGTTTCCTCGCCGAGGAACCACTGCACGGGTACGAGCTCAAGGAGCGCATCAAGGCGCTCAGCGGCCATGTCCGCCCGGTCAGCGACGGCGCCCTCTACCCCGCCATCAACCGGCTCCTCGCCGCCGGACTGCTCGACCAGCACACCGAGGAGGGCGCGGGCGCCGCCCCGCGCCGGGTGCTCTCCCTCACGGAACAGGGCCGCGCCGAGCTGCTGCGGCGGCTGCGCAATCCCAAGCAGACCGAGATCACCGACCACGTCCGCTTCAACACGGTCCTGGCGTTCCTGCGGCACCTGGACGACCCCGCCGGCCAGGCCGCGGTGCTGCGCCGCCGGCTGGCGTTCCTGGAGACCCCGGCCAGCTTCTTCTACCGGGAGGGGAAGCCGGTACGGGCCGAGGAGGCCGGGGATCTGTTCCGGGAGGGCATGCTGCGGGTGGCCCGGGCCGGTGGGAACGCCGAGCGGGAGTGGTTGCGGGAGGTTGTGGGGCGGCTCAGTCCAGTTGTGCCGTGACGTACCGCCGCCAACGTGCGGTGAAGTCCCGCCGGGTCGTGCCGAGTACCTCCCGCAGCGCCTCCTCGACCGCCCCCGGCCGTTTCCCGTGGGCGCCGACGGCCCGGTAGAAGGCGCCGAGCCGGGCCGTGCCCCACTGCCCGGCGATCATCCGGCAGGCCAGCCAGCCGCCCTCGTAGGCGCGCGCCAGCTCGGTGGGATCGCTGGTGAAGCCGAAGTCCCGGTCCGCGGGGAGGGTGGCCGGCAGCTCGTCCTGCCGGACGGCCCGGGCGAGTTCCGGGGCGGCCTCGGCCGGGGTGCGCCCGGTGTCCAGGTAGCCGATCCAGTCGGCGTAGCCCTCGGAGAGCCACAGCGGGGTGGCGGCGGTGGTCTGCGCCCGGGTGGCGACATGGGTGGTCTCGTGGGTGAGCACGACCTGCTTGCCGAGGTCACCGAGGACGGCGTACGCCTCCGGGTTGACCACCACCCGGTCGGCGGGGGCCGCGCCGGCGGGCCCGGCCGGGGTCGCGCTCACCTCGCCGGTGGTGACGGCGGCGATGCCCCGGTAGGTGGCGGCCGGCGAGCCCAGCAGGGCCGCCATCCCCGCCAGGGACCGCGGGACCAGGACGACGACCCGGCGGCTCCAGCCGGCGCCCCAGGCCCCGGAGACGGCCGGGACCGCGCGGTCGGCCAGCCGGGCGTACGTCCGCAGGCCGGCGGCGGACCCGCCGGCGCCGAGCACCAGGCTGTGCGCGCCCCGGACCGCGGTCACCGTGCCCTGGTCCCACAGCTGCTGCCCGGCCCTGCCGGCGGGCCTGTCGGCGGTGACGTACCAGCGGCCGCCGGCGGTGCGGGAGAGGGTGAGGGTACGGCGGGCGCCGACGGGGGCCCGGTCGTAGCCGGCGACGCGGTACCGCAGGTCGGCGTCGGCGGTGGCGCCGGCGCCGGTGCGGCGCAGGCCGGTGACCCGGTAGCTCCAGGAGGCCAGCGGAAGGGCACGCAACCGGGCGTACTCCGTGCGGGCGCCCGTCGCGCCGTACGCCGTCTCGTCGTGCCCCAGCAGGGCCGCCGCCCGCCGGTCGAGCACCCGCTGCACCTCGGCCCGGGCCGGGTCGGCCGCCGGCCCGCCGCGGCACCCGGCAAGGGGCAGCAGCAGAGCCAGTCCCACCGCTCCGACACCCCACGCCCGCCTGCGACCAGCCACTTCCCGATCGTACGGCGAGCGGGCGGTCAGGGTCTGGTGACCGAGGAGACGGGCATCATCCCGACCGGGTCGTAGCGCACCGGGGCGCCGGGGTAGGGCGCGTGGATGACCTGGCCGTTGCCCACGTACATCGCCACGTGGCTGGCGTCGGAGCGGTACACGACCAGGTCGCCGGGGCGGGCCTGGGAGAGCGGGACCTGCCGGCCGGCGAAGCGCTGCGCCTGCGAGGTGCGCGGCAGGTGGATGCCCGCGTGCGCGTACGACCACTGCATCAGGCCCGAACAGTCGAATCCGGAGGGGCCGTTGGCACCCCACACGTAGGGCCGGCCGAGGGCGGAGCGGGCAGCGGCCAGGGCGGCGGCGACGCGGCCGTCGGCGGCGACGGCACCGGCCGGGTCGGGCAGGCCCGCGCGGCTGCCCCGGGAGGCCCGGTCGTAGGCGGCGCGCGCGGCGGCGGGCAGGGCGTTGATCAGCTGCCGGGCCCGGGCGAGCTTCTGCTCCACGGTCCGCTTGTGGGCGGCCACGGCCCTGCGGCTGCGCTCCAGTTCGGCGAGCTTGCCGGTCGCCTCCGCGCGTTCCTGGGCCAGATCGCGCAGCGCGGACTGCAACTGCCTCAGCTGGCCCGCCTGCCGGCTGCCGATGCGGTCGAGCGTGGAGGCCTTGTCGAGGTAGTCGTCGGGGTCGTCGGAGAAGAGCAGGGCGACGGCCGGGTCGATGCCGCCCGCGCGGTACTGGGCGCCGGCCAGCGAACCCAGCCGCTCCCGCAGGCCGTTGATGCGCTGCTGCTGGCGGGCGATGTGGTCCTGCGCGTCACGGACCTCCCGGCGCAGCACCCCGGCCCGCTCCCCGGCCCGGTCGTAGGCCTGGGTGGCCTTCTCGGCGGCCTCGTACAGACGGTCCACCTCGGCGCGGGTGTCGGCGTCCGGTGTCGCGTGCGCCGGTACGGCGCCGAGCGCGGCTGCCGCGGCCGACACCACGCACAGGGCGACGGAGCCCCGGTCGAAGCCGGGCGGGGCAAGACGGCGATGAGAGCCCACGAGAAGCCGTGTTCCTTCCGCTGGCCTACAGGACGCGTCCGCCCGGCGCCGGGGACGGGGAAACCCCGGCGCCGGGGAAACGCGGCAGACAGTAGCCGTGCGGAGGGGTCCGGACCAAAGACCGCGGAGTCAACACAGAGTGACGCCCCGCCGCTGACGCAGGTCATGGGCGGGGCGTGACGTCAGTTCCGGTCACCGGGATTCGCCCGTTCGGGCGCCCCCGTGTCCGCGTCGTGCGGGGTCAGACCCGGACGCCGAACTGGAAGGGCATGTTGCCGATGGCCTCGTAGCGGACCACGGCACCGGTGTGCGGGGCGTGCAGGACCTGGCCGTTGCCGGCGTACAGGCCCACGTGGTGCAGGTCGCCGTAGAAGAAGACCAGATCGCCGACCTTCAGGTCACCGACCGAGCCGATCCGGGTGCCGATGTTCGCCTGCGCCTCGGAGGTGCGCGGGATGGACACACCGGCCTGGGCGTAGGCCCAGGAGGTCAGGCCCGAGCAGTCGAAGGAGGAGGGGCCGGTGGCGCCGTAGACGTACGGCTTGCCGATCTGGCTCTGTGCGGCGGAGAAGGCCGCCGAGGCGCGTCCGGAGGCGGGCGGGGTCTTGTCGCCGAGGTCCACGCGCTCGGTGGAGGAGCGGTTGGCGCGCTGCTGCTCCTGTGCGAGTTGCGCCTTCTCCTTGGTGGTCAGGGTGTTCAGGAGCTTCTGCGCGGCGGCGAGCTTGCCCTGGACCTCCTGCTTCTTGTTGCCCAGCTCGGTGCGGGTGGCGGCGAGGTCCTTGAGCTTCTCGGTGGCCTCGGCCCGCTCCTGGGCGAGTTCGCGCTGCTTGTCCTGGATCTTCCTCAGCGCGTCGACCTGCTGGCTGCTCAACTGGTCGAGGGTGGACGCCTTGTCGAGGTAGTCGTCCGGGTTGGAGGACAGGAAGAGCTGGACGGAGGCGTCGATGCCGCCGGAGCGGTACTGGGCGGTGGCCAGCGAACCCAGGCCGTCACGCAGCTTGTTGAGCTCCTCCTGGCCGCGGGCGACGTCGTCCTGGATGGTGGAGATGTCCTTCTGCAGCTTCTGCTGCTTCTCCTTGGCGCCGTTGTACTTCTCGGTCGCCTGCTCCGCCTGCTCGTAGAGCTTGTCGACCTTGGCCTTCACCTCGTCCTTGCTCAGCTTCTCGCTGGGGGCGGCGTTGGCGGCGTTCGCGCTGAGCGCGACGGCAGCGGCGGCTGCGGTGGTCAGCACGGTCACACGGGTGCGACTGGGCTGCTTGGGTCGACGGTGGGACGCCACGGAGGACGAACTCCTTCTTGTGAGTGATCACCCGTTCGGAGGTTCGAGCCCAGACCCTAGTGACACAGTTGTGATCAGTTCAAATCCTCACAGGAAAAAACCCTGTCACGCCGTGCATTCTTTACACTAACTCACCTGTAGTGAGAGCGGATTGACGCAGCGTTGTGCGACACAACGCCCAATTCGGGCACAGCCGGCGTCCGTTGGACCTTCAGGACAGCCGCTTCAGAAGTACCGCAGAAGCCACGGGACGGGCGCCCGCCCTGGCGACCCCGTCGGCCACCTCGCGGTCCGTGGAGGCGACGATGACCGGACGCCCCGGCGGCTCCGCGCGCACCAGCTGGCGGATCAGCTCGTCGGCCGTCACGCCCGGCTTGGAGAACAGCACCCGCACCCCGCGCGGCGGCGCGAGCAGCACCGGCGCGGCCAGTTCCGCGCCGTCGAAGACGCACGTCACCTCGGCCCCGGTCTGCGCGGCGAGCGCGGAGAGCTGGCCCAGCAACCGGAGCCGCTGCTTCTCCAGCGGCATCTGCGGATAGCCGGTCTTGGTCACGTTGTAGCCGTCGACGACCAGATGAGCCTGCGGGAGTGCCAGGAGCTGGTCAAGGATGGCCGGATCGTGCTCGGACAGGGCGCGTGCCGCGATGTCCTTCGGGGTCATCCGGCCCGGTTCCACCGCGTCGACCGTCTCGGCCGGCCGCACGGAAACCGGGGGCAGGGCGAGTTCGCGCCGCAGGCCCTGGGTCGCCTCCAGCAGGGTGTCGAGCAGCAGCCGTACCCGCATGTCCTCCACGCTGCGGCCCTCCCGGGCCGCCCGCCGGGTGGCCTCCAGCGCGGCCTCGGCCTCGCTCAGCCGGGCCTTGAGCCGCCGGGACTCGCTGTCCGCGGCCGACACCCGCGCGTGCGCCTCGGCGCGCGCGGCGTCGATCTCGCCGTGCGCCTTGCGCAGCGCGGCCTCGCCCCGCTTGACGTCGCTGAGCGCGGCCCGCAGCTTGCGGTGCAGCGAGTCGGCTTCCTTCTTCGCCGACTCCAGCTCCGTACGCAGCCGTTCGGTCTCGGCGCGGGTGTGGTCGCGGGCCTGCGCCAGCTCCGCGCGCAGCCGCTCCAGCTCGGCGCGGCTCTCCTCGCCGGCCCGCTCGGCGTCCGCGCGCTGGGCCTCCTCGCCTGCCGCGGTGACCAGCTTCACCCAGCCCGCCGGGCGCAGTACGTAGGCCGCGGCCGCCACGTCGAGCGGGTCCGCGGCCGGGGGCGGCGATCCGGAGTCGAGGGCGCCGGCGAGTTCCGGCTGCGTCTCTCTGAACTTCTCCCCGATCCGCTGCCGGAACAGCGGATCGGTCTCCAGCGCCGCCGCCATCGCGTTGCCGGCGAACTTGGCCCGGCGGTTCGGGGCGAACCGGGCGTACTGCCGCAGCTGGGCGGGAAGTTCGGCCACGGTCAGCCCGCCGAAGGCGTCCGAGACGATCTGCACGACCCGCCGGCGCACGCCGTCGGGCAGCGGACGGTCAAGCACCTCGGCGGTGCCGTCGCCCGGCCCCCCGCCTGCGGTCTCCGCCATCCGTCACACCCCAAACCGAAAAAGCCACCCCGGGACCGCTCCGCTCAGGAGCCGTTGCCCGGCCTGTCCACGAGTTCCACCTGGTCCACCGCGTTGCACCAGCGGCAGCGCACCGACTCGATGGTCTCACTGACCACCTCGCGCTCCTCCACCGTGGGCTCACCGGCCAGGTCGAGATGGACGTACTCGACGACCTTGGACGAGCGGGTCACGTCGAAGCGGGTGAGGTTGCCGCACAGGGTGCAGCGCCATCGTGTCGTGGCCGTCGGCAGGGGAACCGTCATCGTGACTGTCCGCTTCCTTCTCGTGTCGTTCCGCGCCGTTCCCCGGCGCGTGTGGCTCGTAACCCTACGGCCTGCCGGGTCCCCGCCGCCCGCCCGTCCACGGCGGCGAGGCGGTCTGTCAGCTTGCGTCCCGTTACGTCATGCTCTGTAGTCATGATCAGCACCTGGAGCACGGCGGCCGGCAGGACCCTCAGAGCGGTCCGGGGCACCCCGGCACCGATCACGTACGGCCTCATCGTCCTGTGCTGCCTGATCTTCGTCCTGGGCCCCGCCTCCGGGCTCACCCCCGGGTACGGCACCGGGGACGCGCTGCTCGCCGCGCAGCGGACGTACTTCCGGCGGTGGGGCGTGGTGCCGGCCGTGCTGTTCGGCAGACCGGCCCGGGAGGCGCTCACCCCGGCCACCGCGCTGTTCGTGCACGGCGGCTGGGTCCACCTGCTCGGCAACATGCTGTTCCTCTTCGTCTTCGGGGCGATGACCGAGGAACGCATGGGACGGGTGCGGTTCACCCTGTTCTACGTCGGCTGCGGCTACCTCGCCCTGCTGGGCTACGCGGCCGCCAACGCCGCCTCCGAACAGTCGCTGGTCGGCGCCTCCGGGGCGATCTCGGCGGTCCTCGGAGCCTTCCTCTACCTGTTCCCCCGCGCCCGGGTCACCAGTCTTCTGCCGTTCCTGTTCTTCCTGCCGCTGCGCTTCCCGGCCTGGGTGGTGCTGCCGTTCTGGGCGGCACTCCAGTGGTTCGCGGCGGGGCGGGCCTCCGACGGGCCCGGGGTGGCCTACCTCGCGCACCTGGTCGGGTTCGGCCTGGGGTTCGGCTACGCGTGGGTGTGCTACGGACGCGGGAGCGGCCGCGCGGGCGGGCCCGGTGGCGCGGTGGTGGGAGACGGGCGGGCGACTAGACTGAGGGCCGCACCAGCTCCGGTCACCGAGGGAGAGACACAGCCGTGATCACCGCGATCGTCCTGATCAAGACCAGCGTGGACCGGATCCCCGAGATCGCGGAGCGCATCGCCGCGCTGGAGAGCGTCAGCGAGGTCTTCTCGGTCACCGGCACCTACGACCTGATCGCCATGGTCCGGGTCGGGCAGCACGAGGACCTCGCCGAGATCATCCCCGGCCGGATCAGCAAGATCCCCGGCGTGGAGGCCACCGACACGCACGTCGCGTTCCGCACCTACTCCCAGCACGACCTGGAAGCGGCGTTCGCGATCGGCCTCGACAACTAGGGCCCGCCACCCCGGCAGGAGCCGGGAGGCGGGCCGGGTGGTCTCAGACCGCCGGGACGCAGCGGCCGTCCTCCGTGCGGTACTGCCACCGGGCGCCGTCCCGCACCAGTTCCCGTACGGCGTTCACGAAGCGCTCGACGTGCTCGTCGGGGGTGCCGGCGCCGAAGCTGACCCGGACGGCGTTCAGGGACCTCTCGCCCGGGGCCGCCTCCGGGGCGCCGCACTCCCCCTGGGTCTGCGGGTCGGTGCCCAGCAGGGTGCGGACCAGGGGGTGGGCGCAGAAGAGGCCGTCGCGGACGCCGATGCCGTACTCGGCGGAGAGGGCGGCGGCGAAGTGCGAGCTGTTCCAGCCCTCGACGACGAAGGAGAGGACACCCACGCGCGGGGCGTCGTCGCCGAAGAGGGAGAGGAACCTGACCTCCGGGACCTCGGCGAGGCCCTCGCGGACCGTGCGGATCAGCTGCTCCTCGCGGGCGACGAGGGTGTCCCAGCCGGCCTCGGTGAGGGCCTTGCAGGCGGCGGCGATGGAGTAGGCGCCGATCACGTTCGGGGAGCCGGCCTCGTGGCGGGCGGCGCCGTCGTGCCACTCCACGGCCACCCCGCCGTCCTGCCGCCGGGTGACCTTGCGGCTGGCGCCGCCGCCCGCGAGGTACGGTTCGGCCGCCCGGAGCCAGTCGGCGCGGCCGGCCAGGACTCCGGAGCCGAAGGGCGCGTACAGCTTGTGGCCGGAGAAGGCGACCCAGTCGACGTCCAGGTCCCGGATGTCCACCGGGTGGTGGGGGGCCAGCTGGGCGGCGTCCAGGACGATGCGGGCACCGTGGGCGTGCGCGGCGGCGGCCAGCTCGCGTACCGGCCACAGCTCGCCGGTGACGTTGGAGGCGCCGGTGACGCAGACCAGGGCCGGGCCGTGGGGGTCGCGGTCGGCGAGGGCCCGCTCCAGGGTACGGACCGCCTGCCGCGGGGTGCGCGGGGCGTCGAGGTAGGTCACTTGGGCGTCCTGCCAGGGCAGCAGGGAGGCGTGGTGCTCGGTCTCGAAGACGAAGACCTGGCAGCCGGCCGGTAGGGCGCGCGCCAGGAGATTGAGGGAGTCGGTGGTCGAGCGGGTGAAGACGACCTGGTCGTCCGGGCGGCAGCCGAGGAACTCGGCGACGGTCCTGCGGGCGTTCTCGAACAGGTCGGTGGAGAGCTGGGAGAGGTAGCCGGCGCCACGGTGGACACTGCCGTAGTACGGGGCGTAGGCCGCGACGTCGTCCCAGACCCGCTGGAGGGCGGGGGCACTGGCCGCGTAGTCGAGCGCGGCGTAGGCGACCTCGCCGCCCGTGACGAGCGGGACGGTGACGTCGCGGCCCAGGACGGGCAGCGGGGCGCAGAGGGACCGGTCGGCGACAGCGGTGGAGACGGACATGGCTGAACTCCCGTGAAGGCAGGTGGAATACACCGGGCGAGCGGGTGTGCTCGAGCGCCGGTGGGGTGAAGGGGGATGCGGAGGCGGGGCTCTGCGGCCCTAGCGCATTCGCTTGCTCACGGGAGGCTCCTCGACGACCAGGATCCCTGGTCCCACACCTGAGAAGTGTGCGAGGGATCCGCGCTTGCCGGGGACCTTGCTGTCCACGGCCTGGTCTTCACCCGGGGCACCCCGCCACGGACGGAGGGTTGCCGGACAGTCGGCCGGGGCCTCATGACTGTCACTCATGACCTGGTGGAAGAACGTACGCGAACTGATCGTCGTCCCGCAACCCGTGTCCGGATCGCGGGACGACGTGCGGTGCGGTCAGGCGTTGCTGGCCGCCACCCACCGCTCCAGCGTCCGCCGGGCCGCGCCCGAGTCGATCGACTCGGCGGCCTTCGCCATGCCCGCGCGGAGCTGCTCGGTGAGCGACGCGCCGGTCGGCTCCAGGGCCACCAGGGCCGCCGCCGAGTTCAGCAGGACGGCGTCCCGTACGGGGCCCTGCTCGCCGTCGAGCAGACGGCGGGCGACGTCGGCGTTGTGGGCCGGGTCGCCGCCGCGCAGCGCCTCCACCGGGACCAGGGGGAGACCGGCGTCACGGGGGTCGAAGGACTCCTCGCGGACCCGGCCGTCGCGGACCACCCACACCCGGGAGGTCGCCGTCGTCGTCAGCTCGTCCAGGCCGTCGTCGCCGCGGAAGACCAGGGAGGAGTTGCCCCGTTCCGCGAGCACGCCCGCGACGATGGGCGCCTCGTGCGCGACGGCGACGCCGACCGCCTGGGCCCGCACCCGCGCCGGGTTGGTCAGCGGGCCGAGCAGGTTGAACACGGTCCGGATGCCCAGCTGCCCGCGGGCGGCTCCCACATGGCGCAGCGCGGGATGGAACTTCACGGCGAAGCAGAAGGTGATGCCGGCCTCCTCCGCGACCTCCACGACCCGGCGGGGGCTCAGGTCGAGGTTGACGCCGAGCTTCTCCAGGACGTCGGAGGAACCGGACGCCGAGGACGCGGCCCGGTTGCCGTGCTTGACGACCTTCGCGCCCGTGCCGGCCACGACCAGCGAGGACATGGTGGAGATGTTCACCGTCCGGGCCCCGTCGCCGCCCGTGCCGACGATGTCGACGGTGCGGCCGGGCACCTCGATGACGTTCGCGTGCTCGTACATGGTGCGGACCAGGCCGGTGATCTCCTGGACCGTCTGCCCCTTCGCCCGCAGCGCCACCGCGAACCCGGCGATCTGGGCGTCGGTCGCCTCACCGCGCATGATGCGGTCCATCGCCCACGCGGTGTCGTCGGCCGCCAGGTCACGGCCCTGAAGAAGACCGTTCAGCAGGACGGGCCAGGAGCGGCCCGCCGCGGTGTCGCCTCCAGCGGGGGTCACAGCGCTCATCAGCCGCTCCTCGTACACAGTCCTGCCCGGTCCTACCCCCACCCTATCCAGCCGGAGGCACCGCGAAGGGCCCCGTCCGCGAGGCGGACGGGGCCCTTCTGCGTGGTGTGGCGACGCGGGGATCAGTGGTGGCCGTGGCCGCTCGTGATCTCCTTGAACTCCTCGACGGTCGGCTTCGGGATCTGGCTGTCCTCGCCGTAGTAGGCGTTGGAGAGCTTGACCCGCAGCTTCTGCGAGGTGCCCACCTTGCGCTCGACGCCGTTCTCGTCGGTCGTCGGACCGATCTCGGCCGGCCGGTACTGCTCGTGCGCGGTGAGCGTGTGCAGCTGCTCCTGGCTGAGCGGCTCGTGCACCTCGATGAACTCACCGTGCGGCAGCCGCTTGATGATGCCGGTCTCGCGGCCGTGCAGCACCTTGTCGCGGTCACGGCGCTGGAGGCCGAGGCAGATCCGCCGGGTGGCGATGAACGTGAGGACCGGCCCGGCGAAGAACGCGATCCGGACGAACCAGGTGACCGCGTTGATCGACAGGTGGAAGTGCGTGGCGATGATGTCGTTGCCACCACCGATCAGCATGATCACGTAGCCGGCGACCCACGCGGCGCCGAAGGCGGTGCGGGTCGGGGCGTTGCGCGGCCGGTCCAGGATGTGGTGCTCGCGCTTGTCGCCGGTGATCCAGGACTCGATGAACGGGTACAGCGCGATCATCGCGAGGAACAGCCCGAACAGGGCCAGCGGGATGAACACGCCCAGGACCAGCGTGTGGCCCCAGAAGTTGATCTCCCAGCCCGGCATGGCGCGGACGAGACCCTCGGCGAAGCCCATGTACCAGTCGGGCTGGGCGCCCGTGGAGACCTGGTCCGGACGGTAGGGGCCCATCGCCCAGATCGGGTTGATGGACGCGATGCCGGCGATGAGGGCGATGAAGCCGAACACCAGGAAGAAGAACCCGCCGGCCTTGGCCATGTAGACCGGCAGCAGCGGCATGCCGACGACGTTCGTGTTGTTCCGGCCGGGACCCGCGAACTGCGTGTGCTTGTGGTAGAAGACCAGGATCAGGTGCGCCACCATCAGGCCGAGCATGATGCCCGGCAGCAGCAGGATGTGGATCGAGTAGAACCGGGCCACGAAGTCGTGGCCGGGGAACTCGCCGCCGAACAGGAACATCGAGATGTACGTGCCGACGACCGGCACGGACAGGATCGCGCCCTGGGTGAAGCGGACGCCGGTGCCCGAGAGCAGGTCGTCCGGCAGGGAGTAACCGGTGAAGCCGGTGAACATGCCGAGGACGAACAGCAGGAAGCCGAACAGCCAGTTGATCTCACGCGGCTTGCGGAACGCGCCGGTGAAGAACACGCGCATCATGTGCACGAACATGCCGGCGAGGAAGACGACCGCCGCCCAGTGGTGGATCTGCCGGATGAGCAGACCACCGCGCACGTCGAACGAGATGTGCATGGTCGAGTTGAACGCCTCGGACATCAGCTGTCCCTGGAGCGGGATGTAGCTGCCGTGGTATTCGACCTCGTTCATCGACGGGTGGAAGAACAGCGTCAGATAGACACCCGTCAGGATGATGATGATGAAGCTGTACATGCAGATCTCGCCGAGCATGAAGGACCAGTGGTCCGGGAAGATCTTGCGCATGTTGGCCTTGGCCAGGGAGTAGATCCCGAGCCGGCCGTCGGCCCAGTCGGCGATCCGCTCGCCGGCCGGAGCCTTCCCGCGAGAGCGGCCCGCCGCGGCAGCGGCAGCGGCATTGTTGTCGTTCGATGCAGTACTCATCCGCGCTCCCAGAAAGCAGGACCGACGGGCTCCTCGAAGTCGCCGAGCGCCTGGAGGTAACCCTCACTGTCCACACCGATGCGCAGCTGCGGCAGGGCGTGGCCGGCGGGGCCGAAGATGACCCGGGCGCCGTCGGAGAGGTCGAAGGTGGACTGGTGGCACGGGCAGAGCACGTGGTGCGTCTGCTGCTCGTACAGCGAGATCGGGCAGCCCACGTGGGTGCAGATCTTCGAGAACGCGACGATGCCCTGGTGCGACCAGTCGAGTTCGCGCTTGTCCTTGATGTTGTCCGGCTGGAGCCGGACGATCATCAGGGCCGCCTTGGCCATCTGGTCCTGGAAGTCCTCGGCACGCTCCTCCAGCCCGTCGGGCTTGGCGAAGGTGAGCGAGCCGACCTCGATGTCCTCGGGACGCAGCGGCTGGTTCGTGTTCATGTTGACCAGGCGCTTGTTCTTGGCCCACAGGGTGTGCCGGAGCTTGGTCCCGGGGGCCGGGCCCAGACCGCCGAGCAGCATCACGCCGGAGAGCGGCACCAGGGCCAGCGCGCCGAACATGGTGGTGCGGATCAGCTTGCGGCGGCCGAGCGCCGACTCCTTGGCACCCAGGCGGAAGTCGTCGTGGACCTTCGCGCGGACCTCGGGGGAGGCCTCGATCGGGTGACGCTCGTCGGCGACCTCGACGTCGGACATCAGGGTGCGGGCCCAGTGGACCGCGCCCGCGCCGATGCAGAACAGGGCGATGCCGAGGGTCAGCCCCAGCGCGAAGTTCATCGCGCTGATGTGCCCGAGCGGGAAGACGAAGATCGACTTGTCGTTGGGGATCGCCAGGTAGGCGGCGATGAAGCCGATCGTCGCCAGCATCGACACCGTGAACAGCAGGGCGACCACGCGCTCGGACCGCTTGGCGGCCCGCTCGTCGATGTCCTGGATCCGGTGCTCGTGCGGCGGCAGTCCGGGGTTCGCGAACGGGTTCTCCCGGTCCGCGACGTCCACCGCGCCGTGCGCGTGGTCCCGCCCGGCGGGCAGGTTCTCTTCTGGAATGTCTTGGCTACTCATGACTTCTTGGCCTTTGCGGTCCGGGCGGCGACCCACACGGCGACGGCGATCAGTCCGCCGAGACCGAAGATCCAGCCGAAGAGACCCTCACTGACCGGCCCGACGCCGCCCAGCTCCAGACCACCCGGGTTCTCCGTCTCATCGCCGTTGACCGCGTTCAGGTACGCGATGATGTCCTTCTTGTTCTTCTCCGACATGGTGGTGTCGGGGAAGGACGGCATGTTCTGCGGGCCGGTCTGCATGGCCTCGTAGATGTGCTTGGGAGCGACACCCTCCAGGCTCGGCGCGTACTTGCCCTTGGTGAGGGCACCGCCCTTGCCGGTGAAGTTGTGGCACTGCGCGCAGTTGGTCCGGAACAGTTCGCCGCCCTGGGCGATGTCCGCGCCGGCCGGACCGTACTGGTCCTTGGTCGGCACGCTCGGGCCGGCGCCCAGCGACGCCACGTACGCGGCGAGCTGGTCGATCTCGGCCTGCGTGTAGCTGACCTTTTTGCGCGGGAGCTGCGCCATCTGGGAGGTGGAGGCCGGCATGCGGCCGGTGCCCACCTGGAAGTCGACCGCGGCCGCACCCACGCCGACCAGGCTGGGGCCGTCGGAGGAGCCCTGGCCACCGGTGCCGTGGCAGCTGGCGCAGCCGACCTCGTAGAGCTTCTTGCCCTCCTTGATGGTGAGGGACTGGGAGGAGTCGTCGGCCTGCGCCTTGCCCGCGGGCGCGAACGCGGCGTACAGCCCCCCAGTGGCCGCCAGCGCGAGGAGTAGGACGACGACCGCCGCCAGCGGATGGCGTCGTCGTGCGGAGAGCTTTTTCACGGATTACCCCGGTGTCAGGATCTTCTGCGTCGGTGCTGCTGGATTACGGGAGCGGTCCCCGCTACTTGATCAGGTAGATCGTGGCGAAGAGGCCGATCCAGACGACATCGACGAAGTGCCAGTAGTAGGACACGACGATGGCGGCGGTCGCCTGCTCGTGCGTGAACCTCTTGGCCGCGTAGGTGCGGCCGAGGACCAGCAGGAAGGCGATGAGACCGCCCGTCACGTGCAGGCCGTGGAAGCCGGTGGTCAGGTAGAACACCGAGCCGTACGGGTCCGAGGACAGCGAGATGCCGTCCTTCTTCACCAGCTCCGTGTACTCGAAGATCTGACCGCCGATGAAGATCGCACCCATGATGAAGGTGAGAGTGAACCAGCCGCGGAGCTTCTTCACGTCGCCGCGTTCGGCAGCGAAGACACCGAGCTGGCAGGTGAGGGAGGAGAGCACCAGGATCGTGGTGTTCGTCGCGGAGAAGGGCACGTTGAGCGCGTGCGCCATCTCCTTCCAATGGGCCGGTCCGGTCACCGACCGGAGGGTGAAGTACATCGCGAAGAGGGCCGCGAAGAACATCAGCTCGGAACTCAGCCAGATGATGGTTCCGACGCTGGTGAGGTTCGGCCGGTTGACCGACGGGTGCGCGTGCCCGGTTTCTACTGTCGTTGCTGTCGCCACGACCGACATTATGTCGGTCGCTTATCCCGCCCTCACTCCGGGGGGTGCCGTTCGGAGTGTTGCCGCCCGCCGAACCGGTGCTGACGTGGCGTTCATGGGAGTAGCATCCGCCCGAACGGCCCTGTCCGTCCTGTCCGTACGACGCTGACGTCCCGGAGGAACAATGCAGCCGACCGCCACGGTGCTGGTCTACAGCGACGACTCCAACACCCGCGAGCAAGTACGGCTGGCCGCCGGGCACAGGCCGGCCCCGGACGTCCCCCTGGTGGAGTTCCTGGAGTGCGCGACCCCCGAGGCGGTGCTGCGCGAGCTCGACAAGGGCGGCATCGACGCCTGCGTGCTCGACGGCGAGGCGGTGCCGATGGGCGGCATGGGGATGTGCCGGCAGATCAAGGACGAGGTGTTCGACTGCCCGCCGGTGCTGCTCCTGATGGGCCGCCCCCAGGACGCCTGGCTGGCCACCTGGAGCCGCGCCGACGCCGCCGTGACGCTGCCGGTGGACCCGGTGGGGTTCGCCTCCTCGCTGGCCTCCCTGCTGCGCCGCAAGAGGCTGCTGAGCGCCTAGTGACCCGGGGCGCGGGGCCGTGCGCGCGTACGGCCCCGCGGGTGCTCCCCGCGCCCGCACGGGGGGACCGTGCTCCGGTACGGCCCCGCGCCCCCGGGTGACGCTCACACGGCCGTCGGCTGGAGGCGCAGCGCGTCGCCCGGCGCCGGGCCGTCCGGTGTGCCGTTGAAGAGGGCGCTGCCCTGGCGCCACTTCGCCCAGTCGACGTTCCAGTCGCCGAAGCCGTTGCCGAAGGGCTCCATCGGGTCGCCGTCGGAGTTGACGACCCGCACGATGTCGCCCTCGCGGACGGTGTCGAAGAACCACTCGGCGTTGGACGTGTTCATGCCGGTGCAGCCGTGGCTGACGTTGGCGTAGCCCTGCGAGCCCACGGACCAGGGGGCGGCGTGGACGTACTCGCCGGACCAGGTCACCCGGGTGGCGTAGTAGACCGGCAGGTCGTAGGAGTCGGAGCTGCCTTCGGCGATGCCGACCGTGGTGCTGCGCATGCGTACGAAGTACTGCTTGCCGAGCACGACCTTGACGCCGTTGCGGGTCTCGTAGCCGGGTTTGCCGGTGGTGACGGGGATCTGGTTGATCTCCGCACCGTTCTTGTAGACCGTCATCTGGTGCGACGAGGCGTCCGTGACGGCCTCGACCCGGTCGCCCGTGGTGATCTTCAGTGGCTTGGAGGTGCCGCCCCACAGCCGGTCGCCGATGCGGATGCCGTCCAGGTTGCTGTGCACCCGGACGGTGGCGTGGATGGGCCAGTACTCCTTGGGGCGGTAGTGGAGTTCCTTGGCGTTCACCCAGTACCAGGCGCCCTGCACGGCCGGCGTGGAATCCACCCGCAGGGCGCGTTCCACGACGGCGCGCTGCGCCTTGTCCTTGATCTCCTGGTCGAGCTGGGCGGTGATGGGCTGCCCGACGCCGTAGGTGCCCGCCTGCGGCCCGAAGGTGACGTTCAGGCGCTTCTTGCTGGTGGGCTTGCTGGTGTCGAACGTGAGGACCTTGCGGCCGGGTGCCCCGTCCTCGTCCTCGGTGCTCACCGAGACCGTGTAGTGGGCGTTGGCGGCCAAGGGGGAGGTGCTGTGCCAGCGGCTGCCGTCGGCGGCGAGTTCACCCGCGACGTAGCGCCCGGTGGAGTCCTGGGCGGTGACGTCGGTGATGCGCCCCTCGTCACCGTTGGCGGTGACCTCCAGGGGCTTGTCCGGATCGGCCCGCTTCTCTGCACCGGTGGGGCCGTTGAAGGAGATCAGGCCCGCTGCGTCGTACGGCTTGGCCGACAGGGGGTTGCCGTCCGAACCGCAGGCGGTGACGCCCGCGCCGAGGGCGGTCACCAGCAGGGTGCAGCTGACGACGGTGCGGGTCCGCGGAGTGTGATTCATATGATCACGCTATGAGGCGGAGACCTTACCGGCACGGCAGGTAATCCGTACGAGCGAACAACACTCCGGCAAAGGACGGACTCGCCCAGGCGTGCGAACGACGGGAGCCCGGACCCTCCTGGCGGAGGGTCCGGGCTCCCGGTGCGCTCGGCGGGTGCTACTGGGTGCGGTTCTCACCGCGGTAGTACTCGAACACCCAGCCGAACAGGCCGATCATGATGATCGGGGCGGCGAAGTAGAGCAGCCACCAGCCGACCGCGACACCGAGGAAGGCGAACGCGCCACCGACGCCCAGCATGAGCGGCTGCCAGCTGTGCGGGCTGAAGAAGCCCAGCTCGCCCGCGTCGTCCGCGACGTCCGCTTCCTTGTCGTCCTGGGCGCCCGCGTCGACCCGCCGGGCGGTGAAGCCCAGGTAGAAGCCGATCATGACGGTCAGGCCGAAGGCCAGGAAGAGCGCGGTGGTACCGGCCGGCTCCTTCGACCACACGCCGTACACGCTGGCCATGATCAGGATGAAGACGCTCAGCCAGATGAACAACCAGCCCTGGATCTTCACTTGCCGGCCTCCTTGCTGCCCGTGACAGCGCTGGTGCCGTGGCCGGCGTGCTCAAGCTGCTCGAGGGCGGCGATCTCGGGGTGGTGCAGGTCGAACGCCGGGGACTCGCTGCGGATCCGCGGCAGGGTGAGGAAGTTGTGCCGCGGGGGCGGGCAGGAGGTCGCCCACTCCAGCGAGCGGCCGTAGCCCCACGGGTCGTCCACGTCGACCGGCTTGCCGTACTTGGCCGTCTTCCACACGTTGTAGAGGAACGGCAGGATCGACAGGCCCAGCAGGAACGAGCTGATCGTCGAGACCGTGTTCAGGGCGGTGAAGCCGTCGGCCGCCAGGTAGTCGGCGTAGCGGCGCGGCATGCCCTCGGCGCCCAGCCAGTGCTGGACCAGGAAGGTGCCGTGGAAGCCGATGAACAGCGTCCAGAAGGTGATCTTGCCGAGGCGCTCGTCCAGCATCTTGCCGGTCCACTTCGGCCACCAGAAGTGGAAGCCGGAGAACATGGCGAAGACGACCGTACCGAAGACCACGTAGTGGAAGTGCGCCACCACGAAGTAGGAGTCGGAGACGTGGAAGTCCATCGGCGGCGAGGCCAGGATGACACCGGTCAGACCACCGAACGTGAAGGTGATCAGGAAGCCGGTGGCCCAGAGCATCGGTGTCTCGAAGGACAGCGAGCCCTTCCACATCGTGCCGATCCAGTTGAAGAACTTCACACCGGTCGGGACGGCGATCAGGAAGGTCATGAAGGAGAAGAACGGCAGCAGCACACCACCGGTGACGTACATGTGGTGGGCCCACACGGTCACGGACAGGCCGGCGATCGCGATGGTCGCGGCGATCAGCCCCATGTAGCCGAACATCGGCTTGCGGCTGAACACCGGGATCACTTCGGAGATGATCCCGAAGAACGGCAGCGCGATGATGTACACCTCTGGATGGCCGAAGAACCAGAAGAGGTGCTGCCACAGCAGCGCTCCGCCGTTCGCGGCGTCGAAGACGTGGGCACCGAACTTGCGGTCCGCCTCCAGGGCGAACAGGGCGGCGGCCAGCACCGGGAAGGCCAGCAGGACCAGGACACCGGTCAGCAGGACGTTCCACACGAAGATCGGCATGCGGAACATGGTCATGCCCGGGGCGCGCATGCAGATGATCGTGGTGATGAAGTTGACCGAGCCGAGGATGGTGCCGAAGCCGGAGAAGGCCAGGCCCATGATCCACATGTCGGCGCCCATGCCCGGCGAACGCACCGCGTTCGACAGCGGCGAGTAGGCGAACCAGCCGAAGTCGGCGGCACCCTGCGGGGTGAGGAAGCCGGCGACGGCGACCAGCGAGCCGAACAGGTACAGCCAGTAGGCGAACATGTTCAGCCGGGGGAACGCCACGTCGGGCGCGCCGATCTGGAGCGGCATGATCCAGTTCGCGAAACCGGCGAACAGGGGGGTCGCGAACATCAGCAGCATCACGGTGCCGTGCATCGTGAACGCCTGGTTGAACTGCTCGTTCGACATGATCTGCAGGCCCGGCCGGGCCAGCTCGGCGCGCATGAGCAGCGCCATCACGCCGCCGATCAGGAAGAACGCGAACGACGTCGCCAGATACAGCGTGCCGATCGTCTTGTGATCGGTGGTCGTGAGCCACTTGATGACGACTTCACCGCGGCGCTGGCGCCGGACCGGCAGCTCGTCCTCGTAGTGGGACCCTGCTGCCGCGGCACCCTGGGGTTCGTTGAGGATGCTCACAGGATGTTCGACTCCCGGTTCTTCTCGTGGGTCGTCTGCTCGATGCCCGCGGGAATGTAACCGGTCTGCCCCTTCTTGACGAGGTCCTTGAGGTGCTGCTCGTAGCGCTCCGGAGAGACGACCTTCACGTTGAACAGCATGCGGGAGTGGTCGACGCCGCACAGCTCGGCGCACTTGCCCCGGAAGGTGCCCTCCTTGTTGGGAGTCACCTGGAAGGCGTTGGGGTGGCCCGGAATGACGTCCTGCTTCATCAGGAACGGCAGCACCCAGAACGAGTGGATGACGTCACGCGAGGTCAGGACGAAGCGGACCGTCTTGCCCTTGGGCAGCCACAGCGTCGGACCGGGGTTGCCGGTCTGCGGGTTGCGCGTACCGGGCGTACCGGCGTCGTAGACACCGCCGGCGTGCGCCGGGAAGAACTTCTTGTACCGGTCCGGGACACCGGCCAGGTTGGCGTCGGTCCGCGCGTCACCGGTGGAACCGGGGACATCGGCGATGTAGTTGAAGCCCCAGCTCCACTGGTAGCCGACCACGTTGACCGTGACGTCGGGCTTCTTCGACAGGTCGAGGAGCTTGGACTCGTCCCGGGCCGTGAAGTAGAAGAGCACCGAGATGATGATGATCGGGACCACTGTGTAGAGGGCCTCGATCGGCATGTTGTACCGCGTCTGCGGAGGTACTTCGATCTTCGTGCGGCTGCGCCGGTGGAAGAAAGCACTCCACAGGATCAGGCCCCACACCAGCACGCCGACGGCGAGCGCGGCGGCCCAGGAGCCCTGCCACAGGGAGAGGATCCGCGGAGCCTCTTCCGTGGTCGGGGTGGGCATGCCAAGGCGGGGGAAGTCCTTGTATGTGCAACCGGTTGCGGTCGCCAGGACCAGGCCCGCGGTCAGTGCCTGCAGCAGCTTCCGCCGCATCGGGCGCCGCGGCGAGCGGTCGGAGCCGTTGGGACTCACGTAGCGCCTTCCCGAGAGTCTCGCCCGCGCGGTCGGCTGCGGCCTTCTCGCTGGTCGGTCGCCGCCCTGCGTCGGGCAGGGGTTTGGATGTTTATGCGGACCAAACCCTAGCCGACGCCGTTCGGGGGTTCGCGGGGAGGGGGGCATACGCGCCGCCTGTCACTCCGACGGGGTGGCATCGGGTGCCTGATAGCTCGTGGTTGTCGCGTTTTGGGGCACCGCCGTGAAGGGCGTCTTGGCTGCTCGCGCCGCGCGGCGGCCCCTTGTTCGGGCACTGCCGCGCGCCCCTGCGGCGGGCCGTCCCGGACGACGTTCTACCGTGGCTGTGTGTCCTACTTCGACGCCGCCTCGGCCGCCCCGCTCCACCCCGTGGCCCGCCAGGCCCTGTTGGCCTCGCTGGACGACGGCTGGGCCGATCCCGCCCGGCTCCACCGAGAGGGGCGCCGGGCGCGGATGCTGCTGGACGCCGCCCGGGAGGCGGCGGCCGAGGCCGTGGGATGCCGGGCGGACGAGGTCGTGTTCACCGCGTCCGGGACCCGCGCCGTGCACAGCGGGACGGCGGGGGCGCTGGCCGGACGGCGCCGGGCCGGACGCCACCTGATCGTGTCCGCCGTCGAACATTCCTGCGTCCTCCACTCGGCGGACGTGTTCGAGGCGGACGGGGGTACGGTCACCCGGGTGGCCGTCGGCCGGACGGGAGCCGTCGACCCGTCGGCCTACGCCGCCGCGCTCCGCCCGGACACCGCGCTGGCCTGCCTCCAGTCGGCCAACCACGAGGTGGGCACCGTGCAGCCGGTGGCCGAGGTGGCCGAGGCGTGCCGGGCGGCCGGGGTGCCGCTGCTGGTGGACGCGGCGCAGTCGCTGGGCTGGGGGCCGGTCGCGGGCGACTGGTCGCTGCTGGCGGCCAGCGCGCACAAGTGGGGCGGGCCGCCGGGGGCCGGGCTGCTGGTCGTACGCAAGGGGGTGCGGTTCGCCGCACAGGGGCCGGTGGACGAGCGGGAGTCGGGCCGGGCGCCCGGCTTCGAGAACCTGCCGGCGATCGTGGCGGCCGTGGCCTCGCTGCGCGCGGTACGGGCCGAGGCGGCCCAGGAGGCGGTACGGCTGCGGGGGCTGACGGAGCGGATCCGGGCGCGGGTGCCGGAGCTGGTGCCGGACGTGGAGGTGGTCGGCGACCCCGAGCGGCGGCTCCCCGGGATCGTCACCTTCTCCTGCCTCTACGTCGACGGTGAGGCGCTGCTGCACGAACTGGACCGGGCGGGTTTCTCGGTCTCCTCCGGCTCCTCCTGCACGAGCAGCACGCTGACGCCCAGCCATGTGCTGAAGGCGATGGGGGTGCTGAGCGAGGGGAACGTCCGGGTCTCCCTGGCGCCGGGCACCGCCGAGGCGGACGTGGAGCGCTTCCTGAAGGTGCTGCCGGGGGCGGTGGCCGGGGTGCGGGAGAAGCTGGGAGCACCGGCTCCGGCGCCGGTGACGGCCGTCCGGGCGGCGGAACTCCTCGTCGACGCGCTCGGCAGACGGTGCCCGATCCCGGTCATCGAGCTGGCCAAAGTGATCGGGGACGTACCGGTGGGCGGCACCGTGCGGGTGCTGTCCGACGACGAGGCGGCCCGCCTGGACATCCCGGCGTGGTGCGAGATGCGCGGGCAGGAGTACGTCGGCGAGGAGCCGGCGGAACGGGGTACGGCGTACGTGGTCCGCCGGGTGAGCTGAGGGCTCGGTTCAGGGGTGCCGTTCGGGGGGCGCGGTTCCGGGGCGCGGTTTTGGAGGGCGCCGCACCCGAGGGCGCCGGCCCGAGGGCGTGTGGGGCCGCCGGAGCGGACCCTCGCGTCCCCGGGCCGGGGCTCAGCGCAGGTGGCCGCGCACCTCTTCGGCGGCCGGCTCCCCGTACGCCTTGGTGAAGCGCTCCATGAAGGACTCGCGGCGCAGCCGGTACTCCTGCGTGCCGACGGTCTCGATGACGAGCGTCGCCAGCATGCAGCCCACCTGCGCCGCCCGCTCCAGGGAGACTCCCCAGGCCAGCCCGGAGAGGAAGCCCGCGCGGAAGGCGTCGCCGACGCCCGTGGGGTCGGCCTTGCGGTCCTCGTCCGGGCAGCCGACCTCGATCGGGTCGTCGCCGGCCCGCTCGATGCGCACGCCGCGCGAGCCGAGCGTGGTGACGCGGTGGCCGACCCTGGCCAGGATCTCGTCGCCGGTCCAGCCGGTCTTGGACTCGATGAGGCCCTTCTCGTACTCGTTGGAGAAGAGGTAGGTGGCGCCGTCCAGCAGGATGCGGATCTCCTCGCCCGCCATGCGGGCGATCTGCTGGGAGAAGTCGGCGGCGAACGGAATGCCGCGAGAACGGCACTCCTCGGTGTGGCGGAGCATCCCCTCGGGGTCGTCGGCGCCGATGAGCACCAGGTCGAGGCCGTTCACGCGGTCCGCGACGGTCTTCAGCTCGATGAGGCGCGCCTCGCTCATCGCACCGGTGTAGAAGGAGCCGATCTGGTTGTGGTCGGCGTCCGTGGTGCACACGAAGCGGGCGGTGTGCAGGGTCTCGGAGATGCGGACGGACTCGGTGTCCACGCCGTGCCGGTCGAGCCAGGCGCGGTACTCGTCGAAGTCGAAGCCGGCGGCTCCGACCAGGATGGGCCTGGTGCCGAGCTGGCCCATGCCGAAGGCGATGTTGGCGCCGACTCCGCCCCGGCGTACGTCGAGGTTGTCGACGAGGAAGGAGAGCGAGACCGTGTGCAGCTGGTCCGCGACGAACTGGTCGGCGAAGCGGCCGGGGAAGGTCATGAGGTGGTCGGTGGCGATGGAGCCGGTGACTGCGATGCGCACGACGCGAATTCTCCTGCGGGAGGCTGAGTTGACAGTTCACGCTACCCGCTCGGGGGCCACCGCTGTAGCTGACGAAACTACCCGATAGTAGATCTTTCTTCGCGGCCGGTGACGTGCTTACGGTGCGGTCATGACGAACCCGAAGGTCACCTCCTCCGCCCCGGCCGAAACCGACGGCGGCCTGGCCGCCCTCCGCGGCGACTGCGCCCGGATGGCCCCGCACTGGGCGGCCCCCGAGCACGCCGAGTCCCGGCCGGTGCCGCCGTCCCGCATCCACGGCGTGTCGGTGCCGGTGCGGTCCGCCCGGCTGCTGGACGCGATGTCGGACTACGGCGACTGATCCGCGGGACTCCGTCCGCAGAATCGTGACCCCGGGGCGGGACCCCCGGGGTCACGCTCCGGGGAACCGTGCGCTCCCCTCCCGCGTCCCATCGGCGTCCCCCGCGCCGGGGACTGCGGGACACGACCCAGCGAGGAGCGATGCGGTGAACACCGAGCGGCCTGAGAACGCCGGGAACGCGGAGATTCCCCCTCCGTCCGGGGAACGGCCGGCTGAGCCTTCCGGGGCGTCCGGCCCCGAGGACAGTGCCTCCCGGCCCCCTGCGGAGGTACCGGACATCTCCCCGGAGCCCGCGACCTCCGGGGCACCCGGAGCCCCGGAGAGGGCGGGGCGGCGGCGGCCGGCCGCCGTCGTGGTGTCCGTCGCCGCGGCCGTACTCCTGGCCGGGGGCGGCGGCGCGTACCTCGCCGCGAGCGACGGCGGCGGCCGTACGGACGGCCCGGCCGCGTCCGGCGGGAGCCCCGCTCCCCCGCCGCTCGCCCTGGACGGCTGGACCACCGGAGGCACGGGCGGCACCGGCGGTGTCGCGCCCGGCGAGCCGGACCCGTACGGCGTCCGGTACGTGGCCCGGGGTGAGCTGCCGGACGGGCCCGGTTCCGCGCCGGTGTACGAGCCGGGGGCCGGGGTCGGCCGGGACCGGGTGGTCCGGCTGGCGAAGGCGTTCGGCCTCACGGGCGGTCCGGTGGCCGAGGGACGGCTGTGGCGGGTCGGCGGCCAGGACGGCTCCGGTCCGGTCCTGGAGGTGAGCCGGGACGCACCCGGCAGCTGGACCTTCACCCGGCTGGCGCCCGGCACCGACGACTGCCGGAAGGCCACCGTCTGCACGCACGACCCGGCCGCGCCGGCCGTCGACCCGGTGAGCGTGGCCCGCGCCGAGAAGGCGGCGGCGCCGGTCCTGAAGGCGGCCGGGCTGGGCGACGCGAAGACCGACGCGAGCGAGGTCATGGGCGACCAGCGGCTGGTCAACGCCGACCCGGTCGTCGGCGGCCTGCCCACGTACGGCTGGACGACCGGCCTGACCGTCGGCCGGCGGGGCGAGCTGGTCGGCGGGCACGGGCTGCTGGCCACGCCGGTGAAGGGCGACACGTACCCCGTGCTGGGCGCGCGCGGGACGCTGGCGCTGCTGAACGGGCCGGTGAGGGGCGGCCACCGGATGGGGATCGGCGGGTGCGCCACCCCGGTGCCGCTGAAGGACCGGCTGGAACAGCCGTGCGGTACGGCCGCCACGGCCCCCGCGCCCGGGACGGTCCGGGACACGGTGACCGTGGAGAAGGCGGTGTTCGGGCTGGCCGCGCACTCCGTCGGGGGCCGGCGGGCGCTGGTGCCGTCCTGGCTGTTCCGGGTGCGGGGATCCACGGCGGGCGGCGCGTTCACGGTGACGTACCCGGCGGTCGACCCGGCGTATCTGGCGTCGGCGTCCCCGTCCCCGGCGTCCGGCGGGCCCTCGGCGCCGCGGACGCCCGGTGCGCCCGGGAGGAGCCGGAGCGTGCGGGTGACCGCCTACACCGCCGACGGGCGGACGCTGGACCTGAGCTTCTCCGGGGGGGTGTGCGCCGACTACCGGACGTCGGCGCGGGAGAGCGGCGGCCGGGTGATCGTGCGGGTCACCGAGACGCCCTGGCCGGGCCGGGTGTGCGTGCTGATCGCCAAGGAGTACGTGAAGTCCGTACGGCTGGACGCCCCGCTGGACGGGCGGACCGTGGTCGGCACCGACGGCAGGAAGATCACGAGGGCGAAGGCCGGCTCACTGCGGCCGGACGCGTCGGCCGTGCCGCGCTGACTTCGTCGCGCACGCGTGAAGGCGGCGGCCCCCGGGGCAGGGGCCGCCGCCTTCGTCACACCGCCGGCGGTCGCGCCGCCGGACGGTCACGGCATCAGCTGAAGGAGTCGCCGCAGGCGCAGGAGCCGGTCGCGTTCGGGTTGTCGATCGTGAAGCCCTGCTTCTCGATGGTGTCCACGAAGTCGACGGTCGCACCGCCCAGGTACGGGGCGCTCATGCGGTCGGTGACGACCTTGACGCCGTCGAAGTCCTTCTCCACGTCGCCGTCGAGCGAGCGCTCGTCGAAGAAGAGCTGGTAGCGCAGGCCGGAGCAGCCGCCGGGCTGGACGGCGACGCGCAGGGCGAGGTCGTCACGGCCTTCCTGGTCGAGCAGGGCCTTCACCTTGGCCGCGGCGGCGTCGGTCAGGATGATGCCGTCGGTGACGGTGGTGGTCTCGTCCGATACGGACATCTACATCTCTCCCGGGTTGTACGGAGACTGCTTGCCGACGAGTGCAACCGGCGCTTCCGCGGATTCATTCCGGGCCGGGCAGTCACGTGGTCGCGTTTCTTGTTCCTTCTTCATGCTCGCACATGCCTCCGGAGGTGGAGAGCGACCCGGAGCGGGACTTCGGCGGGCGGAGAGGTACCGCAGAGGGCCGGAGGGAGCGCCGAGGGGATTCACGTCACATGGACGCTATGGCCGTCGTCAAAGTGACGTGAACCGGCTATGATAGATAGCGTCAGTTAGACGAAAAGCAGAAAGGGTCGCGTGTCGTGACCACCGCCCAGACCCCGGAACTCGACGTGCAGCCGACTCCGCTCGCCCTGCTGCTGCTCGGCCGTGAGGCCGACCCGAAGAGCGAGCGGGGCGTCGAGTGCCCCGGTGACCTGCCCTCCCCGTCCGACCCCGACCTGGTCGAGCGGGCCCGCGCCGCCAAGGAGAAGCTCGGAGACAAGGTCTTCGTGCTCGGCCACCACTACCAGCGCGACGAGGTCATCCAGTTCGCCGACGTCACGGGCGACTCCTTCAAGCTGGCCCGGGACGCCGCCGCGCGCCCGGAGGCCGAGTACATCGTCTTCTGCGGTGTTCACTTCATGGCCGAGTCGGCGGACATCCTGACCTCCGACGACCAGAAGGTCGTCCTCCCCGACCTCGCCGCCGGCTGCTCCATGGCCGACATGGCGACGGCCGAGCAGGTCGCGGAGTGCTGGGACGTGCTCACCGAGGCCGGGGTGGCCGACCAGGTGGTCCCCGTCTCGTACATGAACTCCTCCGCCGACATCAAGGCGTTCACAGGCAGGCACGGCGGCACGATCTGCACGTCGTCCAACGCCAAGCGCGCCCTGGACTGGGCCTTCGAGCAGGGCGAGAAGGTCCTCTTCCTGCCCGACCAGCACCTGGGCCGCAACACCGCCGTCCGGGACATGGGGATGTCCCTGGACGACTGCGTGCTGTACAACCCGCACAAGCCGAACGGCGGCCTCACGGCGGACGAGCTGCGCGCCGCCAAGATGATCCTGTGGCGCGGCCACTGCTCGGTCCACGGCCGGTTCAGCGTGGAGTCGGTGAACGACGTCCGCGCGCGCATCCCGGGCGTGAACGTCCTGGTCCACCCCGAGTGCCGGCACGAGGTCGTCGCCGCGGCGGACCACGTCGGTTCGACCGAGTACATCATCAAGGCGCTCGAGGCGGCCCCGGCCGGCTCCAAGTGGGCCATCGGCACCGAGCTCAACCTGGTGCGCCGCCTGGCGAACCGCTTCGCTCCCGAGGGCAAGGAGATCGTCTTCCTCGACCGGACGGTCTGCTTCTGCTCGACCATGAACCGCATCGACCTGCCCCATCTGGTCTGGACCCTGGAGTCCCTGGCCGAGGGCAACCTGGTCAACCGGATCGAGGTCGACAAGGAGACGGAGGCGTTCGCGAAGCTGGCGCTGGAGCGGATGCTGGCGCTGCCGTAGCCGGCGCGCTGCCGCGACACGCGAAAGGGCCGGGCCTCCCTGTGAGGCCCGGCCCTTCGTCATGCCGTCACACCCCGGCCGGCTCCGGCGCCTGCCGTGCCTTCGTCCGCCGCTTCTCCGCCCGCTTGTGCGCCCGGCGCTCCTTGCGCAGCTCCAGCATCGCGTAGAGCGTCGGGACGAGGAGCAGGGTCAGCAGGGTGGAGGTGATCAGGCCGCCGATGACGACGACCGCCAGCGGCTGGGCGATGAAGCCGCCCTCACCGGTGACACCCAGGGCCATGGGCAGCAGGGCGAAGACGGTGGCCAGCGCCGTCATCAGGATCGGGCGGAGGCGGTGCCGGCCGCCCTCGACCACGGCTTCCACCACACCGTAGCCCTGGGCCCGGTACTGGTTGATCAGGTCGATCAGCACGATCGCGTTGGTCACCACGATGCCGATCAGCATCAGCATGCCGATCATCGCCGGCACGCCCATCGGGGTGCCGGTCGCGACCAGCAGGCCGATCGCACCCGTCGCCGCGAAGGGGATGGAGACCAGCAGGATCAGCGGCTGGGCGAGCGAGCGGAAGGTCGCGACCAGGAGCATGAAGACGATCGCGATGGCCGCCAGCATGGCCAGGCCCAGGTTCTTGAACGCGTCGTCCTGGTCGGAGGTGACCCCGCCGATCTCGGCCGTGGCGCCCGCGGGCAGCTTCAGGGCCTTGATCTCCGACTGGAGCCTGCTGCTGACCGCGCCGGTGTTGTCGCCCGTAGGCCTGGCCGTGACGGTGGCCGCGCGCCGCCCGTCGATCCGGGTCATGGACACCGGGCCGTCCACCGCCTTCACCGTGGCGATGTCGCCCAGCTTCACCGGGCCGAGGCGCAGCGCCTTCAGCCGGGCCAGGGTCGTGGCGGGCTTCGCCGACCGTACGACGACGTCGCGCTCGGTGTCGTCGAGGACGGCCTTCGTGGCCGTCGTACCGCGCACGGCCTGGGCGACCGCGGCGCCCAGCTTCTGGTCGTCGAAACCGGCCGCGGCGGCCTTCGCGTTCGCCCTGACCGAGATCCGGGGCACGCTCTGCGCGAGGTCGCTGGTCACGTCGGTGACGTGGTCGAGGCCGGCGACCGCGGAGCGCACCTGTTCGGCCGCCGTGCGCAGCGCCCGCGGGTCGGAGGCCTTCACGACGACGCTCAGGTCCTGGTTGCCGAAGCCGCCGCCCGCGGACACGGTGGTCGTGCCGGTGCCGTGCAGCTTCGCCAACCCGTCCGTGACGCGCCGGCGGACGTCGTCGTAGGACGCCGAGTCCTTCAGCATCACCTGGTAGGTGGCCTGGTTGGTGTCGGTGCCGCCGCCGAAGGCGGCCATGAAGCCGGAGGAGCCGACGGTGACCTGGTAGTCCTGCACGCCCTCGGTGCCGGCGAGCAGCTTCTCCACCCGCCGGGCCTGCGCGTCGGTGGCGGCCAGGCTGGTGCCGGGCTTCGTCTTCTGCCGGAGGGTGAGGACCTCCTGGTCTCCCTGGTCGAAGAAGTTGGTCTTGAGCAGACCGGACATGCCGAACGTGACGGCCAGGACGGCGACGGCGATGAGCACGCTGGTGAGGCGGCGGCGGGTCGCGAAGCGCAGGACGGGGACGTACACGCGCTGGAGGCGGCTGTTCGCCTCCTTCTCCTCGGCCGCGCGGCGGGCCTCGGCCGCGTCCCCGGGGGTGCCCTTGGGGGCGCGCAGGAACCAGTACGACAGGACCGGCACGACCGTCAGCGACACCAGCAGGGACGCCAGCAGCGCGGCCGTGACCGTGATGCTGAACGAGCCGAACAGCGCGCCCACCATGCCGCCGACGAAGCCGATCGGCAGGAACACGGCGACCGTGGTGAGGGTGGAGGAGGTGACCGCGCCGGCCACCTCGCGCACCGCGGTGAGGATGGCCTCCTGCCGCTCCTCGCCGTAGCCGAGGTGCCGCCTGATGTTCTCCAGGACCACGATCGAGTCGTCGACGACCCGGCCGATGGCGATGGTCAGCGCGCCGAGCGTGAGCATGTTCAGCGACAGGCCGCGCGTCCACAGCACGATCAGCGCGAGGACGACGGACAGCGGAATGGACACCGCCGTGACCAGCGTCGAGCGCACCGACGCCAGGAAGACCAGGATGATCACGACCGCGAACAGCAGGCCGAGCGCGCCCTCCGTGGTCAGGCCCTTGATGGACTTGGACACCGCCGGGCCCTGGTCGCTGACGACCGTGAGCCCGGCGCCCGAGCCGAGGTCGGCGCGCAGGCCGGGCAGCTTGTCCGCGACCGCTTCGGAGATGGCGACCGCGCTGCCGTCGTGGTCCATCGTCACGTTGACGGCGAGGCTGGGCCGGCCGTCCGTGCGCGTCAGGGAGTCGGCCGGGGCGGGCTGCTCCCGGACGGTGGCCACGGCACCGAGGCGTACGGGCCCCCGGGCGCCCTCGCCGCTGACCGTCAGGTCCCTGATCTGCTTCAGCGAGGTGAGACCGCCGCCGACCTGGACGGTGCGGTTGGCGCCGTCCTCGTCGAAGGAGCCGGCCGGGACGGTCGCCCCGGCCGCCCTGAGGGCCTCGCCGAGGGACGCGGTGGTGAGGCCGGCCCGCGCGAGCTCGGCGTCGTCGGGGGTGACGGTGACCTGGAGGTCGCGGACGCCCATGACCTGGACGCGGCCGACGCCGTCGATGTCCTTCAGCGCGGGGACGACCGTCGTGTCGAGCTGGTCCGCGAGGGCCTGCTGGTCCTTGTCGGAGGTGACGGCGAGGACGACGGTCGGCATGTCGTCCGTGGAGCCGGAGACGACCTGCGGATCGACGCCGTCGGGGAGCCGGTTGCGGGCCCGGTTCACGGCCTGCTGGACGTCGGAGACGATGCGCTTGGTGTCGTTGCCGTAGTCGAACGACGCCATGATCACGGCGTTGCCCTCGCTCGCGGTGGAGGTGACACCGCTGACGCCGTCGACGGCCTGGAGGTTGTCCTCGATCGGCTCGACGACCTGCTTCTCCACGACGTCGGGTGAAGCACCCTGGTAGGGGGCGATCACCGACACCATGGGCAGGTCGATCGTGGGCAGCAGCTGCTGCTTGATCTGGGGTATCGCGATCAACCCGAAGGCGAGCGCGACGAGCGACACGAGCCCGACGAGGGCCCGTTGCGCGAGGCTGAATCCGGACAGCCGGGACATGGGTGAGGGTCTCTCTTCTGTGAGCGGCAGAAGTGCTGCGCCACGGCCCTGGACCGGGGCGGAAGCAGCGACGGGACGCACAGGTGAGCGCCCACCCCACCACCCTGGACCATCACGGGGAGCCGCTCCGTAGCCCCCAGGTCCCGTTCCCCGTCCGGCTCCTACTCCGTGCGCAGTACGCCCGGGTGGAGATCACTCCGTCCGCGGACGGACCAGTCCCGACTCGTACGCGATCACGACGAGCTGCGCCCGGTCGCGCGCGCCCAGCTTGGCCATGGCCCGGTTGACGTGCGTCTTCACCGTCAGCGGGCTGACGGCGAGGCGCTCGGCGATCTCGTCGTTTGAGTGGCCGCCGGCGACCAGGCCGAGGACCTCCCGCTCCCTGCCCGTGAGCGCGCCGAGCCGCTCGGAACGGGCCGGATCCGGGCCGTCGCCGTCGTCTCCCCCGGCGAGGAAGCGGGCGATCAGACCCTTGGTGGCGGCCGGGGACAGCAGCGCCTCGCCGCCGGCCGCGACCCGGATGGCGTTGAGCAGCTCCCCGGGTTCGCTGCCCTTGCCGAGGAAGCCGGAGGCGCCGGCGCGCAACGCCCGGACGACGTAGTCGTCCACCTCGAACGTGGTCAGGATGACCACACGGACCTGCCCGAGCAAGGGGTCGGCGCTGATCAGCCGGGTGGCGGCGAGGCCGTCGGTGCCGGGCATCCGGATGTCCATGAGGACGACGTCGGGGCCGTGCTCCCGGGCCAGCCGGACCGCCTCCGCCCCGTCGGCCGCCTCCCCCACCACCTCCATGTCGGGCTCGGAGTCGACCAGCACCCGGAACGCGCTGCGCAGCAGCGCCTGGTCGTCGGCGAGCAGGACACGGATCGTCATACGGGCTCCCCCTGGGCCGTCACCGTCTGGACCGGCAGGATCGCATGGACGCGGAAGCCGCCGCCGGGGCGCGGGCCGGTGGTCAAGGTGCCGCCGAGGGCGGTGACCCGCTCACGCATGCCGAGCAGCCCGTGCCCGCCGCCGGCCTCCGGCGCGCCGGGTTCTCCCGGGCCGTCGTCGAGGACGGTGACCTCCACGTCGGGGCCGGCGCGGACGACGCTCACCTCGGCGCCGGCCCCGGGACCCGCGTGCTTCTGCACGTTGGTCAGCGCCTCCTGCACGATGCGGTAGGCGGCCAGGTCGACGGCGGCGGGCAGTGAGGGGGCCCGGTCGGCACCGACCAGCCGCACCGGGAGGCCGGCGCTGCGGAAGGTGGTGAGGAGGTCCTCCAGGCGGTCCAGGCCCGGGGCGGGCTCGGTGGGGGCCTCCGGGTCACCGCACTGGCGGAGCAGACCGACGGTGGCGCGCAGTTCGTTCAGCGCGCTGCGGCCGGCCTCGCGGACGTGGGCGAGGGCCTCCTTGGCCTGGTCGGGCCGCTTGTCCATGACGTGCGCGGCGACACCGGCCTGCACGTTCACCAGGGCGATGTGGTGGGCGACGACGTCGTGCAGGTCGCGGGCGATGCGCAGCCGTTCCTCGGCGACCCGGCGGCGGGCCTCCTCCTCGCGGGTGCGTTCGGCGCGTTCGGCGCGGTCCCGAATGGCCTGGACGACGGCGCGGCGGCTGCGTACGGCGTCCCCGGCGGTGGCGCCGATACCGGTCCAGGCCAGGACGCCGAGGTTCTCCTGGGCGTACCAGGGCAGCGGGCCCGCGAACACGGCGGCGGCCGTCAGCACGGTCATGGTGAGCAGGCCGAGGCGCCAGGTGGTGGCGCGGTCCGTCGTCGAGGCGACGGTGTACAGGGCGACGACGGCGGACATCGCGACCGGGGCGCGCGGGTCACCGGTGACGCACTCGACCACGGAGAAGGTGCCGGTGAGGGCGAGGACCGCCTTGGGGTGGCGGCGGCGCAGGACGAGCGCCGCCGCGCCGGCCAGCATCAGCAGCAGGCTGAGGGTGTCCGGGACGCGTACGCCCCAGGTCACTCCGCTCTCACTCCGGGGCACCACGAAGGAGCCGGCGACCATGCAGGCCAGCACGCCCGCGGCGAGCGCCGCGTCCAGCGCGAGGGGGTGGGCCCTGAGGCTGCACCGGGCGCGTTCGAGAGTGCTCACGGGTGAACAGTACGGCCCGGCTCCGTGCCGGTCAGCCACACGGACGAACGCCGCGCGCGGCACGGCCGGGGCCCGCCACCGCGGGAACGCGGCCTCGGTGACAGCACCGCGAGCAGGCCCCACACGCACCGTGGGGCGGGCCGACCTGGGCGGCCCGGGAGCCAAAGCCAGGCGGGCCGCCCTGTCCGGCCCGGGAGACGCAGCAGGGGGGAGAGGCGCCGGCCGGCCCGCCCGCCCGGCGGCGCCGGCCCGGAGGCCGCCGCCCCGCGAGCCCGGCTTTCGGCGGCAGGCCGACCGGTGCCGAGCGGGAAAGCGGGTGGCTGGGGTCAGCTGGGGATCAGGCCGTCGTCGCCGAGCAGGTCCCGGACCTCCTCCAGCGTCGCGTCCGGCGACGGCAGGATCAGTCCCGAGGGTTCCAGCGCGTCGTCCGGCAGCGGGGTGCCGAGCCGGCGGACGGCGTCCAGGAGTGCGGAGAGCGTGCGGCGGAAGCCCTCGCCGTCACCGCTCTCCATCTCTTCGAGCAGGTCGTCGTCCAGCCTGTTCAGTTCGGTGAGGTGGACGTCGTCCAGCTCGACCTGGCCCTCCCCCATGATCCGTACGATCACGTCGGCCTCCTCGGCTCGGTCCCGGCGCGGGGCTACTGCTTGTCGAAGCGCGGGGTGTCCTGTGGCTGCTGCCGGGTCTGTCCCTGGCCGGTGCCACCCTCGATGGCCTGCTGCGGGGAACCGCCGGCCAGCTCCGCCTTCATGCGCTGGAGTTCCAGCTCTACATCCGTACCACCGGAGAGCCGGTCCAGCTCGGCCTGGAGGTCGTCCTTCTGCATGCCGGAGGGGTCGTCCAGGGCCCCGGAGGCGAGCAGTTCGTCGATGGCGCCGGCGCGGGCCTGGAGCTGGGCCGTCTTGTCCTCGGCACGCTGGATGGCCAGGCCGACGTCGCCCATCTCCTCGGAGATGCCGGAGAAGGCCTCGCCGATCCGGGTCTGGGCCTGGGCGGCGGTGTAGGTGGCCTTGATGGTCTCCTTCTTCGTGCGGAAGGCGTCCACCTTGGCCTGGAGGCGCTGGGCCGCGAGGGTGAGCTTCTCCTCCTCGCCCTGGAGGGTGGTGTGCTGCGTCTCCAGGTCCGTCACCTGCTGCTGGAGGGCGGCGCGCCGGGACAGCGCCTCTCGGGCGAGGTCCTCACGGCCGAGCGCGAGCGCCTTGCGGCCCTGGTCCTCCAGCTTCGAGGACTGCTGCTGGAGCTGGTTGAGCTGGAGCTCCAGTCGCTTGCGGCTGGTCGCCACGTCGGCGACGCCGCGCCGCACCTTCTGGAGCAGTTCCAGCTGCTTCTGGTAGGAGTAATCGAGGGTCTCGCGCGGGTCCTCGGCCCGGTCAAGGGCCTTGTTCGCCTTCGCGCGGAAGATCATCCCCATACGCTTCATGACACCGCTCATGGGCTTCGCGCGCCCCCTTCTGACGGACTCCAGCTCACCGATCCTGCGACAGGACCCACAGTACGGGCCCTGCCTCCATTACCGCACTGTTCGGGGAGTGATGCGCTCATCCCCGAGGACGACTGCGATGTGCACCGCTCCGGCCTGAGGAGTAGGTGATCGCACCGAAGCGCCCGCTCCCGTGTCCTCTCTGTCCCTTTGAGGACGTCCGGTGTTGCCGGATCGTTCCCCGCCGGGCGGGGGAGCATGCCGGCGCAGCGCTTACCCTTGGGTTTTGTGTTCCGTAGCCGTGCCAAGGAAGAGAAGGCCCCGACCGCCGACAAGGCGCAGGTGACCCTCTCCAAGCAGCCCCGTGACCCGCAGGCCCCCAAGGGTCGGCCCACGCCCAAGCGCAGTGAGGCCCAGTCCCAGCGCCGCAGCGTGGCCAGTACCCCGACGAACCGCAAGGAGGCCGCGAAGCGGCAGCGCGAGGAGCGGCGCCAGGCCCTGGAGCGGCAGCGCCGCGCGCTGGCGGGCGGGGACGAGCGTTATCTGCCGGCCCGGGACAAGGGCCCGGTCCGCAAGTTCGCCCGGGACTGGGTGGACTCGCGGTTCAACGTGGCGGAGTTCTTCCTGCCGTTCGCCGTCGTGATCCTCGTGCTGAGCGTGGTCCGGGTGCCCGCGATCCAGACCGTCGCGCTGCTGCTGTGGCTGATCGTGATCGTGCTGATCGTGCTGGACGCGGCCGTCAGCGGCTTCCGGCTGAAGAAGCGGCTCAAGGAGCGCTTCCCGGAGGGGAACACGCGCGGCGCGGTCGCCTACGCCCTGATGCGGTCGCTTCAGATCCGCCGGCTCCGGATGCCGAAGCCTCAGGTCAAGCGCGGAGAGCGGCCCTGAGCGCAGAGGCCTTCACCGGGGAGGCGGCCCGGCCGGCCGAATCCGGCGGGCTGCGTGAGGTCGTACGGCGGGAACTGCTGGCCCGGCAGCTGGACGAGCAGATAGCCGGGCGGTTCCCGGTCGGGCGGCGGCTTCGGGTGCTGGACGTGGGCATGGGCCGGGGCGCGCAGGCGCTGCGGCTGGCCCGGCTCGGCCACCAGGTGACCGGGGTCGAGCAGGACGCGGCAATGCTCGCCGCCGCCCGTGAGGCGCTCGGCCGGGAGCCGGAAGGCATCCGGGAGCGGGTCCGGCTGGTGCAGAGCGACGGCCGGGACACGGGTGTGCACTTCCTGCCGGGCAGTTTCGACGTGGTGCTGTGCCACGGTGTGCTGATGTACGTGACGGAGCCCGATCCGCTGGTGGCGGGTCTGGCCCGGATGCTCGCCCCGGGCGGTCTGCTCTCCCTGCTGGTCCGCAACGGCGACGCGCCGGCCATGCGGCCGGGTCTCCGCGGGGACTGGGCGGGCGCGCTGGCCGCCTTCGACACCGCCGCCCACGTCCCGCGCGCCCGGACGGATGCGGACGAGGAGACGCCCGTCCGGCTCGGTACGGACGTCCGGGCGGACCGGCTGGCGCCCCTCAGCGCCACGCTCGACGGCATCGCGGCCCCGCTGCACGCCTGGTACGGCGTCCAGGTCTTCACGGACACGGTGCCGGACGGTGCGGCGGTCCCGGAAGACCTCCAGGCGCTGCTGGCGGCCGAGGAGCGGGCGGGCCGCACGGACCCCTACCGCGCAGTGGCGGCGCTGCTGCATCTGTGCGGCGTACGCGGCTGAGCCCGTTCGGGGCAGCAGCACGGGCCGGGTGATCACCGCGCGGTGAGACTCGGGACATGAGCGCTTTTCCTGCCCGTGCCCCGCGGACGGCCGTGGTCCGGGCCGTCGCGCTGGCGTGCTGCGCGGCCCTGGCCGCCGGCTGCTCCGGTCCCGCCCGGGCCGGAGCGGACACCGCGGCGGCCACCCCGGCGGCCACCCCGGCGGCCGTACCGGCGGCCGCGGCCGGCCTGGAAGGCCAGTACCTGAAGGTCATCAGGGAGGTCCTGCCGTCGGTCGTGCAGATCCGGGCGAGCAACGACCTGGGCTCCGGGGTGGTGTACGACGGTGACGGGCACATCGTCACCAACGCGCACGTGGTCGGCTCGGAGAAGACCTTCC
Source organism: Streptomyces sp. Y20 (assembly GCF_043195475.1). Classification (NCBI taxonomy): domain Bacteria; kingdom Bacillati; phylum Actinomycetota; class Actinomycetes; order Kitasatosporales; family Streptomycetaceae; genus Streptomyces; species Streptomyces sp. Y20. Next base: position 85,099 of record NZ_JBIDDP010000014.1, read on the forward strand.
AGGTGACCACCGCCCACAACCAGGAGCCCCTCACCGCGCGGCTGGTGTACTCCTATCCCGAGCAGGACCTCGCGGTGATCAGGCTGGACCGGCCGCCGGGCGGGCTCAGGCCCGCGGTGTTCGGGGACTCCGAGAAGGTCCAGGTCGGCCAGATCGTGCTGGCCATGGGTTCGCCGCTCGGGCTGTCGTCCAGCGTCACCCAGGGGATCGTCTCGGCGACCGGACGGACCGTCAGCGAGGGCAGCACCGGCGGCGGTACGGGCGCGACCATCGCGAACATGGTCCAGACGTCGGCCGCCATCAACCCCGGCAACAGCGGCGGAGCCCTGGTCGGCCTGAACGGGCGGGTCGTCGGCATCCCGACGCTGGCCGCGACCGACCCGGACCTCGGGGGCGGCGCGGCGCCCGGCATCGGGTTCGCGATCCCCGCGTCCATGGTGCGTACGGTCGCCGACCAGATCATCGGGAAGGGCAGGGTCGTCGACTCCGGGCGGGCGGCCCTCGGCATCACCGCGCGGACGGTGGTGGACGACCGCTACCGGCCGGCCGGGGCGGCGGTGGTCAGTGTGCGCGGCGGCGGCCCGGCCGCCCGGGCGGGCCTGCGTCCCGGTGACGTCATCACCGGGCTCGGTGACCAGCCCGTCACCTCCATCACCTCGCTCTCGGAGGCGCTGGCGGCGGGCCGGCCGGGGCAGCGGACCACGGTGACGTACCGGCGGGACGGCACGGAGCGGACGGCTCAGGTCACGCTGGGCGAGCAGTGAGGAGGGAGGCGGCCCTCCTCACCGCCGGCCGGTTCACGCGTCGGCGTGCAGGCTCATCGGCCCGTAGATCTCACTGGTCTCCTCGAACAGCCGCACCTGGTCGGCCCCGCCCTCCTTGAGGCTCTTCCAGTGCTCGCCGATCCAGGACTCGGCATCCCCCTGCGTGGTGAAGTCCTCCGGCTGCACGGCCGGCTGGACCTCCGTCCCGTCGGCCGTCTCGAACCGCCACGTCCATGCCGTCATGTGGTCCTCCTTCGATGCGACACCTGTCGGCAGCCTAGCCGGAAGCGCAAGACCTGCGGGGACAGGCGAAAATCGGTGCGTGGAAATCACTCTGCTCGGTACCGGTGCCCCCGCGGGACTGCCTCGCCCCGACTGTTCCTGTGCCGCCTGCGCGAGCGCGCTCGGGTCGGACGCGCGGGCCGCGACCGCGGTGCTCGTGGACGGGACGCTGCTCCTCGACCTGACGCCGGGCGCGGCGTTCGCGGCGGCCCGCGCCGGGCATTCGCTGGGCGGGGTGCGGCAGGCGCTGCTGTCGCACCCGCACGACGGCCCGGCGGTGGAGGTGCCGGCCGGGCTGCCGCAGCCCGGCCGGGTCCCGGACGGGCGGGAGCTGGCGCTGCTGACGGGGCATCGGGTGCGGGCCGTGGCGATGGACGCGGGCGGCACCGGGTACGCGGTGACCGGGCCGGACGGGCAACGCCTGCTGTATCTGCCGCCGGGCGGGGCGCCGGCCGGTCTTCAGGGGACGGCGGCGGAGTCGTACGACCTGGTCCTCGCGGACGTCGTGGGCCGTCCCGACGCGCTCGCCCGGCTCCGCGCGGCCGGCTCGGCCGGCCCGACGACGGACGTGCTCGCCGTCCACCTCGACCACGACGTGCCGCCGGGCGCGGAGCTGCGGCGCCGGCTCGCGGCGGCCGGGGCGCGGGCGGTGCCGGACGGTACGACACTGACGGTCGGCGCGTACGAGGACGTGCCGGACGTGCCGCGCCGGACACTGGTGCTGGGCGGGGCCCGTTCGGGGAAGTCGGTGGAGGCGGAGCGGCGCCTGGAGTCGTTCCCGGGCGTGCTGTACGTGGCGACCGGCGGCACGCGCGGCGGGGACACCGAGTGGGCGGAGCGGGTGGCCACGCACCGGGAGCGGCGGCCGGGTTCGTGGCGTACGGCCGAGACGACGGACCTGGTGCCGCTGCTGGCCGGGGAGGGGCCGCCGCTGCTGATCGACTGCCTGTCGCTGTGGCTGACCGGCGTGATGGACGCCGTCGGGGCGTGGGACGACTCGGAGTGGGCGGGCGGGGCGCAGAAGGCGCTGCGGGAACGGGTGCGGGAGCTGACGTCCGCGGTGCGCGCCGCGCGGCGGACCGTGGTGGCGGTGTCGAACGAGGTGGGGTCGGGGATCGTGCCGGCGACGGCGTCGGGCCGGCGCTACCGGGACGAACTGGGTCGGCTGAACGCGGCGTTCGGGGCGGAGTGCGAGCAGGTGGTGCTGGTCGTGGCCGGGCAGGCGCTGGTCCTCAGGGGCTGAGCGGCGCCCGGCTCACCGCGTGTCCTTGCGCGCGACGACGCGGTAGGCGTTGGCGAACGGCGTACGGCGCAGCAGGGGCGCCAGCGTGCGGTCCACGGCCCCGGCCAGCGCCGGCACGGGCTCGGCCATGCCTCTCAGCAGTGGGTTGACGTGGGCCAGGGCGAGGACGGCGGCTGCCGACAGGTCGTACGGCTGGTGCGGGGTCGTGCGGTCGGTGACGAGCACCGTGCAGCCCTGGGCCCGCAGTTCGGTGCGGAGGTTGGCGAGCGGGACCAGGTGCAGATGGCGGGGCTGGCCGTACGGGAGCCACCATCTGCCCAGGAGCGTGGCGAACAGGCAGCGCGGGTCGGGGACTTCGACGACCAGGTGGCCGCCGGGGCGCAGCACCGTGAGGGCGGCGTGGAGTTCGGCGCGCGGGTCGGGGGTGTGCGGCAGATGGTGGAACATGCTGACGACGTCGTAGCGGGCGCGCAGCCGGGCCGCCGTCCCGGGGGTGGTGAGACAACCGCGGTGCGCCTCCTCCACGCGGCCCGCCAGCAGCGCCTGTTCGACGCGGGCCGTCGGGTCGAGCCCGTCGAAGCTGGTGTACGGGAAGAACTCCTTCGCCGCCTCGGGGAAGCGGGCGTGGCCCGTGCCGACGTCCAGCCAGCTCTCCGGTTCGCCCAGTGCCGACAGGCGCCAGGCGGTGGCGCGGTGCCGGCGGCGGGCCACATGGGCGGGGACGACGCGTTCGGTGAGCCGCTCCAGCCCGCGCTCGTAGAAGTCGCGGTGGAAGAAGGCGAGCCCCTCCGCGCTGAGCCGGGGGTTCTGGAAGGCGTGGCCGCAGTCACGGCACCCGTCCAGGGCGAACGTGCCCGGCCGGTGCCGCAGCGGGTCGGGCGCGCGCAGCCGGGTGCGCAGGCGCCGGGAGCCGCACCAGGGGCAGTCCTCGCGGCGCGGCTCCTGGAAGGGGTCGGTGGGGGTGGTGGTCCGGGGGACGAGAGGCGAGGTCGGCATGGGCGGCTCCCTGTGCGACATTCCGCTGCAAACCGGAACGTATGGGATACCGCCGTGAGGTGCAACGACGTCGCGGTCGCGTGGTGGCCACGTGGCGCCTCGGCGTTCGTCCGCCGGCTGTACTGTTCGGCGAATGAGCAGGTTTGATCTGGACGACTTCAGCGATCTGATCGAGCGCCCGGACGGGGGCGTGCGCCGTGACGCCGAGGCCCGGCGGGAGCGTCGGACCGTGCCGCCCGGGGCACTGGGCCGGCTGGACGAGCTGGGCGAGTGGCTGGCCGCCGCACAGGGTGCCGTACCGGTGCGGCAGGTCGAACGGCCGCGCGTGGTGCTCTTCGCCGGCGACCACGGCATCGCCGGGCTGGGCGTCTCGGCGCGACCCGCGGGCGGTGCGCAGCGGCTGGTGCGCGAGGTTCTGGAGGGGGCGAGCCCGGTGGCCGTGCTCGCCCGCCGGCTCCAGGTGCCCGTACGGGTCGTGGACATGGCCCTGGACTGCGATCCGGGCACGCTGCCCGAGGACGTGGTGCGGCACCGGGTGCGGCGGGGCAGCGGCCGTATCGACGTCGAGGACGCGCTCACCCTGGACGAGGCCGAGGCGGCCCTGCGCGCGGGGGTCGCGGTCGCCGACGAGGAGGCCGACTCGGGGACCGATCTCGTGGTGCTCGGCGACGTCAGCGTGGGCGGGACGACGGTGGCGGCGGTGCTCGTCGCCGCGCTGTGCGGCACCGACGCGTCCGTGGTGACCGGGCGGGGCGGGCTGGCGATCGACGACCTGGCGTGGATGCGCAAGTGCGCGGCCGTCCGGGACGCGCTGCGGCGGGCGCGGCCGGTCCTCGGCGACCAGACGCGGCTGCTGGCGGCCGTGGGCGGGGCGGATCTCGCGGCGATGACCGGGTTCCTGTTGCAGTGCGCGGTGCGCAAGCTGCCGGTGATCCTGGACGGCGTCGTGGCCGCGGCGTGCGCGCTGGTCGCGCAGCGGGTGGCGTTCCGGGCGCCGGACTGGTGGCTGGCCGGCCACGACAGCGGGGAGCCCGGGCAGGGCAAGGCGCTGGACCGGATGGCCCTGGAGCCGCTGCTGGAGCAGGGCGTGAAGGTCGGCGAGGGCGTGGGCGCGCTGCTGGCCCTGCCGCTGGTCCGCAGCGCCGCCGCCCTGGCCGCGGAACTCCCCGAACGCCCGGAGCACCCGGAGCCCGGGGACGCCGCCCCGCACCCGGAGCCCGGGACCGCTCCCCTCGCGCAACCGGAGTAGCCACCTCCCCTGCGGCCCGCCTCCGTCGCCCGGGTCCCTATGGGGTGGTGTTGTGGGGGGAAAAGCCGGGTGGATGGTGTCGGTCGGATGGAATGGGTCTGGTTCGCCGGGGTGACGCCCATATGATCCTGCCCCATGGGAGATGCCCGAATTGCCGTGGAGCAGCGTGTCGAGACGGAGCGGTCGGACGGGCGGGCGCGGTGGTCCGCCGGGGCTTCCCGGAGGTCCGCCGCCTTCGCCGTCTGGTACCTGCGGACGGTCGCGTTCATCAACTTCCTCAGCGGGGTGTGGGTCTCGCTCGGCCAGGACGTGCGCCGGCACAACCAGGACGACTTCTTCACGCCCTACCTGCTGACGGCCGGCTTCGCCTCCGGGGTGTTCACCGCCTTCCTGGCGATCACCATGCGGCGCCGGAAGCGGGCCGCGTGGATCCTGAACCTGGTGGTGAGCGGCCTCTTCCTGGCCCTGTTCGCGTTCGCCATGACGTTCCCGGACATCCGGCGGTACCCGCAGAACTGGGTCTCCCTCGCGCTGACGGCCGCCTTCGTCGGCGCACTGCTCGCCGGCCGCCGGGAGTTCTACGCCAAGGGCGACCGGTCCAACCCCCGGCTCGCGGCCACGGTGGCCGTCGTCGGGGGGCTCGCCGCGAGCCTGCTGGCCGGGCTGCTGGTGACGGTCACCAACCAGGCGCCCGACGCGTCTCGTTCGACGTTCCTGGAGCGCTGGCACTACGGCACCCTGCGCCTGGTGTCGGTGGCCGCGCAGGAGTCCCGCTTCCCGGGGATCGACCCGCCCAACTGGACCAACGTCACCGTCAACGTCCTCAGCACGGCCCTGGTCCTCGCCGTGTTCTACGCCGCCTTCCGTTCCCGGCGGGCCGTCGACGCGCTCACCGAGGACGACGAGAAGCGGCTGCGGGCCCTGCTCGAGCGGCACGGTGACCGGGACTCCCTGGGCTACTTCGCGCTGCGCCGGGAGAAGAGCGTGGTGTGGTCGCCGACCGGGAAGGCCGCCGTCGCCTACCGGGTCGTCGGCGGGGTGAGCCTGGCGTCCGGGGATCCGATCGGGGACCCGGAGGCCTGGCCCGGGGCGATCGTGCCGTGGCTGGCGGAGGCACGGACGCACGGGTGGATCCCGGCGGTGATGGGGGCGGGCGAGGAGGCCGGAACCGTCTACGCCCGGCACGGTCTGGACGCCCTGGAACTGGGCGACGAGGCGATCGTGGAGGTCGCCGAGTTCACCCTGGAGGGCCGGGCGATGCGTACCGTCCGGCAGGCGCACAACCGGGTGCGGCGGGCCGGGTACCGGGTGCGCATCCGGCGCCACGAGGACATCCCGGCGGACGAGATGGCGTACCTCGTGGAGCGCGCCGACGACTGGCGCGACGGCGCTACCGAGCGCGGCTTCAGCATGGCGCTGGGCCGGCTCGGGGACCCGGAGGACGGCCGGTGCGTGATGCTGGAGTGCACGGACGCGCAGGGCCGGCTGCGGGCGCTGCTCTCCTTCGTGCCGTGGGGGCCGCACGGGCTGTCCCTGGACCTCATGCGGCGGGACCGGGACTCCGACAACGGGTTGATGGAGTTCGCGGTCATCGAGCTGCTGCGGCGGGCCGGCGAGATCGGGATCACGCAGGTCTCACTGAACTTCGCCATGTTCAGGTCGGTCTTCGAACGTGGCGCGCGTCTGGGGGCCGGACCGGTGCTCAGGTTGTGGCGGTCGCTGCTCAGCTTCTTCTCCCGCTGGTGGCAGATCGAGTCGCTGTACCGCGCCAACGCCAAGTACCGGCCCATCTGGGAGCCGCGGTTCCTGCTCTTCGAGAAGAGCGCGGACCTGCTGCGCATCGGCCTCGCCTCGGCCCGCGCGGAGGGCTTCCTGGAGGCGCCGGGACTGCCGAAGTGGCTGCACCGCAGGCACCTGGACACGCACCGGTGAGGAACGTGTGATGAGAACGCCCGCCCGCTGGGCCCGTGCCGAGTGGGGGCTGCTGTACGACACCGTGCGCACGCCCCTGCGGGAGCGGGGCCCGGCGGCACTGCCGATGACCGTCGGGGTGGTGTGCCTGACGGCGTTGCTCCAGTACGTGCAGAACCAGCCGTGGGGGTACCGGGTGGTGCAGGACCTGGGTGCCGTACGGGCCGAGGACCCGCTGTGGCCGGCCCTGCTGCGCACTCCCCTGTCGCTGTTCGTGCCGGCGCTGGACCTGCCGGTGTGGGGGGCGCTGGCGCAGCTCCTGCTGGTGTTCGGGGTCGCCGAGCTGTGCCTGGGCTGGTGGCGGACGCTGGTCATCGCGTACGTCGCCACGCTCGCCGGCACCCTGTACGCGCGCGTCGGCATCACGCTCGGCGCGCACGCCCCGTTCGGGCTGCCGTGGACCGACGCTCAGGTGGTGGACACCGGCCCGTCGGCGGCCGTCGTGGGGCTGGCGGTGTTCGTGAGCTGGCGGTACGGCGCCTACGGGACGGCGGGCGCGGTGACCCTGTCGATGGTCGTCGAGGTGCTGGTGAAGGAGAACCTGGCGGGCAAGGAGCATCTGGCCGCGCTGATGGCCGTGGGGCTGCTGTGCCTGCTGGTGGCGGTGCGGCACCGGCACGGCCGCGTGCCGCACCGGGCCCTGCCTCACCTGCGGCCGGGCAGGCGCGCCGGGCGGGGGTCGGGCTTTCCGCCGATCCAGTCCTGAACGGCGCGGCGCGGCCGGGCCCAGCGGCGGTCGTGGTGGTAGGCGCGCAGGGCCGCCCTGGCGCGGGCGCGGGGACGGCCGCCGTAGAAGCGGCGGGCCCACGCGGAGCCGGGGCGGGCCAGCCGGACGGCGCCGACGAGCGCGACCAGCGGCACGATCGCGCCGAAGATCGCGGTGCGGGTCTTGCCCTTGCCCAGGGCGACGAGTGAGAGGAGGAAGTTCCCGGTGATGGTGGCGATGACGCTGCCGCGGTCCGCCAGTTCCTGCCGGGTCAGGTCGTTGACGCCGAACGGGGAGAAGCCGGCCAGCAGCAGGCCGACCAGGGCGGCGGTGAGCACGACGACCTCGACGCTCTTGCGGCCGTCCTCGGTCCAGTAGACGTCGTTCAGGTGCAGGATGAGCGCGAACTCGTCCAGGACCAGGCCCACGCCGATGCCGAACACGACGGCCGCGACGGCCCCGCCGGCGCCGTGCCGGTCACTGGCCACCGCGCCGAAGCCGCCGACGACGGTGAGCACGACCCCGGGGACGGCGTGGTGGATGTGCAGGCCGCCCGCCTTCACGTTGCCGAACGGGCCCCTGCCGGCGCGGATCAGGCGGGTGATGACGCGGGTGACGACGAAGGTCAGCACGAAGGCGGTGAGGGCGAGCAGCAGGGGCAGCTTGCCCGGCTCGACGATGTTCCGCACCCACCAGTGCCCCATAGGCGCACATTACCCGGTTGTGTCCGGCCGTCTCAGTACGACCGGGAGCGCCCGGGGGCCGGAGGCGGTCCGGTGGGCGCCCGGTAACCTGCGCCGGTGTCCACGTCCTCCCCTCTCGACGGTCTCCGCTTCGCCTTCGGCACCCTCACCGTGCTGCCCGTCCGGGTGCGCCGGTGGGACCGGGAGGCCGCCCGCGGGGGCATGCTGTGCGCCCCGGTGGCCGGTCTCGTCGTCGGCGGCTGCGCGGCCGCGCTCGGCCTGCTGCTGCTCCTGCTCGGCGCGGGAGCGCTGCTCGCCGCCGTCGCCTCGGTCGCCGTACCGGCCGCGCTGACGCGGGGGCTGCACCTCGACGGGCTCGCCGACACCGCCGACGGGCTGGGCAGCGGCAAGTCCGCCGAGGACGCGCTCAGGATCATGAAGCAGTCGGACATCGGGCCGTTCGGGGTGCTCACCCTGGTCCTGGTGCTGCTGGCGCAGGTGGCCGCGCTGGCCCAGCTCTACAGCGGTTCCTGGGCGCGGGGCGCGCTGGCCGCGGTCGTCTCGGCGACCGCCGCCCGGCTCGCGCTCACCCTGGCCGCCCGCGCCGGGGTGCCGCCCGCCCGCCCGGAGGGGCTGGGCGCGGCGGTGGCCGCGGTGGTGCCCAGGGGCGCGGCTGTGTCGGTGGCGGCCGGGGTGGGGGTGGCGGCCGGCGCGGCGGGGGCCTGCCTCGGCGGGTACGACAGCGTGCGTACCGCCCTCGCCGTGGCCGCCGCCGTCGCCGCCGCCGAACCACTCCTGCGGCGCTGTGTCCGCCGGTTCGGCGGGGTCACCGGGGACGTGTTCGGCGCGCTCGCGGAGACGGCGGCGACGGCCGCGCTCGTCGTGCTGTGCCTCGGCCGTTAGCCGCCGCCCGCGGCGTACGGCGGCGTCCGAAGGGGCGCGGGACCGCACCCGGTGCTACCGCGCCGCTTCGCGTCCTTCCCTACGGCAGTTTCAGTGTGAGCGCCGCCTGGAGGGCGCCCGGTGCCCCCCACGCCGAGCGCGTGCCCGCGTACGGCGTGCCGAAGGCGGCGGAAGTGAGCAGGAACCGCTGCTCGGTTCCCTCCGGTGCCGTGACCGGGATCCTCGTCCCCGAGGGGGCGGTGACCGTCACGGTGTTCCCGACGCGGTAGGCGGTGACCTTGCCGGAGTCGAGCGCGGTCCGCCACCTGGCCCGGTTCCGGAGTTCGGCGCCGATCGCGCTCTGGCGGAGGTTCACGACGGGGGTGTTGCCGGCGAACAGCGCCTGGTGGTCGGCGAGGACCCGGTCCAGCACCGGGTAGAGGACGCGGTCCTCGGCCAGGTTGGACTGGTGGGCGTAGTGCGGGCGGGGGTCGTTGCTCAGGACGTGCCCGAGGTCGGTGTGCGCCTCGGCCGGCACGATGCGGTCGGTGAACCCGGTGGCGGTGTCCAGCGGCTCGGACAGGCAGGTGGAGGCCGGGTCGTCCGTGCACACGCCGCTGCCGCCGTCGGCCTTGGCGGTGTAGATCCAGTTGTACTCGTCGGCCGTCTCGGCCTTGGTGCCGGCGTTGTAGTACACGTTCATCGGGTAGCGGGGCACGGTGAGCGCGCTGCCGCCCACGGCGCGCTGGGCGGACTCGCGGGAGTTGTCGGAGGCGGTCCACTTCACCCCGTCGGCGGCGAGCGCCGGCCCGAGGTTCGGGTTGTCCTGCGGCTGCTGCGGCAGGGTCTTGAGACCGGAGTGCTCACCGGTGACCAGCTCGCCGCGGTCGACGGGCAGGCCGTGCGAGAGCGCCCAGTCGGCGTTGGCGGAGATCTCGCCGGAGATGTCCGAGCGGCTCACCCACCTGGTCGTGCCGTCGGCGTTCTTCGCGCAGCTCCACGGCACGGCCGAGGTGTCCTGGACGCAGCCGAGGAAGAGGTGGGTGTAGGTGTGGTTCACCCAGCGGTAGGCGGCCTTGTCCTCCAGCAGCTGGTCGGCGAGCGGGTCCTTGCCGCCGTTCCCGCTCCTCCACTGCTCGCCGGCGCCCGCGTTGAACGCCAGGTCGAGGGTGAAGCCGTGGCTCTTCTCCCACTGGGCCGCGTACCGGGCGTCGGCCGCGGTCATGCGGATCGGTGTCCCGGTGTCCTCGCCGCCGCCCGCGCAGTCGATGTCGCCGGGCGTGCAGTTGCGCCCGGTGTCCCAGCGGGCGTCGGGCGCGAGGACGTCGTCGACGTGGACGGCGAAGTAGTCGTGGGCCTGTCCGAGGTGCACGCCCTGGGTGAGCCACTCGACCATGCCGCGGGCCAGTACCCGGAACTGCTGCTGGTACTGGTTGTAGGCGAAGGTGACGACCAGCTCGCGACGGCCGTCGTGCGCGTACTCGCCGAGCAGGGTGCCGGTGCCGGAACCGCCGGGCACGGTGGTGTCGACGTAGCTGGTGAAGCCGGTGCGGGGCTGGGCGACGAAGCCGTAACTCTCATCCGCCGAGGGCGTGTTGTCCTCGAAGGAGAAGGAGCCCCGCAGATAGCCGAAGGGGCCCGTCCGGCCGGCCGGGGTGACGGCGGCCTCGCGGCCGTCCAGCGGGCCGATGTACCCGTCGTGGTCGGCGTAGTCGAGCCCGACCCCGGGGTGGGCCCAGGTGTAGGCGTCGACCTGCGGGATGCCGTAGGTCCTCTCGTACGCCTCCAGGGCCGTCCGCTCGGCGGAGTCCGCGCCGAACGGGGCCTCGTCCGGCAGGACGACACCCTGGAACCTGGCCCGGGGCCGGCCGCCGGCGGTGTCGCTCAGGAAGGCGCCGGTGATCGTGGGGCGCCCGGAGTCGCCGAGGTCGAGCAGGGTGTACGGGACGCCCTCGCTCCGCAGCTGGGCGGCGATCGCGCCGGCCGGGCCCGCGCCGTCGTCGACGACCAGCACCCGCAGGTCGACGCGTGGCACGGCCGCGGCCGAGGCGCCGGGTGCGGCGAGCCCCAGCGTGAACAGTCCCGCGGCCGTGACGGTGACGCCGGCCGCTCTCCAGCGGTGCGCGCGGTGGGCCATGACAGGTTCCTCCCCCAGGGGACCCGCCGCGGTGAGCCCGTGGCGGATCGGTGGCAATCTTGCGAACCGTGGGTCGTCACCCCGCCGGAACCCGCCGAGTGTGGCTCAGGTCACGTGTGCGCGGGGCGGGAAGTGGCCATGACGCCACGCGCGGGTGAACGCCCGAAGGAATGAGCGAACGGGGGTACGCGCGTAGTCTCGTCCCGGGTGTTCGCCGACAGGGTGAAGGCCCCGGTGCCACCCGCCTCCAGGCCTGGACCTAGGGTCGGCTCCCGGGCCCGGTCGACCCACCCCATATCGGCCACAGCAACTTCACATCGGAAGCGAGATCTCACCACCGTGACTGCTCTGACTCTCAGCACCGCCGCGGCGCCCGGCCTGCGGGCCGACGCGATCGTGATCGGTGTCGCCAAGGGCGCCCAGGGGCCCGTCCTCGCGCCGGGCGCCGAGGCCTTGAACGAGGCGTACGACGGCAAGCTGGCCGGCCTCCTGGAGACCCTCGGCGCCTCGGGTGCCGAGGGCGAGCTGACCAAGCTGCCCTCCCCGGCCGGCTTCCGGGCCCCGCTCGTGGTGGCGGTGGGCCTGGGCGCCGAGCCCGGGACCGAGGACGCCGAGGACGCCGAGGACGCCGAGGACGCCGAGGACGCCGAGGCCGGTTACGACGCCGAGGCGCTGCGCAGGGGGGCCGGCGTGGCCGCCCGGGCGCTCGCCGGGGCGCGGAAGGCCGCGTTCGCACTGCCCGTCGACGGCCCCGGCGCCGTCGAGGCGATCGGCGAGGGCGTGCTGCTCGGCGCGTACTCCTTCGACACCTACAAGGCCGGCGCCGAGGACCCGAAGGCCAAGAACGGCAAGGCGCCGCTGGCCGAGGCCACGCTGCTCGGCGGCAAGCCGCGCGACGCCGCCCACAAGGGCGCGCTCGCCCGCGCGGTCGCGATCTGCGAGGAGCTGAACCGCGCCCGCGACCTGGTCAACACGCCGCCGAACGACCTCACCCCCGCCGACTTCGCCGGCATCGCGCAGACCGCGGCCAAGGAGCACGGCCTCAAGGTGCAGGTGCTCGACGAGAAGGCGCTGCTCAAGGGCGGCTACGGCGGCATCCTCGGCGTCGGCGGCGGCTCGGAGGCGCCCCCGCGCCTGGTGAAGCTGTCGTACACGCACCCCGATGCGGACAAGCACCTGGCCTTCGTCGGCAAGGGCATCACCTACGACTCCGGCGGCATCTCGCTGAAGCCGGCCGGGCACAACGAGACGATGAAGTGCGACATGGCGGGTGCGGCCGCGGTGTTCGCCGCGGTCGTCGCCGCCGCCCGCCTGGGCCTCGCCGTCAACGTCACCGGCTGGCTGGCGCTGGCCGAGAACATGCCCTCGGGTTCCGCCGTCCGTCCGGGTGACGTGCTGCGCATGTACAGCGGCAAGACCGTCGAGGTCCTCAACACCGACGCCGAGGGCCGCCTCGTCCTCGCCGACGCGCTGTGGGCGGCCTCGCAGGAGAACCCGGACGCGATCGTGGACGTCGCCACCCTGACCGGCGCGATGATGCTGGCGCTGGGCAGCCGGACCTTCGGCGTCATGGCCAACGACGAGGCGTTCCGCTCCGCCGTGTACGAGGCGGCCGAGGAGGTCGGCGAGCCGGCCTGGCCGATGCCGCTGCCGGAGCACCTGCGCAAGGGCATGGACTCGCCCGTGGCCGACATCGCGAACATGGGCGAGCGCTGGGGCGGCGGGCTGGTCGCCGGCCTGTTCCTGCGCGAGTTCGTGGGCGAGGACATCGCCTGGGCGCACCTGGACATCGCCGGCCCCGCGTTCAACGAGGGCGGCCCGTTCGGTTACACCCCCAAGGGCGGCACGGGCACGGCCGTGCGGACGCTGGTGCGGCTGGCGGAGCTGACGGCCGCGGGCGACCTCGGCTGATGCCCGCCTGACCGCCCGGCGCGATCCGCCGGGCGCGGGCCCGCGGGGCGCGGGGAGCCGTTCGCACGGTTCCCCGCGCCCCTTCCGTGTGCCCCGCGCCTCCCGGGGGACGTGGGGTGCGTCACACCACGGCCCGGCGTCTCGTCCGCCTCGAACAAGTGCAAAGATGGAGCCCGGCAGGACAGGGCCCCCACCGAAGGGCCGAAGCATCAAGCGGCCGCACACCAGCCGACCGGCCGGTCACCTCCCGAAGGGACAGGGTGCCCGGCGCGCGGCACACATGCATGGAGGACGTGACGTGGCGAACGACGCCAGCACCGTTTTCGACCTAGTGATCCTCGGCGGTGGCAGCGGTGGTTACGCCGCGGCCCTGCGCGGGGCGCAGCTGGGCCTGGACGTCGCTCTGATCGAGAAGGACAAGGTCGGCGGCACCTGCCTGCACCGGGGCTGCATCCCCACCAAGGCCCTGCTGCACGCGGGCGAGATCGCCGACCAGGCCCGCGAGAGCGAGCAGTTCGGTGTCAAGGCCACCTTCGAGGGCATCGACGTCCCGGCCGTCCACAAGTACAAGGACGGTGTCGTCGCCGGCCTGTACAAGGGGCTCCAGGGTCTGATCGCGTCCCGCAAGGTGACGTACATCGAGGGCGAGGGCCGGCTGTCCTCCCCCACCTCCGTCGACGTCAACGGTCAGCGGGTCCAGGGCCGCCACGTCCTGCTGGCGACCGGCTCCGTGCCGAAGTCGCTGCCGGGCCTGGAGATCGACGGCGACCGGGTCATCTCCTCCGACCACGCCCTCGTCCTGGACCGCGTGCCGAAGTCCGCGATCATCCTGGGCGGCGGCGTCATCGGCGTCGAGTTCGCCTCGGCGTGGAAGTCCTTCGGCGCGGACGTCACCGTCATCGAGGGCCTGAAGCACCTCGTCCCGGTCGAGGACGAGAACTCCTCGAAGCTGCTGGAGCGCGCGTTCCGCAAGCGCGGCATCAAGTTCAACCTGGGCACCTTCTTCGAGAAGTCCGAGTACACCCAGGACGGCGTCAAGGTCACCCTGGCGGACGGCAAGGAGTTCGAGGCCGAGGTCCTCCTCGTCGCCGTCGGCCGCGGCCCGGTCTCCCAGAACCTGGGCTACGAGGAGGCCGGGGTCGCCATGGACCGCGGTTACGTCCTCGTCGACGAGTACATGCGGACCAACGTCCCGACCATCTCCGCCGTCGGTGACCTGGTCCCGACGCTCCAGCTCGCGCATGTCGGCTTCGCCGAGGGCATCCTGGTGGCGGAGCGTCTGGCCGGCCTCAAGACCGTCCCGATCGACTACGACGGCGTGCCGCGGGTGACGTACTGCCACCCGGAGGTCGCCTCCGTGGGCATCACCGAGGCCAAGGCCAAGGAGATCTACGGCGCGGACAAGGTCGTCGCTCTGAAGTACAACCTGGCGGGCAACGGCAAGAGCAAGATCCTGAACACCTCGGGCGAGATCAAGCTCGTCCAGGTGAAGGACGGTGCCGTGGTCGGCGTCCACATGGTCGGCGACCGCATGGGCGAGCAGGTGGGCGAGGCCCAGCTGATCTACAACTGGGAGGCGCTGCCGGCCGAGGTCGCCCAGCTCATCCACGCCCACCCGACGCAGAACGAGGCGATGGGCGAGGCCCACCTGGCGCTGGCCGGCAAGCCGCTGCACTCCCACGACTGAGCCTTCGGTCACGGGCGCGACGACACAGACTTCCGCAATTCGTTAGGAGCAACCGAAACCATGGCGGTTTCCGTAACCCTTCCGGCGCTCGGTGAGAGCGTCACCGAGGGCACTGTCACCCGCTGGCTGAAGGCCGAGGGAGAGCGCGTCGAGGCCGACGAGCCGCTGCTCGAGGTGTCGACGGACAAGGTCGACACCGAGATCCCCTCGCCCGCCGCCGGCGTGCTGGCCTCCATCAAGGTCGCCGAGGACGAGACCGTCGAGGTCGGCGCCGAGCTGGCCGTGATCGACGACGGCACGGGCGCGCCCGCCGCCGCCCCGGCACCCGCCGCCGAGCCCGAGCCGGCCGCCGAGCCCGAGCCGGCGCAGACCGAGGCGGCCGTCCCGGCCGCCCAGGCCGCTCCCTCCACGGAGCAGGCCGCCCCCGCCCCGGCCCCGACGGCCGAGGCCGCCGCCGGTGGTTCGTCCGCCGAGGGCACGGACGTGGTCCTGCCCGCGCTCGGTGAGTCCGTCACCGAGGGCACCGTCACCCGCTGGCTGAAGTCGGTGGGCGACTCCGTCGAGGCCGACGAGCCGCTGCTCGAGGTCTCCACGGACAAGGTCGACACCGAGATCCCGGCGCCCGCCTCCGGCGTGCTGCTGGAGATCGTGGTGAACGAGGACGAGACCGCCGAGGTCGGCGCCAAGCTCGCCGTCATCGGCGCGCCGGGCGCCGCTCCTGCCGCCGCCCCGGCTCCGGCCGCCCCGGCCGCGGAGCCCGCCGCCGCTGCCCCGGCCCCGGCCCCGGCGCCCGCCCCGGCTCCTGCTCCCGCTCCGGCCCCGGCCGCCCCGCAGGCGCCGACGGCCCCGGCTCCGCAGCAGGTCACGGCCCCGGCCCCCGACCCGGTGCCGTCCGCCCCGGCTCCCGCGCCCGCCCCGGCCGCCGCTCCGGCCGCACCGGCGCCCGCCGCCCAGGCGAGCGACGAGGGCGCGTACGTGACCCCGCTGGTGCGCAAGCTCGCCGCGGAGAACAACGTCGACCTGTCCGGCGTCAAGGGCACCGGCGTCGGCGGCCGCATCCGCAAGCAGGACGTCATCGCCGCCGCCGAGGCCGCGAAGGCCGCCGCGGCTCCGGCCGCTGCCGCCGCCGCGCCCGCCGCGAAGAAGGCCCCCGCCCTGGAGGCATCCCCGCTGCGCGGCCAGACCGTCAAGATGCCCCGCATCCGCAAGGTCATCGGCGACAACATGGTCAAGGCGCTGCACGAGCAGGCCCAGCTGTCGTCGGTCGTCGAGGTCGACGTCACCCGCCTGATGCGCCTGCGCGCCCTGGCCAAGGACTCCTTCGCCGCGCGCGAGGGCGTCAAGCTCTCCCCGATGCCGTTCTTCGTCAAGGCGGCGGCCCAGGCGCTGAAGGCCCACCCGGTCATCAACGCCCGGATCAACGAGGCCGAGGGCACGATCACCTACTTCGACACCGAGAGCGTCGGTATCGCGGTGGACTCCGAGAAGGGCTTGATGACCCCGGTCATCAAGCACGCGGGCGACCTCAACATCGCCGGCATCGCGAAGGCCACGGCGGAGCTGGCGGGCAAGGTCCGCGCCAACAAGATCACCCCGGACGAGCTGTCCGGCGCGACCTTCACCATCTCCAACACCGGTTCGCGCGGCGCGCTGTTCGACACGATCATCGTGCCGCCGAACCAGGTCGCGATCCTCGGCATCGGTGCCACGGTCAAGCGTCCGGCCGTCATCGAGACCGAGGAGGGCACGGTCATCGGCGTTCGCGACATGACCTACCTGACCCTCTCCTACGACCACCGGCTGGTGGACGGTGCCGACGCGGCCCGCTACCTGACGGCGGTCAAGGCGATCCTGGAGGCGGGCGAGTTCGAGGTCGAGCTGGGCCTGTAGCGCCGACCGGCCGCCACACGCTGGTGCCCCCGCCCGGGAAGGTCCGGGCGGGGGCACCGGCGTTGGGGGGCGCACACACCGTGTGCGCCTCGTCTCACCTGCGCCAAAGCACCCCCGCGCGCCCTGCCTACGGAGCGGACCCGCCGTATTGTCTACACGTCAGCCCTCCCGAAGGAGCCCTCATGACCGCGCCCGTCGTCCACTCGCTGCGCGAACAGATCCGCGAGCACATCGTGGAGGGAATCGTCAGCGGGCGCTGGCAGCCGGGTGAGCGCATCGTGGAGCGCCGGATCGCCACCGAGCTGGAGGTCAGCCAGACCCCGGTCCGCGAGGCCCTGCGCGAGCTGGAGTCCCTGCGCCTGATCGAGTCGGCCCCGAACAAGGGCGTACGCGTCCGCAATCTGAGCGCGGCCGACCTGGAGGAGAGCTATCCGGTCCGGGCGGGCCTGGAAGCCATCGCCGCGGAGCTGGCCGTGGAGCGGCTCGCGGAGGACTGCTCGGCGCTGGAGCCGCACGTGCTGGCCCTGTACGAGGCCGACCGCGAGGGCGACGGCACGGCGCAGGTGCGCCACACGGTCGGCTTCCACCGTGAGCTGGTGCGCGCGGCGCGGAACTCCGTGCTGCTGCACACGTGGGAGGGCCTGGGCATCGAGGTCTTCACGGCGCTGTCCATCCGCTGGCTGGGCACGGTCCAGCAGTCGTACGCGGAGGAGCACGAGGAGCTGGTGCAGGCGTTCAAGCGCCGGGATCCGCGGATCGCGGAGCTGGTGAAGGCGCACGTCCTGGGCTGCGCCCCGCGCGCCTGACGCACCCGAGCATTCCGCCGCTCACCTGCGAAAACTCCTCCGGAACGCGTCACCGGGTGCCAGTACCGGAGGCACCGCGTGCCGACTTTCTTCAAATCAAGAGGTTTTCGCACTCAACCCTTTGATCGATCATCGATCAGGGAGTTACAGTCGCCGACGGACTTCTACCGGAGTCCGCTGCCCTGTCCTGCCAAAGACCAAGGGCAACCCCGAACCCTTACCGATGAGGGAACCCCCTTCGACCGAGGAAGGCGGCGACATGACCGACCCCCAGGCCATCCAGCCGAGCGCGCTCGACCAGCTCCCGGACCGCGACCCGGAGGAGACCGCCGAATGGCAGGCCTCCCTGGACGCCGTCGCCCGGGAGGCCGGACCGCACCGCGCCGCGTACCTGATGCGCCGCACGCTGGAGCGCGCCGAGGCGGGTGGCATCGCGCTGCCGAAGCTTCTCGAGACCGACTACGTCAACACCATCCCGACCGCCGCCGAGCCCTCCGTGCCCGGCGACCCGGAGATGGAAGCCCGGATCACCGCCTGGAACCGCTGGAACGCGGCCGCCATGGTGACCCGCGGCGCGAAGCACGGCGTCGGCGGCCACATCGCCACCTTCGCCTCCGCGGCCTGGCTGTACGAGACCGGCTTCAACCACTTCTTCAAGGGCAAGGAGGGCGACGGCTCCGGCGACCAGCTGTACATCCAGGGCCACGCCTCCCCCGGCATCTACGCCCGCGCCTTCCTCGACGGCCGCCTGGACGAGCACCACCTGGACAACTTCCGCCAGGAGGCCGGCGGCAGCGGCCTGCCGTCGTACCCGCACCCGCGCCGGCTGCCCTGGCTGTGGGAGTTCCCGACGGTGTCGATGGGCCTCGGCCCGCTCTCGGCGATCTACCAGGCGCGCTTCAACCGCTACCTGACCAACCGGCGCATCAAGGACGTCTCCGCCTCGCACGTATGGGCGTTCCTCGGCGACGGCGAGATGGACGAGCCGGAGTCGACGGCGGCCCTCGCGCTCGCCGCCCGTGAGGAACTGGACAACCTCACCTTCGTCATCAACTGCAACCTCCAGCGCCTCGACGGCCCGGTCCGCGCCAACTTCAAGATCGTGCAGGAGCTGGAGGCCCAGTTCCGCGGCGCCGGCTGGAACGTCGTCAAGACGCTGTGGGGCTCCGCCTGGGACGAGCTGTTCCAGCTGGACACCACGGGCGCACTGGTACGCCGGCTGCGCCAGGTACCGGACGCGCAGGTCCAGACGTACCAGACCCGCGACGCCGCCTACATCCGGCAGGACTTCTTCGGCGCCGACCCGGCGCTGGCGGAGATGGCGAAGCTGCTCAGCGACGACAAGATCCTCGAGTGCTTCCACCTCTCGCGCGGCGGTCACGAGTCCCGCAAGGTGTACGCCGCGTACAAGGCCGCCGTCGAGCACAAGGGCGCGCCGACCGTGATCCTGGCCCAGACGGTCAAGGGCCACACCCTCGGCGAGGGCTTCGCGTCGAAGAACGCCAACCACCAGATGAAGAAGCTCTCGGTGGACGAGTTCAAGGCGATGCGCGACCTGCTGGAGCTGCCCATCAAGGACAGCGACTTCGTCGACGGCGTGGTCCCCTACGGCCACCCGGGCGCCGACTCCCCCGAGGTCCGCTACCTCCAGGAGCGCCGGGCGGCCCTCGGCGGCCCGGCCCCCGCCCGCCGCACCCACGCGGTGGCCCCGCTGCCCGCCCCCGCCGAGAAGGCCTTCGCCTCCTTCGACAAGGGCTCCGGCTCCCAGAACGTGGCCACCACCATGGCCTTCGTCCGCCTGGTCAAGGACCTGGTCCGCGACAAGGAGACGGGCCGGCGCTGGGTGCCGATCGTCCCCGACGAGGCGCGCACCTTCGGCATGGAGTCGCTGTTCCCGTCCCTGGGCATCTACTCCCCCAAGGGCCAGACGTACGAGCCGGTCGACCGCGACCAGCTGATGTACTACAAGGAGGCCGAGAACGGCCAGATCCTCAACGAGGGGATCACCGAGGCCGGTTCCATGGCCGACTTCATCGCCGCGTCGACCGCGTACGCGACGCACGGCGAGGCGATGATCCCGTTCTACATCTTCTACTCGATGTTCGGCTGGCAGCGCACCGCCGACCAGATGTGGCAGCTCGGCGACCAGCTCGGCCGCGGCTTCCTCGTCGGCGCGACGGCCGGCCGCACCACCCTGACGGGTGAGGGCCTCCAGCACGCCGACGGGCACTCCCCGGTCATCGCCGCCACCAACCCGGCCGCCCTGAGCTACGACCCCGCGTTCGCCTACGAGATCGCGGTGATCGTCCGCGAGGGTCTGCGCCGGATGTACGGCGAGGCGAGGCCGGAGGAGGACCAGAACGTCTTCTACTACCTGACGGTCTACAACGAGCCGCTGCCGCAGCCCGCCAAGCCGCAGGGCCTGGGCATCGACGAGGGCATCGTCAAGGGCCTGTACCGCTTCAACACCGCCGAGTCCGCGGGCGTGGCCGTGCCCGCCGACGCCCCGCGCCTCCAGCTGCTCGGCTCCGGTACGGCGATCCACTGGGCCCTGCGGGCGCAGCGGATGCTCGCCGAGGACTGGGGCGTCGCCGCCGACGTGTGGTCGGCGACCTCCTGGACCGAGCTGCGCCGGGACGCGCTGGAGGCCGACGCGGCGCTGCTGCGCGGCGAGGAGCGGGTGCCGTTCGTCCGCCAGGCGCTCCAGGGCGCCGAGGGGCCGGTGCTGGCCGTGTCCGACTACATGCGCCAGGTTCCCGACCAGATCGCGCAGTGGGTCGAGCAGGACTACTCGTCCTTGGGCGCCGACGGCTTCGGTCTGTCGGACACCCGCGAGGCCGCCCGCCGCCACTTCGGCATCGACGCCCCGTCGATCGTCGTCGCGGCCCTGGCCCAGCTCGCCCGCCGCGGCGAGGTGAAGGCCACGGCCGTCAAGGAGGCCCGCGAGAAGTACGGTCTGTAGAGACCGGGCACCGCCGTCGCGGCGGACCGGGGACGCCTGTCGCGTCCCCGGTCCGCCGCGCTTTCGTCCTCCGCCGCGTTCGTCCTCCGCCGCTTTCGTCCTCCGCCGTGACGGCGCCCGGCCCGCGCGGCGGTGACCGGCCGGCGGCGGACCGTGGCCGTCCCCGCTGTCGGTCGGCTCCGGCATCATGAGTCCATGCGTGCGGCCCGGCTCATCAGAATGGTTCTCCTGCTCCAGTCCCGGCCCGCCATGACCGCCGCCGAACTCGCGCGGGAGCTGGAGGTGTCGGAGCGGACCGTGGCGCGGGACGCGCAGGCGCTGTCGGAGGCCGGGGTGCCGGTGTACGCCGACCGCGGGCGGGCCGGTGGATACCGGCTGGCCGGCGGGTACCGGACGCGGCTGACGGGTCTGGCGCGCGGCGAGGTGGAGGCGTTGTTCCTGAGCGGGGTGCCGGGCGCGCTGCGGGACATGGGGCTGGAGGACACCGCCTCGGCGGCCCGGCTGAAGGTGGCGGCCGCGCTGCTGCCCTCGCTGCGGGACGCCCCGGACGGCGCCGCCCAGCGGTTTCACCTGGACGCCCCGGCCTGGTTCCGGGAGCCGGTGACGCCCGACCGGCTGCCCGTGATCGCGGAGGCGGTGTGGGACGACCGGCGGATCGACGCGGTCTACCGGCGCGGGGAGAGTGCCGTGAAGCGGCGGCTGGAGCCGTACGGGCTCGTGCTGAAGGCGGGCGTCTGGTACCTGTGCGCGCGGGTGGCCGACGGCGGCTCCCCGCGGACGTACCGCGTCGACCGGTTCGACACCGTCGACGCCCTCGGTGAGCGGTTCGCCCGCGACCCGGACTTCGACCTGCCCACCCACTGGGCGGACCAGGCGGAGCGCTTCGCGCTGTCGATCCTGCGCGCCGAGGTCGTCGTACGGCTGTCCCCGCGGGGCCTGCGCGGGCTGCCGCACGCCGTCGACCCGCTCTCCGCGCGGCGCGCGCTGGAGGACGTGGGGGCCCCGGACGCCGAGGGGTGGGTGACGGTGACGCTGCCCGTGGAGTCGGAGGAGGTCGCGCACGCCCAGCTCACGGCGCTCGGGCCGGAGGCGGAGGTACTGGCTCCGGCGAGCCTGCGGGAGCGGTGCGCGGCCGACGCGGCCCGGCTCGCACAACTGTACGGGCGGGTGGACGGCGGGTAACGATCCGCGGTACTCCACGTGCGGCCCACCGGCCGAGGCCCGATGCTGGTGGCGTGATGGACGAGACGGAGTTCTGGGAGCTGATCGACGCCGCCCGCGAGGCCGCCGGGGGCGACCCCGAGGAGCAGGCCGACCTGCTCGTGGAACGGCTGCTCCGGCTGGACCCCGATCTCGTCCTGGACTTCGCCCGCCACTTCGAGGCCCGCTACAACCGCGCCTACCGGTGGGACCTGTGGGGCGCGGCCTGGGTGCTGCTGGACGGGTGCAGCGACGACGCGTTCGACTTCTTCCGGTGCTGGCTGATCGGCCAGGGCCGGGAGGTCTTCGAGGGCGCCCTGCACGATCCGGACGCGCTGGCCGGGCTGCTGGGCGAGTTCGACGAGGAGATCGACGGCGACGGCGAGGAGCTGGGGTACGCGGCGGACGAGGCGTACGAGCAGCTGACCGGGACCGTCGCGCCCGATCTGGGCATCACCCCGGCGCCCGCGGAACCCGAGGGCACGCCGGTGGACCTGGAGGACGAGCGGGCGCTCGCGCAGCGGTACCCGCGGCTGTGGGAGCGGTTCAAGGACTGACCCGGCAGCGGTGCGTGCGGCGGTACGGCCGACGACGCGGCGTGGTGCGGCGGGGCCGTGTCGGGCCGCACGGGCTCGGTGCCGCACGGCCCGAGGCGTGGACTCGCGGGCCGGTGCGGCTGCCGCTGGTGACGGTCCCCGCATCCGGTCGGTTCGTGTCGTGCACGGCCGTAGGCGCGGGGCTCGCGGCGGGCCGCGCGCCGCCTGTGGCGTCGCTGCGGGGGTGGGCCCCGCCGTGGAGCAGGGCGGCCGGCCCCGGACCGTCCGCCGGAACCATTGCCCGGGTCCGGGGCGTTTCCGGGGTACACACGTACGTGAGCCGGTTTCGCCGCCGGGTGCGCTCACGCACGGGTGGCCGGCCGGCGGACCCGTCCCGGCCGTGCGGAGGGGTCCGAGAGGGAGGCGGCTGGCGTGGATCTGCTCGACCTGCTGCTCGCGCTGGTGATCGTCGTGTACGCGGTGTCCGGTTACCGGCGCGGACTGGTGGCCGGATGCGTCTCGCTGGCCGGGTTCGTGGGCGGCGCCGTCGTCGGGGTGTGGGTGCTGCCGTGGGTGACGGGCCAGGTGGAGCGGGGCACGTCGGCGGCGACGGTGCTCGCGGTGCTGACGGTGCTGGTCCCGGCGATGGTGGGGCACGAGCTGGCGGGCCGGCTGGCGCTGCGGCTGCGCGGGGAGCTGGACCGGGGGCCGCTGCGGGTCGCGGACGGGGCCGGGGGCGCGGCGGCGAACGCGGTGGCGGTGCTGATCGTGGCCTGGGTGGCGGGGAGCGTGCTGGGCGCGGCCCCGGCGCGGACGCTGACGACGCAGATTCGCGACTCGGCGCTGCTGGGCGCGGTGCAGCAGGCGATGCCCGAGACGACACCGGCGTGGTTCTCGCGGGCGACGTCCGCGCTGGCCGATGCGGGTTTCCCGCAGGTGTTCAACCCGTTCGAGAACGAGTCGACGGCCCGGGTGGCCCGGCCCTCCGGTGACAGTGTGACGCCCGCGGCGTCGGAGGCGGCCCGCAGGAGTTCGGTGAAGATCGAGGGAGCCGCGGGCAATGAGGGCCGGGAGGGCAGCGGGTTCGTGTACGCGCCGGAGCGGGTGATGACCAACGCGCACGTGGTGGCCGGCATCGACCGCCCGGGCGTGCGGGTCGGCGGGGTCGGTCCGTCGTACGGGGCCCGGGTGGTGCTGTTCGACCCCGACCGGGACGTGGCGGTGCTGTACGTGCCGGGGCTGCGCGCCCCGGTGCTGCGGTTCGGCGGGGGCGCGGCACGCGGGGACTCGGCGGTGGTGGCCGGCTATCCGCAGGACGGGGGCCTGGACCTCCAGGCGGCGACGGTCGCGAACCGGGTGCGGGCGCTGGGGCAGGACATCCACAACGACCGCGCGGTCACCCGGGAGGTGTACTCGATCCGGTCCACGGTCCGGCCGGGCAACTCCGGCGGCCCGCTGCTGACGACGGGCGGCCGGGTGTTCGGGGTGGTCTTCGCCCGCTCGACCTCGGACGCCGAGACGGGTTACGCGCTGACGGCGGCCGAGGTGGCGGCCGACGCCCGGCGCGCGGCCACGGCGACGGCGCCGGTGGACACGGGCGAGCTGGTCGGTTCCTGACAAGGGCGGCCGGTCGCCGCGGCCCGGTCCGCCGGGTGGGCGGGGCTCACAGCCGGCGGCCCATGAGGATGTCGTCGACGTACGTGCCGTCCAGACAGAACTCTTCGGGGAGCACGCCCTCGACGGCGAACCCCTCGGACTCGTAGAGCCGGCGCGCCGGGGTGTTGTGCCCGAGGACGCGCAGGGTGAGGCGCCGCGCGCCGCGTCCCCGGGCCTCGGCGACGGCGGCCCGGATCAGGGCGCGCCCGGCTCCCTGCCCGCGTGCTTCTTCGGCGACGACGAAGCCCTGGACGGCCAGGACGTGCGCGTTGGAGGCGAGCGGGGTCGGGCGGACGAGGCGGATGTAGCCGAGGAGGCGCCCGCCGGCCTCGGCGACCAGGTGGTCCCGCGGGTCGTGCCGCTCGAAGAACGGCGCGTAGGGCGGCTCGGGCGCGGGCACCACCTCGTGCAGGGGGGACCAGGCGGCCCGGTCGAGGCGGGCCAGTTCGGCGTCGTCTTCGGGGCGGGCGGCGCGCAGGGACAGCTCAGGCATGATGATCACCCTACGGCGGGCCGTCCGGGGCGCCCACCGGGTTTCCCGGCGGCTGTGCGGTCATGCTGGTGGGCATGGAACGTTCACGCATCGCGGTGGCCGGCGCCTCCGGCCTCATCGGCAGCGCTCTGGTGCGGTCCCTGACCGCGGACGGGCACGAGGTGGTACGTCTGGTGCGCCGTGCGCCCCGGGGGGCGGACGAGGTCCGCTGGGACCCCGGGCGCAGTCACGTCGACCCGGCCGGGCTGGCCGGCTGTGACGCGGTGGTCAACCTGGCGGGGGCCGGGGTGGGTGACCGGCGCTGGACCCCGGAGTACAAGCGGCTGCTGCGGGACAGCCGGGTGCGGGGCACGGCCGCGCTCGCCGAGGCGGTGACCGCGCTCCCCGAGCCGCCGCGGGTGTTCCTGAACGGCAGCGCGATCGGCTTCTACGGCGATACCGGCGACCGGGTGGTGGACGAGGACGCCCCGCCGGGCGACGGCTTCCTGTCCGGGCTGTGCGTGGAGTGGGAGCAGGCGGCGGCCCCCGTGCGGGAGGCGGGAGTACGGACGGTGTTCCTGCGCACCGGACTGGTCGTGGCCCGGGGCGGCGGGGCGTGGGCGCGGCTGTTCCCGCTGTTCCGGGCGGGGCTCGGGGGGCGGCTGGGTGACGGGCGGCAGTACTGGTCGTACATCGCGCTGCACGACGAGGTCGCCGCGATCCGGCATGTCCTGGACACCGCCACGCTGTCCGGGCCGGTCAACCTGACGGCGCCCGAGCCGCTGACGAACCGTGAGATCACGGCGGCGATGTCCCGGGTGCTGCGCCGGCCGGCGGTGTTCGCGGTGCCCGCGCCGGCGCTGCGGGCGGCGCTCGGGGAGATGGCCGGGGATGTGCTGGGCAGTCAGCGGGTGGTGCCGAAGCGGTTGCTGGAGTCGGGGTTCCGGTTCGCGTTCCCGGGCATCGACGAGGCGATCCGTGCGGCGGGATGAGCCGACTGGCAACCCGGGCGAACGAAAGTGACCGTATGCGACCTCTATGCGACCGTGCTCTGTTGATGCGCGACTCCTTCTGACCGAACGCGCCCCCTACCCTCGACGCGAACTCCGGTATCCCGGACGCCAGTTGGGGGCATGACGTCTCCACCGGCCGCGCAACCACAGGAGGGGCCTCGTGCTTGAGCCCGCGTACCAGGTGGACGTCGTCGTCGTGGGAGCCGGAGTCGCCGGCCTCTCGGCGGCTCACCGGCTGACCAGCGCAGGACTGACGACCGCGGTCCTGGAGGCCGCCCCGTCCGTCGGCGGCCGCATGTCGACCGAGAAGGTCGACGGCTTCCGGCTCGACCGCGTCGGACAGCTGCTGTCCACGTCCTACCCCGAACTCCGCCTGGCCGCGGCCCCGGGCGCGCTGGCCGTGCGCCGCTTCGCGCCGGGCGTCCTGCTGCACCGCGACGGCCGCACCCAGCGTGCGGGCGCGCCGGCGCCCGGAGGGAGCGCGCGGGGCGCACGGGGCGCACTTCACGTGGTGCGCGCCCTCGCCGGCACTCCCCGCGGCACGGTCCCCCCGCCCGGCCGGGCCGGCGCGCCGGTGGGCGGCGCCGTGGACCAGGCCCGGCTGGGCGCCGCGCTCGGCCGGATCGCGGCCACGCCCGTCGAACGCCTGCTGGCGCGCCCCGAGCTGCCGGCCGGGCTGGCCCTCGCCCGGCGCGGGGTGCCGGCGCGTACCGTCGAGGGCTTCCTGCGCCCGCTGCTCGCCGCGCTGCTGTGCGACCCGGAGCTGATCACGTCCAGCCGGTGCGCCGACCTGGCGCTGCACGCCTTCGCGAGCGGGCGGCTGTGCGTGCCCGAGGGCGGCGCGGAGAGGCTGCCCGAGCTGCTGTCCCGGGCGCTGCCACCGGACACCGTGCGCACCGGGGTGCGGGTCACCTCGGTCTCCACGACGTCCGTGGCCACCGCCGAGCACGGGGAGATCCGGTGCCGGGCGGTGCTGCTCGCGACCGACGCGCGGGCCGCGGCGGAACTGCTGCCGGGGCTCAGGGTGCCGGACTTCCACCCGGTGACCGTGCTCCACCACACCACCGACGAGCCCGGGGCGGCGTTCCCGACCGGGACCTCGCTGCTGCTGGACGCCGACCGGGGCGGGCCGGTGGCGCACACGGCGGTGCTCAGCAACGTGGACCCGAGCCGGGCGCCGGCCGGCCGGACGCTGATCTCCTCGACCGTGCTGGGCACCCCGCCGCAAGGCGTGGACACGGCCGTCCGCATCCACCTCGCCCGGCTCTACGGCACCTCGACGCGCCGCTGGGAGACGCTGGCCGTGCACCACACCCCGGAGGCGGTCCCGGTGATGCGCCCACCGCACGATCCCCGTCGGCCGGTGCGACTGCTGGCGGGTCTGTACGTCTGCGGGGACCACCGGGACTCCGGCACCGTCCAGGGCGCTCTGCACTCCGCCCGCCGGGCGGCGACGGCGATCCTCTCCGACCTGGGCATGGCGGCCTCCCTCCACCGGGCCGACCCGGTCCCGACGCTGCCGCGGGCGGCCTAGGCCCGGTCGGGGCCCGCTCAGCCCAGGGCCGCCACCTTCTCCCGGTAGGTGCGGACCGCGAGCGCGTCCCGGTAGGGCTCCAGCCGGCGTTCGAAGTCCCGCACGTACTCCACCGCGCGGGCGGAGCGCATCTCGGCCGCCTGGCCGGCGGCCTCCGCGCCGAGCGCGCAGGCCTGGTCCAGTTCGCCGAGGGCGAGGCGGGCGGTGGCCAGGACGACCCGGCAGAACAGGCGGCTGCGGGCGTACGCGGGGGCGCGCAGCCGGAGCGAGCGCTCGGCGTGCTGGGCGGCGGCCCGGAACTGCTGGAGATCGCGGTGGCAGTGCCCGAACTCGTCGGCGAGCTGCGCCTCGTCGAAGAACGCGGCCCAGTACGGCACGTCGTCCCCGGCCCGCGCCGCGTCCAGGGCGCGCTCGGCCCGCACGAGCGCCGCGGTGCACGCCCGCACCTCGCCCAGGACGCCGTGCGCCCGCGCCTCGGCGGCGTGCAGCAGCGCCTGCACGACCGGCGGAGCACCCGTGCCGACGCCCTGCTGGGCGACCCGCGCCAGCTGCACGGCCTCCCTGCCGTGGCCCAGGTACACGGCCTGGCGGCTCATCGTGACCAGGACGAAGGAGCCGTACGCCCGGTCGCCGGCCGCCTGCGCGAGCCGCAGGGCCTGCACGAAGTACCGCTGGGCCAGTCCGTGCGCGGCGATGTCGTACGACGTCCAGCCCGCGAGCCGGGTCAGGTCGGCGGCGGCGCCGAACAGCCGGCGGCCGGTCTGCTCGTCGTAGCTGCCGCGGAGCATCGGCTCGCACTCGTGCTCCAGATAGCGCACCAGTGCCTGCCGGGCGTGGCCGCCGCCGAACCGGTCGTCGAGGGTGCGGAACAGTTCGCCGACCGAGCGGAGGGCGGAAATGTCACCGCCGGTGACCCGGTGGCCGGGCCCGCCGGTCCCCCGGGCCCGCGGCGGCACCGGCACTCCCGGCTGCGGCTGGGGCTGGGGCCTGGCCGCGCCGGGGCGGCCCTGGGCGGGTACCCGGGGTGCCGGGTCGCGGGCCACCCGGTCGTCGGGCTTGCCGATCAGCCAGTCCCGGCTGGGCACGACCAACCCGGCCGGGGTGAAGGCGATCTTGCGCAGCTCGGCGTGGCTGCCGGAGTCCTTGCGCCACAGTCCGCTGACGATGTCGACGGCCTCCTCGGGGCCGGCCGCGAACTCCAGCCCGGCGTATACCGGCGCGCACGCGTCCAGGCCCAGGTCCTGGGCGCTGAGCCGGCGCCCGAGCCGGCGGGTGAACACCTCGGCGATGAGGGCGGGCGTCGTGCCGCGCGGCTGCTGTCCGCGCAGCCAGCGGGTGACCGAGGTCTTGTCGTATCTGAGGTCCAGCCCGTGCTCCAGGCCGAGCTGGTCGACCCGACGAGCCAGACCCGCGTTGGAGAACCCCGCCTCTGCGATGAGCGCGGCGAGCTGGCGGTTGGGGGTGCGCTGCGCGGGTCGGTCCGTCATCTGTGGTGCGGTCTCCTGCCTTCCGGGCCTCTGAAGTGCCCGGATTGCCTTTGAGCAGCCCATATGGCCTCACGAACGGCGCGAATGTAGCGGAGAGTGAGCGGACGGTCGCACCTTTCGCCCGGCATTCATCCGATCGTGTGAGGAACGCCCGCAGGGCTGACGTACTCCGGTCGGACGTACAGTGGCGTGGGCGCTTCACGCGCCTGACACACCGGTCGCTGAGGGAGGCGCTTGCCGTGAGTGAGTTGCGGTTCGTCCGTATGGGGTTCGGTGCGGATGCCGTCGAGTACCAGGAGGCCTGGGACGAGCAGCGCCGGGTGCACTCGGCCCGGTTCGCCGACGAGGTCCCGGACACCGTGCTCCTCCTGGAACACCCCCCGGTGTACACGGCGGGCCGCCGCACGCAGGACAACGAGCGCCCGCTGGACGGCACCCCGGTCATCGACGTGGACCGCGGCGGCAAGATCACCTGGCACGGACCGGGCCAGCTGGTGGGGTACCCGATCCAGAAACTGCCCCGCCCGGTGGACGTCGTCGCGCACGTGCGGCGCCTGGAGGAGGCCCTCATCCGCACCTGCGCCGACTTCGGCCTGGAGACCACCCGGGTGGAGGGCCGCAGCGGCGTGTGGGTGCTCGGTGACCCGGTCGAACGGCGCCCCGCCCTCGGCGGCCTCTCCCTCGACTTCGACCCGCGGCTGACCGACGAGGAGTTCGACCCCCGCCTCGACGGCCCGGAGTACGCCCCTTCCAACGCCGGCCAGCGGCGCGAGGACCGCAAGATCGCCGCGATCGGCATCCGCGTCGCCAAGGGCGTCACGATGCACGGCTTCTCCTTCAACGTGAACCCGGACAACGTCTGGTTCGACCGGATCATCCCGTGCGGCATCCGCGACGCGGGCGTCACCTCGCTCGCGGCCGAGCTGGGCCGCGAGGTCACGGTCGAGGAAGTCCTGCCGGTGGTCGAGGAGCACCTGAGGGACATCCTGGAGAACGCGGACCTCAAGCCGCGGGACATCGAGAGGGCACCCGCGTAGCGCCGGCCCGCCGCCGAGGACGGCGCCCGCACCGGGCCATGAAATCAACGGGCGTACCCTGGGGAACGCCGAAGAATCAATCGCTAGGGAGCCGGTCGTGTCCGCAGTCGCACCCGACGGACGCAAGATGCTGCGCCTGGAGGTCCGCAACAGCCAGACCCCCATCGAGCGCAAGCCCGAGTGGATCAAGACCCGGGCGAAAATGGGCCCCGAGTACACGAAGATGCAGAGCCTCGTGAAGAGCGAGGGCCTGCACACGGTCTGCCAGGAAGCCGGCTGCCCGAACATCTACGAGTGCTGGGAGGACCGCGAGGCGACCTTCCTCATCGGCGGCGACCAGTGCACCCGGCGCTGCGACTTCTGCCAGATCGACACCGGCAAGCCCGAGGCGCTGGACCGGGACGAGCCGCGCCGCGTCGGCGAGTCCGTGGTCACCATGGACCTGAACTACGCCACCATCACCGGCGTCGCCCGCGATGACCTGGCGGACGGCGGCGCCTGGCTGTACGCCGAGACCGTGCGCCAGATCCACCTCCAGACGGCGGACCGGGAGGGCGGCCGGACCAAGGTCGAACTGCTGGCGCCCGACTTCAACGCGGTCCCCGAGCAGCTCGCGGAGGTCTTCTCCGCCCGGCCCGAGGTCTTCGCGCACAACGTCGAGACGGTCCCGCGCATCTTCAAGCGGATCCGCCCCGGTTTCCGCTACGAGCGCTCCCTCAAGGTGATCACCGAGGCCCGCGACGTCGGCCTGGTCACCAAGTCCAACCTGATCCTCGGCATGGGCGAGACCCGCGAGGAGGTCAGCGAGGCGCTGAAGCAGCTGCACGAGGCGGGCTGCGAGCTGATCACCATCACCCAGTACCTGCGTCCGTCCGTGCGCCACCACCCGGTGGAACGCTGGGTCAAGCCGCACGAGTTCGTGGAGCTGAAGGAGGAGGCCGAGCAGATCGGCTTCTCCGGCGTGATGTCCGGCCCGCTGGTGCGGTCCTCCTACCGCGCCGGCCGCCTCTACCAGATGGCCGTGGAGAAGCGCGGCTCCTACAGCGCGGCCCAGGCCGTCTGACAGGCCATCTGACAGGCCGTCCGACAGGTCGCCCGGCGGCCGTGTGAATTCACGCACAAGCACTTACCGGCCGGTAATGGCCGAACCGACGCGGTCCTGACCGTCCTCGCTGATGAGGGCGTACGTCAGGGCCGCGTCGCCGTTCACGGGGCGGCGCATTCGGGTTCATGGGCGTTTGACCGGTCGGACACGCCCTGGTAACACCGAACAGTGACTCTGGTATCACGCCCCGTACACCATCCGCTTCCAGGGGGGACCCCGCCCATGCAGGCCGCGCCGGTACACGCCACCGCGATCCCGTCCTTCACCGACGCCCTGCGGGCCGTCGAGTCGCTGCTGATGAGCGGCGGTCAGCGCACCGCCCGCCGCAACGCCTGGACCTCCGTCCTGGAGGACCGCCGCCGCGCCAAGGACCGGGTCGAGGCGCAGCGGTTCCTGGAGCAGGCCGCCACCCGCTCCTGACGCCCGCGCCGGCCCGCGCCGGGCACTGCCGTCGTCCGCGCTCCCGGGGGCACGTAGACTTCGTGGCATGGCGAGGAAGGAACCCGCGGCGGACGCCGCGAATGCCGGGCGACTGAAGCAGATCGCCCTGACGTACAAGATGACCCGCAAGGCCGACAAGACGATCGGCCTGGTGCTCGCGGCCGTCGGCATCGGCACGCTCGGTGTCTTCCTCGCGATCGGCTTCCTGATCGGCCACCCGGTCTACCTGGGTGTCTTCGGTCTGCTGATCGCCCTGCTGGCGACGGCCGTCGTGTTCGGCCGCCGTGCCGAGCGGGCCGCCTTCGGCCAGATGGAGGGCCAGCCGGGTGCCGCCGCGGCCGTGCTGGACAACGTCGGCCGCGGCTGGACGACCACTCCGGCGGTGGCGATGAACCGCAGCCAGGACGTGGTGCACCGGGCGGTCGGCAAGGCCGGCATCGTGCTGGTCGCCGAGGGCAACCCGAACCGGGTGAAGAGCCTGCTGGCCGCCGAGAAGAAGAAGATGAACCGCATCGTCGCGGACGTCCCGGTGCACGACCTGATCGTCGGCACCGGCGAGGGCCAGGTGGAGCTGAAGAAGCTCCGCACGACGATGCTGAAGCTGCCGCGCGTGCTCACCGGCCCCCAGGTCACGGCCACCAACGACCGGCTGCGCGCCCTGGGCGACCTGATGAGCAACATGCCGCTGCCCAAGGGCCCCATGCCCAAGGGCATGAAGCTGCCCAAGGGCGGATCGCGGGGGCGCTGAGCACTCCGACGTACCACCGCGGACCGCCACCGGCGGTCCGCACGACAGTCAGGCCCCGCACGCCCTCCGGCGTTGTCGGGGCCTGCGTCGTCCAGGGCCGGCGCCTTCTAGGGCAGGCGGAACTGGGGGCCGTAGTTGCCGGGGGCGCCGGGGATCGTGATCTCCATCAGCTCCACGGCGGGCTCCTCCATCGCGCGCATGGCGTGGACGGCAGCGCCCATGGCGCTCGGACCGCCCCCGGACCAGGCCGCGTCGAGCTTGTCCAGCACGGTGGCGTAGGTGCCGTCGAAACGGTCCAGGAGCTGCCGGGCCCGCTCGGGCGGATGCGGCCAGCCGCCGGCCGGGACCCGCGCCATGGGGCGGGCGTCGGGGAAGGGCACGGGCGCGCCGGTGAAGTGCCAGCCGTGGTCGGTGCGGCGCAACTGCCGGCCGTGGTAGATCTCGGCGAAGGCGTAGTAGTGCGCCGGATGGTCGTCCTGGAAGGAGTCGGCCGGGGAACTCGCGGTGCCCTCGCCCTGCTCCTTGACGATCGAGAGGGAGCGCTCGGCGTCGTCGAGGGTGCGGACCGGCGTCAGCTCGTCGGAGCCGATACGGCTGGACAGCTGTCCGCGCGCCGACAGCTCCGGTGCCGCCGCGCGGAACGCCTTCAGCACGTCGCCGTAGAAGTCGCCGATGCTGGGCGAGCGGTCCGCCGCCCGGGTGAGGGGTGTGTCGGGGGCCTCGATCGCCATCATCACGTCGTGCACGAAGGACCGGGTGAGCCCGGACAGGTACACCTTCAGCCCGCTGCGCACACCGCCGGGCAGCGGGCCGGGATAGCTGGGCGCCGACTCCCTGATCCGGGGCCGGCCGCCCACGGCCACGAGCAGGTTGCAGACCACGCCCAGGTGGTACATCTCGTCGCCGATGATGCGCCGGATCAGCCGGGCGGCCTCGCCGCGGCGGTCCCGGACGGACCACCAGGCGCACAGGTAGGGCGGGAGCGTGGCGAGTTCCAGTGCCACGGCCGCCTCCAGGGCCTGCCTGAGCCAGCCGGCCCCGCGGTCCGCCTCCGGGACGGCGAGCAGTCCCGCCACGGACCGGCAGCCGGACCCGGCGGGCGGCCCGCACTCCGGCAGCGCGCCCGGCTGCCCCGGCCCCCCGGCCGCATCGGGACCCCCGGCCGCATCGGGACCCCCGGCCGGATCGGGATCGGCGGCCCGCACCGGATCCGCGGCCGGGACCTGGGCGGCGGCCACCAGGGCCGCCGATGCCAGGAAACCCCGGCGCCGGAGGGGGTGGGCTGCCGAACCGTGCGCGTCTTCCGGGGTACCGGTCACCGTTGCCTCCGCTCGCGGCCATGGCCCCGTCCCGCCCCGGGGCGGGACGGGACGGGACGGGGCCCTCGGACCGCTCGCGAAGCTAGCAGCCCGCACGGCCGTTGCCCGGACGCCGGGCGGGGCGCTGCCCCGCCTCCGGGGGACACGCCGCCGAACGGAGCATCCACCAGGTGATCGGGTCATGCGCTCTTAGCCTTCGGAATGTGAAGAAAAGCCATATCTCGTACCTCGCGTGCACCGCGGCCATCCTCGGCACGTTCGCCGGCACCACCCCGGCGTCGGCCGCACACCGGACCCTCGTGGTGCATCCGGGTGAATCGATCCAGAAGGCGGTGAACGCCGCCCGGTCCGGGGACACCGTGCTCGTGCTCGCCGGCACCTACCGCGAGAGCGTCACGGTGCGGACACCGGGACTGACCCTGCGCGGCGCCGGTCGCCGCACGGTGATCCGGCCGGCCGGGAAGAAACCCGCCACGACCTCCAAGAAATCGAAGAAGGCATCCGTCACCTGTCGCGGCAACGGCAACGGCATCTGTGTCGTCGGCGGCAAGAACAAGGCCCTGCGGGACGTCACCGTCGCCGACCTGAAGGTGGCCGGCTTCGCCCGGACCGGCCTGTGGGCCATGGGCACCGACCACCTGACCGTGCGCGGAGTGACCGCCGACGACAACGGGCAGTGGGGCATCGCCCAGGAGCACTCCACCCGCGGCGTCTTCCGGGAGGACACCGCCCGGGGCAACGGTGACGCGGGCCTGTTCCTCGCCAACAACGTCAAGGCCGAGCAGGGCGCTGCCGACAGCAAGGGCACGCTGGTCCAGCACAACCACCTCGAGGACAACCGCATCGGCATCACCGTCCGCCGGCTGCGCAACCTCACCGTCAGCGACAACTACCTCACCGCCAACTGCGCCGGCGTGTTCGTCGTCGGCGACGAGAACAAACCGCGGGCGGGCGCCCTGACGGTGCGGGACAACCGCCTGGAGTGGAACAACAAGTACTGCCCGAAGACCGCCCGGCTGCCCTACCTGAAGGGCTCCGGCATCGTGCTGACCGGCACCGAGAAGACACTGGTGACCGGGAACACCGTCATCGGCCACTCGGGCAGATCCCCGCTGTCGGGAGGCATCGTCCTGTTCAAGAGCTTCGTGGGCGCCCCGAGCGAGGGGAACCGGATCATCGGCAACCACCTGGAGAACAACGCCCCGGCGGACCTGGTGAACCAGGAGGCCGCCAAGCGCCGGAACGCCTTCGACGGCAACTCCTGCCGGGCCTCCAAGCCCGCGGGACTGTGCTGACCGGACGGCCGGAACCCACCCTCACAAGGAAGGAAGGCGGCACATGACCGCACCATCCCCCGAGCTGTCGGCACCGGCCGGGCAGGGGGCGGCCCCTCCCCCTCCGCCGTCGATGCGGTTGAGAGAGCTCGTGTTCGGGGCGGCGTGTGCCGCCGCCGTCCGCGCCGCCGCCCGGCTGGGCGTCGCCGACGTGCTCGGCGACGCACCCCTGACCGTGGAGCACCTCGCGGCGGCGGTGCGGGCCGAGCCCGAGCCGCTGCGCCGGCTGCTGCGCGCCCTGTCCTGCTACGGCGTCTTCACCGAGCGGCCGGACGGGACCTTCGCCCACACCGACATGTCCCGGCTGCTGCGCGAGGACGACCCGAACAGCCTGCGCTACATCTCCCTGTGGTGCACCGAGCCGTGGACCTGGGACGCCTGGCCGAGGCTGGACGAGGCGGTCCGCTCCGGCCGCAACGTCGTCGAGGACCTCTACGGCAAGGAGTTCTTCGTCTACCTGAACGAGGACGCCCCCGAGTCGGCGGACGTCTTCAACCGGGCGATGACCACCTCCAGCGAGCAGTCGGCGCGCGACGTCGCCGCGCTGCTGGACCTGTCCGGCGCCTCGTCCGTCGCGGACCTCGGCGGCGGTCAGGGCCATGTGGTGGCGAGCCTGCTGGACAAGTACCCGGAGATGCGGGGCTACCTGCTCGACCTGCCCCGGGTGGTGGAGAACGCCGTGCCGCGGCTGCGCGAGGGCGGCGACCTCTCCGGCCGGGCGCGCATCGTGCCCGGCGACGTCCGTGTGTCCGTCCCGGTCGAGGCCGACGTCTACATCATCAAGAACATCCTGGAGTGGGACGACGAGTCCACGACCAGGCTGTTGCGCAACGTGGTGGAGGCGGGCGGACCCGGCACCCGGGTCGTGGTCATCGAGAACCTCGTCGACGACACCCCGTCGATGCGGTTCAGCACCGCCATGGACCTGCTGCTGCTGCTCAACGTCGGCGGGGCCAAGCACACCACCGCCAGCATGGTCGCGCGGCTGGAGGGCGCGGGCCTGACCGTCGGTGGCATCCGGCCCGTCAACCCCTATCTGCACGCGTTCGACTGCACGGTCTCCGCGTGAGCGGACACCCGCGCGCAACACCGGTGCCGGGCCCGCGTCGTGACGCGGGCCCGGCACCGGTGGCCGGACGGGGGTCTCACGCTCCGGCGTCGCGCTCCCAGAGGTAGAAGCGCTGCGCCATCGCGTCCTTCGGGGACCGCCAGGTCTGAGGGTCGTACGCGCTGACGTACGCCGAGAGGCGCTCGCTGACCTCGACGAAGTCGGGGTGCGAGGTGACCTTGGCGATGGCGGGTCCCGGCTCGCGCTCGGACTCGACGAGGTGCATGTACACATCGCCGAACTGGAAGAGGCTGCGCCGGACGACGCCGACGAGGTGCGGCAGCTCTCCCCGGTCGGACTCCGCGAACACCTTGGCGATGTCGGAGGCGGAGCCCGGGGCCATGCGGGCGACGATCAGGGCCTGGTGCACGGTCTTCTCCTGTCCTGCGGCTCAGTCGGCCAGGGCCGGGGCGGGCCGGTGGCCGGCGGCCGCCTTCTCGATCCGGTCCCGGATCAGGGCCAGCTGGACCTTGGAGTTCTTGTTGATGTTGTCGGTCATCCAGGCGTCGTCGACGGGCGCGTCGGGCTTCATCGCGAAGTCCTGCGTCCAGATCATCCGGGTGCCTTCCGGGACCTCCTCGTACTCCCAGCGGATGTCCATGTGGGCGAAGGGGCCGGTCTCGATGCGGCGGGCCGTGACGCTCAGCCGGTCACGGTCGGTCTCCCGTTCCGAGACCCAGCTCCACACCGTGCCGTTCTCGTCGGGGTGCATGGTGAGACGGAAGGTGACCTTGTTCCCCTCCTGGGAGAGGATGTCGGCCCGGGCGTACTCGCTGAACAGCCGCGGCCAGTTCGCGACGTCGTTGGTCATGTCCCAGACCAGGTCGACGGGTGCCGCGATGGTGATCTCGTTCTGGGTGTGTCCGGTCATGTCAGGCTCCCGCGGGCAGTGCGCTGTTGACGAGGTCGAGGAACTGGCGGGGCGTCCTGGAACGCTCCGCGTCGGTGGGCATGGGGGCCCCGTGCCGGTTCTCCAGCTCGCCGACGATGCCGAGCAGGCCGAGCGAGTCGACGCCGAGGGCGTCGAAGCCGGAGTCGTACCGCTGCTGGAGCTCCTCCGCGGAGACGGTGACTCCG
Source organism: Streptomyces sp. Y20 (assembly GCF_043195475.1). Classification (NCBI taxonomy): domain Bacteria; kingdom Bacillati; phylum Actinomycetota; class Actinomycetes; order Kitasatosporales; family Streptomycetaceae; genus Streptomyces; species Streptomyces sp. Y20. Next base: position 121,335 of record NZ_JBIDDP010000014.1, read on the forward strand.
GCGGCCTTCTTCATGAGTTCGGACAGCTCTTCCACGGTGATGCGGTCACTCATGGCGATTCCTTCTCCTTTGCTGCTGGTGTGCTGCTGGGAGGGCGGGGGTGCGGCTCACCCGCCGGCGCCGTGGCGGACGACGAGTGCCGAGTTGGACCCCATGAGGCCCCGGCTGAGGACCAGCGCCGTACGCAACTCGGCGGGGCGGGCGCGGCCGGTCACGAGGTCGAGGTCGTAGCAGGCGGCGACGACACCCGGGGTGGGCGGGATCAGGCCGTGCTCCAGTGCGAGCACGGCGGCCGCGGTGTCCAGCACCGGTGCCGCGCAGTAGCCGCGGCCCGTCCCGGTCTTGGGCGCCGTGACGGGCACGCGCCGGCCGTGCGCGCCGAGGACGTCGGCGATGGCCAGCGCCTCGGCGCGGTCGGCCTCCGGTACCCCGAGGGCGTCGGCGAAGACGACGTCGATCTCCTCCGGGGCGCGGTCCGCGTCGGCCAGGGCGCCGCGGATCGCCTGGGCGAGCCCTTCGCGGGACTCCGCCCAGCGGGAGGCGCCGGTGAAGGTCGCCGCGTGTCCCGCGAGGTGGGCACGGATGTCCGCACCGCGTTCCCGGGCCGCCGTCTCCGCCTCCACCACGAGCATCGCCCCGCCCTCGGCCGGCACGAACCCGCAGGCGTCCTCGGTGAACGGCCGGTAGGCGCGGGACGGGTCGGCGACGGTGCTCAGCTCCTCGTAACCGAGCTGGCACACCACCGAGTACGGCGCCAGCGGCGCCTCGGTGGAACCGGCCACGATCACGTCGGTGCCGCGCCGTACCGCCCGTGCCGCGTGCGCCAGGGCGTCCAGTCCGCCGGCCTCGTCGGAGGCGACGACCGAACAGGGGCCCTTCAACCCGCGGCGGATGGAGATCTGGCCGGTGCTGGCGGCGTAGAACCAGGCGATGGACTGGTAGGGGCCGACGAACCGGCTGCCCTTGCTCCACAGCTGCTGCAGTTCGCGCTGGCCGAACGCGCCACCCCCGGAACCGGCCGCCGTCACCACGCCGATGGAGTAGGGCGCCTCGGCGGCGTCGGCCTGCCCGAGCCGTGCGTCGTCCAGGGCGAAGTCGGCCGCGGCCATGGCGAAGTGCGTGAACCGGTCGGTCTGGACGAGGAAGCGCTCCTCGATCGTCGCCGCCGGATCGAAGCCGCGGACCTCGCCGGCCACCTTCAGCGGAAGGTGCTCGCAGCCCTCGCGGGTGACCGGGCCGAGGACGCTGAGGCCTTCCTGGGTGGCCTTCCAGAAGGTGTCGGTGCTGGTGCCGTTCGGCGCGACCACCCCGATGCCGGTGATGACCGCGCGCCGGTCGTGCGGTTCGCTCATGGTGTCCTCTCCCTCGTCCGGGTCAGGACCACGGCGGACTGGAAGCCCCCGAACCCGCTGCCCACGGACAGGACGCCGGAGAGCTTCCGTTCGCGGGCGACACGCGGGACGTAGTCCAGGTCGCACTCGGGGTCGGGGGTGTCGTAGTTGGCGGTCGGCGGTACGACCTGCTCGGCCAGGGCCAGCACACAGGCGACGACCTCGATCGCCCCGATCGCGCCGAGGGAGTGGCCCACCATCGACTTGATGGAGCTCATCGGGGTGTCGTAGGCGTGCGGGCCGAGCGCCCGCTTCACGGCCGCCGTCTCGTGGCGGTCGTTCTGCCGGGTGCCGGAGCCGTGGGCGTTGACGTAGTCGATCGCCGTCGGGTCCAGCCGGGCGTGGTCGAGGGCCAGTTCGATGGCTCGCGCCATCTCCAGGCCCTCGCTGGTCAGGCCGGTCATGTGGTAGGCGTTGCCGAAGGTGGCGTAGCCGCCCAGTTCGCAGTACACGTGGGCGCCGCGGGCCCGGGCGTGTTCCAGTTCCTCCAGGACGAGCACCGCGCCGCCCTCGCCCATGACGAAGCCGTCACGGTTGTTGTCGAAGGGCCGGGAGGCGTGGGCGGGGTCGTCGTTGTTGGGGGACGTGGCCTTGATCGCGTCGAAGCAGGCCATGGTGATCGGGGAGATCGGGGAGTCGGAGGCACCCGCTATGCAGATGTCCGCCCGGCCCTCCTCGACGGTGTGGAAGGCGTACCCGACCGCGTCGAGGCCGGAGGTGCAGCCGGTGGAGACGGTCTGCACCGGGCCCTGGGCGCCGAATCGCTCCGCCACCGCGGAGGCGACCGTGCTGGGCGAGAACGCCCGGTGCAGGTACGGCTCCGCCTGCCGGTGGTCGACGTCCCAGTGCTCCCCGCGGTTGCTGACCAGGACGTAGTCGTGCTCCAGCCGGGTGGTGCCGCCGACCGCGGTGCCCAGGGACACCCCGACCCGCCACGGGTCCTCCCGGGCCAGGTCGAGGCCCGAGTCACGGACCGCCTCCGCCCCGGCGACCAGCGCGAACTGGATGTACCGGTCCGCGCGGGCGGCCTGCTCCTCGTCCAGGCCGTGCGCCGCCGGATCGAAGTCGCACTCCGCCGCTATGCGCGAGCGCAGTCCCGAGGGATCGAAGAAGGTGATGCCCCGCGTCGCGGTCCGGCCGTTGGCGAGCAGGTCCCAGAATGCCGGTACGCCGATGCCGCCCGGGGCGACGATGCCTATGCCAGTGACCGCCACGCGCCGGGTCATGACCGGACCTGACCCCGGGCGGGGGCGGCACCCGCCGCAGCGGGCTCCGTGACCACCGCGGCGGCCCCGATGACCTCCGTCTCCTCCGTGTCGACGTGTCCCAGGCTGGGGCGCGGGGCCAGCGGGCCCAGGTGGAAGACCATCCGCGCCTCCACGTCGCCCACGTTGCGGAAGCGGTGGCGCATGTTGAGGGGGATCATCAGCCCCTGCTCCGGCCGGAGCGGGTGCGGCTCGCCGTCGAGGTCCACCTCCAGATCCCCGCAGACGACGTACACGAACTCCTCGGAGTACGGGTGGTAGTGCTCACCGATGCGCTCGCCGGGCTGGATGAGGGCCACGCCCATGAAACCGCTGGTGGAACCCACCGTGGCCGGGGTGAGCATGGCGCGCAGATCGCCGCCGCGCCGGGTGTTGTGCTCGACCTCGCTGAGGTCCACGATCTTCGGAAGGGGTTTGATCACGACGTTCCTCCGTGGGGTGTGCTGCGCCTGACAGTCAGGCGACCGGCGAGCGGCGGTCGGTGATGAGTTCCATGCGGACGGCGTCGCCGTCCAGCAGGGCGTCCAGCGGGGCCTGTGCCGCGCCTCGCGGCAGGACCGCGTCGGCGCCCGGGCCGGGGCGCACGTCGATCAGCCGGACGACGACGTCGTCGCGCTGGAAGATCGTGCTGCGCAGGACCGGGCTGTTCGGGTCCTCCGCCGCCTCCTCGTCGTGCCGGGCGAGCAGCTCGGCCAGCTGCATCCCGCTGCCCGGCCGGGCGGGGTAGTACAGCGCGTGCCGCTCGCCCTCGGGCAGTTCGTCCGCGCTGACGTGGTGGACGGCCGGCAGCGCCGCCCGGGTGAAGAACACCCGCGCGGACTCCTGGTCGTCGAGGTCCCGCTGCTGCTCCAGGTACGGGTTGATGGCCTCCTCGACGGCCCGTACCTCGGGCTGCCGGGCGACGTGGCGCAGGGCGGCGAGCAGGTCGCCGCGGACCTCGATGGCCCGCACGACCCGGTTGCCGTGCATGAACAGGGAGGTGCGCATCAGACGGGTGGTCTCGTCGACCCGCGCCTCGGGCGAGGCGTAGTCCGCGAGGATCTTCTCGACCTCCGGCTCGCTGCCCGGCTTCACCGTGAAGGTGAGCGCGTGCCGGATCACGCCGTCGCCGATCCGCGGGGACGTCTGGAGCCGGCGCTGGGCCGCGCTGGCCGCGGCGTCGCCGCCCGTCTCGCGGACGACGTGGAAGCGCAGCGAGCGGGTGTCCCGTACGCAGCTGTGGAGCGGCTCCACCATCCGCACGTGCTCCTCGCTGTTCACCCAGGCGAGGAACGGCGGGGCGCTCTCCCACTCGCTGGTGATGAGCCACTGGGAGGGGTTCTCGATCGACTGGCACAGCTGGTCGCTGACGTGCCCGGGCACGGACGCGACCTGGCTGCACAGTTGTTCGTAGGCCTCCAGGAACTGCTGCTGGGCGCCGTCGTGTACGTCCACCAGCAGGACGACCCGGAGGCGGGAGCCGTCGAACACGGACTGGGAGACCCGCTTCGACGCGTGTCGCGTCAGCTGTTCCGAAACCTTTTCCGATGTGGTGGTCATACTGCGCACATCTCCTTCACGGGGGGCAGGGCCGAACGCCGGCCGCCGATGACGCGACGTCAGCGCTTTCTGATCCTGTGCCGCTCCCCCGATGCGCGCGACTCGCGTGAACCACGCGGGTGATTGCGCACGCGGAACCCCTCGCACCGGGCATGGACACTCCGACACGCCCCACACCCCACCTCTGCCTCAGGAGCCTCGATGCAGCAGAAAGCCGATCACCAGGTTCCCGTCCTCGTCGTGGGCGGCTCTCTGGTGGGCCTGTCCATGTCCCTGTTCCTGGGCCGTCTCGGCGTACGGCACATGCTGGTCGAGCGGCACTCCGGAACCTCGGTCCACCCGCGCGGACGCGGCAACAACGTGCGGACGATGGAGCTGTTCCGGGGGGCCGGCGTCGAGCCGGGCATCAAGGAGGCGGCCTCGCTCCTCGCGGACAACCACGGCATCCTCCAGACCCCGAGCCTGACCGGTGACGCCGGGGAGTGGCTGTTCAGGGAGATCGATCCGGGCGGCGGGATCGCGAGACTCAGCCCCACGGGGTGGTGCCTGTGCAGCCAGAACGACCTGGAGCCCGTCCTCGTGAAGGGCGCCCGCGCGCTCGGCGGCGACCTGCGGTACTTCCACGAGCTGGAGTCGTTCGCACAGGACCCCGAAGGAGTGACGGCGTACGTCCGGGACCGCGACAGCGACCGGATGTACACCGTCCGCGCGGACTACCTGGTCGCGGCCGACGGTCCGCGCAGCCCCGTCCGGGGCCGGCTCGGCATCGGGCAGGACGGCCCCGGCGACCTCTTCGCCAACGTGAGCGTCACCTTCCGCTCCAAGCTGCTCGCCGACATCGTCGGCGACCGGCGCTTCATCTGCTGCTACCTCACCGACCCGGGGGGCGACGGGGCGCTGCTGCCGGTCGACAACAAGGAGAACTGGGTCTTCCACGCCCCCTGGCACCCGGAGCACGGCGAGACGCTGGAGGAGTTCACCGAGGAGCGGCTCCAGCGACACATCCGCCACGCGGTCGGCGCCCCGGACCTCGATGTCGAGATCACCGGAAAGGCGTCCTGGCGGGCCGCCGAACGGGTGGCCGAACGGTATGCGGCCGACCGGGTGTTCCTGGCGGGCGACTCCGCCCACGAGATGTCGCCGACCGGCGCGTTCGGCTCCAACACCGGCATCCAGGACGCCCACAACCTGGCCTGGAAGCTGGCCGCCGTGCTCGGCGGCTGGGCCGGGCCCGGCCTGCTCGCGACGTACGACACCGAGCGCCGGCCGGTGGCCTCGGCGACCAGCGCCCGGGCCTCGGTCCGCTCGGTGGAGCACAGCCACCCCGGTTTCGCGCCCGCCCCCGGCATCGGCGGCGGCAAGCGCGGCGGCATCCTCAACGTGGTCCTCGGCTACCGCTACCCCGAGGGCGCCGTCGTGGGCGCCGACCCGGACCAGCCGGTCGTACCCGACGGGCTGCGGCTGACCGGGGAGCCCGGCAGCCGGGCCCCGCACCTGTGGCTGCGCCGCGCGGGCGAGCGGATCTCCACGCTCGACCTGTACGAGCGGTCACCGGTGCTGCTCTGCGACGCCGGGTCGGCCGCCGGCGCCGGCTGGCACGCCGCCGCCCGCCGCGTCGCCGGCACGGACGGCGTGCCGCTGGAGGCGTACCGGATCGGTGCGGGCACGGACGCCGGGCTGACGTACGACACGGAGGGTGACGACTGGGCGGCGGCCCACGGCGTCACGGCCGACGGGGCGGTACTGGTGCGGCCGGACGGATTCGTGGCCTGGCGCGCCTCCGGCACGGTCCGCGATCAGGAGAGCGGGCTGCGGGAGGCGCTGGCGGAGGTTCTGCGCCGCGGCTGAGACACGCCCGTACGCGGCGGAAGTCACCCGCACGGGGGTGCGGGCGGCATCCCGGCGCTGTGCGTGAGCGCCGTGCGGGCGGGATGCCGGCGCCGTCCGGGATGCGGGCGGGGTGCGGCAGGCGTGCTGCCCCTGGCCTGCGGGCGGCGTCCGGCAGCGGTGTCGGCTCCGGCGTGCGGGCGGCGCCGGGGGTGTCGGCGCCGTCCGGGGCGGGCCGGGGCGCCGGGCGTCAGGTGCCGGCCGGGGCGGGCGTCAGATGCGGACCTCGACCGTCCTGGCGAGCCGGTCGTGCAGGCCGCGGCCGTCCCGGTCCCAGACCAGGGCGGGGATCGCGAGGCACAGCAGGGCCGTGCGCAGCAGCGAGCGTCCCGGGCTGACGGTGCCGGTCTCCAGGGCCACGACCCGGATGCCGAACAGGCGCTTGCCCGGGGTGAAGCCGACCGTGCCGACGGTCAGGGCGCTCAGGAGGAAGAAGACGCCGAGTGCCCAGTTGCTGGTGGCGGGGCCGTAGCCGTGGGTGATCAGGCCGTATGCGATCAGCACACACAGCGCCCAGTCCACGGCGATGGCGCCGAGCCGCCGTCCGGGCCGTGCGATCGAGTTCGGCCCGTCCTCCGGGAGGCCGAGCTGCTCGCCCCGGTATCCGAAGTCGGCGCCCGCGTCCTCCATGGCCGCGCGGGGGCCGGAGAGCCACGATCCGAGTGCCTGCCTGTTGTCCACCCTTCCACGGTACTGTGCCCGATTCCGGCACTACGCCCAGGGGTGTGGCCGGCGCTACGGTGGACATGTGGCTGGTTAACTTCTGTGAAACAAACGAGTCACGCCCGAGAAATCACCCGTCCCTAGGGTCGAGACCAGCGTGTGCCACCGCACTGGCCGCACGAACGATCTACCACCCCGGCGTCGACGGTCGGGAGTAGGAGGAGCTGGATGTTCCAGAACGCCGACGAGGCCAAGAAGTACATCGCGGACGAGGACGTCAAGTTCGTCGACGTCCGATTCTGCGACCTGCCGGGCGTCATGCAGCACTTCACGTTGCCCGCCGAGGCGTTCGACCCTGACGCCGAGCAGGCGTTCGACGGGTCCTCGATCCGCGGTTTCCAGGCCATCCACGAGTCGGACATGGCCCTGCGGCCCGACCTGTCCACCGCGCGAGTCGACCCGTTCCGCCGGGACAAGACCCTCAACATCAACTTCTTCATCCACGACCCGATCACGGGCGAGCAGTACTCCCGTGACCCGCGCAACGTGGCGAAGAAGGCGGAGGCCTACCTCGCCTCGACCGGTATCGCGGACACCGCGTACTTCGGTCCCGAGGCCGAGTTCTACGTCTTCGACTCCGTGCGCTTCCGGACCGCCGAGAACGAGTCCTTCTACCACATCGACTCCGAGGCGGGCGCCTGGAACACCGGCGCGCTGGAGGACAACCGCGGGTACAAGGTCCGCTACAAGGGTGGTTACTTCCCGGTCCCGCCGGTCGACCACTTCGCCGACCTGCGCGCCGAGATCTCCCTGGAGCTGGAGCGGTCCGGCCTGAAGGTCGAGCGCCAGCACCACGAGGTGGGCACCGCCGGCCAGGCGGAGATCAACTACAAGTTCAACACGCTGCTCGCCGCCGCAGACGACCTCCAGCTCTTCAAGTACATCGTGAAGAACATCGCCTGGCGCAACGGCAAGACCGCGACCTTCATGCCGAAGCCCATCTTCGGTGACAACGGCTCGGGCATGCACGTGCACCAGTCGCTGTGGAGCAACGGCGACCCGCTGTTCTACGACGAGGCCGGTTACGCGGGCCTGTCGGACACCGCCCGCTACTACATCGGCGGCATCCTCAAGCACGCGCCGTCGCTGCTGGCCTTCACCAACCCGACGGTGAACTCCTACCACCGCCTGGTGCCGGGCTTCGAGGCGCCGATCAACCTGGTGTACTCGCAGCGCAACCGCTCCGCCGCGATGCGTATCCCGATCACGGGTTCCAACCCGAAGGCCAAGCGCGTCGAGTTCCGCGCCCCGGACTCCTCCGGCAACCCGTACCTGGCCTTCTCCGCGCTGCTGCTGGCCGGTCTGGACGGCATCAAGAACAAGATCGAGCCGGCCGAGCCGATCGACAAGGACCTCTACGAGCTGGCTCCCGAGGAGCACGCGAACGTGGCCCAGGTCCCGACCTCCCTCGGCGCGGTCCTGGACCGCCTCGAGGCCGACCACGAGTTCCTCCTCCAGGGCGACGTCTTCACGCCCGACCTGATCGAGACGTGGATCGACTTCAAGCGCACCAACGAGATCGCCCCGCTCCAGCTGCGCCCGCACCCGCACGAGTTCGAGCTGTACTTCGACGTGTGACAGTCCCCCCCCGAGCGCTGACCGGGCCCCGCTCCTCTCCGCACGGAGAGCGGCGGGGCCTCGTCGTCGGGCCGGACGACCGATCCGCTCCCCTGCGCAACCTTTCGCGCTTCCCGAACTTCCTATTGTCGGGGGATCATCCTTCCGGGCTCTGCCGGACGAGAGAGGTTGAACGGGGATGGCGGAACAGGACGACTGGGAGCGCGAGTTCGATCACAGGTGGGCGAACTCGGCCGAGCACAAGGAGCCCTCCGCGCGGGCCCGGATGCTCGCCGCCCGCTGGAAGGAGAACCCGCCGGACCCGGCGCCGTTCCGCGCCGACCCCGGTCCGGCGCCGCGCCGCTCGTCGTGGGTGTCGACGGCCGTGGTGCTCGGCTGCGTGGCCGTAGTGATCGTCCTGCTGGGTTACGCGCAGATGCGCTCCTCCTACTGAGGCGCGCCGGCGCGGCCCGCTGCCCTTTTGCCGCTCCTGGGGCCGTTCCCGACCGCTTCATGGGGACCGGCGGGTGCACACTGGATGCGGGACGAGTGCCTGACTGCGGGGTGGTGCAGCATGCAGAGCCGTTTTCGGAGCGACCGGCGCCTGACCGTGCGCATGGGGCTGACGCTGTTCCTGCTCGGGCTGCTGTACGTGGGGTTCGTCGCCGCGCTGATCGTGCTGCTGCGGTCCTGGGTGCTGGTCGCCGTCCTGATCGGGGCGATGTTCGTCGCGCAGTTCTGGTTCTCCGACCGGATCGCCATGTTCGCGATGCGCGGGCGGGTCGTGGAGCGGGAGGAGTATCCGGAGCTGCACGCGGTGGTGGACCGGCTGTGCGCGATGGCCGACCTGTCCAAGCCGGCGGTCGCCGTGTCCCGGATGGACATGCCGAACGCGTTCGCGACCGGGCGCAGCCCCGAGCACGCGGTGGTCTGCGTGACCACCGGGCTGCTGCGCCGGCTGGATCCCGGGGAGCTGGAGGGTGTGCTGGCGCACGAGCTGTCGCACGTGCGGCACAAGGACGTCGCCGTGATCACGATCGCGTCGTTCCTCGGGGTGCTCGCCGGTCTGGTCGTACGGTTCGCCCTCTACTCGCAGATCCTGGGCGGGGGCCGGCGGGACCAGAACACGGCCGCCGTGCTCGCCGCCGTACTGGGCGTCTCCCTGGCCGTGTACGCGCTGAGCTTCCTGCTGATCCGGGCGCTGTCGCGCTACCGGGAGCTGGCGGCCGACCGTGCGGCGGCCCTCCTCACCGGGCGGCCCTCGGCACTGGCGTCGGCGCTCACCAAGGTGTCCGGGGAGATCGCCCGGATCCCGGCCGAGGACCTGCGCACGGTGCAGGCGTTCAACGCCTTCTACTTCACCCCGGCGACCGGCGGGAAGGCCGGTCTGGAGCGGTTCTTCTCCACCCACCCGGCCCTGGAGCAGCGGCTGGAGCAGCTCGGCCGGATCTCGGCGGAGCTGGGCGAGGCCGCCCGCCCGGGCGGGGCGGGGTGAGCCGGTGGGCCTGCTGGACATCCTGCTGGGCCGTACGAGACCGGTCGCGCCGGATCTCGACCGGCTGTTCGCGCTGCCCTCCGCCGCCGTGACCCTCGAGGCGGCGGCCGGTTTCACGGCGACCGGGGACGGGGCGGTGTGCTTCGCCACCGTGGAGGGGGCGGCCTTCGAGCAGACCCATCGTGAGGTGCGGGCGCTGCTGGACGCGGACAGCGACCGCACCGGCCCGCCGGTCGAGCTGTGCCGGGACGATTACGGCTACTCCTGGCTGGTGTCCCGCCGCTCCCCCGACCGGCTGCCGCAGCTCGTGGGCGACCTGCACGCGGTGAACACGTCGATGGAGGCCAACGGATTCGGTCCGCAACTGCTGTGCTCCCTGGCCGGTTTCACGGACGACACCGGCCGGAAGCTGGCGCTCGTCTACCTGTACAAGCGCGGAACGTTCTACCCGTTCGCCCCGCTGTCCGGTGGCGGCGGGCGGCGGGACGGAGCGCTGGAGCTCCAGGTGCGGGCGGCGCTCGGCGACGACCTGCGGATCGAGCCGGACCTGGGCCGCTGGTTCCCGGTCTGGGGCGCCCCCGGCCTGTGACGTCCGGCGGCGGCCCCTGCTCACGGCCGGCCCTTCTCCTGTTCCTGCCGCCGCGCCTCGGCGGGCCGTTCCCGGCGGTAGCGCCGTTCCCATCCGGCCTGGCGGTCCCGGTGCTCACGGTAGGTCCGGTAGCTGTCGGGCGGGGTGGCCGGTCCGGCCGGCGGGGCCGCACCGGGCGAGCCGCGCCCGTGCGTCGCGTACAGGTACAGCAGTGCCACGGCGGCGAGCCACCAGAGGTGGTTGCCGCATCCGAGGAGCACCAGGACGACGGTGCCGGTCGCGAGGGTGCCACGCATGACGGTCCTCCCTGGGGCGGCGCGAGGGGCGGAGGGCGTCGGTCGCCACCTCCGTTCGCTCAGCGTAGGGAGTGTGTCACGGTGGGTGCATCAGGTTTTCCGGGCGCGCGACCGCCGTGAGTGAATGACCCGCATGGACGATCTCACCGGTTTCAGCTACGCGTACGACGGCGAACGGCTCAGCGGGGTGAGCGCCGGTCCGGCCGGCCGGGCCACGGCGGTCCTGCTGCACGGTGCCGGCAACGGCAGCAAGGACCGGCTGTCGCCGCTGCTCGCCGACTTCGCCGCCCGCGGATGCCGCGCCCTGGCGTTCGACTTCTCCGGACACGGCGACAGCACGGGCGCGCTCGCGGAGCTGAGCCTGCGCCGGCGCTACGAGCAGGCGGTGGCGGTGCTCGACGCGCACGCCCCGGCGGACGAGCCGCTGATCCTGGTCGGTTTCAGCATGAGCGGCCAGACGGTCGCGGATCTGACGCGGCACTACGGACGCCGGGTCGCCGCCGTCGGCCTGTGCGCGCCCGCCGTCTACGCCCCCGAGGCCTGGGAAGTGCCGTTCGGCGACGGTGACGGCCGCTTCTCGGAGATCATCCGCACCCCGGACAGCTGGCGGACCTCCCCCGCCCTGGCGGCCTTCTCGTCCTACGAGGGCCGGGCGGTCCTGGTGGTCCCGGGCACCGACACGGTCATCCCGGCGGTGGTGACCCGGGCGGTGCAGGAGGCGCTGTCGGCCCGCGCGCGGTTCTCACGCCTGGTGCTGCCGGACGCCGACCACTGGCTGGGGCTGTGGCTGCGCGACCACGCGGCGGACCGGACGGCGCTGGTGGAGGCGCTGGTGGAGGCCGTGGCGGAGCGGGAGCCGACGGCGTGACGGTGCCGGGTGCCCCGCACCGGCGGGGCACCCGGCGAGCCGGCCGGCTCAGCGGGAGTAACGCATCAGCGCCCGCACCATGCGGCACGTCGTGTCGGACGGCGGACGCATCCCGATCCGCTCGGCCGTGGTGCGGATGGTCTCGTCACGGGCCTCGCCCGGCAGATGGACCCCGGAGTCCAGCAGGGCTATGGCCAGGCGCATGGCCTTCAGGCGCCGGTTGTGCGCGACGTACCACTCGCGGGGCCGTCCGGCGGGCAGCGGGCGCTTCGCCACGGGCTCGTAGGGCGAGTCGAACAGCACGGATCGCTTGGCGGTGGACTGGGTCGGCAACGGTTTCGGCTTCAGGGCGGCAGCGGGCACGGGCATCCTCCTGTCGCGGTCGGGGCAGCCGCCGGCCGTCCGGCGCCTGCCCTCGAACACTGCCTCCATTCTACTGCCGGGCACTGACAACCGGGGGTGCGCGGGAGTCAGCAAACCAGCAGGTGGGGACGGAAATTGGTGCTCCGTCACAGCTGATACCGGTGAGGTCGCCGAGGTCGCATGAATTCGAACAGGAACGGGGCCGGGTACCGTGTGCCGCATGGAAATCTGGATCAACCCGGCCTGTTCCAAGTGCCGTAGCGCCCTCAGCCTGCTGGACGCCGAGAAAGCCGATTACACCGTCCGCCGCTATCTGGAGGACGTGCCGGGCGAGGACGAGATCAGGGCCGTTCTGGAGCGGCTGGGCCTGGAGCCGTGGGACATCACCCGCACCCAGGAGGCGGTCGCCAAGGAGCTGGGGATCGGGGACTGGGCCCGGGACGAGGCGTCGCGGGGGCGGTGGATCACGGCTCTCGCCGAGCATCCCCGGCTGATCCAGCGGCCCATCATCACCGCCGACGACGGCACGGCCCTGGTCGCGCGCACCGAGGAGGCCGTGCGGGAGGCCGTCTCCCGCGGCAGGGAGAGCTGAGCACTTCTCAACTCGGCTGTGACCCACGTTACTTGAGACAGTGCCGTGAGGGTTGAGTCACTCCGTTCGGTATCTCGTACATAGCGCCGTACGCTCCCCTCTCTCTTCAGGAGGCGCGCATGTCGCGCAGGCGAAGTCTCGGTACGAAGAAGAAGATCGCGCTGCTCGTCAGCGCCGCGGCGGTGGCGGGCGGCGGGGCCTTCGCACTGGCCGGCACGTCCGGCGCCGCGCAGCCGCAGCAGGCGAAGACGCTGTCCGCCGGTGATTCGACGGTCTGCCAGGGGCTCGCCACCGCCCTCGGCAACAACCAGAAGTTCATCGACGGCCAGAAGGCGAACCCGGACGCGCAGTCGGCGGCCCGGATCGCCAACCGGCAGGCGGTCATCGACCAGATCAAGGTCCAGCAGAAGGCGTCCGGTTGCACCGTTGGGGAGTCGGCTCAGGGCTCTCAGACGGCGCAGGGCTCCCAGGCGGCGCCGAGCGGCAACGCCCAGCAGGGCGGGGGCCAGCAGGGCGGGGGCCAGCAGGGCGGGGGCCAGCAGGCCGGGGGCGCCCAGCAGCAGGCAGGGGGCGCCCAGCAGGCCTCCGGTCAGCAGGTGTGCAAGGGCTCCACCGTGACGCTCTCCGGTGAGGGCGGGGCCCCGGCCGCGTCCAGCAGCCAGTTCCCGGCGGGGACGACCCTCAAGGTCACCAACCTGGACAACAACAAGTCCACCACGGTGAAGGTGACGTCCGTCTCCGGCAGCTGCGTCCTGCTGAACAACGCCGCGTTCGAGCAGGTCCGCGAGCCCGGCAAGTTCCTCATCCGGCGGGCGGTGATCGAGAAGGTGGGGTGAGGCCCGGACCGGGAACCGGTCCGGTGACGCGGGTGTCCTGCCGTGCACCGCCAGGGGCGGCAGGACACCCGCGCCCCCTACCGCGGCCGGCCGCGCCTGACCAGGTGAACCGCGGCACGGGACATCCGGGTGGCACGGGGTTCACGCGCGGGCGAGCCGGCCTCGACGAGCGGCTGACGGGCCGGCACGAGAGGGCTCGGCGGGACGAGTTCTCGTACGGCGTCTCCGAGCACGGCGCCTCGGGCCTATCCCGTGGCAGGTGGAGAAGGACGCAAGGGCCACCTCGAGGACCGCCGCCCGAACGCCAACGTCGACCCGTACGTGGTGACCCGCCCGCTGGTGGACACCTGCTGCGCCGCACCGGAGAAGGCCGGGCAGGTCTGATCCGCCGCCGCTTCCGAGGGGCGCCCGCCGTCATGGCTGGCGCCCCTCGCGCATGCCGCCGTGTCCCCCGCCGCAGCGGTGCCGTCCGATGGGTGAGACGGAATCCCGGACACGTCGACCGGTCGCCAGGCCCCTGACCGGGCCAGCAGGCCGGTCCCGTGGCCGCGCGCCATGTCAATTTGATGCCAAGGAAGCGTCCAAGTAGTGAGAGGAGACTCCTGCCCGCCGTGCGCCTCTGCTTCAATGGGCCCATGGCCGGCTTCCAGATGATCACCTCGACGGGTCGTCACGACCTCGAGCCGTTCTGGCCTTCCCGTCAGCACCATGACTTCGATCGTGTGTGTTGCCGCGCGATGAACGCGCGGGCCCTCTAAAGCCGTACACCCCCGGCCTTCGGCCCAGCGCGAAACGACGTACGTCCCCGGCGCGCCCGACCACGAATCGTGGCCGCCGTCCTGCCCGACGAACCTCTCGCGCGAAAGAGCTGACCTCTCATGGCGACCACCCGTTCCCTCTCCACCGCCGCCGTCGACTCCCCCGCCCAGAACGGCTCCCGGCACCGGCTGCGCGCCGTCGACCGGGACGAGGTGGTGGACGTGGCGGACTTCCTGCCGCCCGGCGCCACCTGGCTGCCCGCGCCGCAGCACGCCCTGCCCGCCCTGCCCGGCCGGCCGCCGATGGTCGGCTACCTGGTGCTGGTCCCGGCCGACCAGCGGCCCCCGTTCCTGCCGGTCGCGGTCCCGGACCAGCCGGAGGCCGGGCAGGACGGCGGTGACACCGAGCCGCTGGTGCGGATCGACCCCGTGCAGCGCACCGCCAGCGTGGACGGCCGTGAACTCGACCTGACCTACCTGGAGTACGAGCTGCTCGCGCACCTGGTGGCGCACCCGCACCGGGTGCACACCCGCGACCAGCTGGTCACCACGGTGTGGGGGTACGGCCACGTCGGTGACGGACGCACCGTCGACGTCCACATCGCCCGGCTGCGCCGCAAGCTGGGCGCCCAGCACCGTCAGACCATCCAGACCGTGCGCCGCGTCGGCTACAAGTACACCCCGCCGGCGGGCCGCTGACCCTCCCCGGCTCTGCCCTCGGCAGAGCCGGGTTCCGGGCCGCCCCCGGACGGGGCACCATCCCGGCATGAGACTTCTGGTGCTGGGCGGTACGGAGTTCGTGGGGCGGGCCGTCGTGGAGGCCGCGCTCGGACGCGGCTGGGAGGTGACCGTCTTCCACCGGGGACGGCACCGGCCTCCGCCGGGCGTGCGGGCGTTGCACGGTGACCGCACCGCCGCCGACGGCCTCGCCGCGCTCACGGCGGACGGCGGCGACTGGGACGCCGTGGTCGACACCTGGTCGGGCGCTCCGCGTGCCGTGGACGCGGCGGCCCGGCTGCTGCGCGACCGGGCCGGGCGGTACGCGTACGTCTCCAGCCGGTCGGTGTACGCCTCGCCCCGGCCCAGCGGCGGCACGGAGGACGCGCCGCTGGTCGAGGGCGCGGCCGCCGGTCTGGAGGCGACGGACTACGCCCGGGACAAGCGGGGCGGCGAGCTGGCCGCCGTCGGGGCCTTCGGCGCCGCCGGTTCCCTCCTGGTCCGGGCCGGGCTGATCCTCGGCCCGTACGAGAACATCGGCCGGCTGCCCTGGTGGCTGACCCGTATCGCCCGCGGCGGCCCCGTCCTCGCGCCCGGCCCGCGCGGGCTGCCCCTCCAGTACGTCGACGCGCGCGACCTCGCCGACTGGCTGCTGGGCGGTGTGGAGAGGGGGTTGAGCGGGCCGTACAACCTGGCGAGCCCGCTCGGCCACACCACGACGGACGAGCTGCTGCGGGCCTGCGTGCGCGTCACCGGCTCGGACGCGGAGCTGCGCTGGACCGATCCCGACGTGATCCTCGGCGCCGGGATCGCGCCGTGGACGGAGCTGCCGGTGTGGGTGCCGCCGGACGGCGAACTGCACACCGCGGTGTACGGCGCCGACGTCTCGCGGGCGCTGGCGACGGGCCTCATGTGCCGGCCGGCCGCCGAGACGGTCGCGGACACCTGGCGGTGGCTGACCGAGTCGGGGGGCACGGCCCCGCTGCGGCCGGACCTGCCCCCCACGGGGCTTGACCCGCGGGTGGAGGCGAGGCTCCTGGCCGGCGCCGGGGGTGTACCTGGCACCACCCCCTGACGTGGGGCTCCGCCCAGTGACCGGGCGGGCCGGGCCCGACAGACTGGCGCCATGGACACGGACACGCACGAGGACGACTTCCGCAGCCACGCCCGGCAGGCGGTGCTGGCCGCGGTACGGGGGCTCGTCCTCGCCCTGGTGATGATGCCGGTGACGCTGCTGTGCCTCACCCTGACCCTCGTCTCGCTGGAACTCCTCCCGGTCGGCGTCGGGTTCCTGCTGGTTCCCTGGATCCTCGGCGGGCTGCGGGACTACGCGAACACCCGGCGCCGGCTGGCCGAGGAGTGGTGCGGGGTGCGGATCCCGGTGACGTACCGGCCCGTCCCGGCGGCCGCCGGCCCCTGGACGCGGACCGTCACCATGCTCCGTGACCCGCAGACCTGGCGGGACGTGCGCTGGCTGCTGGCCGACATGACGGCCGGTTTCGTCACCGCCGTGCTCCCGGCCCTGGTGGTGTTCTTCCCGTTCCAGGGGCTGCTGCTGCCGGCCGGGCTGTGGCGCGCGTACGTGTCCGGTCCGGCCGACACCTACTGGTACGCCTTCGTGCCGGTCACCGGTGAGGCCACCGCCGTCCTCGCCGCCGCGCTCGCCGCCGCGCTGCTGGTGTTCGGCCACCGCTTCGCCCCGCGGCTGCTCACCGCGCACTTCCGGCTCACCCGGGCCGTCCTCGGCGGCGACCAGGGCGAACTCGTGGAGCGGGTGCGGGTGCTGACCGAGACCCGGCAGCACGCGGTCGACACCTCGGCCGTGGAGCTGCGCCGCATCGAGCGGGACCTGCACGACGGCGCCCAGGCGCGGCTGGTCGCCATGGGCATGGACCTGGGCACCATCGAGATGCTGGTCGAACGGGACCCGGCGCAGGCGAAGCGGCTGATCGCCCAGGCCCGGCGGAACTCCGCGGAGGCGCTGGAGGAACTGCGCGACCTGGTGCGCGGCATCCACCCGCCGGTCCTCGCCGAACGCGGACTCGGCGACGCGGTACGGGCGTTGGCGCTCAGGCTGCCGTCGGCCACGGAGGTGTCCGTGGAACTGCCGGGCCGCGCGGAGGCGCCGGTCGAGTCGGCCGCCTACTTCGCGGTCAGCGAGGTGCTCACCAACGCGGTCAAGCACTCCGGGGCCGACCGGATCTGGATCGACGTGCACCACGACGACGGCCGGCTGCGCATCACGGTCACGGACAACGGGCAGGGCGGCGCGGCGGTCGGGCCCGGCTCCGGGCTCACCGGGATCGAGCGGCGGCTCGGTACATTCGACGGAGTCCTGGCCGTCAGCAGCCCCGCCGGCGGTCCCACCATGGTGACCATGGAGATCCCGTGCGTGTTGTCCTAGCGGAAGACCTGTTCCTGCTGCGCGACGGACTGGTGCGGATGCTGGAGGCCTACGGCTTCGAGATCGCCGCCGCCGTCGGGACCGGTCCCGAACTCGCCCGCGCGCTGGCCGAGTCGGCGCCGGACGTGGCGGTGGTCGACGTACGCCTGCCGCCGACGCTCACCGACGAGGGTCTCCAGTGCGCGCTCGCGGCCCGACGGGAGCGGCCCGGGCTTCCGGTGCTGGTCCTCTCCCAGCACGTCGAGCAGCTGTACGCGCGCGAGCTGCTCGCCGACGGCGACGGCGGCATCGGCTATCTGCTGAAGGACCGGGTGTTCGACACGGACCAGTTCGTGGACGCGGTACGACGGGTGGCGGCGGGCGGTACGGCGATGGACCCGCAGGTGATCCGGCAACTGCTGTCGCGGCGGTCGGCCGCCGACCGGGCGCTGGCCCGCCTCACCCCGCGCGAGCGGGAGGTGCTGGAGCTGATGGCGCAGGGCCGGTCCAACGCGGGCATCGCGGCACAGCTGGTGGTGACGGAACGGGCCATTGCCAAACACACCTCCAACATCTTCGGCAAACTGGGCCTGGAGGTGTCGGACGATGACAACCGGCGCGTTCTGGCCGTGCTCGCCCACCTCGACCGCGACCGTTGATCTGTCTCGAACATCCGCTGCTCAAAAGGCTGTTGAGGCGTGTGTGACGCGGTGGTCCCGGGAAGAATTCACGGGACGGCTGAACACCTCTGCGACGGCGTGCGTATGGAAGGGCGCCGCTTCACTCCTGTCGGGCGCCTCGATGCTGCCCCGCAAGGAAGTCAGAGGAGTTCCATGGGACGCAACACACGCAAACGCCGTACGCCGTTGGCCACCAAGGCCATAGCCGCATCGGCGGCCCTAGCGCTCGGCGGGGGCGGGCTGATCTGGGCGAATTTCTACGCCTCGGCGCACGAGCCGGACCACCAGACGTGGGGAGGCAACCAGACGAAGGCCGCGACGGCGCAGGTCGCGACCATCTCCTGCCCGGACGTCGGCCAGAAGCTGACGAACGTGCCGAACGCGGCGCGTCAGGGCGTGGCGACGGAGCTGGCGGACCTCGACAAGCAGATCACCGAGGCCTACGCCAGGCTCGCCTCCACCCGCAACGCCCAGACAAGGGACACGAGCTTCGTACAGAACGCGATCGTCGGCCCTCTCAAGGAGAAGCGGGCGGCGACGATCGACCGGATCCGGATCGACATCCAGCGGGTCGGCGGTTCCTTCGACGACACGCTCCGGCAGCTCGCCGCCTGTACGACGCAGGCCGCCAACCAGACCAACGCCGGCGGCCAGCAAAGCGGTGGCCAGCAGAACAACACCGGCGGCCAGCAGCAGAACGGCGGTCAGCAGAACAACACCGGCGGTCAGCAGCAGAACGGCGGTCAGCAGCAGGGACAGAACGGGCAGCAGCAGGGCAACAACGGCCAGCAGGGCAACGTCGGCGGGCAGGCCGGCAACGGCCCCGCGGCGGCCGACTTCGTCGACATCACCAAGGTGGCGCCGAACGTCCAGGGCAAGCCGCGCAGGAGCGGCAACGCCTCGACCGGTACGTTCACCACACGCTGCGGCGTCAACGCCAACAAGAACCACAACACCGACAACGTGATCGTGGCGCCCGGCGTGACCAACGGCGCGCACCACCTGCACGACTACGTCGGCAACCAGAAGATCGACGCGTTCGCCAGCAACAACACGTTCCTCCAGGGCGGCACCAGCTGCCAGAACAGGAGCGACCTGTCGTCGTACTACTGGCCCGTCGTGCGCGTGCAGGACGGTTCGCAGGACTTCGACCAGAACAAGGACGGCGGCGGCAAGGAAGGCAACGTCGGCAAGATCCTCACCCCGGTCCAGGCCCAGATCAAGTACGTGGGCAGCCCTGCGGCCAAGGTGGTCGCGATGCCGCAGTTCCTGCGCATCATCACCGGTGACGCCAAGACCACCACCAACGGCCTGGCGAACGCCAACGCGCACTGGAGCTGCACCGGCTTCGAGAACAAGGTCCAGCTGACGCAGCAGTACCCGATCTGCCCGCAGGGCAGCAAGGTGGTGCGCACGTTCGCCTTCCAGAGCTGCTGGGACGGGCAGAACACCGACAGCGCCAACCACCGCACGCACGTCGCCTTCCCCGACCCGGCGAGCGGGGTCTGCCCGAACGGCTTCAAGGCGATCCCGCAGCTGACGATGCGCCTGGTGTACGACATCACCCCGCCGACCGTGCAGAACGGCCAGGTGAAGAACGCCTACGCGGTGGACGGCTTCCCGGAGCAGCTGCACAAGGCGGCCACGGACCACGACGACTTCATCAGCATCACGAAGAACGGACTGGCCAACAGGATCGCCAACTGCCTCAACCGGGGCCAGAACTGCTCCTGATCCCGGTGAGGGCCGCATGACAGAAGGCCGGTGACGGGTCCCCCTCCCGTCGCCGGCCTTCGCCGTGCCCGCGCCGCCGCCGTGTCAGCCGCTGTGCGCGTGGTGGTCGGTGCCGGCCTCCAGGTCGCCGCCGAGCGTGCCGCGCAGCGCCTTGACCGTGCCGTCGTCGCCGACGGCCACCCACTTGCGGCCGACCAGGTAGTGGCCGCCGTAGTCCTTCGCCTCGTTGATCCACTCGCGCTGGCCGCGGTCGGTGGCGAAGGTGGCGAGGACGAACCGCCCGTCGCCGTTGCGGCAGATCGCCTGGCGGATCTCGTCGGCGTCGGTCTGCATGTCCGGCTTGCAGCGCACCTCGGCGGCCAGGCGCTCCAGGCTGCCGGTCGCGGTGGGCGGCACCGCCTCGGTGCGGGCGCCCGGGGCGCAGCCCGCCAGCGCCGTCACGGCCGCGGCGCCGAGCAGCAGCCTTGTCAACCTCATCTGTTCCTCCGGTCCTGGTGAGCCGAGCATGCCCCAGCGCCCTCGGATACGGCTCCCGGGGGCGGTCCGCTCAAATCCCTCGCCGCGGCGCGCACACGTGTGCGAGGGTGACCCGGTGAACCAGGACTGGGAAGACCGCGTGGCCGCCGCCTGGGCGTCCTTCGACGGGTACCCGCAGGAGCGGGCGGACGAGTTCCGCGCGGTGATCGAGGGCCTCGTGGCCGAACTGCCGCCCGGCAGCCCGCTCGGCCCCTTCGAGTCGGCGTGCGCCTGGGACTCGACCGGCCGCTCGGACCGGGCGGTGCCGCTGTACCGGCTGGCGCTGGACCGTGGACTGACGGGATACAAGGGCCGCCGTGCCCGGATCC
This sequence comes from Streptomyces sp. Y20, assembly GCF_043195475.1. Classification (NCBI taxonomy): domain Bacteria; kingdom Bacillati; phylum Actinomycetota; class Actinomycetes; order Kitasatosporales; family Streptomycetaceae; genus Streptomyces; species Streptomyces sp. Y20. Next base: position 141,853 of record NZ_JBIDDP010000014.1, read on the forward strand.
AGCTGGCGAGTTCCCTGCGCAACACCGGGCAGGCGGCGGAGGGGGTCCGGCTCCTCACCCCCGAACTGGACGCGCCGTCGGACGAGCTGGACGACGCGGTGCGCGCCGTGCTCGCCCTGTGCCTGTCCTCCCTCGGCCGCGACCGCGAGGGGCTCGCCCTCGTGCTGGGCGCTCTGGCCCCGCGTCTGCCGCGCTACCAGCGATCGATGGCCGCCTACGCGCGCGCCCTCGTCGAACCGGAGGCGTGAACCGGTCGTCCGGCGGTGACCAACCCACGGCTCGCTCGTTCTTCCGGACGTGCAGTCACAGGATGTAGCCCCGCGTCACGCACCCGCCTCCGCCGGTCCCGTCGGCGTCGAGCAGGCCGAGGCCGCGCTCGTCGAGCACTACGCCCGACTGGTACGGCTGGCCTACCTCGTGCTGCCGCCGGGCCCCGGCCGCAGCCGCCGCGTGCTGACCGCACACGCCCTCGCCCAGCGCGCCCTGCCCCGCGGCCGCAAGCGACCGGCCGTGATCCCGGCCCAGTCGCCGGGCCGGGAGGGCGACCCGGGGTACGCCTATCTGCGCGGCCGGGTCCTGCGGGCGGCCCTGGAGGCGGCCCGCCCGCGCACGGGCCTGCCCAGGCTCTCCCAGCTGCCGCCGCCGCTGCCCCTGGTGTGGGGCCTGCGGCTGATGCCGCGCTCGGGCGGAGCGGACGCCCTCGCGCTGGACCAGCGGCTGTCCGCCCTGTCCGCCCCGGCCCGCGCCGCCTACGTGCTGCGCGGCCTGGAGAAGCTGTCCGACCCGGACGTCCGCGAACTCCTCGAGGCCGCCGGCGTGGACGACCCGGGCGGCGCGCTCACCTCGGCGAACAGTGTGCCCGCGCACCCGGGGCTGCTCTCCTCCCCCGAGTTCGACCCGTGCGCCCTCCAGGCCCGGCCCACCGACCTGACGCGCCGCCACCAGCACACCAGAGCCGCACTCGCCGCCGCCGCCGCGCTCGCGGTGTGCGGCGCCCTGCTGGCCCTGCCGGGCGGCGGCTGGGGCCCGGACGGCGCCGCCGCGCCCGTCTACGCCGAGAACCCGGCCGCCGAGGCCGCCCTGGACCCCGGCAGGCTCACCCGGGTCTCCCCCACCGCCTGGCGGACGTCGGCCCGCACGGACTTCTCGGCGTGGCCCGCGCGCGGACCGCTCACCGGGGACCAGGCTCTGCTGCGCCGCGCCCTCGCGGTCTGGGCCCGCCCCGGGGAGACGGTCCACGTCCTGGCCCCCCCGGGCACCGCGACCGGCGGCCCGGCCGGCCCGCCGCAGCTGCTGTACGCGGGTGAGGTGGACAACGCCCGCGTGGTGATCCTGTACGACGGGCTGCGCATCGCCCGGTACGCCGAGCCGAGGGTAGGCACCGCGGGCGCGGCCCTCGACTTCGCCCGGGTCGACGGCGCGACGGGTGCCGAGGCGAGCGCGCTGGTGCTGGGCCGCTCCGACGGCAACGTCCGCTATCTGACCGCCCCTTGGGTGCGCAGGGCGGCCCAGCGTGACCTGGCGAAGCCGGATACGGCCGCGGTGCCGCTGACCGTGACCGACGGGGTGACCGCGCCGGTGGCCGGCCCCGCCCCGCGGTCCGGTTCCTGCACCTCGTGGACCGTGCTCCAGCTGACCGGACGGTCCGGCACCGAGGTGGCCAGCGACCTCGGCGAACTGGTGCCGGCCCATCTCACGGCCGGCCGCCCCGGCTCGCCCCGGGAGGTGACCGGTGGCGAACGGCTGCGCACCTGGGCGCCGTTCGCCTGCTCGCTGGCGGCCGAACGCTCGGCGGGCGTCCGGAGCGTCAACGCCTGGGCCTACTCCGAGCAGCCGCTGCCCGACGGCAGCGGGGACGGTTCGTGGGTGTGCACCCGGGCCGAGACCTGGCGCGGTGACGGCACGTCCGTGCTGGCCCAGTTCCGTACGCCGGGTGGGGCGGTCGGGGCGGTCGTCGCCAGGGGCACGGACGTGCCGGCCTGCGGGCCCCGGGATCCGCATGTGCTGGCCGGGGTGCTGTGGAAGTCGGGAGGCGGGCACTGGTACCTGCTGGCCGCGGGCAGCGCGGGGACGTCGTCGGTCTCGGCGACGGGCGGGGTGACCGCGTCGGCGCGGGGCCCGCTGCTGACCGCCAGGGCCACACAGGGCGTCCGGGCCGATCTGGCCGGCACACTGGCGGACGGGCGGCAGATCACCGGGCTGCGGTGATCGCCCCTCGGTGACACCGACGTCAACAAGGCGTAGCGCGGGGGTTCTCAGGCGCCGCACCCGCCCGTACATGGACGCCATGTCTCATGAGCAGACCCGGCCGGTGGAGTCAGCGGGTCGCTCTCAGGGCCCGCGACGTGTCCTTCTCGTGGGTGGACACACCGCCGCACCGGGTGCCCGGCGGGGCGCCGGCGACGCGGAGTTCCAGCTCGAACTGCGCCGCGGCGGGCGGACCCTGACCGTGCCGGCCGGCTCCTCGGTCCTGGCCGCCGTGCGGCGCGCGCTGCCCGACACCGCCTACTCCTGCGAGCAGGGGTTCTGCGGGACCTGCCGGCAGCGGGTGCTGGAGGGCGAGGCCGATCACCGGGACGGGCTGCTGACGGACGCGGAACGGACCGACTCCCTGCTGATCTGCGTCTCACGGACCCGGGGCGACCGCCTGGTGCTCGACATGTGAACACCGGCGGCCGAATCCGATCGGTAAGGTGTTCGCATGAGTACCGGGGTTCGCCGCAGGATGGGCGTCGAGGAGCGGCGGCAGCAGCTGATCGGTGTCGCCCTCGACCTCTTCAGCCGGCGCTCGCCCGACGAGGTCTCCATCGACGAGATAGCGACGGCGGCGGGCATCTCGCGTCCGCTCGTCTACCACTACTTCCCCGGCAAACTCAGCCTGTACGAGGCCGCGCTGAAGCGGGCCGCGGAGGATCTCGCGAGCCGTTTCGACGAGCCGCACGAGGGTCCGCTCGGTGCCCGGCTGCTGCGCGTGATGCGCCGCTACTTCGACTTCGTGGACGAGCACGGACCCGGTTTCTCGGCGCTGATGCGCGGCGGCCCGGCCGTGCCCGCGGACGGCATCGGCTCCCGGGAGCACGCGTCGGCGACCCACGCGCTCATCGACTCCGTACGGCAGGCCGCGTACGACCAGATGCTGTCGCACCTGGGCGTGACCGAGGCGCCCGCGCGGCTGGAACTGGTCGTCCGCTCCTGGATCTCGCTGGCCGAGTCCACGGCCCTGCTCTGGCTGGACGGCCGCCGCATCCCGCGCGCCGAACTGGAGACGCAGCTCGTGCACGACTTCGCCGCGCTGACCGCCGTGAGCGCCGCTCACGACCCGGACATGGCGGCGCTGGTGCGCACGATGATGCGGGACGAGCCGGCCGACGGCCCCTTCGCGGAGCTGGCCGGCCGGCTCATGTCCCTGGCGTCCTGAGCGCCGGCTACCGGTCGAACTTCCGGTACGACGCGTCGAGGTCACGGACCTCGGCGGAGGCGTGCAGGGTGACCGCCGCCTCCGCCACGTGCTCCCGGAGCAGTTCCAGGACCGCCTCGGTGAGCCTCGTCCTCGTCTCGTCGCTGCGGCCGGCGAGGAGCCCGATCGTCACGTGCACGACGGCGTGCCCGCGCGCCCCGGGGTCCTCGTACCCGAACACCGTGAGCGCGCTCGGCCGGAACTGCGTCTTGCAGGCCTCCGGCTTCGCCGCCGCGATCTCCACGGTCGCCTGGTGCAGCGCCCGCGCGAACCCCTCGCGGTCGAAGGCGTCCGCGACGGTGTCGGAGTAGTCGACGGTGATCTGCGGCATGCGCACTCCTGTTCCACGGCAATGGCCTCAGCCTAGTTCCCGGTCCGGGTGAACACCGCCACGGTCCGGGCCGGCACGGTGAAGGTACCCGAGCCGGTCGCGTAGGAGGCGCTCTTCACGACCGGGTCGGCGCCGGCGGCCTGCACCGGGTGCAGCCGGTAGTGCCGGCCGGTGAGGGCGCTGATCCGCTGCTCCTGCTGCCGGGGCGTGGCGTTGAGGACGACGACCAGGTCGCCGAGGCGCATGGTGATCACGCCGGGTGTCTCGTCCTTGCCGGACAGCGGGAAGGAGAGGTGCTCCTGCACCTGGGCGGCGGTGCCGAGGGAGAAGGCCTTCTCGCTCGTCCGGATCCGCAGCAGGTCCCGGTAGGCGGCAAAGGCCCCGGTGATCTGCGGGCAGCCGACTCTCACCGAGGTGAGCAGTGGCTTGGCGTACGTCCACTTGGACCGGTTGTCGGCGGCCATGGGCAGTCCACGGCCGAAGCCGTTGCCGTCGGCGCAGTTCCAGTGGATGGCGTTGAACCAGTCCCCGCTGTCGTGCGAGTTGCGGTCCAGGGACTTGGAGCGCAGCAGGTCGGTGCCCGCCTGGGACAGGGACGGGCCCTGGGAGAGGGTGGCCGTCGCCATGGCGAGGACCTGCATCCGGGCCCGGTCGGCGGCGCTCGTCGAGGCGGGCAGCTTGTAGGTCAGTGTGTCGAAGAGGGACTCGTTGTCGTGGGCGTCGGCGTAGGCCAGGGCGTCGCCGGGCGCGTCCGCGTATCCGGCGGGCGAGCCGTTGTAGTCGACACCGGCTCCGGTGACCTCCTTGCCGTCGCTGCCGGTGAAGGTGAAGGACTTCAGGTTGCCCGTCAGGCCGATCTTGATCAGGTCCTGGTAGTGCAGCAGCCGGGCCTTCTGTTCCGCCGTGGAGCCGTTGGCGGTGGAGGCGTTGGGGTCGGTGTAGAGGCCGGAGGCGAAGCCCTGGACGCCGGGGTCGGCGTCGAAGGGGCTGCCGCCGCGCACGGCGTCGCGGGCGCGGTCGGAGAAGGTGGCGATGCCGGTGCCGGCCATGTTCTTCTGGGTGGCCTGCACGAAGCGGGCGTCGTCGGCGACCTCGCCGAAGTTCCAGCCCTCGCCGTAGAGGATGATCTTCTTCCCGTCGACGCCGTCCTTCTGGGGTGTCAGCGCGTCGAGGGCCTTCCTGACCGCGAGGATGTTGGCCTTGGGGTGGTGGCCCATGAGGTCGAAGCGGAACCCGTCGACCTTGTACTGCTCGGCCCAGGTGACGATCGAGTCCACGACCAGCTTGCCCATCATGGCGTTCTCGGGCGCGGTATTGGCGCAGCAGGTGCTGTCGGCGACCGAGCCGTCGGCCAGGAGCCGCTGGTAGTAGCCGGGCACGATCCGGTCCAGGACGGAGGTGTCGGCCTGGCCGGCGGCCGCGGTGTGGTTGTAGACGACGTCCATGACGACCCGCAGGCCGTCCTGGTTCAGCGCCTTGACCATCTGACGGAACTGCACCGTGCGGGCGGTGCCGCCGGGGTCGGTGGCGTAGGAGCCCTCGGGGACCGTGTAGTGGTACGGGTCGTAGCCCCAGTTGTAGGCGTCCTTCGCGGCGGTCTTCGCCACGCACGCCTGCTGCTGGTCGGAGTCGGCCGGATAGGCGGCGAGATCGCAGTCCGGCGTCGCCCGGCCGGCCTTCTTCTCGGGGATCGTGGCGATGTCGAACGCGGGCAGGAGGTGGACGTAGGACGTGCCGGACTTCGCCAGCGCCTTCAGGTGCCGGGAGCCGTCGCTGTTCTTGTCGGTGAAGGCCAGGTAGGTGCCCTGGTCCTTGGCCGGGACGGTGCTGTCGGCGACGGAGAAGTCCCGGATGTGCAGTTCCTGGATCTGCGCGTCCCTCAGCGGTACGGCCCTGGGCTTGCGCAGCGCCGACCAGCCGGCCGGGGCGAGGGATCTGTCGTTCAGGTCGACGACGAGGCTGCGCTCCGAGTCGGCCGTGAGAGCCACGGAGTACGGGTCGGTGACCTTGTTGGTGACCAGCTTGCGGACGCTGGGCGCCCACACCTCGACGGCGTACCGGTAGGGCTTGCCCTTCCAGGACGCGGGGCCGGTGACGGACCAGACGCCGGTGGCGGGGTCGCGGTGCATCGCGACGCCGCGGCCGTCCAGGTCGAGACGGACGGACCGGGCCGTGGGCGCCCAGACGGAGAGCGTCGGCCTGCCGGCGTGGAAGACCGGGCCCAGTCGGGCCTTGGTGGCGCCCGGGTAGAGGTCGTCCAGCACACCGGCGGTCTGCACGCCGGTCGCGGCCAGCACGGCACCGTTGGCGGCCCGCTGCGAGGCGACGAGCTGCCCGGTGAGCGCCGCGCGCACCCGGTCCCGGTCGCGCGGGTCCACGGACCAGGCCGTGTAGCCCTTCAGGTGCGGGAACCTCGCCTTCTGCGCGTCGGTGAGCGCGGTCTTGGTCAGCCGCAGCCAGCGCTCGTCGTCGCTGGTCAGTGTCCCGTTCTTGACGGTGATCGAGCCGTCGCGGGAGTACAGCAGCTGGGTGGAGGCGGCGCCGCCGGTGCCGTCCCAGGCCACCGTGTCCCGGTCGATCCAGACCGCCTTGGAGGTGGTCAGGTCGAGGGCGGCGGCGCTGCCCGCGGGCTGCGGCAGCAGGTTCTGCTCCTGGCCGCTCACCAGCCACGCCTCGTGTCCGTCGGCGGTGAGGTCCAGGGACCGGTCGGTCGGGAGGTCTTTCTCGTCGCCCTTGTGGATGATGTAGCTGAGGCTGCCCGCGCCCTCGGTGAGGGGCACCTCGAAGACCGCGCCGTAGGTGTCGGTCTTCACCGGCTCCAGGGGTTGGGACCAGTCGGTGGGGTGAGCGGCGCCCGTCCAGACGTGCAGGCCCCAGCCGTCGTAGTTCCCGTCGCTCCGGTGGTAGTGGAGGACGGCCTTGGTCGTGTCCTGGGCCGGGTAGCCGGGCCGCTGGGTGCGGACGTCGGCCTTGCCCTGCTCGATCCACACCTCGCCCGTCCTGGTGACGTCGATCGACCGGTCGGCGGAGACGTCCTTGTCGCCGTTCTTGTCGACGACCAGGAAGCTGACGTTCGAGGCACCCGGCTTGAGCCGGACGTAGGCGAAGGCGCCGTAGGCGTCCCGGCCGGTGAAGGGGTGGCCGGCCGGCCAGGTCGTGGCCTCGCCGTCGGCGAGATCGCCCCAGGCGTACAGGCCCCAGTCGGTGTAGTCGCCGTCGGTGCGCTTGTAGTGGACGACCGCGTAGTCCCGGGAGGTGGCCGTGGGCACCTCGGGTGCGGGCGGGGTGCCCGTGCTGCTGTCCGCGGTGGCGCTCGCGGTGTGCCCTGCCGCGTCGACGACGACGGCCTTGTAGCGCAGGGCGGTTCCCGCGGGCACGTCGGTGCCGAGGGTCTGGGTGACCTGGTACGGGGCGTGGTCGGCGGAACCGAGGATCCGCCAGGGGCCGTTGCCGGTCTGTGCGGCGAAGACGACCCGGTCGAGCGGGCCGCCGCCGGTGCCGGCGCTGATCCTCACGGTGCCGGTGGCTCCGGCGGCGGGGGCCTTCAGGGTGATCGTGGGTCCGGTGGTGGGCGCGGCGAGGGTGCCGGACGCCTTGTAGACGACGGCGGAGCCGGCCGGGACGGTCACGGTGAGTCTGCGGTCGGCGTCGGATCGCAACGTACCGCCGGCTCCGTGGATGCCCCGGTAGGTCATGCCGGCCGAACCGGTCGGGAAGGTGGCCGTCTTCGCCGTGCCGGCGTTGTTGAGGGCGACGACGTACTCCTGGCCGGTTGCGGCGTCCGTCCGGGTGAAGGCGTAGATCCCGGCGCCGTCGGCCGCGTACCGCTCGGTCTGCACGCCGTCGGTCAGGGCCGGGTTGGCCTTGCGGAGGCGGGCGAGGCCGGCGATCTGCCGGTAGAGCGGGGCGTGGGTGTCGTAGGAGGCGCTCGCGTGGGTGCGGTCGGTGCCGATCTCGTCGTCGTCCAGGTAGTCGGCGACCTTGGAGGCGAACATTGTCTGGCGGGCGTCCTCGTCACCGCCGGAACCGGTGAAGCCCTGCTCGTCGCCGTAGTAGACGACCGGGTTGCCGCGGCTGAGGAACATCAGCTCGTTGGCGAGTTCGTCCTTCTTCAGGATCTCGGCGTCGGTCGCCCCGGGGTCGTCCTGCTTCAGGAAGTAGCCGAAGCGGCCCATGTCGTGGTTGCCGAGGAAGGTGACCTGCTCGTAGGCGTTGGCCTTGTCGGTCGTGTACGCGTAGTCGTCACCGAAGACGCCGGCGAGCCGCTGGGCGCTGCCGCCCCGGGAGGCGTAGGCGCGGGCGGCGTCCTGGAAGGGGAAGTCGAGGGTGGCGTCGAGGCGGCCCTGGGTGACGTACGGGGCGGTGACGGAGGTGTCGGCGGAGTACACCTCGCCGAACATGAAGAAGTTCTTCCGGCCGTGAGCGGCGGCGTACCGGTCGAGCGCGGTCGCCCACTGGGTCCAGAACGGCAGGTCCACGTGCTTGACGGTGTCGATCCGGAATCCGTCGACGGCGAAGTCCCTGACCCAGCGTTCGTAGATCCGCTCCATGCCGTGGACGACCTCGGGACGCTCGGTCCACAGGTCGTCCAGGCCGGCGAAGTCGCCGTAGGTGGCCGACTCTCCGGCGTACGTGGAGTCGCCGCGGTTGTGGTACATCGTCGGGTCGTTGAGCCAGGCCGGGACCTTGGCCTTGGCCGGGACCTCGGGGGTGCGCGGGAAGGAGGCGGCGTCGACGGCCGGGAACCCCTTGCCGCCGGCCGCGCGGTCGGCGTCGTCGAAGGGCCTGCCGTCCTCGGTCAGGTACGGGAAGGCGCCCTTGGACAGGTAGCCGTAGGACTTCTCCCGGTAGTCCACGAGGTCGGCCGTGTGGTTGGTGATGACGTCGAAGAAGACCTTCATGCCCTTGGCGTGGGCCTTGGAGATGAGGTTCCTCAGGTCCTGGTTGGTGCCGAAGTGCGGGTCGACCTGGGTGAAGTCGGTGATCCAGTAGCCGTGGTAGCCGGCGGAGGCGTCGGCGCCGGTGCCCTGCACGGGGCGGTTCTTGAAGATGGGCGCCAGCCAGATGGCGGTGGTGCCCAGGCCCTTGATGTAGTCGAGCTTGCCGGCCAGGCCCTTGAGGTCACCGCCCTGGTAGAAGCCCTTGCCGGTGGGGTCGTAGCCGGTACTGAGGCGGGAACCGGTGAGTCCGCCGCGGTCGTTGGACGTGTCGCCGTTGGCGAAGCGGTCGGGCATGACGAAGTAGAACTGTTCGCGCGTGTCGTCGTGCCGGGCGGGCTGGGCGGCGAGCTTCGCGTCCGAGGGGGGTGCGGGCGGGGTGGCGGCCCGGGCGGCCAGTGGCTGGACCAGGGCTGCGGCCAGGGCGACGACGGTGACGGCCGCCGCCCTTCTGCGATGCGGGGTACCGCGCGTGCGGGGCGCCGGCCATCTCGGTATCACAGGCGGTAACTCCTTGCGGTTGCGGCTCTCTTGGGGACGGCCCCGACGCCGGCGGCACACTGCGGCGCCGGGCGACCGCGCGACCGTACCGCCGGCAAAAAGGTTTCAGCAAGAGCCCTGAAACCATTGGCAAGAGATTTCAGGGACGGGGCGGAGGCGGGTCAGCAGCTCGGCTTGCCCGCGTAGAGCGCCAGGGCCGTGTCGGGGCCCAGGGTGGCGGTGAACCGACCGCCGGAGTCCACGGTCACCGTGGTGTTGTTCTGGACGTTGCAGTACGTGCCGGCCGCGAGCGACGTCTGGTAGGTGCGGGTCAGCGACGAGGACTCGTGGTTGATCGCCACGTACCCCTTGGTGCCGCGCCCGAAGGCGATGGCGTTGTTGCCGTTGTCCCACCAGTTGGAGACCGCCTGTCCGCGGGTGAGGTTGCGGAAGGCCACCATGGACCTGATCTCCGGCCAGGCGTGCTGGCACTTCCAGCCGTCCTGCCAGCAGGCGTTGACCTTGCCCCCGTTGGGCGGCCCGGCGTCGGCGTCGGTCCACTCGTAGCCGGAGTTGATGTCGGGGGCGCCGTAGGGCCAGGCGAGCATGAAGACGTTGGCCAGGGTGTAGTCGGCGCCGGCCTTGTAGTTCAGGGTGCTGCCGTTGCGTTCGGTGTCGTGGTTGTCCACGAAGACGCCGGCCACCGAGCCGTTCAGATAGCCCCAGCCCTCGCCGTAGTTGCTCAGGTAGGCCAGCTTCTCGCCGGTGAAGACGCGTTTGAGGTCGTAGGCGTAGCGGAACTCCTGGACGTCTCCGTTGCCGGTGTACTCGGTGGGCTGGACGGCCTCGCCGGCGCCGTAGATCACCTCCTGCTTCCAGTAGACGCCGGGGTTGGCCAGCCGGCTCTTGATGTCGGCCAGGTCGGCGCTGTCGATGTGCTTGGCGGCGTCGATGCGGAAGCCGTCGACACCGAGGGAGAGCAGGTCGTTGAGGTAACCGGCGATCGTCTTGCGGACGTACTCCTCGCCGGTGTCCAGGTCGGCCAGGCCGACGAGTTCGCAGTGCTGGACGTTCCAGCGGTCGGCGTAGTTCGACACCCGGGAGGTGCAGTCGTCGAAGTCGTACGAGGAGTACAGGCCGGGGTAGCTGTACTTCGTGTACGCCGTGCCGCCGGTGCCGGTGCCGCTGCCGGCCGACATGTGGTTGATGACCGTGTCGGCGACGACCTTGACGCCCGCGGCGTGGCAGGTGTTCACCATGTTCTGGAAGGCGGCCCGGTCGCCGAGACGGCCGGCGATCCTGTAGGACACCGGCTGGTAGGACGTCCACCACTGCGAGCCCTGTATGTGCTCTGCGGGCGGGGAGACCTGGACGTAGCCGTATCCGGCGGGGCCGAGGGTGGTGGTGCACTCCTTGGCGACCGAGGCGAAGTTCCACTCGAAGAGGACGGCGGTGACGTCCTTGGTGCCGGGCGGGGAGGCCTCGGCGCTCGTCGGGTTCATGCCAACCATGAGGGCGGCTGCGAGGGCGAGCCCCGCGGGGAGGATCCTGCGTGCCATGTGGGGTTCCTTCGACGCTGAAGGTTCTTGCTGCAATGTCTGAAAATTGCAGTGACGCAGATGTTAAAGGCCCGCTGCCGGAAAAGGCAGCGGGCCGGTGTGAAGTTGATGCAAGAAGTTTCCAACGATCCGTCAGACCGCGGCGGACCACCACACGGTCGTGTCGGCGGGGACCTGCGCCTCGCCGCCGCCGGTCTCCGCGACCTCGCCGCTGCTGAGCAGCACCCGGCCGTACGCCGGGGTCCGCACCGTCTCGCCCGTGGTGTTCGCGACGCAGACGAAGTCGCCGCGCCGGAAGGCCAGTACGCCCTCGGGCGCCCGCAGCCACTCCACCGCGTCGCCCGCGCCGAGGTCCGGCCGCGACCGGCGCAGCCGCAGCGCGGTGCGGTACAGCTCCAGGGTGGAGTCCGGCGCGCCGGTCTGCGCCTGAACGCTCAGCTCGCCCCACTGAGCCGGCTGCGGGAGCCAGCTCCCGCCGTCGCCGAAGCCGTACGAGGACCCCTCTCGGGTCCACGGGATCGGCACCCGGCAGCCGTCGCGGAAGCCGTCCTGGCCGGCGCCGCGGAAGTAGGCCGGGTCCTGGCGCACCTCGTCGGGCAGGTCGACGACGTCCGGGAGGCCCAGCTCCTCGCCCTGGTAGACGTAGGCCGAGCCGGGCAGGGCCAGCATCAGCAGGGTGGCCGCCCGGGCCCGCCGGAGCCCCAGTCCGCGGTCGCCCGCGGTGCGGATCTGGGTGCCGAGGCCGGGCGGGTTGGCGAAGCGGGTGGCGTGCCGGGTGACGTCGTGGTTGGACAGCACCCAGGTCGCGGGGGCGCCGACCGGGCGCATGGCCTCCAGGGTGCGGTCGATGACCGCGCGCAGTTCGCCCGCGTCCCACGCCGTGCCCAGGTACTGGAAGTTGAATGCCTGGTGCAGTTCGTCGGGGCGGACATAGTGGGCGGTGCGCTCGACGGTCGGGGTCCAGGCCTCGGCGACGAAGATCCGCTCACCCGCGTACTCGTCGAGGATGCCGCGCCACTGGCGGTAGATGTCGTGCACGCCGTCCTGGTCGAAGAACGGCATGACATCGTTGCCCAGCAGCTTCAGCTGCTCGTGCGACCCGAGATCGGGCAGGCCCTCCGCCTTGACCAGGCCGTGGGCGACGTCGATCCGGAAGCCGTCGACGCCCATGTCCAGCCAGAACCGCAGGATGGAGCGGAACTCGTCGCCGACCGCCGGGTGGTTCCAGTTGAAGTCGGGCTGCTCGGGGGCGAAGAGGTGCAGGTACCACTCGCCGGGGGTGCCGTCCGGCTCGGTCACCCGGGTCCAGGCCGGGCCGCCGAAGATGGATTCCCAGTCGTTGGGCGGCAGTTCGCCGTTCTTCCCCTTGCCGGGACGGAAGTGGTAGCGCTCCCGCAGCGGTGAGCCGGGGCCCTCGGCGAGGGCCCGCTTGAACCACTCGTGCTGGTCCGAGGAGTGGTTGGGGACCAGGTCGACGATGATCCGCAGACCCAGTCCGTGCGCGTCGCGGATGAGCGCGTCGGCGTCGAGGAGGCTGCCGAACATGGGGTCGACGGCGCGGTAGTCGGCGACGTCGTAGCCGGCGTCGGCCTGCGGGGAGGCGTAGAAGGGGCTCAGCCACACGGCGTCGACGCCGAGGTCGCGCAGGTACGGGAGGCGGGAGCGTACGCCTTCCAGGTCGCCCATGCCGTCGCCGTTGCTGTCGGCGAAGCTGCGCGGATAGACCTGGTAGATGACCGCGTCCCGCCACCAGTCGCGGCGGTCGGCGACGGTGGCGGCGAGGTGGCGGGCCGGTGCGGCGGAGTGCTGCTGGCTCATGGCGTCCTTGATACGTGACAGGGGCATGGTGGGCGTGGATACGGCGGCGGTCGGAGGGTTGCGAGGCGGGCCGCGGGGCCGGCGGGGTCCGGTCGTCCCCCCCCCGGAGCGGCGGGGGGAAGGCCCGCGCGGCCCGCCCACCCGCGCGGCCGGGCCGCGCGGGGGTCTCCGGCGGGCGTCAGCCCTTGGTGCCGCCGGCGGTGAGACCGGTGACGAGGTTCTTCTGCACGAGGTAGAAGAACACGGTCACGGGTATCGCGATCAGCACCGCGGTGGCGGCCATGTAGTTCCACTGGGCGTCGTGCTGGCTGACGAAGGTCTGCAGGCCGACGGCGAAGGTGTACTTGGAGTCGTCCAGCATGAAGGTGGTCGCGAAGGCGACCTCCCCGACGGCGGTGATGAAGTTGTAGAACGCGGCGACGGCAAGGCCCGGACGGGCCAGCGGCAGGATCAGCCGGAAGAAGGTCCCGAACGGGGTGAGCCCGTCCACGCGTCCGGCCTCGTCGATCTCGAAGGGGATGGTGTCGAAGTACCCCTTGAGCAGCCACGCGCTGTACGGCACGGCGGTGGTGCAGTTGATGATGATCAGCGACCAGTAGCTGTCGATGAGGCCGAGTTCGCCGAAGATCTCGTACATCGGCACGATCAGGATGGCGATCGGGAAGGCCTGGGTGAGCAGCAGGACCCACATGAGCTGCTTGTAGCCGGGGAAGCGCATGCGGGAGACCGCGTAGCCGGTGGTCGCGGCGACGAAGACACCGATGAGGGTGGTGCCCAGGGCCACGATCATCGTCGACCTGAACCAGTCGAAGAATGCGGTGTGCTCCAGCACGAAACGGTAGTTGCCGAAGGTCAGCCTGTCCGCGATCTTGCCCGGGTGCAGGTAGTCGTCCTTGCCCGGGCCGAGGGACAGGTAGAACAGCCAGGCCACCGGGGCCAGGGCGATGAGGCTCGCCGCGGTGAGGCCGCCGTGCAGCAGGGCGGTGCCGAGCGGGCCGCTCTCACCGCGCCGGCGGGTGCGGCGCCGGGGCGCGGCGGCGGAGGCCGGCGTGGTCCGGGTCTTTTCCAGGGTCGGGGTGCTCATGGCGGCGGCTCCTGCGGCGTCAGACGGCGAGCTGGTCATTGCGCTTCAGCCAGCGGAAGTAGAAGGAGGTGAAGACGGTCAGGATCGACAGCAGCAGCACGCCGTACGCGGCGGACTGGGCGAAGTCGCGCGGCTGCTGGCCGAAGCCGAGGTAGTAGGCCCAGGTCACGAGGATCTGGGCGTCGGGCGCGCCGGCCGGGCCGAAGAGCAGGAAGATGATGGCGAACTGGTTGAACGTCCAGATGATGCCGAGCAGGACGACGGTGGAGCTGACCGAGCGCAGGCCGGGCAGGGTGACGTGGCGGAAGCGCTGCCAGGCGGTGGCGCCGTCCATCTCCGCGGCCTCGTAGAGCGAGGAGTCGATGGACTGGAGGCCGCCGAGCAGGGAGAGCATCATGAACGGCACACCGCACCAGGTGTTGACCATGATGGCGGCGAACCGCTGCCAGAACGTGTCCTCCAGCCATTGCGGCTGGGGCAGGTGCAGGGCGCCGAGGATCTGGTTGAGCACGCCGGAGTCGGCGAGCATGATCCGCCAGGAGAAGACGGTGACGAAGGTCGGCACGGCCCAGGGCAGCACGAGCAGCAGCCGGTAGACGGTGCGGCCGCGCAGTTTCTGGTCGAGCATGAGCGCGAGGCCGAGACCGATGGTGTAGTGCAGGGCCACGCAGGCGGCGGTCCAGAAGACGGTCCACAGGAAGTGCGACCAGAACCGGTCGTAGGCCGTCGGGCCGAACAGGATGTCCTTGTAGTTGTCCAGGCCGATGAACCGGTAGGTGGCCGCGATGTGGTTGACGCCGATGGTGCGAGCCGAGTTGAGGCTGTTGGCGTCGGTGAGGGTGAGGTAGACGCCGCGGAACAGCGGGTAGGCGACGATGCCGCCGAGCACGGCGACCACCGGGGCGATCATCGCGTAGGCGTACCAGTGCTTCTGGTAGCCGTTCCTGATGCGCTGCCCCAGCCCGGGCCGAGGCGCGCGGTCACCGCGGCGCTTGCCGGTCGCGCGGTCGATGGCGACTGTCATGGTTCGACACCTTCAAAGATCAAGGATGCGGGCTGGGTACAGGGCGGTGGCCGCCGGATCCCTCCCCTCCTGGCGAGGGGATCCGGCGGCCACTGCGGCTCACTTGCTGAAGTCGGGCACCAGCTTGGCGATGGCCAGCTCGACGTTGCCCAGGCCCTTGTCGAGGGACTCCCGGCCCGAGGCGATCTTGGGCAGTTCGGTGTCCAGCGGACCCCACAGGGAGCTGTACTCGGGCAGCGCCGGGCGCGGCTGGGCGGAGGCGAGGACGCCCTGGTAGCCGGCGATGCCGGGGTCGGCCTTGACCTGGGCGGTGTAGGCGTCGGAGCGGGTCGGCAGGGTGGAGTTCTTCAGGGCGACGGCCTCCTGGGACTTCGCGGAGGTCATGAACTTGACGAACTTCAGGGCCGCCGCCTGGTGGGCCTTGTCCGAGCCGGCGTAGACCGAGAGGTTGTGGCCGCCGGTCGGGGCACCCGCCTTGCCGGCGGAGCCGGCCGGGACGGTGGCGATGCCGAGGTTGGCCTTGTCCTTGAAGGCCGCGCCCTGGTAGAAGTTCGTGATCTCCCAGGGGCCCTGGATGATCGCGGCGACCTTGCCGTTGACGAACGCGTCCTGGATGTGGGCGTAGGCGTCGGCGGTGGTGTCGGCCTTGTGCAGGCCCTTGCCGGAGAACGTGCTCAGCCAGGTGCCGTAGGCCTTCTTGGCGGCGGCGGAGCCGACGGTGATCTTCTTCGCGGCGGCGTCGACCGTGTCGGTGCCCTCGCCGTAGAGGAAGGTCTGCGCGTAGTAGCCCGCGGTGGAGCCCCAGTAGCCGTCGGCCTTGGTCTTCGCCTGGATCCTGGCGGCGTCGGACTTCAGCTCGTCCCAGGTCCTGGGCGCCTGGCCGATGCCGGCCTTCTTGAACAGCGCCTTGTTGTAGACCAGGGCGAGGGTGTCGGTGACCAGCGGGACGCCGTAGGTCTTGCCCTGGTACTGGGCCTGCTTGATCAGGCTCGGCTGGAACTTCGCCCGGTCGGCGAGGGCCTCGGTGCCGTCCAGCGGCAGGAAGAAGCCCTTCTTGGCGAAGGCGGGGGTCCAGCCGACCTCGGAGCGCAGCACGTCCGGGGCGCCCTGGGAGCCTGCGGCGGTGTCGAACTTGTTCTGCGCCTGGTCGAAGGGGACGTTGACGTACTTGACCTTGATGTTCTTGTTGGCGGTCTCGAACTGCTGGACCAGGGTCTTGTACGTCGGCGCCTCATTGGTGGCGTTGGAGGTGTCCCACCAGGTGATGGTGACCGGGCCGTCCGACTTTCCGCTGTCGCTGTCGCTCCCGCCGCACGCCGTCGCCGTGAGGGCGAGGGACGCCACCAGCGCGGAGGCCGCTATGCCACGCCGCATGAGTTCTCCTTGAGGGTTAAGCCCGAGTGGTACAGGAGGCGGTACCGCCCGCCCCTGCGACTTGCCGACTGCGCCGTTGCCACGGCCGGGCGACTGGGAACGTAACAGCGATGTAAGCGTTGCGAAAGACCTTGCAGAAAAAAAGTGCAAGGGAGCACGATGGTTACCCACCCGTGACCGGCTCTCGACCGCGGCGCGACCCAAGGGGGGAGCGGCTGAGCGGCGAGGACCGCTCCTGTGCAAGACTCTGCAAGCTCTTGCCGCCACATCACCGAGGGAGCGCGATGAAGCAGCAACCCACGGCAGGCCCCCCGGCCGCCCGCGCCCGGCGTCCGGCCGGTGTGCAAGGGGACATACGACCGGTACAGTCCGGTGGCGTGACCACACGGCTTGCCGATATCGCTGCGCAGGCGGGGGTGAGCGAAGCGACCGTCAGCCGGGTCCTCAACGGGAAGCCGGGCGTCGCCGCCACCACCCGCGAGTCCGTGCTGGCCGCGCTGGACGTGCTCGGCTACGAGCGTCCGGTGCGGCTGCGCCAGCGCAGTGAGGGCCTGGTGGGCCTGATCACGCCGGAGCTGGAGAACCCGATATTCCCGGCCCTGGCCCAGGTCATCGGCCAGGCGCTGACCCGCCAGGGGTACACGCCTGTGCTCGCCACGCAGACCCCGGGCGGGTCGACGGAGGACGAGCTGACCGAGATGCTGGTGGACCGCGGGGTGGCCGGGATCATCTACGTCTCCGGGCTGCACGCCGACACCACCGCCGACACGCAGCGCTACGAGCGGCTGCGCGCGCAGGGCGTGCCGTTCGTGCTGGTGGACGGCTTCTCGCCGAAGGTGCAGGCGCCGTTCATCTCCCCCGACGACCGGGCGGCGATGGCGCTGGCGGTCACACATCTGGTGTCGCTGGGGCACACCCGGATCGGGCTGGCGCTCGGGCCGAAGCGGTTCGTGCCTGTACAGCGCAAGATCGAGGGCTTCGTGCGGACCGTGCAGGAGCAGCTGGGGATCCCCGCGCAGACCGTCGAGACGGAGCTCGTCCAGCACTCGCTGTACACGCTGGAGGGCGGTCAGGCCGCCGCGGCGGCGCTGATCGAGCGCGGCTGTACGGCGGTGGTCTGCGCCAGCGACATGATGGCCCTGGGGGCGATACGGGCGGCCCGGCAGCGGGGCCTGGAGGTGCCCCGGGACGTGTCGGTGGTCGGGTTCGACGACTCCCCGCTGATCGCGTTCACCGACCCGCCGCTGACCACCGTCCGCAAGCCGGTCCCGGCGATGGGGCAGGCGGCGGTGCGCACGCTGCTGGAGGAGATCGGCGGGACCCCGGCGCCGCACAGCGAGTTCGTGTTCATGCCGGAGCTGGTGGTGCGGGGGTCCACTGCCTCGGCCCCGCGCGCCCTGCGTGCCTCGTAGAAGGTGCGCCGCCGATCCGTCCGGGGGATCATCGGGCGGGGAAGCCTTTTCTGGCAGACTCTGTGTCTATGGGTGACTCGACCGTGACAGAGCCGGAAGGTCGCGAGCAGGTGGCCGTTCCGCGGGTCGTCCCGGGCGAGACCGGACGGGGCCCGCTGGGCCGGCTGCGGCGTCCGCGACGGCCCCGGCTGTGGTTCGAGATCCTTCTGGTCGCGGTGAGTTACTGGACGTACTCGCTGATCCGCAACGCCGTCCCGGAGCAGCGGGCCGAGGCGCTGCGCAACGCGCGCTGGATCTGGCGCGTCGAGCACGGCCTGGGCGTCGCCGTCGAGCAATCGGTCAACCACGCCGCGAACTCGGTGTCTTGGCTGATCATCGGCATGAACTACTACTACGCCACACTGCACTTCGTCATCACGATCGGCGTGCTGGTGTGGCTGTACCGGTGGCATCCCGGCCGGTACGCGGCGACCCGGCTGGCCCTGTTCGCGACCACGGGCGTGGCCCTGGTGGGCTACTACCTGTTCCCCCTCGCGCCGCCCCGGCTCATGCGCGGCGGGCACTTCGTCGACACCGTGCTGATCCACCACACCTGGGGCTCCATGGCGTCCGGCGACCTCAAGCACATGTCGAACCAGTACGCGGCGATGCCGTCGATGCACATCGGCTGGTCCCTGTGGTGCGGGCTGACGGTGTTCGCGCTGGCCTCGGTGCCGTGGGCGCGGGTGCTGGGGCTGGTGTACCCGGCGCTCACCCTCCTGGTGATCGTCGCCACGGCCAACCACTTCTGGCTGGACGCGGTGGGCGGCGCGGTCTGTCTGTGCTTCGGGTTCGCGGTGGCCAGGCTCTGGTACGGCACCCTGCCGTACGCGCTGCCCCGGCGGGTGACGGCGCCGCCCGCGGGTGAGCCCGTGCCCGCCGTTCCGTCCGCGTAGCGGTACGGCGGCACGGCGCACACGGACCCGCGGCGCCGGTTCAGTCCGCGTAGAACAGCTCCTCCACGACCGTGCGCGCCCGGCGGGCGGTGCGCCGGTAGGCGTCCAGCATGTCCCCGGCGTGCCCGGCGCCGTAGCCCAGGTAGCGGCCGACGGCGGCCAGCTCGCGGGGCTCGGTGGGGAAGGTGTCCCCGGCCCGGCCGCGGACCAGCATGACCGCGTTGCGCACCCGGGTGGCCAGCACCCACGCCTCGTCCAGGATCTCCGCGTCCGCGGCGGACAGCAGCCCGGCGTCGCGGGCGGCGGCCAGGGCCCCGCGGGTGCGGGTGGTGCGCAGGCCGGGCTCGTGGTGGCCGTGGCGCAGCTGGAGCAGCTGGACGGTCCACTCGACGTCGGACAGACCGCCGGGGCCGAGCTTGGTGTGCAGCTTGGGGTCGGCGCCCCGGGGCAGCCGCTCGGACTCCATCCGCGCCTTCAGCCGGCGGATCTCGCGGACCGCGTCCTCGCCGAGGCCCTCGGCCGGGTAACGCAGCGGGTCGATCAGGGCGGTGAAGCGACGGCCCAGGTCCTCGTCGCCGGCGACCGGTTCGGCCCGCAGCAGCGCCTGGGACTCCCAGACCAGGGACCAGCGGCGGTAGTACGCCTCGTACGACTTCAGGGTGCGCACCAGCGGGCCCGACTTGCCCTCCGGGCGCAGGTCCGCGTCGATGAGCAGCGGCGGGTCGGCGCTGGGCAGCTGGAGCAGGCGGCGCATCTCGGCGACGATCCTGTTCGCGGCGGCGGACGCTTCCTGTTCGTCCGCGCCGTCGCGGGGTTCGTGCACGAACAGCACGTCCGCGTCGGAGCCGTAGCCCAGCTCGTGGCCGCCGAAGCGGCCCATGCCGATGATCGCGAACCGGGTGGGCAGGGCGTCGCCCCAGCCGTCGCGGACGACCGCGCTCAGGGTGCCGGCGAGGGTGGCCGCGGTGAGGTCGGAGACGGCCGCGCCGACCCGGTCCACGAGCGCACCCTGGTCGGTCTCGGCGGCGTTGGCCTCGGTGCCGTAGGAGCCGACGATGTCGGCGGCGGCGGTGCGGAACAGCTCGCGGCGGCGGACCCCGCGGGCCGCGGTGACGCCCTGCCCGGCGCCGGCCGCGCGGCCCACCGCGGCCATGATCTCCTGCTCCAGGGGGACGCGGTCGCGGGGCGCGAGACCGCCGGCGTCCCCGTCGCCCAGCAGCGCCACCGCCTCGGGGGCGCGCATCAGCAGATCGGGGGCGAGGCGGCCCGCCGACAGGACGCGGGCCAGGTTCTCGGCCGCCGCGCCCTCGTCGCGCAGCAGCCGCAGGTACCAGGGCGTCTTGCCGAGCGCGTCGGAGACCTTGCGGAAGTTGAGCAGGCCGGCGTCGGGATCGGCCGAGTCGGCGAACCAGCCGAGCAGGACCGGGAGCAGGGTGCGCTGGATCGCCGCCTTGCGGGTCACCCCGGAGGCCAGGGCCTCCAGGTGGCGCAGGGCGGCGGCCGGGTCGGCGTAGCCGAGGGCGACCAGACGAGCGCGGGCCGCCTCGGGGCTCAGCCGGGTCTCGCCGGGCGCCAGCTGGGCCACGGCGTCGAGCAGCGGGCGGTAGAAGAGTTTCTCGTGCAGCCGCCGTACGACGCCGGTGTGCCGCCGCCACTCGCGGTTCAGGCCGGTCACCGGGTCGGTGCGCAGGCCCAGGGAGCGGCCGAGACGGCGCTGGTCCGCCTCCGCCTCGGGGACGAGGTGGGTGCGGCGCAGGCGGTACAGCTGGATGCGGTGCTCCATCGAGCGCAGGAAGCGGTACGCCTCGTCCAGGCGGGCGGCGTCCTCGCGGCCGACGTAGCCGCCGGCGGCGAGGGCGTGGAGGGCGTCCAGGGTGGTGCCGCTGCGCAGGGCCGGGTCGGTGCGCCCGTGCACCAGCTGGAGGAGCTGCACGGCGAACTCGACGTCGCGCAGGCCGCCCGGGCCGAGTTTGAGTTCCCGGTCGATCTCGGCCGCGGGGATGTTCTCCACCACGCGTCGGCGCATCTTCTGCACGTCCGCCACGAAGTTCTCGCGGTCCGCCGCCTGCCACACGAGGGGGTGCAGCGCGTCGAGGTAGGCCTGGCCGAGGTCGGCGTCGCCGGCCACCGGGCGGGCCTTGAGGAGGGCCTGGAACTCCCAGGTCTTCGCCCAGCGCTGGTAGTAGGCGAGGTGGCTGCTGAGGGTGCGGACGAGGGGGCCGTTGCGGCCCTCGGGGCGGAGGTTGGCGTCGACCGGCCAGATGGATCCCTCGACGGTCGTCTCGGAGCAGATCCGCATGAGGTGGGAGGCCAGCCGGGTGGCGGAGCCGATGGCCTTGGTCTCGGGTGTGCCGTCGGTCGCCTCGGCCACGAAGATGACGTCCACGTCGGAGACGTAGTTCAGTTCGTGGCCGCCGCACTTGCCCATGGCGATCACCGCGAGGCGGCAGGCGGCGGCGTCCTCGGGTGCGGCGCGCCGGGCCATGGCCAGGGCCGCGCGGAGGGTGGCGGTGGCCAGGTCGGCGAGTTCCGCGGCGGCCTCGGCCACGTCGGTGGTGCCGCAGACGTCCCGGGCGGCGATGGAGAGCAGGCAGCGGCGGTAGGCGACGCGGAGGGTGACCGGGTCGTCGGCCTCGGCCAGGCCGCGTTCGAACTCCGTGAGGCCCGGGTGCAGGTCCTGCGGCTCGTAGGTGACCAGGACCTGCCAGTCGGTGGGGTGGCGGGCCAGGTGGTCGGCGAGGGCGGCGGAGGCGCCGAGAACGCCGAGGAGGCGGTCGCGCAGGGGCTTGGCCGCGATGAGGGTGTCCAGCAGCGAGCGGTGGGCCGTGGGGCCGTCCTGCGCCTCCAGGAGGCGGACCAGGCCGTCCAGGGCGAGGTCGGGGTCGGCGGTGGCGCCGAGGGCCTCGAGGAGGACCGGGTCGTCGCGGACGGGGGCGAGTTCGGGGCCGTCCAGGAGGCGCTCGGCGGCGGAGGGGTCGGTGAAGCCGTGCCGCAGCAGACGGGTGAAGGTGCTGCTCCTGCGCCCCGGCGTCATCTCCGTGGTCTCCCCTCGGATCTTCGGTCGTCCTGGCTCCAGAGCCTAACCGGAGCGGGCCGGGCAGCTCCGCCCGCGGTCGGGTGGGGGCGTGCCCGTGCCCGCGGGGACGCACGGGTCCCGCGGGCCGAGCGGTCTCCGGTCAGGTGGTGACCCGGCTCGTGCGGTCCTGCTGGTGCGGGAACGCCGTCGTCAGCAGGTCGTGCATGGCCTGGGCCGCGCTCGGCGCCGCGTCACCGCAGCAGTTGTTGAACAGCAGGTGCAGTTCCCCGGTGTGCCGGGACAGCTCCCGGACGCGCGGCAGCCATTCGGTCAGTTCCGCCGCCGTGTAGGTGTGGCGGAAGCGCTCCTCCTTCGTGCCCGTGCCCCACAGGGGGCTGCGGCCGTGGAAGCGGACCACGGCCAGGCGGGGGGTGGTCACGACGGCCGGCGTCATGCCCTCGACGGTGTCCGTGGCCACGGCGGTGGCGTCGATGTCCTTCAGGAGGGCGGCCGTACGGCCGGTGCGCCACCAGGCGGGGTCGCGGAACTCGGCGGCGAACGGCCAGTCGCGGGCGCGTTCGCGGGCGGCGCGCACGAAGTCCTCGGCCTCGGGGCCCGGGGTGAGGGAGGGCGGGAACTGGAAGAGGAGGGTGCCCAGGCGGCCGGCGTCGCGCAGGGGGGTGAGGGCTTCGGCGTAGCGGGCCCAGACCTCGGCGCGCAGGTCCTCGCCGCGGGCGTGGCCGCGCAGGTCGGCGGGGAGCGCGGACGGGCGGGTGGGGTGGCCGGTGAGGAGGGAGAACGCCTTGACGTCGAAGCGGAAGCCGGGGGGTGTGCGCTCCGCCCACAGGGCCGTGGTGCGCGCGGCCGGCAGGGCGTAGTACGGCGAGTCGACCTCGACCACGGGGAAGCGGGTCGCGTAGTGGCGCAGCCGTTTCTCGGCGTCGCGGTGGCCCCGTGGGTACCAGCCGCTCGCGAGCAGTGCAGGGTCCGTCCAGCCGCAGGTACCGATGAGGATGTCCGCCATGGGGCGCGGGTACCCGCCGTTCATCGGCTCTTCACCCCCGGGGCCGGCCCGCGTGGGCCACGGGAATATTGGCGTGTGCATGCTCTGACCGCACCGCCAGCCGTCCATCCATACCCGGAGGTTGATGTGTCCGGCAGTTCCGTGTACCGCCGTGCCCGTACCGTCGTGGCGTCCGCGTCGGCCCTCGCCGCGGCCGCGTTCGGGCTGTGGACCGGCCTCGGCAGCGGATCCGCGCACGCCGCGGGCACCGTGCCCAGCCCGGACCACGTCGTCGTCGTGGTCTTCGAGAACCACGCCTACAGCCAGGTCATCGGTTCCTCCAGCGCGCCGTACATCAACTCGCTCAAGAGCGGCGGCGCGAACCTCACGCAGTCCTACGCCGAGACCCACCCGAGCCAGCCGAACTACTTCGCGCTGTTCTCCGGCTCCACGCAGGGCGTCACCGACGACAGCTGCTACACGCCGGGCTTCTCCTCGGCACCCAACCTGGCGTCCGAGCTGATCGCCGCCGGGCGCAGCTGGGCCAGCTACAACGAGACCCTGCCGAGCCAGGGCTCCACCACGTGCAGCAGCGGCACGTACGCGCGCAAGCACAACCCCTGGTTCGGTTTCAGCAACGTGCCGGTGTCGTCCGCGAAGACGTTCGCCCAGTTCCCGGCGGACTACTCGACGCTGCCCCAGGTGTCCTTCGTCGTGCCGAACCTGTGCAGCGACATGCACGACTGCTCGGTGTCCACCGGTGACACCTGGCTGAAGAACAACCTGGGCGCGTACGCGACCTGGGCCAAGACCCACAACAGCCTGCTCGTCGTCACCTTCGACGAGGACAACCGGCTCAGCGGGAACCGGATCCCGACCGTGCTCTACGGGCAGCCCGTGACCGCCGGGTCGGCCTCCTCGGTCACGTACAACCACTACGACCTGCTGCGCACCCTGGAGGACACCCAGGGCCTGAGCACGCACGCGGGCAACGCGGCCGGCGCCACGGACATCACCGGCGTCTGGGCGTCCTGACGTGTACGTAGCGGACAGCCGCGCGTCCACGTCCGCTCACGGCGCCGCCCGGCCCTCCGCCGGGCGGCGCCGCGCCGCGGTCGCGCCGACGGTGCTCGCGCTGGGGACGGTGAGCCTGGTCACCGACGTGTCGTCGGAGATGGTGACGGCGGTCCTGCCGCTGTACCTGGTCACCGGGCTCGGCCTGTCGCCCCTGGGGTTCGGGCTGCTGGACGGCATCTACAACGGCTTCTCGGCGCTCGTGCGCCTTGTCGGCGGGCACCTCGCCGACCGGGGCGGCGGGCGGCACAAGTGGGTCGCCGGGCTGGGGTACGGCATCTCGGCCCTCTGCAAGCCCCTGTTGCTGGTGGCGCACACACTGACCCCGATCGGGGCCGTACTCGCCGCCGACCGCACCGGCAAGGGGCTGCGGACGGCCCCGCGCGACGCGCTGATCTCGCTGTCGAGCACACCGGAGACGCGCGGGCGTGCCTTCGGGGTGCACCGCGCGATGGACACCGCCGGGGCCCTGCTCGGTCCGCTGGCGGCGTTCCTCGTCCTGCGGGCCACCGTGGACGGCTACGACGCGGTGTTCGCCGTCAGCGCCTGCGTGGCCGCGCTGGGCCTGCTGGTGCTGGTGCTCTTCGTGCCGGGCGGGAGCAAGCCGGCGCCCGCCGGCGAGCGGCCGAGCCTGCGGGCCGCCGTCGGGCTGCTGCGCCGCCGCGACCTGCGCCGGATCGCCGTCTGCGCGCTGCTGCTGGGCCTGGCCACGGTCAGCGACTCCTTCGTCTACCTGCTGCTCCAGCGCCGCCTCGGGGTGCCCGACCGGTGGTTCGCGCTGCTGCCGCTGGGTACGGCCGCCGCGTTCCTGCTGCTGGCGGTGCCGCTCGGCCGGCTCGCGGACCGGGTGGGCGCCTGGGCGGTCTTCCTCGCCGGGCACGGTGCCCTGCTCCTCGCCTACGCCCTGCTGCTGACCTCCTGGCACGGCACCGGGCTGCCGTATCTCGTCCTCGCCCTGCACGGCGGTTTCTACGCGGCCACCGACGGGGTGCTGATGGCCGCCGCCTCCGACAGCGTGCCGGAGCGGCTGCGTTCCTCCGGTCTCGCCGTCGTGCAGACCGGGCAGGCCCTGACCCGGTTCGCCTGCTCCCTGCTGTTCGGCGCGGCCTGGACGGCCTGGGGCGACCGGGCGGCGCTGGCGGGCGCGGCGGCGGCGCTGGCCGCGTGTGCCGCGTTCTCCCTCACACTGCGCCCGGCCGGGACGGTGACCGCATGACCCTGCGCTCGCGCGTCCTCGTCCTCGTCGCGGCCGCCGCCGTACTCGCGGCGGTCGGGCTGGCCGCCGTACTGCACGCCGCCGCGCGCGCCGAGCGCCGTGACCACCCCCGGGCGGGCGGTCCGCGCGTCACCCCAGGAGCGGTGACGCTGCGCGGGTCCGGGCGCCTGGTGTTCCGCAACATGGCGTGGGGCCCGCACCGGGACGAGCTGACCGCCGTCCCGGCCGCGGACCCGGGCGGGCCGCGCACCGCCTCCGGCCTCAAGTGCCTCCGCTTCCACGCCGCCTCGGGCACCGGCGTGTGCCTCCAGGCCGTGCACGGGCCGGTCTCGGACACCTACCGGGCGCTGATCCTGGACTCCCGCCTGCACACCGTGGACCGCTACGACGTGCCGGGCATCCCGTCGCGGGCCCGGGTCTCCCCCACCGGGCACTTCGCGGCCTGGACGGCGTTCGTGGGCGGGGACTCGTACGCCGGGACGGACTTCTCCACGCGCGCCGCGATCGTGGACACCCGCACGGGGAAGCTGATCCCGTCGCTGGAGTCCTTCCGGATCGTCCGGGACGGGCGGCCCTACCGGGCGGCGGACGCCAACTTCTGGGGCGTGACGTTCGCGGCCGACGACCGCACGTTCTACGCCACCCTCGCCACCGGGGGCCGGACCTATCTGGTCCGCGGCGACCTGCGCGAACGCACCGTCACCACCCTGCACACGAATGTGGAGTGCCCGTCCCTGTCGCCCGACGGCACCCGGATCGCGTACAAGAAGCGGGTGGCAGGGCTGCCCCAGGACGCGCCCTGGCGGCTGTACGTCCTCGACCTACGCACCATGCGGGAGACGCCGCTCGGCGAACCGCGCAGCGTGGACGACCAGGCCCTGTGGCGGGACACGCACACGCTCGTGTACGCGCTGCCCGGGGACTACGGCGCCGACCTGTACGAGGTCCCGGCGGACGGGTCGGGACGGCCGCGTCGGATCAGCCCGGCCGCCGTGTCACCGGCGTACCTCGGATAGCCGCACCCCGGGTCAACACCGCGGCCGGGCTTTCCGCCATCACGGTGTCTTCCCGACCCGGGCTCCCGCACTCCCGGCGGGCCGCCCCGGAGACTTCCCGGGGCGGCGGCCGGGCGGCTGCCGGGAGAGACGAGGACACGGATGTCCGACAACAAGATCCTGGTCGCGGTGGGCGAGCATCCCCGCGCCGAGGGGGCCGCGGCCGAGCAGCTGCGCAAGATCCGGGACGCGGTGGAGGCGGCCGGCTTCGGGGTGCGCTGGGCGGTCACCGCCGAGGACGCCGACGCCGTACTGCGCACCGAGGCGGGAGTGGCGGCGGCCCTGGTCGCCTGGGACCTGCCCGTGGCAGGGGCGCGGGCGCGGACCGGCGGCGACGGTCACCGGATCAGCGGTGACGGCCCCGGGGCCGCGCTCGCCCCGCCGGCCCTGCGGGACGGCGCCGCCCGCGGGAGCACCGACGGGAGGGGCCGGACGGACGGGGCCACGGCCGGAGGCGCCGACGGGGCCACGGGCGGGGCGGCCGTACTGCGCCGGATCGGGCGGCGCTTCCGGGACCTGCCGGTGTTCCTGGTCATGGCCGACGACGACCTCCAGGACCTGCCGCTGTGGGTGTCGGAGACGGTCGTCGGATACGTGTGGCCCCTGGAGGACACCCCCGGATTCATCGCCGGCCGCATCACCACCGCCGCCCGCGCCTACCGCGAGGACGTGCTGCCGCCCTTCTTCCGGGCGCTGCGCCGCTTCGACGACGCCCACGAGTACTCCTGGCACACCCCCGCCCACTCCGGCGGCGTCGCCTTCCTCAAGTCGCCCGCCGGGCGCGCCTTCCACGACTACTTCGGCGAACGGCTGCTGCGCAGCGACCTGTCGATCTCCGTGGAGCAGCTCGGCTCGCTGTTCGAGCACACCGGCCCCATCGGCGACGCCGAACGCAACGCGGCCCGCGTCTTCGGCTCCGAGCTGACCTACTTCGTGCTGCACGGCGACTCCACCTGCAACCGCCTGGTGGGCCACTTCAGCGTCACCCGCGACGAACTGGCCCTGGTGGACCGCAACTGCCACAAGTCCGTCCTCCAGGGCCTGGTCGTCTCCGGTGCCCGGCCCGTCTGGCTCATCCCCACCCGCAACGGCTACGGCCTCGCCGGCCCGCTGCCCCCGGCCGAGCTGGCGACGGAGTCCGTCGCGGCCCGGATCGCCGCGCACCCGCTCGCCGAGGGCGCCGTCTCCCAGGAGGCTCAGTACGCGGTGTTCACCAACTCCACGTACGACGGCCTCAGTTACGCGGCCGTCCCGACGGCGCGGGCGCTCGCGGCCAGCACGCCCCGGGTGCACTTCGACGAGGCCTGGTTCGCGTACGCCCGGTTCCACCCGCTGTACGCGGGCCGGTACGGCATGTCGGTGGCCCCGGACACCTTCCCCGGCCCCGACCGGCCGACGGTCTTCGCGACCCAGTCCACGCACAAGCTGCTGGCCGCGCTGTCGCAGTCCGCGATGGTGCACGTGCGGCCGGCACCCCGGGCACCGGTGGAGCACGACCGCTTCAACGAGGCCCTGATGATGCACGGCACCACCTCCCCCCTGTACCCGATGATCGCCTCGCTGGACGTGGCGACGGCCATGATGGACGGGCCGCAGGGCGAGTGGCTGATCGACGAGGCGTTGACGGAGGCGATCCGCTTCCGGCAGGAGATGGTCCGGCTGCGCCGGCGGGTGGAGGCCGCCGGGGACCGGCCGCCGTGGTTCTTCGGCGTCTGGCAGCCGGAGGAGGTCACCGACCCGGTGACGGGTGAGCGGCTCGCCTTCGACGCGGCCCCGCCGGAGCTGCTGCGCACCGAGCAGTCCTGCTGGCTCCTGGAGCCCGGCGCCGCCTGGCACGGGTTCCCGGGGCTGACCGAGGGCCACTGCATGCTGGACCCGGTGAAGGTCACGCTGACCTGCCCCGGCATCTCCGCGACCGGCGAGATGGCCGAGGAGGGCATCCCGGCCCGGGTCCTGACCGCGTACCTGGCCACCCGGAACATCGTGGTGGAGAAGACCGACAGCTACACCACGCTGGTGCTGTTCTCCATGGGCATCACCAAGGGCAAGTGGGGCACGCTGCTGGACGCGCTGATGGACTTCAAAGCCCTCTACGACGGTGACGCCCCCCTGGACCGGGTGCTGCCCGAGGCGGTCGCCGCCCACCCCCGCCGCTACGCCGGGATGACCCTGCCCGAGCTGTGCCGTCAGATGCACGAGCAGCTGCGCTCGGCACGCCTGGTGGAACTGCTGGACACCGCGTTCCAGCAGCTGCCCGAGCCGGTGTTCCCGCCGCAGCACTGCTACCAGCGGCTGGTGCGGGGGGGCACCGAGCGGGTGCGGATCGCCGACGCGGCGGACCGGGTCGCGGCGGCGATGGTCACGGTGACCCCGCCCGGCATCCCCGTCCTCATGCCGGGCGAGTCCACCGGCACCCCCGACGGCCCCCTCCTGCGCTACCTCACCGCGCTGGAGAGCTTCGACCGCCGCTTCCCGGGCTTCCGCAGCGAGACCCACGGCGTGACGATCGACGAGGACACCGGCGACTACGGGATCGAGTGCCTGCGCCCGGAATGACCCGGCAGAGCCCGCCCCCGCGGCCGGTGGCCCACGACCACCGGCCCCCGCGCCGTTCCGGCGTGACTGCAGCACGGGCAGGCCCTTCCGTACGACCGGACCGTCTGCGCCGAAGCAGCCACAGCTGGACGAGGAGCGGCAGGGGCATTCTGGATTCTCAAGTTCCCCTCAGGGAATGGATCTTGCACTTGTTGCGTACACGCGATTACGCCTAGTGTCCACGTGTTCGACCGCTGCGGGGGCGGTCCACGGAGGGTGTCACATGGGCATGACGCCACGGCACTCAGCAGGAATCGGTACGGTCATCTGCAGTTACGGTTCCTGGGGCTACAAGGTGAACTGGAAGACCCATTCGAGCCTGCGGACGGCCAAGCTCGCCGGATGCTCCGTCCTGGCGTCGGCGTTCCTGCTCGCCTCGTGCACGACGTCCGGCGGCGGTGGGAACCGGGCAGATCCTTCACGATCACCTGCACCGAGTCCGGCTCGAACGGCAACCAAGCAGTCGGAGAAAGAACTCGGTGAGCAGGCCCAAGCGGCTCTTGCCGCCGTCCGTAGCGGAACACCTGTCGAGGCCGGCGCGGAACGCGTAATCGACGGTATTCACAGCGAACCCACTCTGAGCAAGGGAAAGACCTACCGAATCAGCCTCGCATGCGCCGGCAAGGGGAACGCGCGGCTGACCTTCGTGCCCGCGGACGCCGGCACGAGGACCACCGTGCCATGCGATACGTCAGTGGTTCAGCAGCGGATCACCGCGGACAAGCCGGTCCGCATCGACGTCGACGGCACCGGGGGATCGACCGGCGTGATCGCCTGGCAGATCAACGCCGTGTGATCCGGCCGCCGGCCCGCGCCCCGGCGGTCAGCGGCGGGGTCCTGCCTCTCCGGAGGACCGGCCGGCGAAGGTGCGTCACGGTCGCGCCGAATCGCGGTGTGGCCGACCGCAGCCAGCGATCGGCCACACGCATGGTCAAAGGCCTTGACGCCCTGACCCGCCCCTACAGCACCGGCAGGTTCTTCCGCAGCTCGAAGGCCGTGACCTCGCTGCGGTACTCCTCCCACTCCGACTTCTTGTTGCGCAGGAAGAAGTCGAAGACGTGCTCGCCGAGGGTCTCGGCGACCAGGTCGCTGCTCTCCATGAGGGTCAGGGCCTCGCCGAGGTTCTGCGGGAGGGGTTCGATGCCCATGGCGCGGCGCTCGGCGTTGGAGAGGGCCCAGACGTCGTCCTCGGCGCCCGGCGGGAGTTCGTAGCCCTCCTCGATGCCCTTCAGGCCGGCGGCCAGCAGCACCGCGTACGCCAGGTAGGGGTTGGAGCCGGAGTCGATGGAGCGGACCTCCACGCGGGCGGAGCCGGTCTTGCCGGGCTTGTACATGGGGACGCGGACGAGGGCGCTGCGGTTGTTGTGGCCCCAGCAGATGTACGAGGGGGCCTCGCCGCCGGCGCCGGCGGTGCGCTCGGAGCCGCCCCAGATGCGCTTGTAGGAGTTCACCCACTGGTTGGTGACCGCGGAGATCTCCGCCGCGTGCCGGAGCAGGCCGGCGATGAAGGAGCGGCCGACCTTGGAGAGCTGGTACTCCGCGCCGGACTCGTAGAAGGCGTTGCGGTCGCCCTCGAAGAGGGAGAGGTGCGTGTGCATGCCCGAGCCGGGGTGCTCGGAGAACGGCTTGGGCATGAAGGTCGCCTGGACCCCCTGCTCCAGCGCCACCTGCTTCATGACCAGGCGGAACGTCATGATGTTGTCGGCCGTGGAGAGGGCGTCGGCGTAGCGCAGGTCGATCTCCTGCTGGCCCGGGGCCCCCTCGTGGTGGGAGAACTCCACGGAGATGCCCATCGACTCCAGCATGGTGATCGCCTGGCGGCGGAAGTCCATGCCGACGTTGGTGGGCGTGTGGTCGAAGTAGCCGGAGTTGTCCGCGGGCGTGGGGCGGGAGCCGTCCAGCGGGCGGTCCTTCAGCAGGAAGAACTCGATCTCCGGGTGGGTGTAGAAGGTGAAGCCCAGGTCGGAGGTGCGGGCGAGGGCACGCTTGAGGACATAGCGCGGGTCGGCGAAGGACGGGGAGCCGTCCGGCATGAGGATGTCGCAGAACATGCGGGCCGTGCCGGGGGTCTCCGCGCGCCAGGGCAGGACCTGGAAGGTGGACGGGTCCGGCTTGGCGATCATGTCGGACTCGTAGACCCGGGCGAAGCCCTCGATGGCGGAGCCGTCGAAGCCGATGCCCTCGTCGAAGGCCTGTTCCAGCTCGGCGGGGGCCACGGCGACGGACTTGAGGAAGCCCAGCACGTCCGTGAACCACAGCCGTACGAACCGGATGTCGCGCTCCTCCAACGTCCGGAGCACGAACTCCTGCTGCTTGTCCATCTTCCGCTTCCCCATCCTTGCTGGTCAGGCCGCCTGTCTCCCGTATCGCGGGAGGCGGTCGGGCACCTGAGCATCCCACCACAACACCATTTCGTGCGCGTTGCGGACCTTGATCGCCCGAGCGTCCTGGATCTGAACGCCTCTCTTACGGCCGGTGTACCGCTCTGCCGCCCATCTTGCCTGCTCGGGCCGTCATCCGTAATGGCCGGTCCCCTTCGCCTCGACGGCCGGTCCCCTCCGCCCCCACGGCCGGTCCGCTCGGCACCGATGGCCGGTTCGCCGCCCCGGTGAGCGACACCACGGCCGTTTAATTTGTATCTCGTATGCAACTTTTCATAGCGTGCCGGTCAGCCGAGTCCTCCGAGGAGTCCCGATGCTGACCGAGCAGTCCGCAGCCACCGTCCGCGCCACCCTGCCCGCCGTCGGCGCGGCCATCGGCGAGATCACCGAGCGGTTCTACGGCCGCCTGTTCGCCGCCCACCCCGAACTGCTGCGGAACCTGTTCAACCGCGGCAACCAGGCCTCCGGCGCACAGAAGCAGGCCCTCGCCGGCTCGATCGCCGCCTTCGCCACCCACCTGCTGGACCACCCGGACCGGCGGCCCGACGCGATGCTGGCCCGGATCGCGCACAAGCACGCCTCCCTCGGGGTGAGCGCCGAGCAGTACGAGGTCGTCCACGAGCACCTCTTCGACGCCATCGCCGAGGTCCTCGGCGACGCCGTCACGCCCGAGGTGGCCGCCGCCTGGGACGAGGTGTACTGGCTGATGGCGCACGCCCTCGTCGCCGTCGAGAAGCGGCTGTACGAGGAGAGCGCCGGCCGGGGCTTCAGGGAGTTCGAGGTGGTGGAGCGGGTCACGGAGACCGCGGACGTCGTCACCTTCCGGCTGCGGCCGGCCGACGGCGGCCCGGTGGCCGGCTTCCGCGCCGGGCAGTACGTCTCCGTCCGCGTCACCCTGGACGACGGGGCCCGGCAGATACGGCAGTACAGCCTGTCCGGCGCGCCGGGCGAGAGGGTGCGGCAGATCAGCGTCAAGCGGGTGGACGGCGGTACGGCCCCCGACGGGGAGGTCTCCCACCACCTCCACGCGCGCGTGCGCCCCGGTGACCTGCTGGAGCTGTCCGAGCCGTACGGCGACCTCGTCCTGGCCGGCGGACCGGACACACCCCTGCTGCTCGCCTCGGCGGGCATCGGCGTGACCCCCATGGTCGCGATGCTGGCCGACCTCGCCGCCTCGGGCCACCGCGGCCCGGTCACCGTCGTGCACGGCGACCGCTCCCCCGCCGAACACGCCCTGCGCGCCGGCCAGAGGGCGTACGCCGGCGAGCTGCCCGAGTCGGCCGTGCACCTCTTCTACGAGCGGGACGCCGAGCCGGGCACCCGGACCGGTCCGGTCGACCTGGCCGGCATCGCCGTACCCCCCGGCACGCGCGCGTACCTGTGCGGCCCGCTGCCCTTCCTGCGCGCGGTGCGCGCCCAGCTCATCGCGCGGGGCGTGGCTCCGGCGGACGTGCACTACGAGGTGTTCGGCCCCGACCTGTGGCTGGCCCAGGACTGAGCGGCGGCAGCGACGGCGCCTGGGGCCGGCCGCGGAGCGCTCAGGCCGGTCCCGGCCCCCGGGTCAGGCCCAGCAGCAGGGGCGCGGTCGGCTCGGCGACGATCTCGGCGATCGTGACGGAGTCCAGCGTGGCGAAGAACGCCTCCTGTGCGCGGCGCAGGGCACCGCGCAGGCGGCAGCCGTCGCGCAGCGGGCAGGGGGCCGTGCCCTCGCACTCGACCACGTCGCCGTCGCCCTCGAAGGCGCGCACCACCGCGCCGACCGACGCCGTCCGCCCCCGTTCGGACAGGGCCAGGCCGCCGCCCCGGCCGCGGCGGGCGTCGACGAGGCCGAGGTGCTGGAGTTCGGCGACGACCTTCGCGGCGTGCGTGTAGGGCACGTCCATGTCCGCGGCGACCTGGCGGGTGGTGGGCGTGGCGCCGGCGGCGACGGCGAGTCTCATCAGGACACGCAGAGCCAGGTCGGTGGAGCGCAGCAGCCGCATACCGCGAGGGTAGGTAACGCGCATCCGCGCTTCAAATCAGCCGGTTCCCGCGTCCTCTCTACGGAAGTACCGCCCTCGCGCATTACGATCAGCGGGCCCCACCGTCCACGTCCCCCTTCCGCAGAAGGACACGCCTTATGGGTTCCGGCAAGAACAGCAGCACCGCGGCGCGCAAGGCGCGCATCGAGGAGATGCGGCGCGCGGACCGTGTCCGCGAGCGCCGCAACCGGGTGCTCACCATCGCCGCGAGTGTGGTGGTCGTCGCCGGTCTCGCCGTCGGCGGTGTGGTCCTCGTGCACAAGCAGTCCGGGGACAAGGACCCGGCCGCGAGCGGTGACGCCAAGGGTTCCGGGGACTCCGGGCACTTCACCACCGGCAAGGACGGGGTGCGGACCTGGTCGGGCAAGCTGTCCCGGACGCACGTGACGACCAAGGTGTCGTACCCGATGCACCCGCCGGTCGGCGGCAACCACAACCCGATCTGGCTCAATTGCAACGGTGACGTGTACACCAAGCCCGTTCAGGACGAGAACGCCGTGCACGCGCTGGAGCACGGCGCGGTCTGGGTGACGTACACGGGCAAGGCGCCGAAGGCGGACGTCGACGCGCTGGCGGCGAAGGTGAAGAGGACGCCGTACTCGCTGATGAGCCCGTACGAGAACCAGGCCGCCCCGCTGATCCTGTCGGCCTGGGGCCACCAGGTGGCGGTGAAGAGCGCGAGCGACCCCGAGGTGGACAAGTTCTTCTCCACCTATGTGCAGGGCCGCCAGACGCCCGAGCCGGGTGCCTCGTGCACCGGCGGGGCCATGAAGTGAGGCGCCGGCACGTCGGCTGGACCGCGGAGGCCGCGGCGGCGGTGCTCGTCGCGGCCGGCGCGATCACGTACGCGGTGGCCGAGGACACGGGCGGGGCGGGCACGCGGACACCGGGCGCGGAGTCGGCGGACGCCGGGTTCGCCCGGGACATGGCCGTCCACCACCAGCAGGCCGTCGAGATGTCGTACATCGTGCGGGACCGCACGAAGAACGCGGAGGTCCGGCGCCTCGCGTACGACATCGCGCAGACCCAGGCCAACCAGCGCGGCATGCTGCTGGGCTGGCTGGACCTGTGGGAGCTGCCGAAGGTGTCGGCGCAGCCGCCGATGACCTGGATGGGCATGGGGGACATGCCCGAGGGCAAGGACGGCGCGCTGATGCCGGGCATGGCGACCAACTCCGACCTGAGGAAGCTCGGCACGCTGAACGGGAAGCAGGCCGAGGTCTTCTACCTCCAGCTGATGACGGAGCATCACAAGGGCGGGGTCCACATGGCCGAGGGGTGTGTCGCCAAGTGCACCGTCGGCGTGGAGAAGCGGCTCGCCGAGGGCATGGTGGAGGCCCAGCGGTCGGAGATACAGCTGATGGCCGACATGCTCAAGGAGCGGGGCGCGCAAGCCGGTTCGTGAGCGGGGCGCGCAAGCCCGTTCGTAACCCCACCGTCGGGACGTAAGACGCAAATCACCCTGCATGGCGCCCACTTGGGCTTCTCTTGACTTTCACGTTCCCCTGACATGAACGGTTCATCGTCAGAGTGGCCCCCATCGTGTGATCCCTTCGCCGGCCGACACCGCCGCGGGCCGGCGCGCGGAACCGCGACGTACCGACCACTACATGCATGCGAAACGCATCGCAGGGGGTTCTATGAGATCCAACCGTGCCACCGTGCGCGCCGGTGTGAGCATGGCAGCGACACTGCCCATGATCGCCGGCGCGCTGGCGCTCGGCATGCCCGCGGCCCACGCCGCGGACTCCCCGGCCCGCGACACCCTCAAGGGCTCCAAGCCCGCGTGGGCCACGGCCAAGGCGGACAAGGGCGCGACGTCCGACCGCGCCCAGGTGAAGGCCCGGGTCTACCTGGCCGGCCGGGACGCGGCGGGCCTCGCCGCCTACGCCAAGGCGGTGTCCGACCCCGGTTCGCCGCTGTACGGCAAGTACCTCAGCGCCAAGAAGGCACAGGCCCGCTTCGGGGCCACCAAGGCCCAGGTGGCCGCCGTCACGTCGTGGCTGAGGTCGGCCGGCCTGACCGTCACCGGGGTCACCCCGCACTACGTCGCCGTCTCCGGCGACGTGGCCGCCGCCGAGAAGGCGTTCGGCACCCAGCTGCACAACTTCGCCAAGGGGTCGAAGACGTACCGCGCCCCCGCGCGGACCGCGTCGGTGCCGGCCGGCCTGAAGGGCGCCGTCCTGACCGTGACCGGCCTGGACAACGCCCCGCACAAGGCGACCCACGACGACGAGCTGCCGCCCCCGGACGCCGTGTACCGGAACTCCGGGCCGTTCTCCTCGTACTACGGCTCGAACACCGCGAGCACGCTGCCGGACGCCTACGGCCACAAGATCCCGTACGCGGTCAAGGGCTACACCGGCACGCAGCTGCGCGCCGCGTACGGCGCAGGCCCGTACACCGGCAGGCACGTCCGCATCGCCATCACGGACGCCTACGCCTCGCCGACCATCGCCGCCGACGCCGGCCAGTACGCGTCGAAGAACGGCGACGCGCCCTGGAAGAGCGGCCGGTTGCACCAGGTGCTGCCGGACGCCTACAACAGCACCGAGGACTGCGGGGCGGCCGGCTGGTACGGCGAGGAGACCCTCGACGTGGAGGCCGTGCACGCGGTCGCGCCGGACGCCGCCGTCACCTACGTCGGTGCCGCGTCCTGCAATGACGACGACCTGCTGGACTCCCTGCACAAGGTCGTCGACCACGACCTGGCCGACATCGTCTCCAACTCCTGGGGCGACACCGAGGCCAGCCAGACGCCCGACCGCGCGGCGGCCTACGACCAGGTCT
Organism: Streptomyces sp. Y20; assembly: GCF_043195475.1. Classification (NCBI taxonomy): domain Bacteria; kingdom Bacillati; phylum Actinomycetota; class Actinomycetes; order Kitasatosporales; family Streptomycetaceae; genus Streptomyces; species Streptomyces sp. Y20. The sequence goes on from NZ_JBIDDP010000014.1 coordinate 177,415, forward strand.
TCCAGCTCGGCGCGGTCGAGGGTATCGGCTTCTACTTCTCCTCCGGTGACGACGGCGACGAGGTCGCCAACTCCGGTACGAAGCAGGTCGACTCCCCGGCCAACTCCGCGTGGGTGACCGCGGTCGGCGGTACCTCGCTCGCGGTCGGCAAGGGCGACGCGTACCAGTGGGAGACCGGCTGGGGCACCGAGAAGGCGGTCCTGTCGGCCGACGGCAAGAGCTGGGACGGCTTCCCGGGTGCCTTCACCTCGGGCGCGGGCGGCGGCACCAGCAAGACGGTCGCCGAGCCGTACTACCAGAAGGGCGTCGTCCCGGACTCGCTCGCCAAGGCGGAGAACGCCGCCGGCAACCGTGTCGTCCCGGACATCGCGGCCGTCGCCGACCCCAACACCGGCTTCCTGGTCGGCCAGACGCAGACCTTCCCGGACGGTTCGCAGCAGTACAGCGAGTACCGCATCGGCGGCACCTCGCTGGCCGCTCCGGTCATCGCGGCGGTCCAGGCCCTGGCCCAGGAGGCACGCGGCGGCACGGCGCTCGGCTTCGCCAACCCGGTCATCTACGCCAGGTACGGCAAGAGGGGCGTCTTCCACGACGTCACGGACAACCCGACCGGCTCCGGCCTGGCGGTCGCCCGCGTGGACTTCGCCAACGGCCTCGACGCGTCCGGCGGCCTGCTCTACTCGGCCCGCAGCCTCGGCAAGGACAGCTCGCTGTCCGCGGTCAAGGGCTACGACGACGTGACCGGCGTGGGCTCACCCGGCCACTGGTACGTGCGGTCCTACCGCCGGCACTGAGTTCCGATCCGCTGAGCGGAAGGGGATGTGGGTCTCAAAACCCACATCCCCTTTTTTCATGTCCCAGAACCGCGAAAAAGACCGTTTTCGGAAAGACAAAAGCATGTCGAGAGGAGAAACAACACCAGTTTCCGGAAAAGATTTCTTTTGAGGAATGAAGGATTCCACAGTTGATCTTCACATTCGAGCGTGCGTACGATTGCAGTGGCTCAGGGGGGGTCCACGCCGCACAGCGGGGCGCTGAAATCCGCTCTGAATCATGCGCACGGTTCCGCCTTCATTGCTCATCACCAGCGAAGGAACCCCATGTCCAGATTCAGACCGCGTTCCGTGGTCACGCTCGCCATTTCCGCCTCCCTGCTCGCCATCGGGGGCCCGGTGGGCATGGCCCAGGCCGCAGTGCCGTCCGGTTGTACGGGCCTGGTCGGCAAGTTCTCCGGCACGGTGTCCCCGGGCTGCGGTACGCCCACCCCCACCGCCACGCCCACCCCCACCCCGACGGCGTCCTCCACGGGCGTACCCGGCGTGGAAATCGGCAGCGACGGGTGGATCACCTACTCGGACGACGACGCGACCAGCAAGTTCGGCGTCACCGGAACCGTGAGCACCGTCGACGGCACGGTGCAGAGCGACGGCACCTGCCAGTTCGACGGCTCCGTCACCGGCTCCTCGTCCGGCACGGCGTACGAGCAGGAGGTCGGATACAACCCGACCACCTGCCAGGAGCGCATCCGCACCGGCACCATCTCGGCGAGTCAGGAAGCCAGCCTGGTCTCGCCCGCGGACACCAACGCCACACCCGAGACACCGCAGGCCGATTCCACGGCCGGTGACACCGGCGCGACCGTCGACCCGGCCTCGGGGCCCTTCAGCGACACGGGTGCGGCCGACGCGGCGAGCAGCACGCCGTACAGCAACGCCCACACCAAGACCGCGTGGATCGACCCGGTCAACATCACCATCACGTCGCTCACGACCAACCTGCGCTGGCCGCTGTACGGCCACGGGGGCACCCTGAGCGCCCGGAACAACGCCTACAAGTTCAAGTGGGACGGCTGGTCCACGTCCGGCACCCCGAAGCCGTCGTTCAGCACCCAGAGCGACGGCTGGGGCACCGGCGGCGCCGAGACCTTCAAGAACACGGACTTCGAGCACATCGTGATCGCGCTGCTCGGACCGTCCGGCTGGGCCGCCTGCGGCTTCAGCACCGACACGGCCGTCTTCAAGCACAACGTGCACGTCTACGGCAAGCGCAACGGCAACGAGGTCAGCACCTGGCACGACAGCAAGGCGGGCGGCTGCTCGAACCTGGTGCACCACCGCCGCGCGACCGGCTTCGGATGGACCTCCTGAGGATGAGAGCGCACAACCGGCCCCGCGCGCCCCGTCCTCACCGGACGGGCGCGTGGGGGGCCGCCCCCCTCCTGGCCGCGTTGGTGCTGGCGGCCACCGGCTGCTCGTCCGAGGCCACCGGCACGCCCGACGCACCCGGCGGCACGGTGGACACGAAGGGCATGGGTCCGGGCACGGTGGCCGTGCAGTACTCGGCGGCACTGTTCTCCGGCCGGTTCCCCCGCGCCGCCTCCTTCGTCCTCCCGCGTGAGCGTGGCGTACTGAAGGTCCTGTTCACCGGAATGAACAATTCCTCGGTGCGCGCCCAGGATCTCGCTCTCGGCTCGGTCCACGTGAAGGCCGATTCCGCGACGGTGGTCCTCACCGGAAAGATGTGCAGCTCGGGCGTGATTCCGAAAGGCGCCACCGTCCAGCCCCGGCAGAACGAGAAATGCGTCTCGAACCATCGGCGCGACACCTCGGATCCCGCCTTTCACGTGGCCGCGTGCAGGAGTGCCGGAAAGTGGTACGTCTGCTTCCCGAAGTTCGACGAGGCCATGCGGGGGAGTTCCGCTTCGACGGCTGCCGCGACGGCCCCGCCCAGCCCCCGTTCCAGTCACTGACGCGGCCTTTCCGGTTTTCCGGCCCTACAGGACGGACAACCGGAAAGGCGCCCTCAGGTCAGTTCGTCCCCCGGTGCCGGCGGTCCAGCACGAGGAAGGCCAGGAAGCCGGCGGCGAACAGCAGCGCACCGGCGACCAGGAACGGCACCGGGGCGTACTCGTCGGTGCAGGTCTGTCCGCTTGCCGTCGTGTGGCACACGTCCCCGGGACCGCCCCGGTTCAGGTAGGCCAGGTAGAACAGGGGCAGGGCAAGGCCCGCGAGAGACCCGACGACGGCGCTCCGGTGCCCCCTGCGGAACAGGAACACAGCGGCCGCCGCGGCCAGGACGACCAGGACCACGCCGACCGACAACAAGGCGGCCAGCCCCAGGGCGAGACACCCGCCGACCGCGAGCCATGCCAGGAACCAGCCCCACTCCGGAGCGTGCCGTTCCTCGGCCGGGACGATGTTGCTGTGCACGGTGCCTCCCATGGAAGGTGAGACTGCGCGAGCTATCGATGTGATCACCGTACACCTCGCCTCCCGCCGCACGCGGCACCGCCCAAGTCAAATACAGCTAGAGGGACTTGAGCGAGGCGATGAAGGGAGCCCAGGCGGTGAGGGTGAGGATGAGGGCGGGGCCGTCGGGAGACTTGGAGTCCCGGACGGGGACGAGACCGGGGAGGTTGTCGGCGACTTCGACGCAGTTGCCGCCGTCGCCGTTGCTGTAGCTCGGCTTGCGCCAGAGGGCGGCACCGGGGAAGTCGCCGGCCACTTCGACGCATTCCCCGCCGTCGCCGTTGCTGTGACTGCTCTTGAACCAGAGCGCGTCACTCAAGTCGACCCGGTTGCTCACCATTTCGGTAATCCTCTGCCGCTGCCTTGATCATGGCCAGGGACGTGTCTGGTGACAGCGCGACGGCCCTGAGCCGATCGTATGCCTTGCGGTACTGCTTCACGAGGGCCGGATCGTCAATGGTGTCACCGCTGTAGGACGCTTCGGTGTAGATCAGCGGCGGCGCGTCCGGAAAGGACATCACCATGATGGAGGCGGCCATCAGGGGATACGCCCCGCACGTGCGCGGAACGATCTGCGGAGTGATCCGGCGCCTCTCGGCCAGCTCCACGATCCGGTCCAGCTGTTCGGCCATCTCCAGCGTCGGGAGGAGCGGGTCCGTGATCAACGACTCACGCAGGACCGCCCAGTACTCAGGAGTGGAGTGGTCCTCCTCGAAGAGGCGGGCGCGGGCGAGTCGGGCCGTCACCTTCTCCTCGACCCACTCGTCGGAGGCGGCGGGGTGAGCCGACCGGACCAGCGTCCGGGCGTACGGGGCGGTCTGGAGCAGCCCAGGGAAGATGATGGGAGACCACAGCTCAATTGCCTCCGCGTACTTCTCCGCCTCCAAAGCCTTCTCGAAGTACGCGGCATGCGGCCCCCTCCGCGCCTTCCGCACATCCTCGCAATGCCGCTCGAAGAACCCGTCCGTCCCCAGTACCCGATCCGCATGCCGGGCCAGATCCAGCGGCATCCTCCGCTCCCCGTGCTCGATGTCGCTGAGGTACGTCTTACCGTAGAAGCTGCCCTCCAGGAACGTCTCCAGCGACATCCCCGCCGCCTCCCGCTTCCACCGCAACTCCTTGCCGTAGAAGGTCGGGACGCTGACCGAGCCGTCGATGTCCTTGCCGCGAGCCACCGCTCACTCTCCTCCGCTGACCTGGTCGCGAACGCGAAACCCCTTCCACGGTAGCGAGGCGGGCGACACTCTGTGAGGTGTTCGTCACACACCGCACAGAAGGTCGACACACCCCCATGCCCGACCGCTCCCCCACCGCCTACGACGTCACCCTCTGCGTCGAGGAACTCCGTACCGCCCTCGCCCTGCACGGCATCACGCTGCCCTCCCTGCGCGTCGACCTGCCGGGCTTCGCGGGTACGTACGCGCCGCCCGCGGGCCTCGTCACGCTCGGCAGTTGCAACACGGCCACGGCCCGCGCCCTCGCCGCCGCGCTGCGGAAGACGGCGGCCGGCTGATGACGCCACTGGAACTGCACCTGCTCGCCACGCCGAAGGCCGCGCCGGAGCTGCGCCGCCACCTGCGTGAGCACGGCTTCGACGTCCGGCTCTGCGCCACGGAGCTGCTGACGAACGTTCTCGACCACCTGGGCGAGGGCACGCCGGTGACCGTACGGGTCACGGGTGCGGCGGCCGGGGGCCGTACCCGCGTCGAGGTGACCGACCCCGATCCGCGCGGGTTGCCCGTGCTGCTGTCCGCCGCCGCGACGGCGGAGTCCGGCCGCGGCCTGGCCCTCGTCGACGCGCTCGCCGAGCGGTGGGGCGTGGACCGGGAGCCGGGCCGCAAGACGGTCTGGTGCGAGCTGGGGAACTGAGGCGCCCCGGAGCCGGTTTCATTGCCTGAAGCTCCTGTTCTGCGAGGCGCGCCGAACTGTCGCATATTGGCAGGTGATGACCTTTTCCAGGGACGGGGTGGCACCCTGTGGCGCCGCCGCCCCGACACGCCGGCTCCGTTCAGCGGCCGGCCGTGTCGGCGCCTTCCCGTATCGCCCTGGGGTCCACGGCCGTCTCCCTCGCACCCTCGCAAGTGATGCGCCCAGCGGCGCACCAAGGAGGCTGTATGTCGTTCCATGACCCGGCAGTGCTCGACTGCCCCTTCGACTTCGCCGACGCGCTCGAATTCGACCCCTCACTGGCCTCGCTGGCGGAGCGGGGCCCGGTCAGCCGCATCCGGCTGCCCTACGGTGAGGCCGAGGCGTGGCTGGTGACCAGCTTCGCCGGAGTGCGCCAGGTGACGTGCGATCCCAGGTTCAGCCGGGCGGCGATCATCGGGCGGGACTATCCGAGGATGACGCCGGAGCCGATCGTGTCACCGGAATCGATCAACGTGACGGACCCGCCGTACGTGACCCGGTTGCGGCAGGCGGCGGCCCAGGCGTTCACCCGGGAGCGGGTGGCTGCCATGCGGCCGGCTGTGGACGGGGTCGCGGCGAAACTGCTGTCGGCGGTGGCCGAGGCGGGGCCGCCCGCGGACCTGGTGACGTCCCTGTCGGTTCCGCTGCCCCACCTGACGATCTGCGAGCTGCTGGCCGTACCGGAGGCCGACCGCGAGCGGCTGCGCACGTACACGATGCGGCTGCTGGTCACCTCGCCGGCCGCCCGGAAGGACGCGGCCGACGCCAAGGCCGCCCTTCGGGAGTATTTCGCCGCGCTGATCCCGGCCCGGCGGAGCACGCCGGGCGAGGACCTGCTCAGCGCGATGGTCACCGCGCCGGTGGCGCCGGACGAGGAGCCGCTGACGGACGACGAGCTGGCGGTCATGGCCGTGACGCTCATCCTCAGCGGCAACGACACCGCGACCTGCCAGATCAGCAACATCGTCTACCTGCTGCTGACCCGGCCCGAGGAGCGTGCCGCGCTGGCGCGCGATCCCGCCCGGTTCCCCGGCGCGCTGGAGGAGCTGCTGCGGTTCATCCCGTTCCGCAAGGGCGTGGGCATCCCGCGGATCGCCCTGGAGGACGCCGAGGTCGAGGGGACCGCCATAGAGGCCGGCGACTACGTGCACGTGTCCTATCTGGCGGCCAACCGCGATCCGGCCGTCTTCCCCGATCCGCACACGCTGGACCTCGCACGGCCGGTGCGCCCGCACATGACCTTCGGGTGGGGCGGGCACCACTGCCTCGCCGCGCCGCTCGCGCGGGCGGAGCTGGAGAGCGCGGTCACCGGTCTGCTGACCCGCTTCCCCCGCCTGCGGCTCGCCGTCGCGCCCGAGGACATCGAGTGGGACACCGGGACCATCCGCCGCTTCCCGGTGCGGCTGCCGGTCACCTGGTGAGCCCCTGAGCGGGCTCGCGGGTCACAGCTGAGGACCGCACCGACCGGCAGCAGGGCGGCCACGCCCAGGGCGAGGCAGGCGCCGACCGCCGGCCGGGCCAGGAACCAGCTCCACCACGCCCCGGCCGGTCCCCGGCCGGGGCAGTCGCCCGTCGCACCGCGCCTCCCGTGGAGGGTGAGCCTGCGCGTACCCCGGGTGCGGAGCCCGGGGCCCGTCCGGACCGGCGCCGGGAGCGGGTCAGTGGTGCAACGCCCCCGATTCCCGAGGGACATGGGAGGTGACCACGCGGCCCGCCGACGGAGTCGCCCGGCGCCGGTCCACCACGTGGGCCACGCCCGCGACTCCCAGGCCCAGGACGGCCAGGACGGCGCCGGCCAGCGCCGGGGAGGTCGCGCCGAAGCCGGCCGCGAGGGCCAGGCCGCCGATCCAGGCGCCGCCGGCGTTGGCCAGGTTGAAGGCGGCCTGGTTGGCCGAGGAGGCGAGGGAGGGGGCCGCCGAGGCCTTCTCCATGACCATCAGCTGGAGCGGGGAGCCGGTGACGAACGCCGCCGCGCCGAGCAGGGTCACGGCGAGGGCGGCGCTCCACTCCGCGCGCATCAGCAGCGGGAACAGCCCGAGCACGACGGCCAGGGAGGCAAGGCCGGCGAAGAGAGTGCCCCGCAGGGAGTGGTCGGCGAGCCGGCCGCCGAGGAGGTTGCCGGCGGTGGCGCCGACGCCGAAGAGGGCGAGGAGCAGGGTGACGTTCGTCTCGGCGAAGCCGGCGGTGTCCGTGAGCATCGGGGTGACGTAGCTGTAGGCGGCGAAGAGCGCGCCGAAGCCGGCCACCGTGGTGCCGAGGGCCAGCCAGACCGGCAGGGACCTCAGCGCCGCCAGTTCGCCGCGCAGGCCGGTGCCGGAGGCCGGGGTGCGGTCGTGCGGGATCAGCAGGGCGAGCGAGGCTATCGCCACCAGGCCGATCGCGCTGACGCCGAGGAACGTGGCCCGCCAGCCGAGGTGCTGGCCCATGAGGGTGGCGGCGGGCACGCCCGCGATGTTGGCGACGGTCAGGCCGAGGAACATCAGGGACACCGAGCGGGCCTTGCGCTCCGGCGGGACCATGGCCGTGGCGACGACCGCGCCGACGCCGAAGAAGGCGCCGTGCGGCAGTCCGCTGAGGAAGCGGGCGGCGAGCAGGGAGCCGTTGCCGGGGGCGAACGCGGAGAGCGCGTTGCCCGCGACGAACAGGGCCATCAGGGCGATCAGGACCGTGCGCCGGGACATCCGGGCCGTCGCGGCGGCCAGCAGCGGGGCGCCGATGACGACGCCCAGCGCGTACGCCGAGACCAGGTGCCCGGCGCTGGGGATCGAGATGTGCAGGTCGTCCGCGACGTCGGGCAGCAGGCCCATCATCACGAACTCGGTGGTACCGATGCCGAAGGCGCCCACGGCGAGGGCGAGCAGGGCCAGGGGCATGAAGGGCCTTCCAGAGAGGTGGTGCCGTACAGATCCGTGGGTATGTTCCCCTACGGAACAAAGCCTCTCCGGCCCAGTATTCCAGCAGGTGGCGTCCTGGTTGCCGAGGTGAGCGCCGTCACCGGCCGCGCTGTGCGACGGCTCACACCTTCACGCGGGCCGCCACCGGCAGATGGTCGCTGTTCGTGCGGGGCAGCGTCCAGGAACTCTGCGGCTGCACGCCCCTGACCATGATCTGGTCGATCCGCGCCATCGGGAACGACGCCGGCCAGCTGAACCCGAAGCCGCTGCCGGCCGCGCCCTGGGTGGAGCGCAGCTGCGAGGTGACGGCGTTGAGCGAACGGTCGTTCATCGTGCCGTTCAGGTCGCCGAGCAGCACCACGCGCTTGAGCGGCTCGTCGGCGATGGCCTCGCCGAGCGCGTCGGCGCTCTTGTCGCGCTGCCGGGCGGTGAACCCGGCCTTCATCTTCACCCGCACCGAGGGCAGGTGGGCGACGTAGACCGCGACCGGGCCGTTCGGCGTGGCGACCGTGGCGCGCATCGCCCGCGTCCAGCCGAGCTTGATGTCGACGGCCTCGACGCCGGCCATCGGATACCGGCTCCACAGGCCGACCGTGCCGGCCACCGCGTGGTACTTGTACGTCGCCGCCAGCGCCTTCTCGTAGACGGGGACGGCGGAGCCGGGCAGTTCCTCCAGGGCCAGGACGTCCGCGCCCGAGGCGGCCACGTCGCGGGCGGTCGCGGCCGGATCGGGGTTGTCGGCGTTGACGTTGTGGGTGGCCACCATCAGGTCGCCGCCGCCGCCCGACCGGTCGGTGAGCAGTCCGCCGAACAGGTTCAGCCAGACGACCGCCGGGAGGAGCACGGCGACGAGCGCGGTCGCCGACCGGCGCAGCACGCCGAGGACCAGCAGCACCGGGACCGCCAGGCCCAGCCAGGGCAGGAAGGTCTCGGTGAGACTGCCGAGGTTGCCCACGCGGTTCGGGATGCGGGAGTGCACCAGCATCACCAGGCCGAGGAGCAGGGCCAGCGCGGCCAGCACGAGGCCGCGGCGCCAGACGCGCGGATCGCCTCTCCAGCCGGCGGTCAGACGGTGCGCGAGGCGCCGAAGCCGGGATCCCGGTCGCTCGGGCCCCGAGCCGCCGTTGTCCGTCTCCGTCATGTACGCCTGCTGCGCCATACCGTCTGCCTCACTGCCTGCCGTGCACACCGTTCGTCCCCCGTCCACTTCCGACCCTAGGGGATGATCGGGTCCGTTCCCGCCGTCCCGTGACGGCCTTACGGAAGAAGAGGACGAACGGGGCGGGACGAGGAGTTCCGGTCAGTCCCCGTCCGGGCGGGGTCTGTGACCAAACGCGCACATCAGCGTGACGGGGCTGTGGAGCTGACGGGCCGTAGGCCGGCCAGGACCGTGTCGACGATCTGCGCCGCCAGCCCCTCGGGCAGGTCCCCGTCCGGACGCAGGACGGCACGGACGAGCATGGGGCCGACGAACATGTCGTTGGCCAGTTCCAGGTCCACGTCCGCGCGCAGTTCGCCGTTCTCCCGCCCGCGGCGCAGCACGTCCAGGCCGAGGACGCGGCGGGGCTCCACGACGCTGGCGTGGTAGGCGGCCCAGATCCGCGGGCTGCTCTTCATCTGCGCGTACACGTTGTGCAGGATCGCCGAGGAGCGGCTGGCCAGACCGCGCCGGCGCAGGGACTCCAGCAGCACGACGAGGTCGTCGCGCAGGGAGGTGCCGGGGAGTTCGGGGTCGGGGGGTTCGGCGGCGCGTACGACGTCGACGAACAGTTCCTCCTTGCCGCTCCAGCGGCGGTAGATGGTGGCCTTGCCGACCCCGGCCGTGCGCGCGACGCGCTCGATGGACAGCTCGGCGAGGGGCACACCCTCCTCCAGGAGCTTCATCACGCCTTCCAGGATGGCGTGTTCCACCGCTTCGCTGCGCGGCCGGCCCCGTGCGGGTCCCTCCGGCCGTGGCCGGCTGTCGGCAAGGCTCACGTCGTACCGTCCTCTCGATGACTGCGGGAATTGTCCCGCAACGGCCCCCTTCCCCCGTGAACGTCGCGCCGGACCGTCAGTCCTTGGCGCCGACCAACTCCGACTTCCGGTCCTCGGACCGCCCGGCCGGCGCCCTGCCCGGCAGGAACAGGGCCACCACCACGGCTCCGACCAGCGCGACACCCGTACCGCACAGGGCGGTGACGTGCATGGCGTGCAGGAAGGCGTCGTCGGCGGGGGTGACCAGGGCCTGGCCCCGCGGGCCCAGCTTCTCGGCGATGCCGAGGGTGGCCTCGATGGAGTCGCCCGCGGTGTCGCGCAGGGCCGGCGGCAGCGCGCCGAGCTTGCCCTCGATCCCGTTGCGGTACGAGGTGGCGAGCACCGAGCCGAGGACGGCGATACCGAGGGCGCCGCCGACCTGGCGGAAGGTGTTGCTGAGCGCGGAGGCGGAGCCGGCCTTCTCACGCGGCAGGGCCTGCATGATGACGACCGAGGTGGGGGTCATGATGTGCGCCATGCCGGTGCCCATCAGGAAGAACACGACCTCCAGCAGCCAGATCGGGGTGTCGGCCTCGAAGCCGGCGAACGCGGCCAGCGTCGCCGCGATCAGCAGCAGACCGGCGGTGGTGGTGGCCTTGTTGCCGAACCGGTCGACCACCAGGCGGGCGCGCGGCGCGAAGATCAGCTGGGCGACGGCCAGGGGGAGCATCAGCACGCCCGACTCCAGCGGGGAGTAGCCGCGCACGCTCTGGGTGTAGAAGACCCCGAAGAACGTGACGCCCATCAGCGCGAAGAAGACCAGCGCGATGGCGCTCATGGCGGCCGAGAAGGCCTTGTTCCTGAAGTAGCTGACGTCCAGCGACGGGTGGTCGCTGCGCTTCTCGAAGACGACGAACCCGGCGAGCACGACGAGGCCGGCGATGATGGTCGCCAGGACCTTCGGGTCGGTGAAGTCGGCCAGCTCGCCGCCCTTGATGATGCCGTAGACCAACAGGACGAGGCCGACGACGGACAGGACCACGCCGATGGGATCGAGGCGTCCGGGCCTGGGGTCGCGGGAGTCGGGCACCAGCCACACCATCAGCACGAGCGCGAGGATCACGATCGGCACGTTGACGAAGAAGACCGAGCCCCACCAGAAGTGGTCGAGGAGGGCCCCGCCGGTGATCGGGCCGATGGCGATGGCCAGGCCGACGCCGCCGGCCCAGATGCCGATGGCCTTGGGCTGCTCGTCGCGCTCGAAGACGTTCATCAGTACGGCGAGGGTGGCGGGCATGACGAAGGCGGCGCCGACGGCCATCAGCCCGCGGTAGGCGATCAGCTGGGCCGGGGAGCCGGACTCGGCGGCGAGCGCCGAGCCGATGCCGAACACCGCGATGCCGCCGAGGAGCACCTTCTTGCGGCCGATCCGGTCGCCGACGAGGCCGGCGGTGAACAGCAGGCCGGCGAAGACCAGGGTGTAGGCGTTGATCGCCCACTCGATCTGGCTCTGGGTGGCGCCGAGGCCGGTGGGCGCCGGGGTGGAGATGGTCTTGATGGCGACGTTCAGGATCGAGTTGTCGAGCACCACGATGAGCAGGCTCAGCATCAACACGCCCAAGATCGCCCAGCGGCGCCGGTGCACCGCTTCCGGTATCCGGGGGGCAGGGACGGGACTTGTCATGGGTCCGACCCTATGACCATTTCGATACGGAACCGTCTCGTATCTTATTTTCTTTGCCAAGCCTTGATCAGGGGGACCCCCTCTGGCCGTGACTGGCACGAGGTGCCACCATGGAGGCGATCCGGGGACGCCGTCAGGGCGCCTCGAGATGACTGAAGGAGCCGTTGCCATGACGCAGCTCTCGGCTGCCCAGAACAAGCCCTCCGACGGCAGCAAGGCGCTGTACGGGGGGAAGGGCACACGACGCATCACTGTCCGCGACATCGCCCTCGCCAAGGAGCGGGGCGAGAAGTGGCCCATGCTCACCGCCTACGACGCGATGACCGCGTCCGTCTTCGACGAGGCCGGGATCCCGGTGATCCTCGTCGGCGACTCGGCGGGCAACTGTCACCTCGGCTACGAGACCACCGTGCCCGTCACCCTCGACGAGATGACCATGCTCTCGGCGGCCGTCGTCCGCGGTACGACCCGCTCCCTGATCGTCGGCGACCTGCCCTTCGGCTCCTACCAGGAGGGTCCGGTGCAGGCGCTGCGCTCGGCGACCCGGCTGGTGAAGGAGGCCGGGGTGGGCGCGGTCAAGCTGGAGGGCGGCGAGCGCTCGCACGAGCAGATCCGCCTCCTGGTGGAGTCCGGCATCCCGGTCATGGCCCACATCGGCCTGACCCCGCAGTCCGTCAACGCGATGGGCTACCGCGTGCAGGGCCGCGGCGAGGAGGCGGCGCAGCAGCTGCTGCGGGACGCGAAGGCCGTGCAGGACGCGGGCGCCTTCGCGGTCGTCCTGGAGCTGGTCCCGGCGGAGCTGGCGGCCGAGGTGACCCGGGTGCTGCACATCCCGACCGTGGGCATCGGGGCCGGCCCGGAGACGGACGCGCAGGTGCTGGTGTGGACCGACATGCTGGGTCTGACGCCCGGCCGGATGCCGAAGTTCGTCAAGAAGTACGCCGACCTGCGTGAGGTCATGGGCACCGCGGTGAAGGCGTTCGCCGACGACGTCGTCGGCGGAACGTTCCCACTGGAGGAGCACTCCGTCCACTAGGAACGCCGCTGCATCATCTGGCGAATCCGCCATGCCGACGACCGGCGCCTACGCGCCGTCGTCGACAGGGCGGACATTGCCTGATGCGGCCCTGGCCACCGCCGCACCACCCCGGGCAGCCCGCCGATCGCCCCCCGTCGGCGGGCTGCCCCTTTTCCGGTCGGCAGCGCGAACCTTTGGCCTCAACTTCCGCTCGGATCAAGGGAATTGTCGAACTCCACGTAACGGAGTGGCCTCGAAATCGCTCCTGGGGCCTCCCGGCCCCGCGTGAGTGGTGCACTTGGCGATGTGGGACGTCTCACATCCGGGGGAGCGACGATGGCCCAGACGCAGACCACCTGTCCCGACTGCTCCACCGCCACCGTGCCGGAGGCCGCCTTCTGCGGCGGCTGCGGGGCCGCGCTGGCCGTCACCGGACCGGCGCCCACGGCGCGCCCGGCACGCGGCCTCGCCGTTCCCCGCTGGACCGGCGGCCGGGACCTGACCCGGTACATGTGCGCGGCCGTCTTCCTGGACCGCGGTTACGCCGATTCGCTGATCCGGGAGATCGCCGCCGAACCCCATCTGGGCGTGGCACCGGCTCCCGGGTGCGACGTACCCGTGGTCCTGCGGTACGCCTACGAGGCCAACGCGCGGCGGCACGCCAGGGACCTGCTGCTGGCGGCCGAGTTCCTGATCCTGGCCATCGGGCTGCTGGTGCTGCACAGCGGCACGGCCATCCTCCTGATGCTCCTGTTCGCCTGGCTGACGACGCTGGTCTTCGCGCTCTCCACCCAGTACGGCGAGCGCCTCCAGCGGCTGCGGCCGGACCGGTTCGACCCGGCGCAGGCACCCCCGCCGCCCAACGAGTCCGCGGCCCGGCGGCTGCGCCAGATCGACGAGTACGCCCACGGCAACCTCACCGTCTACAGCGGCTACTCCCCGTTCACCGGCTACGGCCAGGAACTCGACTCGTGGTCGCTGATCTTCGACGTGACCGCCTCGGGACGCGAAGGTGTGCGGCCACGGGAGTTCGACGTCGCGGACCTGTACGCCCACATCGCCCGGCGGGTCGGCGAGCTGTCGCTGCCCTGCCTGGAACTGCAGGAGCGGGTCTTCGTGGAGGGGGCGGCGCTGCTGGGCGACACCCGCTTCCTGCCGGACCCCCTCGGCCGCCCCGCCGCCCAGATCGGCCCCGACCGGCTGGAGGCGCTGAAGCGGGCCCCGGAGGAGACCGCGCGCGTCTACCTCGTCACGCACTCCTCGGGCTGGGGCGGGGAACTGATCACCTCGATGTTCCTGCGGCTCGTGCGCTCGGACTCCAACCTGTTCGTGGAGGCCCTGCCCACCGTGCTGTGCCCCCTGCTGGACCGCTACCGGACCATCGACAGCCTCATGCCGTACCCCTCGCCACGCCAGTTCCTCACCATGGTGTTCCAGGCCCTGGCCAGCACACCGTTCGTGCTGCTCGCCTCGCCGCCGCGCGCGGTGATGGGCTTCTTCCCGGACTTCCGGCTGCGCAGCCGGCTGAAGAAGCAGCACCGGCAGATCACCCGGCTCGGGATGTTCGACTACGGGGCGCGCGACAGCGTACGGCAGCTCGCCTCCGCCACGGACCACCGGCGGTACTTCCAGAAGGTCGACTCCGGCATGGTCCTCAAGACCGTCGAACGGCGGATCCTGGACGCCCTGGTGGAGTTCGCGCTGGAGCACGACATCGACGCCGGTGACCTGATCAGGCGTCAGGAGACCATCATCAACAACGGCATCATCGCCACCGCGGGGGCGAAGGTCGAGTCCAGCTCGGTCGCCTCGGGCGACAGGTCCCGCATCTCGACCATCCTCAGCAAGATCCCGCGGCCCAACACGGACTGACGGCGACGGCACACCGAACGGACGAACGGGGACCGGCATGGACGGACGCAGCAACGACGGTGTCATCGCGACGGGGAACGCGCAGGTGCGCAACGCGGTGGTCGCGAGCGGCAGCAACGCGCGCGTCGACTTCCGGGTCGCGGAACGGGCGGCGGACGGGGCCGCCGGCGGCCCGGTGGCGACCCCGCAGGAGATCAGCGAACTGCTGGCCCGGTTCATCGAGGAGCTGCGCGGCTCGGACCATCCGGAACGGGAGGACCTGGCCGAGTTCGCCCAGGACGCGCGCGAGGAGCTGGCCGCGCCGCAACCCCGTACGGGAAAGCTCCGCCGGGTGGCGAGGGCGCTGGTCGAGGCCGTGCCGGGCGTCACCGCGCTGGCCTCCCTCGCGGTGGCGATCGAAGAGGCCGTCCGGGGCCTGTAGACGGAGGACGGGGCCATGCACTTCTGCGTTCACTGCGGCGCGCGCGCCGAGGACACCGCGCGGCCGGACTGCCCCCGCTGCGGGGCGCCGCACGCCGCCGGGGAACCGGCCCAGGCCATCGACCGGGGCACGTATCTGCGGGTGGGCGCCACGCGGCTGCCGGGCTGGCTGCCCTGGGCCCTGGTGGCCGTCCTGGCGGCCGGCGGCGTGACGCTCGCGGTGACCACCGCCGACCGCCCCGGCACCCCCTCGGCGGGCGGCTTCCCCTCCGCCGCGGTCTCCCCCGAATCCACGTACGACGGCTCGGACGTCACCCCGTCCCCCTACGACGGCGGGAACGGCACGGCGGAGACCTATCCGGCCGACAGCTCCTCCTCCTACGACGGCGGCGCCCCGGACACCGGGACGCCCGAGCCCACGGCCGGCGTCCAGGACGCGCGCACGGTCGTGATGACGTACTACGACTACGTCAACGCCGGGAACTACTCGGCGGCCTGGGACATGGGCGGTTCCCACCTCGCCCCGGGCACCTACTCGGACTGGGTGGCGGGCTTCGCCTCCACGGCGCACGTCGACGTCACCGCCTCCGACGACGGTTACGGCGAGGTGAGCGTCGACCTCCGGGCGAGCCAGCACGACGGCAGCGTGCGCGAGTTCCGCGGCACCTACACCGTGGCGGGCGGGGAGATCGTCAGCGGCCACATCCAGCAGGTGCCGTAGCGGGCGCCGGCGCGGCCGGCGGAGCGCCTGCAGGCCGCCGACAGACGCCGGGCGGGAGCTGTCGGCGCTCTGTCGGCCGTTTGTCGGTGGGCCCTGGCACCGTCTTCCCCATGACACGCATCGACGACAACCCCGCAGGCGTGACCCACGCCGTGACCGTACGGGGACTGGTCAAGCACTACGGCGAGACCAAAGCGCTGGACGGTGTCGACCTGGACGTGCGCGAGGGCACCGTGATGGGTGTGCTCGGGCCGAACGGCGCCGGCAAGACCACCCTCGTACGCATCCTGTCCACCCTGATCACCCCCGACGCCGGACGGGCCACCGTGGCCGGTTACGACGTCGTCCGCCAGCCCCGGCAGCTGCGCCGGGTCATAGGCCTCACCGGCCAGTACGCCTCGGTGGACGAGAAGCTCCCCGGCTGGGAGAACCTCTACCTGATCGGCCGGCTGCTGGACCTGTCCCGCAAGGACGCCCGCACCCGCGCCGACGAACTGCTGGAGCGGTTCTCGCTGACCGAGGCGGCCCGCCGCCCGGCGAGCACCTACTCCGGCGGCATGCGGCGCCGGCTGGACCTCGCCGCGTCGATGATCGGCCGTCCGGCCGTGCTGTACCTGGACGAGCCGACGACCGGTTTGGACCCCCGCACCCGCAACGAGGTGTGGGACGAGGTCAAGGCGATGGTCGGCGAGGGCGTGACCGTGCTGCTCACCACCCAGTACATGGAGGAGGCCGAGCAGCTCGCCTCCGAGCTGACCGTCGTGGACCGCGGCCGGGTCATCGCGGGCGGCGGCATCGAGGAGCTGAAGGCCCGGGTCGGCGGACGCACCCTGCGGGTCCGCCCGCTGGACCCGCTCCAGCTGCGGCCCCTCGCCGTCATGCTGGACGAGCTGGGCATCACCGGGCTCGCGACCACCACCGTGGAGAGCGAGACCGGCACCCTGCTGGTGCCGATCCTGAGCGACGAACAGCTGACCGCGGTGGTCGGCGCGGTCACCGCGCGCGGCATCACGATCTCCGCCATCACCACCGAACTGCCCAGCCTGGACGAGGTGTTCCTGTCCCTCACCGGCCACCGTGCCAGTGCCCCGCAGGACGCCGTACCCGCCGACGACCGTCAGGAGGTCGCCGTATGAGCGCCGCCACTCTCGCGCCGGCCGCGCACCCGGCCGACACCCCCATCCCGCTCCGCGCCCATCTGCGTCACACCGGCGCGCTGATCCGCCGCAACCTGCTGTGGATCCGGCAGGACCCGGAGTCGATGTTCGACGCCATCCTGTTCCCGGTCGTCTTCACGCTGCTGTTCGTGTACGTCTTCGGCGGTTCCATCGGACAGTCGCTGGGCGGCGGCCAGGACCGGTACGTCCAGTACGTGGTGCCCGGACTCATGGCGATGATGGGCATGAACATGGCCCAGGGCGTGGGCACCGGCTTCAACCAGGACTTCAACTCCGGTGTCATGGACCGCTTCCGCTCGCTGCCCATCGGGCGCGGCTCCGTGCTCTTCGCGAAGATCGCGGTGGAGCTGATGCGGATGCTGTTCGCGACGGCGGTCCTGATGGTGGTCGCCGTCCTGGTCGGCTACGACATCAAGCACTGGAGCGGCCTGCTCGCCTCCGTGGCGCTGTCCGCGCTGTTCGGCTCGGCGCTGATGTGGGTGTTCCTCACGCTCGGCGTGATGATGAAGAGCGCGCAGTCCGTGCAGGCCATGGGCTTCCTCGTGCTGATGCCCTTGCAGTTCGGCTCGTCGATCTTCGCGCCGACCGCCTCCATGCCGGGCTGGCTCCAGTCGTTCACCGACTACAACCCGCTCTCCGCGCTGGCCGACACCGCCCGCGGCCTGATGGAGGGCGGCCCGGTCGCCCACCATCTGTGGGTGACGCTGATCTGGTCGGTGGGCCTCACCGCGGTCATGGCACCGGTCGCGATCCACAAGTTCCGCACGAAGAGCTGACGTTCACCGGCGCTCACACCAGGGCGGTGGCCTCCACGAGGGAGAGGCCACCGCCCTCGGCGTACGCGGCCGCGTATCCGGGGCCGAGCGCCTCGCGGACGCGGGCCTCGGTCATGTCGTACGCCCGCTGCTCCGTACGGGAGGCGACATGGCCGGGCGGCAGCAGTGCCCGGGCGGCGCCCAGACAGCGGGCGGCGTCCGAGGCGCGGCTGTCGCCGGCGCCCTCGCCGGCGCCCGTGAGGGCCATCGCGGCGAAGGTCAGGCACAGGGAGTGCAGGTGCGGGGCGATGGCCTGGGAGAGCGGGTCGGCGGCGAGCCGCAACGCCCTGCGGACCCGGGTGAGGGCCTCCCCGGTGCGCCCGTCCAGGGCGTCCAGCCAGGCCTGCTGGCCGACGATCATGGCGTCGAACACGACGAAGTGCGCGACCGGCAGCTCCTCGCGCAGCAGCCGCAGCTGTTCACGCGCCTCGGCGGTGCGGTCGGTCAGACCGAGCCAGGCGGCGAGGAGCAGCCGGGCGGCGGGCATCGCCTCGTGCAGGGTGCCGGCCTCGCTGTCGATGACCTCCCGGAGCAGCCGCTCGCCGCGCTCGGCCTCGCCCGACTCCAGGAGCACGCCGCCGAGCCGGGCGCGGAGCACGGCCATCTGGGCGCGGGCCCCGAGGCGTTCGGCCTGCTCGATCGCCGCCCGGTAGTCGGCGGCGGCCTCCTGGCAGGCGCCCTTGCGTTCGTGGGCCTCGCCGCGGGCGGACAGGGCCTCGGTGGTGCCCCAGGCGTCACCGAGGCGGCGGTAGATCTCCAGGGACTCGTCGGCGTCGCGGGTGGCGTCGCCGGCCCAGGCGGTCCGGTTGGCGAGAAGACCCGCGCGCATCTGCAGCGCGCCGGCCAGCTCCCACTCGTAGCCCGGGGTGTCCCGGCAGGTCCGCACGCAGGCGTCGACGATCGTCAGCAGGCGCTCCGCGTGGCCGGTCAGCAGCTCGGCGAAGAACCACAGCATGCCGGGGGCCCGGCAGGTCTGCGGCAGGCCGGGCTCGTAGGCCCGGGTGACCGCGCGCAGCTTCGCCTGCGCCTCGGGCGTCTGCCAGGTGTCGATCTCGGTGTCCATGCAGGCCAGGTGGGCGAGATGGACACCGCGCCGGGCCTCGGCGAGGTCCTCGCCGGTGTACGGGGGCGGGGTCTCGGTGCAGCGCCGCCACACCGGCCGGGCGGGGCGCACCGGCTCGGCGAACGGGTCGGGGCCGAGCGCCATGACCTCCTGGCACCAGGTGCGGGTCTCGATGCGCTGGTCGCGCATCTGCCAGAACCACACCAGGGACAGCACCAGGCACAGCCCCTCCTGCTCGTCGCCGAGGGCGACCGCGAACCGGAAGGCGGTGCGCAGGTTCTCGTACTCCAGCTCCAGCCGGTCGATGGCGGACCGCTGCCGGGGTCCGCGCAGCAACGGGTCGCTGGTGCGGGCGAGTTCCCGGTAGTACGTCAGGTGGGCGCGGCCGGCCTCGGTACGGCGGCCGGCCTCGGCGAGCCGTTCCGCGGCGTACTCGGCGACGGTCTCCAGCAGCCGGTAGCGCATGCCGCCGCCGGGTGACGGGGCGGCCACCACGAGGGACTTGTCGACCAGGGAGCCGAGGGCGTCCAGGGCGACGGGCCCGCACACGGCCTCGGCGGCGGCCAGGTCGCAGCCGCCGGCGAAGACCGACAGCCGGGCCAGCACGTCCCGTTCGTCCGCGTCCAGCAGCTCCCAGGACCAGTCCACGACGGCGCGCAGCGTCTGCTGGCGGGGCAGCACGGTGCGGCTGCCGGAGGTGAGGAGCCGGAAGCGGTCGTCCAGCCGGTCCGCTATCTGGCGGGGGGTCAGCATGCGCAGCCGGGCCGCGGCCAGTTCGATGGCGAGGGGCAGGCCGTCCAGCCGGCGGCAGATCTCCGCGCACGCCTCGGGGTCGTCCCCGACCCGGAATCCGGGGCGGGCCGCCGCGCCGCGCTCGGCGAGCAGCCGCAGCGCGACCGGCCCGGGCAGCGGCTCCACCGGCCGGACCAGTTCCCCCGGCACGCCCAGGGGTTCGCGGCTGGTGGCGAGGACGGTCAGCTCCGGGCAGCGGGCCAGCAGCCGTTCGGCCAGCCGGGCGGCGGCGTCGACGACGTGCTCGCAGTTGTCCAGGACGATCAGCATCCGGCGCCGGGCGCAGTGCTCCACGAGCCGTTCGAGGGGGTCGCCGTGCCGGTCGGCGACCGCGCGCATGGTCTCCACGCCCGCGCCGTGCAGCACGGTCTCGCGGGCGCCGATCGAGGTGAGCACGGCCTGCGGCACGGCGTCCGGGTCGTCCACGGGGGCCAGTTCGGCGAGCCAGACCCCGTCCCGGACGGTGTGCCGTACCGCCGCCGCGGCCTCCTGGGACAGCCGGGTCTTGCCGGCGCCACCGGGCCCGAGCAGGGTGACCAGGCGGTGCTTGGCGAGGTCGGCGCCGAGGGCCGCGAGGTCGGCTTCCCGGCCGACGAAGGAGGTGAGCCGGGCGGGCAGGTTGCCCGGGGCCGCCGCGGGTCGCGCGTCCACTGGCTCCTCCGCCAGCAACTCGGCATGCAGAGCGCGTAGTTCGGGGCCGGGGTCGGAGCCGAGCCGGTCCGCGAGGAGCCGTCGTACGTCCTCGTAGGCGGCCAGGGCCCGGGCCGGGCGGCCGGTGTCGCGCAGGGCGCGCAGCCGCAACGCCTGGAGCGGCTCGTCCAGCGGATGGGCGTCGCACAGGGCGGTCAGCTCGGGCAGCGACTGCTCGGCCCGGCCGAGTGCGAGGGCGGCGGTGTGCCGGGCGCGCAGGGCGTCGAGGCGGCGGGCGTCCCAGCGGGCCGCCTCCGCGGTGCGGTCGGGAAGGTCGGCGAGGGCCGGCCCGCGCCACAGGGCGAGGGCGTCGTCGAGGACGGCGGCGGCCCCGGCCGGGTCGCCGCCGGCGAGCGCGCGCAGCCCGTCGCCGGTCAGCCGGTCGAAGCGGGCGAGGTCGATGTCGCCGGGCGCGGCGGTGAGCCGGTAGCCGCCGTCGGCGGAGGCGACGGCACCGGCGCCGAGGACCCGCCGCAGCCGGCCGACGAGCGCCTGGAGCGCGCCGGCGGCGTCGGCGGGTGGATCGTCCCCCCAGACCTCGTCCACCAGCACGGCCACGGGCACGGTCCGGCCGGCCCGGAGCGCGAGCACGCTCAGCAGGGCACGCAGCCGCGCCCCGCCGACCGGGACGGCCGTACCGTCGGGGCGGAGGGCCTGGATGGTGCCGAGCAGCCGATAGCGCACGGGTCCATTGTCCCTGCGGCGATCAGCGGCGGTCACCGGGTTCGTCCGGCGTGGCGCCGGGGACCTCGGGGGCGACGTCCCTGACCCCTGTGACGTCCAGCGTGACCAGGGCGCCCACGGTGTGCCGCACCCGCTGGGGGCCGGGCTCCCGGCCGGGTTCCTCGCGGCCGAACCACCTCGGGCAGGCGTCGACGGGCTCCGGGGTCCACGCGCCGGGTACCTGTTCCATACGGTGGGGAGACGGCAGCAGGACCGTTTCCCCGGGTTCCGCGTCCGGGTCCAGGGCACGGTCGAGCCGCTCACGCAGGCGCGGATCGGTGTGGACCACGTACTCCTGGTGCACCAGCTCGATGCCGTGGACGCGGCCGAGCGCCTCCCACTCGGAACCCAGGTGGTTCTCCACCCGGGCCTCGGCGCCGTACCCGGTGTGCTCCCGCCGCTCCTCCTCGCCGTAGGCGGCCAGCCGCCAGGCCACCTCGTCCCCGACCGCGAACGGCGTGCCGCAGCACTCCATCTGCCAATCCTCGTAGAACACCCTCGTGCGTGGCATTCCCCCACCTTGAAGGAACCGGACGGCCACCGCGAGACGTTTTCCCCACGGGCCCGCGGCCGGTACGGTCGCCTGACCGACCGTCCCCGCAGTCCAGGAGCGCGCCCATGACCACCGCCACCACCCGCCACGGCGACCGCAGGGTCAGTCCCGTGTTCGTCGGGATCCTGGCCGTGACGGCGGTGACCGGCTGGGCCACCTGGACCGGGTTCGCCGCGCAGCCGGGCATAGCCGTGTTCCTGTTCGTGACCGCGGCCTGGATCGTCTCCCTGTGCCTGCACGAGTACGCGCACGCCCGCACCGCCCTGCACGGCGGGGACATCACGGTCGGCGCGAAGGGCTATCTGACGCTCAACCCGCTGAAGTACACGCACGCGCTGCTGAGCATCGTGCTGCCCGTGGTGTTCGTGATCATGGGCGGGATCGGTCTGCCGGGCGGCGCGGTGTTCATCGAGCGGGACCGCATCCGCGGCCGCTGGCGGCACAGCCTGGTCTCGGCGGCCGGCCCGCTGACGAACGTGCTGTTCGCGGCCGTGTGCACGGCTCCGTTCTGGCTGCACGCCCTGGACGGCGTGCCCGGGACGTTCCGCGACGCGCTGGCGTTCCTGGCCCTGCTCCAGGTGACGGCGGCGATCCTGAACTTCCTGCCGGTCCCCGGCCTGGACGGCTACGGCGTGATCGAGCCCTGGCTGTCGTACGGCGTCAAACGCCAGGTGGAGCCGTTCGCGCCGTTCGGGCTGCTGTTCGTGTTCGCGGTGCTGTGGCTGCCGTCGGTCAACGGCGCGTTCTTCGACGGGGTCGACGCGATCCTGCGCACGCTGAACGTGGACGGCTTCTCGCAGTACTGCGGTCAGGACCTCTACCGGTTCTGGGAGGGCGCCGACGAGTACTGCTCGGTCAGCCCGTGACGGATCCGCCCCGGGCCACCTTGCCGCGCTTCACGTAATACCAGGTCATGTTGGACGTCACACCCGCCAGCAGCACCCAGACGACGCCCAGCCAGCTGCCCTGGACGAACGAGACGACCGCCGCGGCCACGGCGAGGACGCAGACGACGAGAGGGTAGAGGGCGATGCGGGGCATGGGGGTCGGCTCCTTGCGGGGGACACTGCTTGAGACCAGTGTCCCCCATGGCCCGCCCGGTCTCACACGTCGGTGACGCGGAGCCCGGCGTGCGCCTTGTACCGGCGGTTGACGGAGATCAGGTTCGCGACCAGCGACTCGACCTGGTGGGCGTTGCGCAACCGGCCGGCGAAGACGCCGCGCATGCCGGGGATGCGCCCGGCCAGCGCCTGCACGATCTCCACGTCGGCGCGCTCCTCGCCGAGCACCATCACGTCGGTGTCGATCCGCTCGACCCCGGGGTCCTGGAGCAGGACGGCCGACAGGTGGTGGAAGGCGGCGGTGACCCGGGAGTCCGGCAGCAGGGCGGCGGCCTGCTCGGCGGCGCTGCCCTCCTCGGGCTTGAGGGCGTAGGCGCCCTTCTTGTCGAAGCCGAGCGGGTTGACGCAGTCCACGACGAGCTTGCCGGCCAGTTCCTCGCGCAGGCCCTTCAGCGTGTCGCCGTGGCCGTCCCATGGCACGGCCACGATCACGATGTCGCTGCGGCGCGCGGTCTCGGCGTTGTCCGCGCCCTCGACGCCGTCGCCGAGCTCCGCGGCGGCGGCCTCGGCGCGCTCCGCGGACCGGGAGCCGATGATCACCTTCTGGCCGGCCCGGGCGAGCCGGTGGGCGAGGCCCTTGCCCTGCGGTCCGGTGCCGCCGAGCACGCCGACGACGTACCCGGAGACGTCGGGCAGGTCCCAGGGGTCCTTGGCGGGGGCCTTCTGTGCGCTGTCGGTAGAGGTCATGGCCCGACTCTACGTCCGTCTCCGGGCCCGCAGCGGCTCAGGTCAGCCGCTGTACGGGCACCCGGCGGAAAGTGATCGTCTCGTAGGCGCCGAAGTCGCCGGTCTCGTACAGGAGCCCGACCGTGTGCCGGTCGATCCGGACCAGGTCGGAGTAGGCGGCGGGCAGCCCGTCGACGGTGAACGCCGTGCGCCAGGTGGTGCCGCCGTCGGCGGAGGCGCGGATGGTCATCAGGGCGCGGGCGGCCGGGTCGGCCGGGCCGGAGTAGAGGAGCAGGTCGGGATCGCGGAGCTGGAGGACGGAGGCCTGGCAGACCGGTGCGCTCAGCCCGGCCTGCGGGCGGAAGGGCTTCACGAGGGTCCGGCCGCCGTCCCTGGAGTAGGCGTCGGCGCGGTTGCCGGGCGAGGGCGAGTCGTTGCGGGTATTGAGGTAGACGCGGCCGTCGGGGAGTTCGGCGGCGGTGGTCTCGTTGACGTTGACGTAGCCGTCGGTGTTCTCGTCCACGTAGCCGAGGTACCAGGTCGCGCCGCGGTCGTCGCTGAGCAGGCAGTGCCCGCTGTTGTACCGGGCCTCGGCGCCGGTGTCGGTGCCGGTGGGCGGCAGGGTGTGGTTGGCGGGGACGAGGACGCGTCCGCCGCTCAGCTGGAGGGCGTGCCCGGGGGTGGTGGCGTACCAGCGCCAGCCGGGCCTCTTCACCCGTGCGGTGATCTCCGTCGGGGCGGACCAGGTGAGGCCGTCGTCGTCGCTGTGCCGCACCCACACGCGGCGCCCGTCCGCGTCCTTGACCTGCCCGCGCAGGATGGCGGCCTCGGTGGCCGAGGCCGCGGCGCGGATGTGCACGAGCAGGATGCGTCCGGTGTCGAGCACGACGGGCGCGGGGTTGCCGGCCAGGTTCCTGCCGTTGCTCGCCGCGACCAGGAGCGGACCCCAGGTCCGGCCGCCGTCCGTGGACCGTTTCAGCACGATGTCGATGCGCCCGTGGTCGGCCGGGGAGTCGGCCCGGCCCTCGCAGAACGCGAGCAGGGTGCCGGTGCCGGTGGCGACGACGGCCGGGATGCGGAAGGCGGCGTACCCGTCGTGGCCCGCGCGGAAGGGGACGGTCGCGTCGGTCATGGACGGCTCCTCACTTCTGACGGAACGGGCCCCGTCCCCTTCCCCGGCCGGGCGAATTCCGTGTGAACTCGGTGTGACGAACGGTCCGTTACGGCAGGATGCGGTCGCATGGACGCCGTACGGGTCGCGTTGCTGCGGGAAGTGCTCGCCGGAACCGAGTGGCTGGGCGCCACCCGCAGATTCGCGGGGCTGCTGCGCGGGTCGGTGGTGGCGCACGGGGGCGGGCTGCTGCTGGTGGGCACGCCGGCGTACGAGCCGTGGCATCTGGCCGCGCACCTGGTGGACGAGGCCGCGTGGTCGGGCACACCGGAGCTGGCCCCGACTCTCGTGCGGCATCACGTGCGCCCCTGCGATCCCGCGCACCTGGCCGTCGGGCCGGCCCGGATCGCGGCGGCGCGGCGCGGCGACACCCTGCTGGTCGTGGCGCCCGAGGAGCCCGCGCCGCTGCTGGAGCGGGTGCACGACGCCCGGCGGGCCGGGGTGACGGTGCTGGCGCTGGGCGCGGGCGGGGGCGAGCTGGCCGCCATGGCGCACGACACGCTGGCCGTCCCCGAGGGGGCCGAACTGGACCTGGACAGCGTGCAGCACCTGGTCAGCGCGGCGGCCGGGGAGAACCCGGCCGGGGAGAGCCCACGGGCCCGGCGTCATCTGCGGGACCGCCTGTCGAGGCTGGCGGAGGCGCTGACGGCACCCCCGCCGGCCCCCTGGTGAGCCCCGCCGGGCCGGCCGGGTGCGGCACGGGCCGGCTCAGTCGTCCCGGGTGTCCTGCCCGGCCGGCGTGTCGTGCCAACGCGGGTCGTTCTCCCACTGGAGGTTGCGCTCGCGGGCGGCCTCCATCGCGTGCCCGGCCTCCTGGGCGGAGGCGTAGGGGCCGAAGCGGTCCTTGCCCGGGCAGTCCGGGCCCTCCTCGACCTTGTGGTGCTCCAGGCAGTAGTACCACTCGCCCGGCTTTCCGGCGGTGCGCTTCTTGAACAGGGCCATCGGCAGCTCCTCTCGCCACCGTCATGTTCCCCCAATGCCCGCTCGCTAGACTCGCCGGTATGTCTGGCCAGTCGCTGCTCGTCCCGGGGGAGCTGTCCCCCATCCGTCCGGTTCCCGGAAACATCCGCCGCCCCGAGTACGTCGGCAAGCCCGCGCCGGCGCCGTACACCGGGCCGGAGGTGCAGACGCCGGAGACCGTCGAGGCCATGCGGACCGCCGGCCGGATCGCCGCGCGGGCGATGGCGGAGGCCGCGAAGATCATCGCGCCCGGGGTCACCACGGACCGGCTCGACCAGGTCGCCCACGCGTACATGTGTGACCACGGCGCCTACCCGTCCACGCTCGGCTACCGGGGCTTCCCCAAGTCGCTGTGCACCTCGGTCAACGAGGTCATCTGTCACGGCATCCCGGACTCGACGGTCCTCAGGGACGGCGACATCGTCAACCTCGACGTGACGGCGTACATCGGCGGGGTGCACGGCGACAACAACGCCACCTACCTGGTCGGTGAGGTGGACGAGGAGTCACGGCTGCTGGTGGAGCGGACGCGGGAGGCCCTGGACCGCGCCATCAAGGCCGTCAGGCCCGGCCGGCAGATCAACATCATCGGCCGGGTCATCGAGTCGTACGCCAAGCGCTTCGGCTACGGCGTCGTCCGGGACTTCACCGGACACGGCATCAACACCTCCTTCCACTCCGGCCTGATCGTCCCGCACTACGACAGCCCGCACGCGACGACGGTCATGCGGCCCGGGATGACCTTCACGATCGAACCGATGCTGACGCTCGGGACGCACGAGTACGACATGTGGGACGACGGCTGGACGGTCGTGACCAAGGACCGCAGGCGGACCGCGCAGTTCGAGCACACGCTGGTGGTGACGGAGACCGGCGCGGACATCCTGACCCTGCCGTGACGCCGCGCGGCCGCCCTCCTTCGAAGTCGGGCTCTGTCCCGCACGAAGAGGGACGGCCGTGGCCAGGACGGTTCCGGTGCGCCAGGTGCTCCTCCCGCAGGGGCGCGGTGGTCACGCCCGGACGTCCTCGTCCGTCGTCGTGCGCACACGCGATCCACCCGAACGGGGGCGCGTGTCAGCGTTCGAGGAGGACGCGCCCGCCGATCTCGGTCCAGCCGTGCGGCTGCGGTGCGGTGAGGATCTGGGAACCCGCGCCCTGGGCGATGTTCAGGGCGCGGCCCAGCCGGTCGGTGAGCAGCAGCGCGGCGGCGCCCGTCGCCTCGTCCTCCCCGGCCTCCGCCTCCCCGTCCGGGAAGGCGCGGGCACGCACCCGGCCGGCCGCCTCGTCCTCCCAGGCCCAGGCGTAGAGCCCCGCCCCGGCCGGCGCGGGCGCGCCGAGCGCGTCCACCTCGGCGGCTCCGGCGTACCGGCGCAGGGTGCGCGGCGGCGCCCACTCGGCGCGGGCCTCGATCCAGCTGAACTCGCCGTCCAGCCGGACCCCGACGGCACCGGCGGGCGTGACCAGCTCCGGCACGTCGAGCAGCCAGGCCGTGCCGACGCAGGCGTGCACGGCGAACGGCGGGCGCCGGGCGGGAGTGTAGAGGTCGATCACCCCGCGCTCGGGATCGTCCACGAACACGGTCGTGCCGAAGCCGAGCCTGGCGGCGAGGGCCTGCCGCTCGTCGCGCTCCGGCATCCGCGAGCCGTCGCGGACGACGCCCAGCTCCTTGCCGTACCCGCCGTACGGCCCGCAGAAGACCCGGAGTACGTCGTATGCAGTCACCTGGAGATTCAATCACCGACTCCGTACCGGCCGTGATCTTCCGGCGAGAGCTGAATCACGACCCGCACTGTTCTGGGTGAGGTGAGCCTCATGTAAGTTAGGGCAGCCTCACCAATGCGATCCGGGAGCCTGCATGCGAGCCGTCCGACTGACCGTCACCGCCGCCGCCACCGCGGCCGCTCTGACCGCCCTCTCGGCCTGCACCGCGAAGAGTGACGCCAAGGACGGCGAAGCCGTCCGGGTCACGGCCGCCGACTCCACCTGCGAGACCTCCACCAAGTCCGTGCCGGCCGGCCAGGTGACGCTGAAGATCGAGAACAAGGGCTCCCAGGCCACCGAGGTCGAGATCCTCTTCCCCGACGACCGCATCGTCTCCGAGAAGGAGAACATCGGGCCGGGCACCCGGTACACGCTCACCGCCGAGGTGAAGGCCGGATCGTACGAGGTCGCCTGCCGGCCCGGCATGAAGGGCCACGGCGTCCGGCAGAAGCTCACCGTCACCGGCGGCGGCGGCAGCGCCCGGCGCGACCCGAAGCTGGACACCGCGGTCGCCGAGTACCGCCGGTACGCCCAGGACCAGGCCGACGAGACGCTGCCGCGGACCGAGACGTTCGTGAAGGCGGTCAAGGCCGGCGACCTCGACGCCGCGAAGAAGGCCTACGCCGTCTCCCGCCTCGGCTGGGAGCGCACCGAGCCGGTCGCCGAGTCCTTCGGCGACATCGACCCGAAGGTCGACGTCCGCGAGGACGGCCTGGAGGACGGCCAGAAGTGGACCGGCTGGCACCGGCTGGAGAAGGCCCTCTGGCACGACAAGAAGATCGGCGCCGAGGAGAAGGCACTCGCCGACCGGCTGGTGACGGACCTCAAGGACTGGCAGAAGCGGGTCGGCAAGGCCGAGATCACCCCGACGTCCATGGCCAACGGCGCCAAGGAACTGCTCGACGAGGTCGCCACCGGCAAGGTCACCGGCGAGGAGGACCGCTACGCGCACACCGACCTCGTCGACTTCAAGGGCAACGTCGAGGGCGCCCAGAAGGCGTACGAGCTGCTGAAGCCGGTCGCCGCGCACAACGACCCGGCGCTCACCCGGGAACTGGACAAGCAGTTCACCACCCTGGACGCGCTGCTGGACACCTACCGCACGGATCCCGCCCACCGGACGGGCTACGACTTCATCTCCTACGACAAGGTCGGCAAGGACCGCCGCAAGGAGCTGTCGGACGCGGTCAACGCGCTCGCCGAGCCGCTGTCCAAGCTCGCCGCCGCGGTCGTGAAGTAAGCAGAGGGGCAGGGCGATGACCGATACCCAGGGCAGCACTCCGTCGCGTCGCGCGCTGATCGGCTGGGGCGGGGCCGGGCTCGCGCTCGGGGCCGCCGCGGCCGGCGGCACGGTGGCGATGACCAGGACGGGCGACGACGTGGACCCGGTGGCCGCCGAGACCGGCGGCGCGGTGGAGTTCCACGGCGCCCACCAGGCCGGCATCGCCACGCCGGTCCAGGACCGGCTGCACTTCGCCGCCTTCGACGTGAAGACCGACGACCGCGACGCGTTCGTGCAGATGCTGAAGGACTGGACGGCGGCGGCCCGGCGGATGACCACGGGCAAGGCGGTCGGCGAGGGCGCCTACGGCGGGCTCGCCGAGGCCCCGCCGGACGACACCGGCGAGGCCCTCGGGCTCAAGCCGTCCCGGCTGACGCTGACCATCGGGTTCGGGCCCTCCCTCTTCGACCGGTTCGGGCTGAAGGACAGGCGGCCCGAGGCCCTCGTCGACCTGCCCGCGTTCCCCGGCGACAACCTGGACAGGTCCCGCACCGGCGGCGACCTGTGCGTCCAGGCCTGCGCCGACGACCCGCAGGTCGCCGTGCACGCGATCCGCAACCTCGCCCGGATCGGCTTCGGCAAGGTCGCCATCCGCTGGTCGCAGCTGGGCTTCGGCAAGACGTCCTCGACCACCCCCGGCGCGCAGACCCCGCGCAACCTGATGGGCTTCAAGGACGGCACCCGCAACATCGCGGGCACCGAGACCGACCGGCTCAAGAAGTTCGTGTGGGTCGGCGACGGCGACGGCGACACGCGGACGGACTGGATGACCGGCGGCTCCTACCTGGTCGCCCGGCGCATCCGCATGAACATCGAGACCTGGGACCGCAGCTCCCTCCAGGAGCAGGAGGACGTGTTCGGCCGGGACAAGCGCGAGGGCGCCCCCGTCGGCAAGGCCCACGAGCACGACGAGCCGTTCCTGAAGGCGATGAAACCGGACGCGCACGTGCGGCTCGCCCACCCCGACTCCAACAACGGGGTCACCATCCTGCGCCGGGGCTACTCGTTCACCGACGGCACCGACGGCCTCGGCCGCCTCGACGCGGGCCTGTTCTTCCTGGCCTACCAGCGGGACGTGCGCAAGGGCTTCATCCCGCTCCAGCGGAAGCTGTCGGCGCACGACGCGCTCAACGAGTACATCCAGCACGTGGGTTCGGCGGTCTTCGCGGTGCCCCCCGGCGTCCGGGACTCCGGCGACTGGTGGGGCCGCACGCTGTTCTCGAAGGAGGCGTAGCCCGTGTTCTCCAACTACCTGATCGGCCTGCGCGAGGGGCTGGAGGCGTCGCTCGTCGTCTGCATCCTGATCGCCTACCTGGTCAAGACCGGGCGCAGGGACGCCCTGAAGCCCATCTGGATCGGCATCGGCATCGCGATCGCCATCGCCATGGGCTTCGGCTCCGCCCTGGAGTTCGGCTCCCAGGAGCTGACCTTCCAGGCGCAGGAGGCGCTCGGCGGCTCCCTGTCGATCGTCGCCGTGGGCCTCGTGACCTGGATGGTGTTCTGGATGCGGCGCACCGCCCGGCACCTGCGGTCGGAGCTGCACGGCAAGCTGGACGCGGCCCTCGCCCTCGGCACGGGCGCGCTCGTCGCCACCGCGTTCCTCGCGGTCGGCCGGGAGGGCCTGGAGACGGCGCTGTTCGTGTGGGCGTCGGTGCACGCGGCCTCCGACGGCACCCCGCGCCCGCTGGTCGGCGTCGCCCTCGGCCTCGCCACGGCCGTCCTGCTGGGCTGGCTGTTCTACCGCGGCGCCCTGAAGATCAACCTGGCGAAGTTCTTCACCTGGACCGGCGGCATGCTCGTCGTCGTCGCGGCGGGCGTACTGGCGTACGGCTTCCACGACCTCCAGGAGGCCGACTGGGTCCCGGGCCTGACCCACCTGGCCTTCGACATCAGCGACACGATCCCGCCGGACAGCTGGTACGGCACCCTGCTGAAGGGCGTGTTCAACTTCCAGCCGGACCCGACGGTCGTCCAGGTCTCGGTGTGGGCGCTGTATCTGGTCCCGGTGCTCGCGCTGTTCCTCTCCCCGGTAGGGTTCGCCTCCGGTAAGGGGAAGGTGAAGCAGCCGGATGACCAGGGAAAGCAGCCGTCGACGGCTTCGCAGGCGTGACCGGAACGCACTCATAGCGGCCTGCCTGACCGCTATGTCGATGACGGCGAGCGGCTGTGTGGTGGTGCACGGGGAACGCGTGGTGCTCCCGGCCGCCACCCGCGCCGAGGCCGCCAGGGCGCTGACCGCGTTCACCGACGCGTACAACAAGGCCGACAAGGCCTACGACAGCTCCCTGGACGCGCCCTACGTCACCGGTTCCGTCGCCGACATCGACTCCGCCCGGCTGAAGGCCGGGCACACCAACAGCCCCGCCGGGAACGCCCGGCACGCCCCGCTGGCACTGACGGACGTCACGTACACCATCCCGAAGAAGGCCGGCTGGCCGCGCTGGTTCGTCGCCGACGCCCGGAGCAACAAGGGCGGTGCCGTCCGCTGGGTGCTGGTGTTCACCCGGCACGGCCGGGGCGAGCGGTGGCAGGTGGCGTACCTGACGCTCATGGCGCCCGGCGCCGTACCGAAGTTCCGTACGGACAAGGACGGCTGGGCCGAGGCCGTACCGGCCGGCTCCCCGGGTCTGGCCGTGCGGCCGGACGCGTTGAGCGCCTCGTACACGTCGTACCTCAAGAGCGGCGGCGGGACCTTCGCGGACGGGCGCGACACGAGCGTGCTGCGCGCGGACCGCAAGAAGGCGGCCGAGAAGCCCGGCCTGGTACGCCAGTTCATCGACGAGCCGCTCACCCACGGCGACTACGCGCCGCTCGCGCTGCGCACGTCGGACGGCGGAGCGCTGGTGTTCTTCACCACGCGCCACTTCGAGAAGCGGACCGCCTACCCGGGCGCGAGCGTGCCGATCCCGAGCAAGGACGTCCGGGCCCTCGTCAAGGGCGACGTGAAGCAGTCCCTCACGCTGGAGTCGATGGCCGGTGAGGCCGCGCTGGACCCGCCCGGCGGCCCGGTACGGATCCTCGGCCGCGTCCAGGGCCTGACGGGCGGACAGGGGGCCTGAACGCGCGGGGCTCGTGCGCGCCGGCGCGGGACACGGCCGACGGGGTCAGTGGCGCGGCGGCCAGGCCGCGGCCGGGTGGGCGGGCTCCTGGGCCGCGTACCGGGCGCACGCGTCGGTGAGCGCCTCCAGCAGGGTCAGCGGGTCGGGCAGCGGCTGCTCCGGGCCTCGCACCCAGCGCACCCGGCGGTCGTCACCGGGGAGCCGGGCGGGCGGCACGAGGACGTAGGAACCGCGGCAGTGCCAGCGCAGGCCCGGGTGCTCGTCCATCGTCTCGGGGTGGCAGTCCAGCTCGCAGGGCCACCACTCGTCCTCGACCTCGGGGGTGCCGCGGGTGAGGGTGAAGAACAGCATGCGGCCGTCGTCGCTCTCCGCGACTGGGCCGACCTCGACACCCGCGCCGAGCAGCCGCTCCACGGCCTCGCGGCCGGCCTCCAGGGGCACGTCCAGGACGTCGTGCACCATGCCGGTGGCCGTGATGAAGTTGGCCTGCGGCTGATGCCGGGCCCAGCGCTCGATCTGACCGCGCTCGGTGGTGGACTGGGTCTGCCAGGCGAACGACACGGGGTGCCGGGCCGGGGTGGGACAGCCGACGCGGTCGCAGGAACAGCGGTAGCCGGGGGCGGGGTGCGCGGCCGGGGCCAACGGCAGGCCTGCCCCGGCGGCGGCGAGCAGCAGGGCCTCACGGCCGTCGTCGCCGGCCGCGGCTCTCGGGCGGCGCCCCGGCAGCCACCGGGAGAGTTTGCCCTGGAGACCGGTCCGGCCGCCGAACGTCGCGCTCATCTGTCCCCTCGCCTCGCTGTGTGCGGACAGCTTGCCTCATCGACCTATCTTCCCTCCGCCCCGGGGCCCATGGGGACAGTTCCGGCCCAACCGGGCGAGACAACCCTCACAGCACGCCCGGGAGCTTCGCCGCGAACCGGCGGCCGAGCTCCTCGTCGACCGGGCCCTCCGCGGCCGGAGCCCGCGAGGGCGCCTCGAAGCACGGGTCGAGCAGCCCGTCCACCGTGGCCGGGAGCACCGCCCTGAGGCCGGCGGCCAGGTCACCGGTGCCGGGTGGCGCGG
Organism: Streptomyces sp. Y20; assembly: GCF_043195475.1. Lineage (NCBI taxonomy): Bacteria > Bacillati > Actinomycetota > Actinomycetes > Kitasatosporales > Streptomycetaceae > Streptomyces > Streptomyces sp. Y20. The sequence continues at coordinate 210,032 of NZ_JBIDDP010000014.1, forward strand.
ACGGGCTGCTGCCCCGCCTCCCGGGCCGCCCGCGTGGAATGCCCGGCGGGGCCTCTCGCTGCGGCGGGCGGCGTCGGGGGCGGACTTGCCGACCGGGGGACCGAAGCAACGAGGGGCGGCGCGGACTACGGCACGGAGCCGTCCGGCGGCCACGCATCGCCCCAGTCGGTGTCCCGGGCCGCCCGGTACAGCTCGCCGTGGCGCTTGGTCACCGTCGTCCGGGTCAGCCGCTCGCCGGCCTCGCACAGGTCGAGCAACACCTGCCCCTTGCGGATCTGCGGGCGCCGGACCACACGGGCGGGGGCCGGTGCGGCGGGCAACCGGGTGGCGGCGACGTAGGCGAACTTCTCGTCCTCGTACGCCAGCGAGCCGCCCTTGACCTGGCGGTGCAGGGAGGAACGGCCGACCCGGGCGGAGAAGTGGCACCAGTCGGTGCCGGGGGCGATCGGGCAGGCGGCGCTGTGCGGGCAGGGCGCGGCGACACGGAACCCGGCCCCGACGAGCCGGTCACGGGCCTCGATGACCCGCTCGTAGCCGGCGGGGGTGCCGGCCTCGACGATCACGACGGCCCGCGCGGCGCTCGCGGCCGCGTCGACGAGGGCGGCCCGGTCGGCCGCGTCGAGTTCGTTGAGGACGTACGACACCGTGACCAGGTCGGTGTCGTCCAGGGCGAGGCCGGTGCCGATGCGGGCGCGCTGCCAGCGGGCGCCCTCGAGGGCCGGGTTGGCGGCGGCCAGCTCCCGGCCGAGGGCGAGCGCGGGCTCCGCCCAGTCCAGCACCGTCACCGGGCGGGTGCCGTCCCAGGTGGCGGTGACCGCCCAGGTCGCGGCGCCGGTGCCGCCGCCGACGTCCACGTGCCCGGCGGGCACCCAGCCGGGCACGGCGTCGGCGAACGCCGCCAGCGCCGAGCGGACCGCCTCGAAGGTGGCCGGCATCCGGTAGGCGGCGTACGCGGCGACGTCGGCGCGGTCGCGGAGGATCGGTGCGTGGGTGGGGGTGTCGCCGCGGTAATTGGCGATCAGCCGCTCCACGGCTCCGGCGACCCGCGACGGCGGCAACCCGGCCAGCAGCCCACCGAGGGCCCCGCGCAGAGTCTCGGCCGGGGACGGGGATACGGGGTGGTTCACCTGCCGATTGTACGAGGGCGGGGGGTGAGGGCGGTGCGGGAGGGGCGGGGTGCGGGGGACGGGAGGGCGGTGGCGGGGCGGCGCCGGGTTCAGATCACCGCTCGGGCCAGCCGGGTCGCCAGGGCCGCTCTCGGGGTGCTGTCCGCCGGGCGGCGCCGTGGGTGCACCGTGTTCGCCAGCAGGACGAGGAACGTGTCCGTCGCCGGGTCCAGGACCAGGGACGTGCCGGTGAAGCCGGTGTGGCCCGCCGCGCCGCGGCCCGCCAGTTCGCCCATGAACCACGGCTGGTCCAGGGCGAAGCCCAGCCCGGGCGGGGTGAACAGCAGCTCCACGAAGTCGGCGCCGAGGATGCGCGCGGGGCCGTAGGAGCCGCCGGCGAGCAGGGCGCGGCAGAAGACGGCCAGGTCGGGAGCGGTGGAGAAGAGGCCCGCGTGGCCGGCGACCCCGCCGAGCGCCCAGGCGTTCTCGTCGTGGACCACACCGCGCAGCATGCCCCGGTCGGCCTTGGCCCAGGGCCGGCGCTGGTCCTCGGTGGCCGCGGCGCCGGGGCAGGGCCCGAAGGCGGTGGCGGTCATGCCGAGCGGGCGGGTGATGCCCTCCTGGACGAGGACGTCGAGGGGGCGGCCGGTGATGCGCTCCAGGACGAACTGGAGCAGGAGCATGTTCAGGTCGGAGTACCGGTAGGTGCCCGGTTCCGCCGTCGGGGCGGTGTTCCGCAGGAGGGCGAGGCGGGCGCGCTCGTCCGGGCAGTCGTACAGCGGGAGCTCGGGGCGCAGCCCGGAGGTGTGGGTGAGCAGCTGGCGCACGGTGACGCCGTAGGCGGCGGCTCCGGTGAACTCGGGCAGGTAGGCGCCGACCCGGGCGTCCATGCCGAGGGTGCCGCGTTCTATCTGCTGCACGGCGGCGACGGAGGTGAACAGCTTGGTGAGGGAGGCCAGGTCGAAGGGGGTGTCGACGGTGGCCGGGACCCGGGAGTGGGACGGCAGCGCGACAGCGTTGTCGGTCTTCGGGTCGTAGGCGCTGTAGCGCACCGCCCAGCCCGCGGCCTCCGCCACGGCGACCACGGGGCCGCGTCCGGCCACCACGACGGCGCCGGCCGCCCAGGGGCGGACGCCGGTGGTCAGGGCGTGCACGTCGTCGGTCAGACGCCCGAGTTCCGTGGGGTCGAGCCCGGCTCGCTCGGGCGTGCCGGTACGCAGTCTCGGTGCGCTCAGTTGTCCGCTCCCTCCGGCGCCGTACGGATGTTCCAGGGACGGCACATTCCCACGAAGCAGGCCGCGGCGACCAGTGCGCCCGCCAGTTGGACGATCGCCATGGGAACGGCGGTGTGCTCCCCGGCGACGCCGACGAGCGGGGAGGCGACCGCGCCGACGAGGAAGGAGGTGGTGCCGAGCAGCGCGGAGGCGGAGCCGGCGGCGTGCCGGGTGCGCAGCAGGGCGAGGGACTGGGCGTTGGGCAGGGTGATGCCCATGGCCGACATCAGGACGAACAGGGCGGCGGAGACGGGCGCCAGGCCGACGTCGCCGAAGGTGCCCGTGGCCATCAGGAGCAGGGCGGTGGCGGCGAGCACGATGACCGCGAGGCCGGTGGCGAGGACCTTGTCCAGGCTGACCCGGCCCACGAGCACCTTGCCGTTGATCTGGCCCGCGATCATCAGGCCGACCGAGTTGACGCCGAACAGCAGGCTGAAGGTCTGCGGGGAGGCGCCGTAGATCTCCTGGATGACGAACGGCGAGGCGGATATGTAGGCGAACAGCGCGGCGAAGGCGAAGCCGCCGGCCAGCGTGTAACCGGTGAAGGGCAGGTCGGCGAGGAGGCCGCGCATGGCGCGCAGGGCCTGGCCGGTCCCGCCGCCGTGGCGGTCGGCGGGTGGCAGCGTCTCGGGCAGCCGCCACCGGACGACGGCGGCGAGCAGGGCGCCCACGACGGTGAGGACGGCGAACACGCCCCGCCAGTCCGTCACCCGGAGGATCTGCCCGCCGATCAGCGGCGCCACGATCGGGGCGACCCCCGAGATCAGCATCAGGGTGGAGAAGAAGCGGGCCATGGCCACACCGTCGTACAGGTCGCGTACGACGGCCCGCGCGATGACGATGCCGGCCGCGCCCGCGAGGCCCTGGGCCAGCCGGAAGGCGACCAGGGTCTCGACGTTCGGGGCGAAGGCGCACAGGGCGGTGGCGAGGACGTAGACGGCGAGGCCGGCCAGGAGCGGACGGCGGCGGCCCCAGCGGTCGCTCATCGGGCCGACGATCAGCTGGCCGAGTGCCATGCCGGCCAGGCAGGCGGTGAGGGTGAGCTGGACGGTGGCGGCGGGGGCGTGCAGGGAGCGGGTGACCTCCGGCAGGGACGGGAGGTACATGTCCATGGCGAGGGGGGGTGTGGCGGTGAGGCCGCCGAGGACGAGGGTGACGAGCAGGCCGGTCCGGCGGTCGGCGGGTGGGCTCGGCTGGGTGGACGGGTGCTGCGTCCCGGGTGTCCGTGCCGCCGGGTGCTCGGGCATGTGTCCCTCCCTCTCCTACTGGACCGGCTCTCGTGCCGTACCGGCGCCTATGCTCTCAGCTCGTACACACTGCCGGGGTACTGGTGAGCGAGGGTGGGGCGGGCATGGCGGAGCGGGGCGTGCGGTGGGGGATCCTGGCGACCGGCGGGATCGCGGCGGCGTTCGCGGCGGATCTGGTGGCCGCGTCGGGCGACGGCTCCGCGGCGGGGCCGGCGCCGGAGCTCGTGGCGGTGGCGTCGCGCCGGCCCGAGTCGGCGCGGGCGTTCGCCGACCGGTTCGGGGTGACGCGGGCGTACGGCGACTGGGAGTCGCTGGCGGCGGACGAGGACGTCGACGTCGTGTACGTCGCCACCCCGCACACCGCGCACCGGGCGGCGGCCGGGCTGTGCCTGGCGGCGGGGCGGAACGTGCTGTGCGAGAAGCCGTTCACGCTCAACCTGCGCGAGGCGGAGGAACTCGTCGCGCTGGCGCGGGAGCACGACCGCTTCCTGATGGAGGCGATGTGGATGTACTGCAACCCCCTGGTGCGGCGGCTGAAGACGCTGGTGGAGGACGGGGCGATCGGCGAGGTGCGCACCGTGCAGGCCGACTTCGGGCTGGCCGGGCCCTTCGCCGCGGACCACCGGCTGCGGGACCCGGCGCTGGGCGGCGGGGCGCTGCTGGACCTGGGCGTGTACCCGGTGTCCTTCGCGCAGTTGCTGCTGGGTGAGCCGGACGGCGTCACCGCGAGCGCGGTGCTGTCCCCGGAGGGCGTCGACCTCCAGACGGGGGCCGTGCTGTCCTGGGACGGCGGCGCGCTGGCCTCGTTGCACTGCTCCATCGACGGCGCTACGGCGGCCACCGCGTCGGTGACCGGCTCGCGCGGCCGGATCGACGTCCCGTCCGGCTTCTTCCACCCGGACCGGTTCGTGCTGCACCGGGACGGCCGTGACCCCGAGGAGTTCACCGCGGACCCGGCCGACGGGCCGCGCGACAGCATGCGGCACGAGGCGCGGGAGGTCATGCGGGCGCTGCGGGCGGGCGAGAAGGAGTCGCCGCTGGTGCCGCTGGAGGGCACGCTCGCGGTGATGCGCACGCTGGACGCGGTGCGGGAGCTGACCGGGGTGCGGTATCCGGGGGAGGCCGGGGCGCGGTATCCGGGTGACGAGCCGGCCGGCGTCGCCGGATAACCGTATGGCGGACACCTGATTCCGTATGACGGATCTGCCGCCTAGGCTGCGGAGCCATGACCGACAGGCAATCGAAGATCGCGGTGGTGACCGGGGCGGGTTCCGGCATCGGACGGGCCGTCGCCGTGGAGCTGTTGCGCCACGGCTGGTCGGTGGCGCTCGCCGGCCGGCGCGCCGGGACGCTGGAGGAGACGGCGGCGCTGGTGCCGGAGGGCACCACGCTCGCCGCAAGCACCGACGTGTCCCGTCCCGAGGACGTGCACGCGCTGTTCGCGGCGGTGGTGGAGCGGTTCGGGCGGGTGGATCTGCTGTTCAACAACGCGGGGACCTTCGGGCCCGGCGGGGTCCCGGTCGAGGATCTGCCGTACGACGCCTGGCGGCACGTGGTGGACACCAACCTCAACGGCGCGTTCCTGTGCGCCCGGGCGGCCTACCGGCGGATGAAGGAGCAGGACCCGCGGGGCGGCCGGATCATCAACAACGGTTCCGTCTCGGCCCACACGCCCCGCCCGCACTCGGTCGCCTACACCTCGACGAAGCACGCGCTGACCGGGCTGACCAAGTCGCTGTCGCTGGACGGGCGGCCGTACCGCATCGCGGTCGGGCAGATCGACATCGGCAACGCGGCGACCGACATGACGGCCCGGATGGGGACCGGCGCGCTCCAGGCGAACGGGGAGGTGGCCCCGGAACCGGTGATGGACGTGGCCGATGTGGCGCGCACGGTGCGGCACATGGCGGAGCTGCCGCTGGAGGCGAACGTGCAGTTCGCGACCGTACTGGCGACCGGGATGCCGTACATCGGGCGGGGCTGAGCCGGGCCGCGCCCGCCCGCTCGGCGCCCGGGAACCGGCATTTGAACATCCGCGCTCTTGCGGCCGGTCACGCCCGTGTGCTCAACTTTCCTCCACCAGAGCTTCACAGTTGACGCGCCGACATTCCGCGGCCACTCCCTCGGGGGGAAGGCGGCGGCCGTTCCACCGGACCGGAGTCGGGGTGGGCCTCGTGGCCGATCGCGGGGCACACGCCGGTGGGTGGAACGACCGCCGCGCACCGCTCGGCTGCGGTGACCGCCGCACCCGCCGGTCAGCTCCGGTGACGCCCTCCCGGCGGGCCGCCGCCTCTGCGGCGCTCACCGCCCTCGCGGGCCGTACCGCGCCCGCCGGCCTCGCCGTTCACCGCCGTCCGCGTCCGGCGCCGGCGCAGGGCCCAGGCGCCGGCACCCAGCAGGGCCGCCGCCCCGGCCGAGCCCTCCGCCAGCCCCCACCCCGAGCCGCCCCCCGACCCCGTACCGGGCGCGCCGGCCGCCGCCCGTACCGGCTTGCGCGCGGGCGGCGGACTCGCCTTCACCCCGCCCTCACTGAGCGGTGCCACCAGCAGACCCACTGCCTGCGCCGAACGCCCGTGCCCGAAGCCCCAGTCGAGCAGCGCGGCGGTCTCCTCGTAGACGGCGTTGCCGCCGGCCCCGGGATGCATCACGGTGACCAGCAGGGTGCGCCCGCCCCGGGTGGCGGCACCGGTGAAGGTGTTGCCGGCGTGGCTGGTGTAGCCGTTCTTGACGCCGATCAGCCCGTCGTACGTCTTCAGGCCCCACGCCCCGGTCAACAGGCGGTCGGTGTTCTGGATCTGGAAGGTCTTCTTCCCGCCCGCCGGGAAGTCGGCGGTCCGCGTGCCGCAGTACCGGCGGAACGCGGCGTCCTTCAGCCCGTGGCGGGCGAAGAGCGTCAGGTCGTACGCCGAGGAGAGCTGCCCCTTGTGGTCGAAGCCGTCGGGACTGACCACATGGGTGTCCAGGGCCTGGAGGTCCGCGGCCCTGGCCTGCATCTGGGCGACCGTCCGGGCGATGCCGCCGTTCAGGTGGGAGAGCACGTGCACGGCGTCGTTGCCGGAGCGCAGGAACACGCCCTGCCACAACTGCTCGACCGTGTAGGTGATGCCGGGCTTGACGCCGACGAGGCTGGAGCCGGCCGGGACGTCGGCGAGGTCGGCGTCGGTGACCCGGTACCGCTCGGCGGGGTCCAGCCGATCCAGCACGGTGTCCGCGAACAGCATCTTCAGGGTGGAGGCGGGCGGCAGGCGCCGGTGCGCGGCGAACGAGGCGAGGATCTCCCCGCTGTCGAGGTCGGCGACCAGCCACGAGCGGGCGGTGAGCTTTCCGGGCAGTCCGGCGGCACCGCTCACCTGGACGCCGGGACGGGCCAGCCGCTCGCCGCCGACGACCCCGGTCGCGGCGGCGGCCCTGGTGGCCGTGGAGAGGGGAAGGACGGCGGCCGACAGCCCGAGGACGGCACGCCGGCTGAGCCGGGAACTTTCACGCACCCGGGGACCGTACACCGCGCCGGGTGGAGGCCCGGCGCGCAGGAGGGCCGTGGGGCCGGGGAACGCGCCACCGGAGCAATTCCCGGTGCGTCACCGCCGTCTCCCGGCACGCGGGCGCCTGTCAGGCCTGCCCGGTCTCGAAACGCGAGATCCGCCCGTCGTCCTCGACCGTGAAGACCCACTTGGTGCGCATCTCGCCCCAGGTGTCGTTGCGGTAGCGGGCGAGGACGGTACGGCCGCCGTCCGACTCGTTGTCGACCTCCAGGTGCCCGTGGGAGGAGAAGATCTCCCGGTCGGTCCACTCGGCGAGATCACGGTCGAAGCCGTCGTCGCACATGGTCGCACCGGGCGCCAGGAGCGACATGAAGCCCTCCAGGTCGCGGGAGTTCACGGCGTGCACGAAGGCCCTGACGGCCGGATCGCTGAGCCGGGTCGGCTGAATCGTCATGGCGTCAGGCTCACACCGCTCCCCCGGGGCCGCCACCCGAACGGCAGCCAGCGGGGGCCGGGCGGTGCCGGGGGTGCCAGGCTGGAACGCGGGAGGGAGCCTGTACGCCCGTATGCCTGTCCGCCTGTCCGCTTGGGAGTCACCGTGAGCTGTTACGACCGACGTGATCTGGGCCTGCTGCTGCTCCGGCTGGGCGCCGGCGGGGTGCTGGCCGCTCACGGCGCGCAGAAGCTGTTCGGCTGGTTCGGCGGCTACGGCCTGGAGGGCACCGGTCAGTTCATGGAGTCCGTCGGCTACGCGCCCGGCAAGGCCAGCGCTGCGGCGTCGGGCCTGGCGGAGGCGGGTAGCGGCGTCCTGCTGGCGCTGGGCCTGGCGACCCCGGCGGCGGGCGCGGCGGCGGCCGGGGCGATGACGGGAGCGGCGGCCATCCACCTGCCCAACGGCTTCTTCGCCCAGGAGGGCGGCTACGAGCACCCGGTGAGCCTGGGCCTGGTCGGGGCCGGCCTCGCCGTCACCGGACCGGGCCGCCTCTCCCTCGACCACGCCCTGGGGCACGTCCTCGACCGCGCCTGGATGGTGCCGGCCGCGTTCGGCGTGACGGCCGCGGTGACGGCCGTGGTCGTCGGCGCCCGGACCAGGCGGGTACGGGCGCGGGCCGCCGAGGCGGCCGAACAGGAGACCCTGTTCGAGGAGTGACCGCCGCCCGGGAACGGCCGGCACCGCCGTCCGGGCATGGCAAGCTGCGGGACATGAGCGCTCAGAACTCCGCCGCCGGGCTCTGGCCCGCAGTCGACTCCCTGTGGGCCCGCCTGGAGGCCGCCCGCGCCCAGGGCGGCCAGGACGGGGTGCTGCTGCGCATCCTCAAACTGTCCGAGGAGGTCGGCGAGGTCGCCGAGGCGGTCATCGGCGCGACCGGCCAGAACCCGCGCAAGGGCGTCACCCACACCTGGGAGGACGTACAGGCGGAACTGTGCGACGTGGCGATCACGGCCCTGGTGGCGCTGCGCACCCTGACCCCGGACGCCCGGCGGGTCTTCGAACACCACCTCGAGAAGGTCGGGTCCCGCCCGCTCGACACCCAGGCCTGACGCCCGGTCCCCTCACGCGCAGGACCGTCCATTCGACGCACCGGCCGGTGCTCGGGCCGGTGTTCCGATATCGCGCGACGGACGGGACAACCTTGTGAGCAACTGATGAGTCTTCTGATCGATCACACCGTGGTCGGATTCACGAGGAGACCATCATCAGTGCCATACGCAAGACCCTGACCGCCACCGCCGTCGTCGGTGCCGTCCTCGCGGGCTCCGCCGCCTGCGGAACGGTGGAGCAGCTCTCCGCCGGCAAGAAGCTCGACCGGGCCTTCGAGAAGCTCGGCAAGAAGAACACGCTCTCCTTCGAGCTCGACGTGGACACCGACGTCGCGTCCCTGAAGGCGCTGGACGCCAAGTCCCGCCCCGCGCCCGGCGAGGAGATCCCGGACGACGCGGCCAAGCTGATCAGCGGCGCGAAGATCACGGTCACCGTGCAGTCGAAGAAGCCGATCGAGAAGTCCGACGAGAAGGACCTCGTCGGCATGGCCATGAAGGTCAGCAGCCCGGACGGCGACCTCGCCGAGTACCGGGTGATCGGCGACAACGCCTACATCCGTGCCGACATGGACACCATAGGCAAGTTGTCGGGCAGCCCCGTACCGTCCGCCGCGGACCTGCCGCCGGAGGCCGGGGCGATCAAGGACGTCCTCGCGGGCAAGTGGGTGAAGTTCGACACCAAGGAGATGCAGAAGGCCACCGCCGACGGCCAGGGGCCGAAGGACAGTCCCGCGCCCGGCCCGTCCCTCGACGCCAAGACGCAGAAGAAGCTCGCGAACGCCCTCCGCGAGGTCGTCGCCCGTCACGTGCACCTCAAGACGGCCGGCGGCGGCAACGGCACCGAGCACGTCCTGGCCACGGCCCCCTTCCGCACGCTCGTCACCGAACTGTTCGGCAAGATCCGCCCGCTGGTGAAGGACCTGCCGCCGGGCATGGAACTGCCCACGGCCAAGGACCTCAAGGACGCCCCCGACGCCAAGGTGACGGCGGACTTCACCCTCAAGAACGGTGAGCTGACCGAGGTGGACGTGGACCTCGCCAAGCTGGCCGAGAACGCCAAGGTCAAGAAGCTCGGCCTGACGGTGCGGCTGGGCAAGGGCACCAGGCCCACCGTTCCGGCCGGGGCCAAGAAGCTGGACCTGAACGCCCTCATGCAGGGCTTCTTCGCCGGCGGCCCGGGGCCGAGCGACGCGGACTTCGCCGAGAGCGGCCTCGCCGGCCGGGACCTCCCGCAGGACGCGTCCTGATCACACCGAACGCGCCTGGAGCGGGCTCCCCACCCGCGCGGTGAGCGACCGTGCGGGCTGCCACCTGTCCATGTCCTGCCCATGCCCGCGCCCCTGGCCGGAAGTCGCCGGAGGCGGAGCCGCCGGCCCTAGAGTCGGATGCTCCAGGTGATCTCGGTGGATGGGGGGTTCGACCACGTTGGCGGACAAGCGGGTTGTCGTCGTGACCGGCGGAGGCACGGGCATCGGGGAGGCCACGGCCCGGCTGCTGCGCGAGGGAGGCCACCACGTGGTCGTCTCCGGACGCCGGCCCGAACCCCTGCGGCGCCTCGCCCGGGAGATCGGGGCGCTGGCGCATCCGTCCGATGCCGGGGAGCCCGACGCGGCCGAGGGGCTCGTCCGGGCGGCCCTGGCCGAGCACGGACGGATCGACGGAGTGGTGCTGAACGCGGGGATCGGGCGCGGCGGAGCCGTGGGTGACCTGTCGCTCCAGGACTGGGACGACGTGATGCGCACCAATGTCACCGGTCCGCTGCTGCTGCTGCGCGCGGCCCTGCCGTACCTGCTGGAGTCCAAGGGAGCGGTGGTCGCCGTCGCCTCGGTCTCCGCGCTGCGCAACGGCGCGGGCAACGCCCCGTACGCCACCTCCAAGGCGGCCCTGCTCCAGCTCTGCCGTTCCGTGGCCGTCGACTACGGGCGGTACGGGGTGCGTGCCAACACCGTGTGCCCCGGCTGGGTACGGACGGAGATGGCCGACCGGCGCATGGCGCGCTTCGCCGAGGAGGCCGGCCTGCGCGGTGGAGTGCAGGCCGCCTACGAGGAGGCGACCAGGTCGCTGCCCGCGGGACGGCCGGGCGAGCCGCGCGAGATCGCGCAGGCCATCGACTGGTTGCTCTCCCCGGCGGCGTCCTACGTCAACGGCGCGGTCCTCACCGTCGACGGCGGGACGACGGCCCTCGACCCGGGGACGCTGGCGTTCGACTTCCACATCACGCCACGCGACGACGACGGCTCCGGCGCCGCCGGCTGAGCATCTGCCGCACGGGGTGGGCGGACCTGCGCCCGGGTGGGGGGCCGTTGTCCCCGCGCTCGGGGCGTCCGTCCTCCTCCGTCGCCGTAACCGCGTACGACGACTCGGCGCACAGGATCACCGGGTTCCTGTCGCTGTGGACCGCGAGCGGCGCCTGCACGACCTGCCACCGGCCCCGGACACGGCCGAACGGATCCGGCTCCCGACGAGTTCGCGGACGTCACCGGTCCTTCAGGGCACGGCCGGCTGAAGCCCGGTATATGACTCCTCCTGCCAGGGAGCCCCGGTCCCCCGGCGGACACCGGTTCGGCGCAGGCGAAGCGGAGCCGCAGGTGGCGGCAGACGAGTCGGGCTGTACGCCGGGTTCTGTTCCCCGGTCGCCTCGCGGCGGCCGGGGCGACGGCCATCCATCTAGGGCCGGCGTTGCCGCCGGCCTCGTGCGGTCTACCCGCGGACTCGGGCGGGCAGCCCTCGAACGTCCGCGCAGAGCGCTTTTCACGGCGCTCCTCTTGACCTTGCTCCGGGTGGGGTTTACCTAGCTGCCCAGGTCACCCTGGGCACTGGTGGTCTCTTACACCACCGTTTCACCCTTACCGAGGACCGAGATCCCCGGCGGTCTGCTTTCTGTGGCACTGTCCCGCGGGTCACCCCGGGTGGCCGTTAGCCATCACCCTGCCCTGTGGAGCCCGGACGTTCCTCGGGGAGCCCCCTGAGGGATTCCACGCGGCCGTCCGCCCGGCTCGTCTGCCGTGTCGACCATGGTACCGGGCGTGTGCCCCGCCGCGGACCGGCGGCCGTCGCCAGGACCGAGCCGGCGAGGATGAGCGCGAAGGCGGCCAGTACGGGCAGGGTCAGCGGCTCGTCCAGGAAGAGCGCGCCCGCCGCCACCGCCACCGCCGGGTTGACGTAGGTGATCACGGTCGCCCGGGTGGGGCCGGCCTCCCGGATCAGTTCCAGGAACGCCACGAACGCCACCGCCGTGCAGATCACGCCCAGACCGGCCAGCGAGGCCAGGACCGTGGCGGACGGGACGGCGGCCGGGCGGGTGAGCGCGGCCACGGGGGCGTAGACCAGCGCGGCCAGCGTCAGGCAGGCGGCGGTGAGGTGGAGGGAAGGGACCTCCTTGAGACGGCGGGCGGCGATGAGGGGCGCCGTCGCGTAGCCCAGCACGGTCAGCAGGACCTCCACCAGCGAGCGCGCGTCCCCGCCGGTGAGGTGCGGCAGGGTCAGGACCGTCACGCCGGCGAGGCCCAGTGCCAGGCCGGCCACCCGGCGGACGCCGAGGTGTTCGGTGTCCCCCAGCAGCCGCGCCCCGATCACGCCCACGATGGGTACGCCCGCGATGAGCAGGCCGGCCGTCGAGCTGGACAGGTGCCGTTCGGCGTCGGTGAGGGTGAACCAGGGGACGATGATCTCCAGCACCGCGAAGGCCAGCAGGGGCCGCCAGTGGGCCCGCACGGACGCGGGCAGGCCGCCCTGGCGCACGGCGAACGGGAGCAGGAGGGCCGCGCCGAGCGCGCAGCGTGTGAACACCACCACCGGCGGGGACACCTCGTCCACCGCCACCTTGATCATCAGATAGGGGATGCCCCAGACCACTCCCATCAGGGAGAACAGGAACCAGCCGCGTGCAGTCATGGGGTCGAGTCTCGGCCGGCGCGCCCCGGGGTGTCTTGAACGCTGTTGCGGTAGACCGCCGGGGTCACCCCGAGCACCCGGCGGAACCAGCGGGTCAGGTGCGCCTGGTCGGCGAAGCCGACGAGAGGGGCGACCTCGGCCGGACGCAGGCCGGTGCCGAGCAGGGTGCGGGCGCGGGCCACCCGGTGCTGGGCGAGCCAGGCGTACGGGGGTATCCCCATGGTCGTACGGAAGGCCCGCAGGAGCTGGTAGCGGGACAGGCCGAGGTCGGTGGCGAGGAGGGCGAGGGACGGCGGGTCGGCGAGTTCGCCGGCGAGGCGGTCGCGGACCGTACGGGCTATGGCGGCGGCGCCGGGGACGCGGTCGGCCACCGGGCGTGCCGTGGAGTGGCGCCGGGCCAGGGCGGTCAGCAGCCAGGGCAGCCGGGACTCGGTCTCCAGCGGGTCGGGGCGGGCGCTGAGCTGCGTGTGGGCGGTGCGCAGGGCCCTGACCAGCGCGGGGTCGTCGACGAGTGGCTCGCGGAAGTGCGGCAGGCCGCCGCCGGTGCCGTCGGCCAGCAGGGACGGCTCGGCGTACAGGGCGAGGTAGGCGTAGCCGTCGGTGGGGTTGCCGGGACCGCCCGTGTGCATCTCGCCGGGTTCGAGGACGATGATCGTGCCCGGGCCGGTACGGACGTGGCCGCCCCGGTAGGCGATGACCTCGGAGCCGCCGACGCAGACGCCGATCGTGTACTCGTCGTGGGCGTGCGGGGCGTACACGTGCCGCCGGAAGTTCGCGGTCAGCAGGTCGAGCGGGGGTCCGCACCGCCCCAGCCGGGCCCGCGTCCACAGCGCCCGCTCCCCCGGCGCCTGCTCCGCCCGATCCTGCTCCGCCCGGCCCTGCTCCACCCGGTCCTGCTCCCCCATCGGACTCCCCCTCGTCGTGCCGTCTGCCACGGTGCAACGCCCGCGGGGTCCGCTTCCATGCCGCGTGCCGGGCCCGCGCCGGGCCGGGCCGGGCCGGTGGTGCGGGCCCGGACGGCCGCCGACGCCGGGGCGAGGCCGTACCGGTGGTACGCCGTACCCTGACGCGGAGGTCTACGTGAGGAGTACGTGTTGCTGGTCCTGCTGCCCCCCTCGGAGGGCAAGGCGAGCGCGGGTGAGGGTGCCCCGCTGGAGCTGGAGTCGCTGTCCCTGCCGGGGCTGACCGGCGCGCGGGAGGCCGTGCTCACCGAACTGGTCGAATTGTGCGCCGCCGACGAGGACAAGGCCCGCGAGATCCTCGGGCTGAGCGAGGGACTGCGCGGCGAGGTCGCGAAGAACGCCGGGCTGCGCACGGCCGGCGCCCGCCCCGCCGGGGAGATCTACACCGGCGTGCTCTACGACGCCCTCGGCCTGGCCGCGCTGGACGCGGCGGCGCGGCGGCGCGCGGCGGACTCGCTGCTGGTGTTCTCGGGGTTGTGGGGTGCCGTGCGGGTGACCGACCGCATCCCCTCCTACCGCTGCGCGATGGGCGTGAAGCTGCCGGGGCTGGGCGCGCTGGCCGCGCACTGGCGGGCGCCGATGGCCGAGGTGCTGCCCGCCCTGGCCGCGGAGGGCCTGGTGCTCGACCTGCGGTCCGCCGCCTACGCGGCGGCCTGGAAGCCGAAGGGCGAGGTCGCCGGGCGGACGGCGACGGTACGGGTGCTGCACGCGCCGACCCGGAAGGTCGTCAGCCACTTCAACAAGGCGACGAAGGGCCGGATCGTCCGCGCACTGCTGACCGCCGGGGCCGCGCCGGACAACCCCGCCGAGCTGGTGGAAGCGCTGCGGGGCCTGGGCTACGCCGTGGAGGCCGAGGCGCCCGGGAAGGCCGGCCGGGCGTGGTCGCTGGACGTGCTGGTGGACGACGTCCGCTGAGGTGCGTTGCAGTATGCGCAACACTCGTTGCGGGTGGTGCGGTCGCTGGGCACGATGAGGGCATGATCTCGCCGCTGCCCTCCTCCCCGGCTGCCTCCGTCCTCGACCTGGCGCCCGTCGTACCCGTCGTGGTGGTCTCGGACGCCGCCGACGCGGTGCCGCTGGCGCGGGCACTGGTGGCGGGCGGGCTGCCCGCGATCGAGGTGACCCTGCGGACACCGGCGGCGCCGGCCGCGATCCGGGCGATCGCCGACCAGGTGCCGGACGCGGTGGTCGGGGCCGGCACCGTGCTCACCCCGGAGCAGGCCGGGATGTGTACGGCGGCCGGGGCGCGGTTCCTGGTCAGCCCCGGGTGGACGGAGGCGCTGCTGGGGGCGATGCGCGGGTCCGGAGTGCCGTTCCTGCCCGGGGTGTCGACCACCTCGGAGGTCGTCGCGCTGCTGGAGCGCGGGGTGCGGGAGATGAAGTTCTTCCCGGCTCAGGCCGCGGGCGGGACGGCGTACCTGCGGTCGCTGGCCGGGCCGTTGCCGCAGGCACGCTTCTGCCCGACCGGTGGGATCGGTCCGGACAACGCCTCCGAGTATCTGGCGTTGCCCAACGTCGGCTGCGTGGGCGGCAGCTGGATGGTCCCGGCGGATGCGGTGGCCGCCGGGGACTGGGGGCGGATCGAGGAACTGGCCCGGGCGGCGGCCGCGTTGGCGGCGGACGGCGGGTTGAGGGCCGGAGGTGGGCTCAGCGCCGGAGGTGGGGTCAGGGCCGGAGGTGGGACGTGTCGTTGAAGAGCCGGACGCTCGCGTTGCCGTCCGCGTAGTACGCCACCGCCGACAGGGACGCGGCCGAAAGCTCCATGCGGAACAGGGACTTGGCAGGGGCGCCCAGGGCGAGACGGATCAGCGTCTTGATCGGGGTGACGTGCGTGACCAGCAGCACGGTGCGGCCCGCGTGGGCGGCGACCAGCTCGTCGCGGGCGGCGGCGATCCTGATGGCCGTATCGGCGAAGCTCTCGCCGCCGCCGGTGGGATGGGCCTCCGGGTCGGCGAGCCAGGCGTTCAGGTCGTCCGGGTAACGGTCCCGTACCTCGCCGAAGGTCAGGCCCTCCCAGGCGCCGAAGTCCGTCTCCCGCAGGCCCTCCTCGAGCGTCACGTCCAGGCCCAGGCGGGCGGCGACGATGGCGGCGGTCTCCCGGGTACGGGCGAGGGGAGATGCGACGACGGCCTGGACCGTGCCGCGCCTGGCCAGCGCCTCCGCGACCCGCCGGGCCTGCTCACGGCCGGCGCCGGAGAGGGAGGGGTCCGTGCCGCCGCTGCCGGAGAAGCGCTTCTGGGGGGTGAGCGGGGTCTCGCCGTGGCGGAGCAGCACGAAGGTGGCGGGGGCCCCGAGGTCGGGCGCGGCACTCCAGCCGGGAGCGGATGTGCGCCGCTCGGTGTCACCGGAAGGGGCGGAGGGCTGCCCGCCGGAGGGCGCGGCTTCCCGAAGGGCGCGCGCCGCCGCGTCGGCACGGTTCTCCCCCGCCGCGTCGGCAGAGTGCGTTGGGGAAGAGGCCGGCGCGGAGGCCGCCGGGTTCGCAGCGGGAGCCGCGTCGGCCGGACGCGCCGCGCCGGCAGCCGCAGCCGCGTCGTCGGCGGCGGGCGCGGCATCCGCAGAGGTCGCCGCCGCCGAGTCGCCTATGGGAGCGGCCGAAGTGGCCGCCGCCGCCCGAGCGGACTGTGCGCCCGAAGCGGCCCGAGCCGCCGAAGCAGCCGAGGCAGTCCCAGCAGCCGGAGCCGTCCGGGTGCCGCCGCCGGTCCCCGTGGCCAGGTCCGCCCGGGACCGCGACGGCGACCACTGTTCGCCCTTCGCCCCCGCGTCCATCGCCTCGTTGGCCAGACGGTCCGCGTGTTTGTTCCGCTCGCGGGGGATCCACTCGTACGTGACCTGGTCCGGCGGGAAGACGGACCGGGCCTGCGCCGCCAGGGGCTTCATCGCGGGGTGCTTGATCTTCCAGCGGCCCGACATCTGCTCGACCACCAGCTTGGAGTCCATGCGGACATGGACCGGCGCGGACGGGTCGAGGGCGTGGGCGGCGCGGAGGCCGGCCAGGAGACCGCGGTACTCGGCGACGTTGTTCGTGGCGACGCCGATGTACTCCGCCGCCTCGGCCAGGGTCTGGCCCGTCGCCGCGTCGCACACCACGGCGCCGTAGCCCGCGGGCCCCGGGTTGCCCCGTGACCCGCCGTCGGCCTCGACGATGAACTCCCGCACCCGTCCGGCCCCTCGTCTACAGACCCGACTCGGCCGTGCGCACCAGGATGCGGCGGCAGTTCTCGCAGCGCACCACCGTGTCCGGCGCCGCCGAGCGGATCTCGCTCAGCTCGGTGATCGCCAGTTCCTGCCGGCAGCCCTGGCAGCTGCGGGCGTACAGCTTGGCCGCGCCGATCCCGCCCTGCTGCGCGCGCAGCTTGTCGTAGAGCTTGAGCAGGTCCGCGGGGACGGAGGCCGCGACGACCTCGCGCTCCCGGGTGACCGAGGCGGCCTCGCCGTCGATCGCCTCGAAGGCCGCGTTCCGGCGAGCGGTGGCGTCGTCGATCTTCGACTGGACGGACGCGACCCGCTCGGTCAGCTCGCCGACCCGCTCCTGCGCGGACTCGCGGCGCTCCATGACCTCGAGGACGACGTCCTCCAGGTCGCCCTGCCGCTTGGCCAGGGACACGATCTCGTGCTGGAGGTTGGACAGGTCCTTCGGCGAGGTGACCGCGCCGGAGTCCAGGCGCTGCTGGTCGCGGGTGGCACGCCGGCGCACCTGGTCCACGTCCTGCTCGGCCTTGGTCTGCTCGCGGGCGCAGTCGCTCTCCTCGGTCTGCGCCGCCACGAGCAGGTCGCGCAGCTGGGTGAGGTCCTTGGTCAGCGCATCGATCTCGGCGTGCTCGGGCAGCGACTTCCGCTTGTGCGCGAGCTGCTGGAGACGGACGTCGAGGTCTTGGACGTCGAGGAGTCGGATCTGGTCGGCGGGCGCGGCGTTCAGTTGGGGGCTCCTGTTAGCTAGCGGGGGTGGTGGACGCCGCGTGGGCGGTCCAGGGGTCGGTGACCGTCTTGGAGACGTGGACGCGCAGGTCCCAGCCGTGGCGGTCGGAGATCTCGTCGAGCTGGGCGGCGGCCAGCTCGCACCAGGGCCACTCGGTGGCCCAGTGCGCCGCGTCGAGCAGCGCGAGGGGACTGTGGGCCACCGCCTCCGACGCCGGGTGGTGGCGCAGGTCGGCGGTGAGGAAGGCGTCGACACCGGCGGCTCGGACCTCGTCGAAGAGGCTGTCGCCGGAGCCGCCGCTGACGGCGACCGTGCGGACGACGGCCTCCGGGTCGCCGGCCACCCGGATGCCCTGCGCGGTGGCGGGCAGCCGTTCGGCGGCGCGGGCGGCGAGTTCGCGCACGGTGAGCGGGTGGTCCAGTGCGCAGACGCGGCCGAGGCCCCGGCGGCCGTGCGGGTCGGTGGGGTCGGGTACGAGGGGCCGTACGACCCGGAGGTCCAGCGCGCCGGCGAGGGCGTCGGAGACACCCGGGTCGGCGGTGTCGGCGTTGGTGTGGGCGACGTGCAGCGCGATGTCGTTCTTGATGAGCGTGTGCACGGCCCGGCCCTTGAAGTGCGTGGCCGCGACCGTCGTCGTACCGCGCAGATAGAGCGGGTGGTGGGTGACCAGGAGGCCGGCGCCGAGCTTCACCGCCTCGTCGACGATCTCCTGGACCGGGTCGACGGCGAACAGGACCCGGGTGATCTCCTGGCCGGGGTCGCCCACGACGGTGCCGACCGCGTCCCAGGACTCGGCCCGCTCGGCGGGCCACAGGTTCTCCAGCGCGGCGATGACTTCAGACAGACGGGGCACGAGGGACAGGCTACCTGGCTGTTCTGCGGGGCTGTACCGCATCCGCCCGCCCCGGTCCCGGTCAGCACACAGGCCCCGGTTCCCTCAGAGGAATCGCTTCTGCCCCACCCGTATGTGTGAAGCGTGCGCCGCCGGCCCCCCGCCCGTGCGTACGAAAACTAGCTTCGTCGCCGGAGGTGACCGAACCATGACGGCCTGTGCGATCGAATCCCCGTCCACGGACGGGGCCGACGGTGCGCCGGGGACGGCTGGATGCGCGATCACGGCGGACGGCGTGTACGCCGCCCGGCTCGCGCCGGCCGGCGACTCCTGGTTCCCGGAGCGCTGGACGCTGGACGGCCCGGAGCCGTACGCGGTACCGCTGCCGGGCAACCAGCCGGAGGAGCCCGGCACCGAGGTGCAGCCCCTGGGCGACGGCCGGGTGCTGATCCACCGGCTGGTGGAGCGGCGGCACGCCTTCTCGCTGCTGTATCCGACCGGGCCCGGCACCGGTGAGCTGCCGCTGGGCACGGTGGAGCATCCCGGGCCCGTCACCGGGGCGGCGGGGCTCACTCTGCTGCCGCCGGCGCCGGGGGGCACCCGCGCGTACGCCCTCGCCGTCGGGCCGCGTTCCAGCGCCGTGTGGCTGGTGGCGGGCGGGCCGTCGGGCCCGGAGCGGCTCGCCGAGGTACCGGGGCGCTGCTCGGGCGGGGTGTGGCTGGACCGCACCGGGCGCCTGCTGGCGCTGGACCGGGAGCTGGACGGACGCACCAAGACGGTCGTGGTGGACCTGGAGCGCGCCGGCGCCGTCTCGCCGCTGCTCCAGATCACGGACGGCAGCGACGACCGGCTGCTGCTCGCCGATCCCGACAGCGGGCTGCTGCTGATCTCCTCGGACGCTCCCTCCCCGGGGCGGCGGCGACTGGGCTGGGGAGTGCTCGGCAGCACCCTGCCGGTGCGCTTCCCGGGGTGTCTGCGGGTGCCGGAGTGCCGGGTGACGCCGTTCGCGATCCAGCCTGGGCAGGTGCTGATGCCGGAGAACTGCGGGGTGGGCCTGCGGATCGACGGGACGTTCGGCACCTGGGTGGGCACCTGGCGGCCGGCGGAACGGCGGGTACGTCATCTTCCGGCGCCGCACGGATGGCTGGCGGGGACCGGGCTGTGGACCCCGCAGGGCGTGCTGCGGCTGCCGTACGCGACGCGCGACACGCCCTGCGGGGTGGCGGAGCTGACGGCGCCCGGGGGCGAGCCGGCGGGCGCGGGCGCCGTCGGGGGGACGGGGGCCGTGGCGGGGGCCGTGGCGGGCGCGGGTGCCATGACGGGGGCAGGGGCCATGGGCGGCGCGAGCGCCCCGGAGCGGGCGAGCGGGACGGACGGAACCGGCGGGACCGGGACGGACGGGCCGAGCGGGACACAGGGGCCCGGGGGGCCGAGCGGGACCGGCGGGACAAGCGACGCGGTGAGGGCTGCCGCGACACCCGAAGCGTCCCGGACAGAGGCGGAATCGGACCCTCCGGAGCCCGTGGTGGCCCGCCCCGTGCCGCTCCGACAGGCGCCCCTGGGCCGTCTTGTAACGAACTAGTGCCGGTCGGCGTGTGCGCCTGGATTCCGCCCGTGGTGGGCCGGTTAGACTCGCCCGGCTGTACGAAAGATCATGTTGACGGGGTGAATTCTTCCGATGAGCGACACCAGGACGCGGCAGCTGTCTGCCGACTCTCAGGAGAGCGCCGGCCACGGCCGGCACCGGGGCCCGGTCGCGGCCCAGGAGAGCGAGACGACTCCGACTCCGCACGGCCGGCACCGCAAGCCGGTACAGGAGACGGTCGAGGCGGCTTTCTGACCGCAGGGAAACAGCAGGGAACAGAGGGGCACCCGTCCGGCGGGTGCCCCTCTGCCTGTGCCGGGCCCCCTCGCCTCCGGCGCCCATCGATGCCCCGCCTCCGGCGCCAGCAGGGCCTCCGGCCTCAGAGGTGCTGGACGACGGTTCCGGTGAGCACCCCCGTGTCCCGCTCGGCGGCGTCCACGGTGACCCGCACCCCGTCCTCGCGGCGCCACATGCGGACGCGCAGGGTCTCCCCGGGGTACACCACACCGGTGAACCGGGTGCCGTAGCCGCGTACCCGGGTCACGTCGCCGCCGAGCAGCGTGTCCACGACCGCCTTGAGTGTGATGCCGTAGGTGCACAGGCCGTGCAGGACCGGCCGATCGAAGCCGGCGAGCCGGGCGAACTCCGGGTCGGCGTGCAGGGGGTTGAGGTCACCGGTGAGGCGGTGGAGGAGGGCCTGGTCGGGGCGGACGGGGCGCTCGACGGTCCGGTCGGGGGCGCCGGCGGGCGGGTCCGGGCGGGAGGCGGGCCCGCGGTCGCCGCCCCAGCCGCCCTCGCCGCGTACGAAGATCCGGGCGTCGTCGGTCCACAACGGGCCGTCCGGGTCGACGACTTCCGTGCGCATGACGAGGACGGCGGCCTCCCCCTTGTCGTACACGGCGGCGATGCGGCTCGTGGCGGTGGCGGTGCCCGCGGCGGGGACCGGCCGGTGCACCGTGAGGTTCTGGCCGCCGTGCAGCACCCTGGCCAGGTCGACGTCGATGCCCGGCACGGACAGTGCGGCGATGACGCCGGGTGGGCCGGACCCGGCGACGGTGGCGAAGCTCGGCAGGACGTGCAGCCGGGTCTCCAGGGTGTAGCGCAGCTCGTCCGGGTCGGTGGCGGGGTCGTCCTTGTCGGGGTCGGCGCCGGCCCCGATGCCGAGGTGGTAGAGCTGGACGTCCCTCGGGGTCCAGGAGATCTCACCGGAACGCGGTGCGGCGGCGAGGGCCAGGGCTGTGTCGATGGGCATGCGGCTCCCGTGGGTGAGGGCTGTCGTCGGCGCTGCGCCGGTTCCGGGCGCCGCCCGTGACATTCGTCCTGCCCGGAACCGTACGTACGCATCTGCCGGTGGGCGGATCCGGCTCCTTACGGTTGGTCCCTACGCTGTGCGTCCTACCGTCGCACGGCGGGGACCACACGACCGGGGGACGACGGATGACATGGTGGCGGGCACCGGGACGCGGGACAGCGGACCGGCGGACGGAACAGGGCCGGTGGCGGGCGGAACACCGTCGGTGGCAGGCGGAGCAGCGCCGGTGGCGGGCGGAACGCGAGGCTTACCGGGCCGCGCGACGGGCCGCCCGGAAGAACGGCGGGACGCCGCGCGTCGACGAGCCGGGCCCGCCGCCCACCGGCTTCGCCCTGCTGCCCTGGCTGCTGATAGGCATGGGGGCCATCTCCAACGTGCTCCAGGGCAGGACCGCGAACCCGTGGGTCGGCGGTCTGGGCCTGCTTGCCTTCAACTCCCTTTACTTGTACGTCACTTTCCGCTCCTTCGACCGGCGCAGCCGCGAGGCGGTGTCCACCCGGGTGGCGCTCGGTCTGATGGGCCTGCTCACCACCGGCCTGGCCCTCGGGTACGGCGGTGACTGGCTGGTGTTCTTCCCGCTGCTGGGGCTCGCGGCGGGTGCCTGTCTGCGCGGTCCGCTGCTGGGGCGCGCGGGGACGCTGCTCGCGCTGTACGCGGGTGCCGTCGCCTACGTGCGTGGCGGGTGGGACGACGCGTCGAGCATCGGGTACGGCACCTTCATCTCCAGCATGGTGACGGCCGCGATCCTCGGTCTGTCCGAGGCCGTACGGGAGTTGCGGGCCGCCCGTGAGGAACTGGCCCGGCGGGCCGTGGAGAAGGAGCGGCTGCGGTTCTCCCGCGATCTGCACGACCTGCTCGGGCACACCCTGTCGGTGATCGTGGTGAAGTCCGAGGCGGCCCGGCGCCTGGCCCCGCGGGATCTCGACGCGGCGCTGGCGCAGGTCACGGACATCGAGTCGGTGGGCCGGCAGGCGCTCACCGAGATCCGCGAGGCGGTGACCGGCTACCGCGAGGGCAGCCTGGCCACCGAGCTGACCCGGGCCCGCTCGGCGCTGTCCGCGGCGAGTGTGGAGCCGGTGGTCCACCAGTCCGGGACGCCGCTCGACCCGCAGAGCGAGGCGCTGCTGGGCTGGGTGGTGCGCGAGGCGGTCACCAACGTCGTGCGGCACAGCCGCGCGACCCGCTGCGAGATCACCGTGGAGGGCAGCACCGAGCGGGTCCGCCTGACGGTCGCTGACAACGGCACCGGCACCGGCACCGGCATGAGCCCGGATGCCGGCACCGGGGCCGGCGAGGGGGCCGGCCGGTCCCGGGGGTGCGTCGGAGGCACGGGGCTGAAGGGGCTGGCCGAACGCCTCGCGGCGGCGTCCGGTTCCCTCACGGCCGGTCCGGCGCCGCGCGGCGGTTTCACGGTCACCGCGGAACTCCCCGTCACCGTCGACGGGTTGGTACCGGCGGCGGTTACGGGGCCCAGGGAGAGCCGGTCACCCAGCTGACGTCGGCGGCCCAGGAGGTGCTGCTGTCGAAGTCGTTGGAGCCGCCGTTGCTCGCTATGTACAGCGTGTGGTTGTAGTGGCGCAGATAGCGCGTCGGATAGTTGTACGAGGCGAACGAGGTGCCGGTGCCGCTCTTGCCGGTCTGCGGGCAGAAGGTGGCGTCGGCCCGGAACTGGGCGGTGCCGTCCATGGGCTGCCGGTACAGCCGGTAGTCGAAGTGGCGCAGGAAGTCACCGGGGTAGTTGCGCGACTCGAAGGAGACGCAGGAGGCGTTGGCGAGCCCGCGGCGCACGATCCAGGTGGCGTCGCCCTTGTCGATGGCCGGGCTGCTCGACGTCACCGTGGAGGTGACGGCCGCGTCGTTCTGGTGGCGGACGTACTCGGTGGTGCAGCAGGCGGTCGTGGCGCGCAGGGAGATCTCGGAGCCGGGGTTCAGCGTGCCGGTGCTGCCGGTCGGGCCGCCGTAACCGACGGAGACGATGTCGGCCTGGACGGCGGCGTCGGCGGCGTCGGTCGGGATGCCGGACGTCATGACGCCCTCGAAGAACGATCCGATGGAGCCGTTGCTGTTGTCGCCTCCGGTGCCGAGGACGATCGCGCCCTCCTGGTGCATCGGGGAGTAGCCGCTCGCGGTCGGCTCACCGCCGGAATAGGTGGTCGTCAGTCCGCCGGACTGGGCGTTCGCGTATTTGAGGGCGAAATGGTTCTGCCCGTTGTTCTTGAGCAGGGCGGTCACGAACGGCAGCGCCCCGGTGCCGGTGTTCGCCGTGTTCCTGCTGTATCCGGCGTCGGACTGGAACAGGCCGTTCTCCAGGTCGGCCTGGACCCAGGGGCCCTTGCCGTAACAGGGCGCGAACCAGCACTCGGTGCCGAAGTTGATGGCGTCCATGTGGCCGTTGCCGGTGTCCAGGTTGTTGGTCTCGGCGTTGCCGTAGTCGAAGCAGCAGCGGTTGTTGACGTGGGTGCCGGAGGTCACCATGTACATCCCCTCGGCCTGTCCGTTCACGGCGACGCCCGAGGTGGAGTTGTCCCGGTAGCCCATTCCGGCGGAGATCTCCAGGCCGTAGACCTGGTGGCCGCCGGCGGTCACCGGCAGGGCGTCCGCGGGCGCCCCGACATCGGCCGCGCCGGCGCCGCCCGCGCCCTCGACGGTGAGGTCGTTGTGGCGCGGGGACTGGTCGTAGATCTCGGTGATGACGCAGGTCGTGCCGGAACAGAAGGAGTCCTGGGCGGCCGCGTCGGCGTAGCCGCCGGCGGACAGCAGGCCGATCTTCGCGCTCGCCCCGTCCGAGGCCCGCCGCACCTGGTAGAGCGGGCCGTTGTAGGACCCGTACAGCGCCCGGGCCAGGCTGTGCGCGGCGACGCAGGGGGTGCCCGCGGCGCCATAGATGTCACAGGGCAGCGAACCGGCGGCGGCGGCCGGGGGTGCGCCGGTGCCGAAGAGCAGGGCGGCCAGGCCGGCGCAGACGGCGAGGACGGACAGCAGGGCTCTTCTGACGCGCCGAGGAGTCCGGGGGGTCCGGGGACGCCGGGGACTCCGGGGGGTCCGGGGGGTTCGGCCAAGCACGGTGTACCTCGTATTCGTCGGGGGCAGTGCGGGTTACCTGCGGGTTCTCGACTTGTCCGATATACCGAACGTTGTTCGATCGACATACCGGACCTGCTCGGCGGGTGGAATACCGGGAATTGCCGAGAAGGCAGGGGCGATTGTTTGCGTACGGTCAACAATCGTCAACCCCCGCCGCACCGGAGAAGGGGAATTCTTTGACCGAAGTCCGCCCCGGGCGCGCCCGGTTCGCGCTTCGCGACCCGGGCCGGGAGCCCGCCGTAACCTGAGCCCATGAGCCAGATACCCCGTGACGAGCGGCCCGCCAGGCGCATCCGGGTGCTCCTCGCCGAGGACCAGGGCATGATGCGCGGCGCCCTCGCCCTGCTGCTCGGCATGGAGGAGGACATCGAGGTCGTGGCGCAGGTGTCCGCGGGCGACGCCATCGTGGACGGCGTGCTCACGCACCGGCCGGACGTGGCCCTGCTCGACATCGAACTGCCGGGCCTCAGCGGGCTGGACGCGGCGGCCCTGCTCCGGGACCGGGCACCCGACTGCCGGGTGCTGATCCTCACCACCTTCGGCCGGCCCGGCTATCTGCGCCGGGCCATGGAGGCCGGGGCGGCCGGCTTCCTCGTCAAGGACGGGCCGGTGGAGGAACTGGCCGGGGCGGTCCGGCGCGTGCTCGGCGGGGAGACGGTGGTCGATCCGGGGCTGGCCGCCGCCGCACTCACCGCAGGGCCGAACCCGCTGACGGCCCGGGAGCGCGAGGTGCTGACGGTGGCGAGGGACGGGGCGACGGTCGCCGACATCGCCGGGCGGCTCCACCTGTCCGAGTCCACCGTCCGCAACTACCTCTCCTCCGCGATCGGCAAGACCGGCACCCGGAACCGCGCGGAGGCGGTGCGGGAGGCCCGGCAACAGGGCTGGCTGTAGTCCCGGCCCTGACCGACCATCAGAAACCCATGGATGGGTCAAGAATTCATTAGAGGCCCGAAGCAACGGAATAGTTGCCTGTGCATACGAGGTTTACGCAGCACTTATGACACGCGGAAGGCCTCACCCCATGCCAGACACGACGACCGACCAGCCCACCCGGAGAGCGAGCGGGGCCGTGGTCCCGGTGCTCGCCTTCGCGGGCATCGTGGTCGCGGTGATGCAGACCCTGCTCGTGCCGGTCATCAAGGACCTGCCGCAGCTGCTGGACACCGGCCCCAGCGACGCCACCTGGGTGCTCACCTCGACCCTCCTGTCCGGTGCCGTCGCCACCCCGATCATGGGCCGGCTCGGCGACCTGTACGGCAAGCGGCGCATGCTGGTGTTCAGCCTCTCCGTGATGGTGGTCGGCGCCCTGGTCAGCGCGCTCACCAGCGACCTGATCACCATGATCGTCGGCCGTACCCTCCAGGGCTTCGCCATGGGCGCGATACCCCTCGGCATCGGCCTGATGCGCGACATGCTGCCGCGCGAGAAGCTCGGCTCGGCCATGGCGCTGATGAGTTCCTCCATCGGAGTCGGCGGCGGCCTGGCCCTGCCCGCCGCGGCACTGGTCGCACAGCACTCCGACTGGCACGCCCTGTTCTACGGCGCCGCCGGCCTCGGCGCGCTCGCCATCGCCCTCACCCTCCTCGTCGTCCCCGAGTCCCCCATGCGCGCCCGGGGCACCTTCGACGTGCTCGGCGCGGCCGGCCTGTCCGCCGGCCTGGTCCTCCTGCTGCTCCCCATCACCAAGGGCAGCGACTGGGGCTGGTCCTCCGGCACGACGCTCGGCCTGTTCGCCGCGGCCGTCGCCGTCCTCCTGCTGTGGGGCGTGTACGAGCTGCGCATCCAGGCGCCCCTCGTCGACCTGCGCACCACCGCACGCCGCGAGGTACTGCTCACCAACCTGGCCTCGATCATGGTCGGCGTCAGCTTCTACGTCGTCTCACTGGTCCTGCCCCAGCTGCTCCAGCTGCCCCGCGCGACCGGCTACGGCCTCGGGCAGTCCATGGTCGTCGCGGGCCTGTGCGTGGCCCCGCTGGGCCTGACGATGATGTTCACGGCACCGGTCTACGCCCGCCTGTCCGCCCGCTACGGCCCCAAGGTCACCCTCATCCTCGGCATGCTCATCATCGCCGTCGGCTATGGCGGCGGCCTCGGCCTGATGGACGCGGCCTGGCAGACGATCGTCATCTCCGTGGTCCTCGGCGCGGGCATCGGCCTCGCCTACTCCTCGCTGCCCGCGCTCATCGTCGGCGCGGTACCCGCCTCGGAGACCGGCGCGGCCAACGGCCTCAACACCCTCATGCGGTCCATCGGTACCTCGGTCTCCAGCGCCGTCATCGGCATGGTGCTGGCCAACACCGCGCACCACGTGGGCCCTGTCGCCGTCCCGACCATGCACGGCTTCCGCGTCTCCTTCCTGATCGCCACGGCCGCCGTCGTGGTGGGCCTGCTGCTCGCCCTCTTCCTGCCGGCGGCTCCGCGGCCGGCCCGGCACACCCAGCTGCGCGCCAGCAGCGAGGAGGACACGAACCTGGAGCGCGCCGAGCAGGTGCTGCGGGGCTTCCGGGGGCGGGTGCTGGACGCCGGTGGCACGCCGGTCGCCCGGGCCACGGTCACCCTGATCGACCGCCGGGGCCGGCAGGCGGGCGCCACGGTCTCCGGGGAGGACGGTTCCTACGCCCTCGCCGTGCCGGCCCAGGGCGCGTACGTACTCGCCGCGAAGGCCCCCGGCCATGGGCCGCTGGCGTCGTCGGCGACCCACTCCGGTGAGGAACGGGCTGTCGACCTGGACCTTGCCCTGCCGGGGGCTTCGGTCAGCGCGTAGCGCTCCGCTGGGGGCGCGGGTGCTCTACGGGGGTGCCACGCGGGGAGTCGTACGGCGGCTGCGGCTGGAATGCGGCCGGGCGCGCCGTTCCCCGCGCCCCCCTGCCGGGGGGCGGCCGGACGCGCTACGGGGTGGGGGTCGGTCGGCGGCTGCCGCTGGGATGTGGCTGAGCACGCCGTTCCCCGCGCCCCTTGGGGGCGTTGTCCTACCCCCTGTCCGGCCGGTGGGAGGGGATGCGGGAGCATGGGGTGGATCGTTTGCGTTAGTGAGAGGTTGAGCATGGGCGCCGTACCCCGTCCCGAGATCCTGGCCGCGTTCGAGGGGGCCAAGGGGTTCATGCCCGTGGACGAGGGGCTGGCGCTGTACGCGGCGGCGGTGGAGGCGGGGCGGCTGGGACTGCCGCTGCTGGAGGTCGGCACGTACTGCGGGCGGTCCACCGTGCTGCTGGCCGACGCGGCCCGCGCGGCCGGGGTCGGTGCGCTGACCGTCGACCACCACCGGGGCAGCGAGGAGCAGCAGCCCGGCTGGGACTATCACGACCCGGCGACCGTCGACCCCGAGCTCGGCCTGATGGACACGCTCCCCGCCTTCCGGCGCACGCTGTTCCGGGCGGGCCTGGAGGAGCATGTGATCGCTCTCGTCGGCCGCTCCCCGCAGATCGCACGGCTCTGGAACTCCCCGCTCGGGCTGGTGTTCGTCGACGGCGGTCACACCGACGAGCACGCCACGGCCGACTACGAGGGCTGGGCGCCGCACGTGGCCGAGGGCGGCCTGCTCGTCGTCCACGACGTCTTCCCGGACCCGCAGGACGAGTTCACCGGCCAGGCGCCGTACCGCGTGTATCTGCGGGCGCTGGGATCGGGGGCGTTCACGGAGGTGTCGGTGACCGGCTCGCTGCGGGTCCTGCGGCGAACGGGCGCGGGGATCTGAACCCCCGGTTAGAGTCGCAGACGTGTCGTACGCAGGCCCGGACCTCGATCCCTCGCAGCCCCGCCGGCCCCGGCGCGGCCCGCTGACCGTGGCGCTCGCCGCGCTGGTGCCCGGTGCGCTGCTCGGCTGGGTGGTGTACGAGGCGGTGGGCGGCGGTCCGGGCGGCCGGGACGGTACGGCCTCCCCCGCGCCGGCCCCGCGCGGCTCCGAGGTGTCCTCCTCCCCGTCCGCACCGACCGCCCCGCCCGGCACCGGCGCCACGGCGGACGGCGCCGGCCCGCTCGAGGGGAAGGTCGTCGTCATCGACCCGGGACACAACCCGGGCAACTTCCGGCACACGGCCGAGATCGGCCGCCCGGTGGACATCGGCACCCACCGCAAGGAGTGCGACACCACCGGCACGTCCACCAACGACGGTTACGCGGAGGCCCGGTTCACCCTGGACCTGGCGCACCGGCTGCGGGAGCTGCTCGAACGGCAGGGCGCGACCGTGAAGTTGACGCACGACGGGGACAGTCCGGCCTGGGGGCCGTGCGTGGACGAGCGGGCCCGGATCGGGAACACCGCGCACGCGGACGCGGCCGTCTCCCTGCACGCCGACGGCTCCGCACCCGGCAACCGCGGCTTCCACGTCATCCTGCCCGGGTCCGTGCACGCCGGTGCGGCCGACACCCGCGCCATCGTCGGCCCGTCCCACGACCTGGGAACGCGCATCGCGGGCGGTTTCCTGCGGGCGACGGGCGAGCCGCCGTCCAACTACCTCGGTGCGGGTACCGGTCTGGTCACGCGGACGGACCTGGGCGGTCTCAATCTGTCAACGGTTCCCAAGGTGTTCCTCGAGTGCGGCAACATGCGCGATAGCAAGGACGCGGCACTGCTGACAAGCGGCGCCTGGCGGCAGAAGGCGGCGCGGGGAGTCTCCGAGGGAATCGTGGGGTTCTTGCGTCGGTCCTGACCGGCGGGCGGATCCGGCCGTACGGCCGGATCTTGTGAACGATAGTGTCTACCGACGACGAGACGACCTACGAAGGACCTGAAGTGAATATCCGCTCCCTCACTAGAGGCGACGGCGTGGTGATCGGAGCAGCGGTGGTGCTGTTCATCGCGTCGTTTCTCGACACGTTCGACACCGGCAGCGACAGCACCAACGCCTGGGACAACCTGGGCCTCGTGATGAGCATGTACGTCGGCGGCATCATCGGCGCGGTCCTGATCGTCGTCGCTCGCGCGTTGCCGCAGCCGCGCAAGGTCATCGGCTTCGACCTCGGCCAAGTGGGCGTCATCCTCACGGTGTTCGCCGCGTGGACGGCGTTCTGGTCGATCCTCGACCCGCTGGGCGCCTTCGACGACTTCGACCGGTTCGACGTCGGCGCGGGCGCCGGCCTGGTCCTGGGGCTCATCGCCGCTCTGCTGCTGGCCGCGGCCGCCATCGCCACGCCCCTGGTGCCCGCCCTCCAGGCGGCCCTGGTCCCGGCTCCCAAGCCGGCCGCCCCGCAGCCCTACGGAGCCCAGCCGCCCGGCGGTTACGGCTACCCGGGTGCCCAGCCGCAGCAGCCGTACGGTGCCCAGCCTCAGCCGGGTCAGCCGTTCGGGCAGCAGCCGCAGGGCGCTCCGGCACCGCAGCCCACGGCCGGGGAGTTCTCGCCGTTCTGGTTCGCCGTCCCGGTGGCCCGTCCGCTGTTCGCGGAGGACGGTTCGCCGAACCAGATCGCCGAACTGGCGCCGGGTACCTGGTACCTGGCCGTCGAGCAGCGCGGGGCCGCGCTGGTCGCGCAGACCCAGGACGGCCGTCGTGGTGTGCTCCAGGACAGCTCGGGCATCCAGCGCGGCTGAGCCGTACCCCCCGTACCGCACGGCCCCTCGCCCTCGTGGCGGGGGGCCGTCGTCGTACGGCCGTATCTGGCGACGGCGTCGAGGAGGTGCCGGTTGCCGTCAGCTCCCGGACAGTTGGGAGGTGGAGGGCACCTGGTCCTTCACCGGCGCGCCGGCGCTCTTGCCCGCGTCCTTGACCTTGTTGATGATGTCGTCGAACGAGCCGGCCGCGCCCTCGTCGCCCTTGCGGAGCTTGGACGGCAGGCTCTTCAGGGATTCGATGCCCCCGGCCAGTGGTGCGAGGGCCTTGGACAGCGCCGGGTCGGCGGCGGCGTTCTTCTTGGCCGCCTTGAGCCGGTTGTAGGCGAAGAGGCCGGCGACACCGGCCTTCACCAGGGCCAGCTTGCGGCCGTGCGCCCCCTTCTTGAACTTGCCGGCCCTCCAGGGCTTCACGATCCACTGGTAGGTGGCGCCGGCGGCGAGGCCCGCGTCCAGCACGAACCGCGTCTTGGCGAACTTGCGCTTCTCCGCGGACGTGCTGGGGCTGGGGCTCTCGGCGGCGGGGACGGCCTGGGTCGCCGCGCTGCTCTTCGTCGTGCTCTTCGCGTCGCTTCCGCAGGCGGTGGAACCGGCGAGCAGGGCGCAGCACAGGGTGAGCGCCACGGCCAGGCGCCGCATCGGTACGGGCACGAGATCCTCCGGACGTGTCTCCCCGAGCGGTTGGCTTCCTCCGACAGCCTCACCCGGGAATCCCGGACGCGCCACCCGGGTGACGCCGTCCGGGTTTCACCGCCCGCCGCCCGGCAATCCGCAAGGCATGTCCCCTAGATATCGCAACGGTGCGAATCAGGCCGGGACGGTCATCGCGATCGTCGCCGACGTCATGGCCTTCATCCTCGGCCTGTGGATCCTGATGTACCTGTTGGACGCGAACCGGGCCAACAGCCTGGTGCAGTTCGTCCATGACGCGGCCTCCTGGCTGGCAGGCTGGTCGCACGACCTGTTCACCTTCGACGAGGCGTGGGCGCGGGTGGTCGCCGGGTACGGCCTGGCCGCGGTCGTCTACCTCTTCGTGGGCCATGCCGTCGCCAACCGCATGAGCCGGCACTGACCCCGTCCCCGCACGGCCCGCGCCCCCCCCCCGCCGGGGGGGGGGCGGCC
>NZ_JBIDDP010000015.1:0-209921 GCF_043195475.1 Streptomyces sp. Y20
CAGATGTGTAAACGAGACAGGGATAGGCTCGGTGAGTGGCCGGGGGCCTGCTTCGAGGCCGGGCGCGTCAGTCGCCGTCCACCGCCCGGCGGAAGGGGTGTCGATGCGGATGTGTGGAGAGCGCCGTGATGTCAGGTGGTGGGGCTGCCCGCGGTCCACTCGCTCCACGACATGTTCCAATCGCTGAGGCGGTTGTCCGGGGCCGGCACGGTCTTGTCCTGGGAGTTCTTGACGATCACGACGTCACCGATCATCGAGTGGTCGAAGAACCACGCGGCGGGCTGCCTGCCGTCGCCGCCGCCCCTGACATCCCTCATACCTACGCAACCGTGGCTGGTGTTGACCTTGCCGAAGACCGAGTCGCCACCCCAGTAGTTGCCGTGGATGAACGTGCCCGAGTCGGTGAGGCGCATGGCGTGCGGTACGGCCTTGATGTCGTACGAGGGCTTGCCGTCCTTCTCCGTGAGGCCGACGCTCGCACCGTTCATGTGGATCTGCCTGAACTTCTCGGAGATCACCATCTGACCGTTGTACGTCGGGTGTTCGCGGCTGCCTGATGAGATCGGAATGGTTTTGACCGTCTTGCCGTCCCGCGCGACGGTCATCTGCTTCGTCTTCGCGTCGACGGTGCTGATCTGGCTCCGTCCGATCTTGAACGTGACCGTCTTCCGGATGCCGTGGCGGTTGAGCGTGACGGTGACGATGGAGCCGGACTTCCAGTAGTTCTCCGGGCGGAAGTCCAAGCGGTGGTCGTTCAACCAGTGACCGACGACCCGCTGGCCGCTGCTGGAGCTGACCTGGATCTCCGCCTCCACGGCAGCCTTGTCGCTGACCGCCTTGCCGAAGCCGACCGTCACCGGCATGCCCACGCCGACGGTCGAGCCGTCCTGGGGGGAGACGTGCCCGAGGAAGTCGTTGGCCGGGGAGACCGTCGTGATCGTGGCGTTACCGGTCGCGGAGCGGCCCTCGGCGTCCTCGGCCTCTGCGGCGATCTGGTATTCGGTGGCACGCTTCAGCCGGCCGTCCGGCTTCCAGGAGGTGCCGTCCGCGGACAGACTGCCCGGAATCTCGGCGCCGGTCGCGACGGCGGTCATGGTCACCTTGGTGAGCTTGCCGTTGCCGACGGTGACACTGACCGGGTCGCTGACCCCGACGTTGTAGGCACCTTGCCCGGGCGTGATCTGTATGCGGGCCTCGGAGGCCTCCTGGGAGGCCGTCCGGCTCACCGGCGCCTGCGGGTTCGGGTGGTTCCCGGCATCGTTGCCGCTGGTGGCGGCGTGGCTCGTACCGCCGAGGGCCGTGACCGCGAGTACGCCGCCGAGTACGCCGGCCGTAGCCACCAGCCTGGTGCTTCGTTTACACAGCGTGGTCAAGCGCTTCTCCATGCCATCGATCGGTTTTTGTGGTCCTGTGCTGATCACGGAAGAGAGCAATCAGCCTCGACAGTATTTATAGGCACAGCTGTGTCCATAAATGGGTAAATTGTGGCGAAGGCCACGCATTGCCGGGCGCGTCATCGAGGCGATGCTGACGTTGGTGTGCTCTGGCTTGCTCATGCCACGGAAGGCATGAGTGCGGCGTCGAATCCGCGGTTCGGGCGGGAGTGCCGGGGGCACCGGCGGAGCAGGGGGCGGAGCGGGCGTTGCCGTCGTCGAAGCGGTGGAAGAAGCGGGCGTCGAGGCGGGCGCGGGTATCGGGACCGATGCCGTACCGTTCCCGGCCGGCTTCGGCGAGGGCGGACAGGTTGCGGAACGGGGTGAACGTGCCCCTGCTGCGATACGGGCAGGGGCTCTTGAACTGCGAGCCGCTTCGGCGGTGAATTCATCCGCCGCCACCGGCTGCGACGGTGACACGGGTCGGCCTCGGTGCAAGCTCAGAAGATCCTCAATTCTTTTCCCCGAAGACGATCATGGGGATACAGTCATGCGTGACCTGGGGGGCGGGCCGTCTGACGAGTTCCGTCCCTCATGCGGAAAAGAATCGGGGAACCGTGAGCATGAAGAGTGAACTGTTGAAGCGTCGAACCATAACTGCTCTGGGGGCAGTTGGGTTGGCTGCGACCGTTCTGGTATCCACGCCTGCAAATGCCGATGACTCCGGCCGACTCGGGAGCGTCAAGCTTGCTGCTGCTGGTGGCGCGACCTGTATCGCGACGCCGCAGAACCCTCACCGGTCTTCCGGGCAGCCTGATGGGCGCATTCTGTTCAAGACTCGCGTGACCTGCCAGAGTACCTACCCGTCGGTTACCGTACATCTCAACGGCAGGCTGGAATTGGGCCCCCGCATGGGGCCGAGGCAGGTCATGACGACTTCCAGCCAGACCCAGGTGATCAAGAACGGGAAGACGGCAACGTTCTACACGCCGCTCGAAGGTGGAAAGCAGGTGCGCAGGGCGGGCAGCTACACCGGCGTCATCAGCGGCCAGATCACTGCACCGAAACCCGGGAACATCGACACGGGGCTCAGCCAGACCCTCTACGTGAACTAGCTCTGCACGGACGGGCCCGAGCACGGACGAGCTTCTATGATGAGGCCATGCAAATACGCCCAGTAGACCCCAGGGATATCACTTGGGAGCAAGACCGTGCCGTGTATCGCGTGTACTTCTGGGACACGGTCAGCAATCACTCGCACGAATATCAGGTATCAGAGGCTGATATTGATGAAGTGCTTGCCTGGACGCGGCGCGAATCGGAGGGGCATGGATGGTCGTACACCGTCTATGTGCAGGTCGATGACGAGGGGCAGTCAGGGCTGGTGCGGCTTTGCGGCGTCGTGGGCGATCCCTTTGCGGTTTGATGCGAAGAGCGCCGACTCCTACCGCCTCGCCAGCACCCGTGCACGAGCTGAAGAGTCCGTGACTGGCCCGTGACCGCGACTTCACCAGGCGGCGGCGACGTCGCTGCGGGCAGGCGCAGCGGACGGCATCGCGAGGCAGCGGCAGGCCAGGGCGCTTCCTGGCCTGCCACTCCGTAGCGGGGTTCGACTGCCGAGTTCCCCGCGGAGTCCAGCCTGCTGGTGACCGCACGTGGTCGCCAGGGGTGTACCGGCTCCAGGCACCGCATACCGGAGCACGGTCAGGGGCTCGGGGCGGTCCGGCCGACGTTTCGCACGTCAGCGCGCCCTTCCGCGGGGTTTCAGCGGTACCGGCGGCAGCGCGGGTGCGGGCAACGGGGCTCCGTCGTAACCCTTCACCTCGCCGAAACGGGACCCTTCCGTCCAGTCCGCGCGGGCCTGTTCGATCTCGTCCTGGGTGCGGGCCACGAAGTTCCACCACATGAGGAGTTCCTCGGCGAAGGGCTCGCCGCCCAGCAGCATGATCCCGGCGTCCGACTCGGCGCGCAGCGGGAGTTCGGACCGTCCGCAGCCCAGGTAGAGCATCGAGCCGGGCAGCACCGGCACCCCGTCCACCCGCACCTCGCCGGACATCGCCAGTACGCCGTACTCGAAGTCCGGTTCCAGCGGCAGCCGTACGTCGGTGCCCCCGGCGAGGGCGAGGTCGGCGCCGACGATCGGGGTGAACGTCGTACCGGGCGACCGGGCGCCGTCCAGCTCGCCCAGGATCACCGTGGCGGTCAGCCCGGGCGCGGTGACCTGGGGCAGCTCGGCGTGGTACTCGAACCGCGGGTCGGTGTGCCGGTGTTCGTCGGGCAGGGCGACCCACAGCTGGGCCCCGTGCAGGAAACGGGCGTGCGGGCGCGGGGTCTCCTCGGAGTGACTGATCGCGCGGCCCGAGGTCATCAGGCCCAGCTGCCGGGGCCCGATCGTCTGCAGGCTGCCCGTGGAGTCCCGGTGCAGCACCTCGCCCTCGTGCAGCCAGCTGACCGTCTGGAGCCCGATGTGCGGGTGGGGCGGCACCTGCATGCCCGGCTCGTCGGCGATGTCGTCGGGGCCGTAGTGGTCGACGAAGGCCCACGCGCCGATCATGCGCCGCCCGAGGTTCGGCAGCAGCCGGCGTACCTCGGTCGACTGGCCCAGCTTCACGTGCCGGGGGCTCAGCAGCTCGCGCACCGGTTCGGCGACGACGAAGCCGCGGCCACCGCAGACGCTGGGCACGGGTGCGCGGTCTAGGTTGCTCATGGCGCCCAACTTAGCGGTGTGCGGGCCGGACGGTGCGCGCGGTGTCCGGGATTTCGCTCCGTGTGCCCCGGCAGCCCTTCCGGTGTGTTCCGCTGTACGACACGGACGGGGACGGCACGGTTCAGGCAGCGCCCTGGAGCGGGGTACGGCGGACCGGTCAGCCTCCTGGCGGCCGGGCGCTCGCAGACGGCCCGGCCGTCGACGGGACGACCGGGCTCGGGACGGGGGACGGCGCGCCGGCCCTCGGGTCAGCCCAGCCGCTTCAGCAGCTCCTCGGCCACCGGGGCGGAGGACGCCGGGTTCTGGCCGGTGACCAGGGTGCGGTCGACCACCACGTGCGGCGTCCACGGCTCGCCCGCCCCCACCTCGACGCCCGCCTCGGTCAGCCGGTCCTGAAGCAGCCACCTGGCCTGCCCGGCGAGTCCGCCCTGCGTCTCCTCCTCGTTGGTGAAGGCCGCCACCCGGTAGCCGGCGAAGGCGTTGGTACCGTCCGCCCGGACCGCGGCGAGCAGGGCGGCCGGGCCGTGGCAGACCACGGCCAGCGGCTTGCCCGAGTCCAGGACCGCCACCAGCAGCCTGCCGGAGTCGGGGTCCACGGCCAGGTCCTCCATGGGGCCGTGCCCACCCGGGTAGAAGACGGCGTCGAAGTCGGCGAGGTCCACCTCCGCGAGCTTCACCGGCGTCCGCAGCTCGGCCATCTCCTCCACGGCGCGGGCGATCTCGTCGGCCTTCTCCTGGCCGCCGTTGACCTCGGCGGCCAGGCTCGCCCGGTCGAGCGGCGGGACCACACCGCCCGGGGTGGCGACGACGACCTCGTGACCGGCGGCCCTGAGGGCGCGGTACGGGACGACCGCCTCCTCGGCCCAGAAACCGGTCGGGTGCGCGGTGCCGTCGGCGAGCGTCCAGTGATCGGCGCCGGTCATCACGAACAGGATCTTCGACATGGGGTCTCCCGGGTTCTGACTTCGAAGGGCTTGCGGTCTGTACAAGAGAACGTAGGCGACCGCGCCCATAGACATCCAATGGGCTGGTGAATGGCAGGCATTGGATCTTCTATGGGTGCGACGGGAATGGCGGGCGGTGATACTCGGACCGTGGAGACCCCCGCGCTCGACCTCAACCTGCTGCGCACCTTCCTCGCGGTGTACCGCTCCGGCTCCTTCACCGGCGCCGCCCGTGTGCTCGGGCTGTCGCAGCCGACGGTGACGACGCAGATGCGCGCGCTGGAACGGCAGACCGGCCGTGAGCTGTTCGAACGGCTGCCGCGCGGGGTCACGCCCACGCCGGTGGCCGACGAGCTGGCGGCCCGGATCGCCGCGCCCCTGGA
Organism: Streptomyces sp. Y20; assembly: GCF_043195475.1. Classification (NCBI taxonomy): domain Bacteria; kingdom Bacillati; phylum Actinomycetota; class Actinomycetes; order Kitasatosporales; family Streptomycetaceae; genus Streptomyces; species Streptomyces sp. Y20. The sequence continues at coordinate 5,408 of NZ_JBIDDP010000015.1, forward strand.
CGACCTGGCCGTCGTCGCCGGCCCCACCCCGCCGGCCGGTACCCGGGCCGAGCCCGTCCATCTGGCCGGCCCGGCGGAGTTCCTCTGCACCACCGTGCTGCCGGCTCTGGCCCCGCTGGTCGCCGAGGGGCTCCGGCTGCGGGTGTCGACGGGCCTGACAGATCCGCTGCTGGAGGAACTGCGCGCCGGCCGTCACGACCTGGTGATCGCCACGACCCGCCCGCGTGGCCGTACGGTGCACGCCGTGCCGCTCGCCGATGAGGAGTTCGTCCTGGTCGCCTCCCCGGTCTGGGCCGACCGGCTGCGGGGACGACAGGGCGAACGGAACGCCGCCGCCGGGGGCCCCGCCATCGGGGACCCCGCCACCGTGGGCTCCACCACGCGGGACGCCCCCACCCCGGGCTCCGGGGTCCTGGGCACCGCGGCGCCGGGCTCCGCCACCCCGGACTCAGCCCCCCGGCGCTCCGCCGACCGGGTCTCCTCCGTGCCGGACCCGGCCCCCCGGGGCTCCACCGTCCCAGGCGCCGCCCGCCCGCAGGCTCCCGCCCCGGAGAGCCCGGTACCGGAGGCTTCCGCCCCAGGCCCCGCCGCCCCGGCTGCTTCCGCCCCAGGCCCAACCGCCCCGGACGCTTCCGCCCCGCGGACTCCGGTCCCGACGCGAACTCCTACCCCGAGCTCGGCCGTTCTCCTCGACCCCGCCGTCCTGCACGATGTCCCGCTCGTCACCTACGCCGAGGACCTGCCGATCGCCCGCCGGTACTGGCGGCACGTCTTCGGCCGGCGGCTGTCCCGTACCGCTGCCGTGACGGTTCCCGACCTGCGCGGGGTCCTCGCGGCCGTGGCCGGGGGCGCCGGGTTCAGCGTGCTGCCCCGCTATCTGTGCCAGGACCTGCTGGCCTCCGGCGCGCTGGTGGCGCTGCTGGAACCGGAGGATCCGCCGATCAACACCAGCTTCCTCGTCCGGCGTCCCGGCGCCTGCGACAACCCGGACGTGGCTCGCGTCCACGACCTGCTGCTGCGGGCGGCCCCCAGCTGGTGACCGGCCCGCCCGGCCACCCGCAAGGCCGCACCCGGGCCCACCGGGACGACCTGCCGGCGACATCGATGTCCGGTGCCCCCTGGTTGGCGCGGGCCGGTTGCCGGGCCGACGATGGAGCCGTGGGGTACGGCCGCCGCAGCGCCGGTGCCGTCCGAGGCCGCCGGGGGACGGAGGCCGGCCCCGGCCGCGGTCCGCGGCCGGAAGGAGGACACCGTCATGCTGGAAGTGAAGACGGTCGAGAAGCCGGACGAACGGCGCGACTTCCCCCGCGGCCATGTCGAAGCGCTCCATCTGACCGGGCTCGACTTCGCGGTGGGTACCTTCGAGCCGGGCTGGCGCTGGTCGGAGTCCGTGGCGCCGATCGCGGGCACCGGCAGCTGCATGGTCCCGCACAACGGATACGTGGTGCAGGGACGGATGCGTCTCCGTATGGACCACGACGGCGGCGAGGCCGAGGTCGGTCCCGGTGACGTCTTCGTGTGCGCACCCGGTCACGACGCCTGGGTGGTCGGTGACGAGCCGGTCATCGTCTACGACTTCGCCGGGACGATGGCGAACGAGTACGCCAAGAGCTGACCGGACGGCGGGCCCGCCCGCCACCACCCCGGCCGGGCCGTCCCCGTGCGACCCGGCCGGCCCGGCCCTGGACCTGAGCCCGGGCCCCGATCCGCCCTGCCCGGTGCGGGTCCGCCCATGACCCGGCCCCGCCCCCGCAACCGGCCGACGGGCCACAGCCACTGCCAGGGCCACTCCCACTCCTACGGGCCACTCCCGATCCCACCCGCACCCCCTCGCCCACGGCCGTCAGCCGCCGAACGTCTCCGCGCCGCCCTCCGCGAACGCGAGCGCGTCCTCGTGACCGAACAGACCCGGCAGACCGCCGGTGTGGACGAAGACCGTCTTCTCGCCCGGCCGGACGGTGCCGTCCCGGACGGCCGCCCGGAGGCCGGCCAGGGCACGGCCCGTGTACGTCGGGTCCAGGACCAGTCCCTCCGTGCGGGCGGCCAGCCGGAGTGCCTCGCGCACCGGGCCGGTCAGCGCCGCGTACCCGTCGCCCACCTGGTCCCGACGCACCCGCAGCCCCGCAGCCGTGACCGTCTCCGGCGTGAGCGGCGCCGCGAACCGCGCCACCGCCGAGGCCGGGTCGGGCAGCGCGCCGACGTCGACGCCGAGCACCGACCCGGTGCCCAGGGCCGCGACCAGCCCGGCCATGGTGCCGCCCGAGCCCAGGGCGACCACGGCCGTCCGCAGGTCCGGCATCCGCTCGCGCAGTTCCTCGCCGCACCGGACGTAGCCCCGGGCGCCCAGCGTGCCGGAACCCCCGAACGGGATCAGCGCCGGTCGGGAGCCGGCCGCCCGCAGCCGTCCGCACACCTCGGCCGCCGCCGCGTCCAGCCCGGCCCGGTCCACCTCGCCGGCCCAGGCGAGCCGCGCCCCGAACAAGCCGTCCAGGGCGAGGTTCCCGGACCGGGAGGCGCCGGGCGAGCCGCGCAGCACGAGGACGACGTCCAGGCCGAGCCGGGCGCCCGCGGCGGCGGTCAGCCGGGCGTGGTTGCTCTGCGGGGCCCCTGTGGTCACGAGGGTGTCCGCGCCCTCGGCCAGGGCCGCGCCCGCCGTCCACTCCAGTTTGCGGATCTTGTTCCCGCCGGCGCCGAGGCCTGTCAGGTCATCGCGTTTCACCCACAGGTCGCCGGGTGCGAGTCCGAGCGCGGCGGCCAGCCTGGGTGCCGGTTCGACGGGGGTGGGGAAGGTGCCGAGCGGCACGGGCGGGTGGCTCATGGCGGCATCCTCGGTTCAGTGGTCGGCGTGGCCGTCCAGTCGATCACGGCCGCCGGGCATCTCCGGCAGCAGCCCTCCCTTCCGGTGCCGGCTCGACCCGGGCCGCCCGGCGTCACACCGGCAGCAGGCGGGCGATCAGCGCGCCGAGCTGCCGGGCCGTGCGGCACTCGTGCATCTCCACCAGCTCGGCGTAGGCGGGTGCGGCGGAGTCGCCGGTGCCCCACCGGTCGCGTGGCTCGGGGTTCAGCCAGTAGACGCGGCGGGCCCGCCGGACCAGGTCGCGGACGGCGGGGAGGTTGGGGTCGCTCATGTTCGTCCGGGCGTCTCCGAGGACGAACACCGTGGTGCGCGGGCCGGCCGCGTCGCCGTACCGCTCGGTGAACTCGCCCAGCGCCACGCCGTAGTCGCTGCTGCCGTGCCAGCCGGTGAGCGTGGCCTCGGCGCGGATGCGGGCGCCGAGCCCGTCCGGGTCGGCGCGGCCGTGGCCCAGCAGGCCGGTCACCTCGTCGAGCCGGTTGACGAACGCGAACACCCGGACCTTGCCGAACTGGTCGTGCAGTGCCTGCACCAGCAGCATGGTGAAGTCCGAGAATCCGGACACCGAGCCGGACACGTCGCAGAGCAGCACCAGTTCGGGCCGGACCGGGCGGCGTCTGCGCAGCACCGGCCGGATCGGCACCCCGCCCGTGAACAGGGAGGAGCGCAGGGTACGGCGCAGGTCGATCGTGCCTCGTGCGGCCCGGCGGCGGCGGGCGGCGAGCCGGGTGGCCAGCTTGCGGGCGAGCGGCCGCACGACCCGGCGCAGCTCGGCGAGCTGGTCCCGGTTCGCGGCCAGGAAGTCCACCCGGTCGGCGGTCGGGCGGACAGCGCGCCGAGCGATGTCGTCCCGTCCGCGCCGCTCGGCCACCCGGCGCCGCGCCTCCGTGCCGACCATCCGCCGGAACTCCTCGACGCGGCGCCGGAGCTCGTCGTCCAGCAGCCGGTCCGCGAAGCCCGAGCCCGCTCCGCCGCCGTCCCGGCCGCGCACCTCGGCACGTACCCGCGCCAGGAGGGTCTGGGGACGCAGCCGGTCCAGGGTCTGGTAGGCCGACCAGCCGTCCGAGCCCGGTGAACTCCCGTACCCGCCAAGGGAGTCGACCGCCTCCGCCGCCAGCCGGGCCAATAGCGCCCGGTCGTCGTCGGCCAGTGCCCGCGCGAGCCGGTCGCGCAACGCCTCCCGGTCCCGCGGGGCGCCGCCGGGTCCGCCGACGCCGCGCGGGAAGTACAGGTCGAAGACCGAGTCGAACAAAGCCCGTTGGCCCGGTCCGTGCAGCAGTGTGGCGGCCAGCCCCTCGCGCAGCAGCTCCCGGTCCGTCAGCCCCAGCGCCTCCACCGCGCGGGCCGCGTCCACGGTCTCCCCGGTGCCGATCCGCACCCCGTGCGCGCGCAGCGCCCCGACCAGGCCGGTGATCCGGCAGGCGACGGCGGTCACAGCGCGGCCAGGTCGAGCTTGGCCGCCGCCTTCCGGATGTCGTCCTCGTGCTTGAGGATCACCCCGAGGGTGTCCAGGACGACCGTCTCGTCCAGCGTGCCGGCGCCCAGGGCCAGCAGGGTGCGGGCCCAGTCGATGGTCTCCGCGACGGAGGGCACCTTGCGCAGGTCCATCGCGCGCAACGCCCCGACCACCCGGACCACCGACTCGGTCAGCGCCTCGCCGAGGCCCGGCACCTTCAGCCGTACGATCCGCCGCTCCAGTTCCTCCTCCGGGAAGCCGATGTGCAGGAACAGGCAGCGGCGGCGCAGCGCCTCGGACAGTTCCCGGGCGGCGTTGGAGGTGAGGACGACGAAGGGACGGCGGGTGGCCGTGACCGGGCCCAGCTCGGGAACGGTGATCTGGAAGTCGCTGAGGACCTCCAGCAGCAGCCCCTCCATCTCGACGTCGGCCTTGTCGGTCTCGTCGATCAGCAGCACGGTCGGTTCGTCGCCGCGGATGGCGGTCAGCAGGGGGCGGGGGAGGAGGAATTCCTCGCTGAAGATGTTGGTGCGGGTCTCGTCCCAGCTCTCGTCGCGGGCCGCGCTGATCCGCAGCAGCTGCTTGGCGTGGTTCCACTCGTACAGGGCGCGGGACTCGTCCACGCCCTCGTAGCACTGGAGCCGTACCAGCCGGGCCGCGGTCACCTGGGCGACGGCTTTGGCCAGCTCGGTCTTGCCCACCCCGGCGGGGCCCTCGACCAGCAGCGGCTTGCCCAGCCGGTCCGCCAGGAAGACGGTGGTGGCGACGGCGGGGGAGGCGAGGTAGCCGGTCTCGGCCAGGCGGGCGGAGACGTCGTCGACGGATGTGAACAACGGGGCCTCCGGCGGCTCGGGAGCGATGCGTCCTTCGGCCGCCTATCTAAGCGCTTGTTCACCGTTTCTGTCACGTGTTCCGGTCCGGGGCACGAGTACCCGGGTGACCGGCGCCGGCGAAGCGTGCCGACGTACGAACCGATGTGTATACCGATCGGTTTCCCTCCCCCCGCGGCGCGGTGACCTCACCGTATGGCCACATCGGAGAAGGCGTCCCCCCGCGACCGGCTGCTCGACGCCGCCGCCAGGCTCTCCTACCGCGACGGCGTCTGCGTGGGCATCGAGGCCCTGTGCCGGGCGGCGGGCGTGTCCAAGCGGTCGATGCACCAGCTGTTCGACAGCAAGGACGCGATGCTCGCCGCGAGCCTGGAGCGCGGCGTCCGGTGGTACGAGGCCCGGTTCACCCGTCCCCACCCGGAGAGCGCGAGCCCCCCCGAGCGCGTCCTGTACGTCTTCGAACGGCTGGAGCAGGCTTCCCTGGACGCCGGCTACCACGGCTGCCCGTACCTGGCCGTGCTGGTCGAACTGAAGGACCCGGAGCACCCGGCGAGCAAGGTCGCCCGCGAGGTCAAGGACCGTCTGGCCGCGAGCTTCCGTGCCGAGGCCGACCGGGGTGGCGCCCGCGACCCCGAGCTGCTCGCCCGCCAGCTCGTCCTCGACGGCGCCGGCGCCCGGGCCGGCGCCGGGGTGGAGCAGCTGGCCGACGGCCTCGCCACGGCGACGGCCACCGCCCTGCTGGACGCGGCCGGCATGCGCCCGACCGGCCCGGCGCAGGGTCCGCGCCGGCCGGCCCGGCCAAGGGCGACCCTTCCGGAGAGGAGTGGCTCCGGCCGGCCGGGTCACCGCTCCCTCGGGGACCGCCCCTGGTCCCCGTACGGGTCACCACAACGCGCGGGTCCGCTGCCGCGCCCGGTCCAATGGACCCGTGACCGCGCCCCCGGACGACTGCCTCACACGCAACGAGTGGATCTGCGGCCTCTATCTGACCACCCGCCGCCAGATCCTCCTCGACGCGGTGCTCCAGCATCTGCGGCTGACCGTGCTGTCCGTCCTCATCGCCGTGGCCGTCGCCCTGCCGCTCGCGCTCCTGGCCCGCGGCCGGGGCTGGGCGGCCGGTCCGGTCCTCGCCGTCACGACGGTGCTCTACACGATCCCGTCGCTTGCCATGTTCTCCCTGCTCCTGCCCCTCTACGGCCTGTCTGCCGCCCTCGTCGTCACCGGGCTGGTGCTGTACTCGCTCACCCTGCTCGTACGGAACATCCTCGCGGGCCTGCGCGCGGTCCCGGAGGAGATCCGGCAGGCCGCGCGCGGCCTCGGCTACGGCCCCCTCCGCCTGCTCCTCACCGTCGAACTGCCCCTCGCGCTGCCCGCCGCGATGGCCGGCCTGCGCATCGCCACCGTCTCGGCGGTCTCCCTGGTCACGGTCGGCGCGATCGTGGGCTTCGGAGGCCTCGGCAACCTCCTCTACGCGGGCATGAACACCTACTTCAAGGCCCAGGTGCTCACCGCGTCCGTCCTGTGCGTGCTGATCGCCGTCGCCGCCGACCTGCTCCTGCTCGGCGTGCAGTGGCTGATCACCCCCTGGACCCGGGCCGGCCGCGCATGAGCCCGGCCGGGACACGGACGGCCCCCGCATGAGCACCCTCACCGCCACCTGGGACTGGCTCACCGACCCCGCGCACTGGACGGGCGACGACGGCATCCGGCACCGGCTGCTCCAGCACCTGCTGCTCACCGTCGTCTGCCTGCTCGTCAGCTGCCTGATCGCACTGCCCGTCGCCCTCGTCCTCGGCCACCTCGGCAAGGGCGGCGCGCTCGCCGTCAACCTCGCCAACGCCGGCCGGGCCGTGCCCACCTTCGCCGTCCTGGTGCTGCTGCTCCTGACCCCGGTGGGCCGGTGGGGCGAGGGCCCCACGGTGGTCGCCCTCGTCCTGTTCGCCGCGCCGCCGCTGCTCACCAACGCCTACGTCGGCATGCGCGAGGTCGACCGGAGCGTGGTGCGGGCCGCGCGGGGCATGGGGATGACCGGCCGGCAGCTGCTGTTCCGCGTGGAACTGCCCCTGGCGCTCCCCATGATCCTCAACGGGGTGCGGATCGCCGCCGTCCAGCTCGTCGCCACCGCCACGATCGCCGCGCTCGCGGGCGGCGGCGGCCTCGGCCGGATCATCACGGCCGGCTTCGCTCTCGCCAGCACACCCCAGGTCGTCGCCGGTGCCCTGCTCGTCGCGGTGTTCGCCCTCCTCGTCGAGGGCGCCTTCGAGATCGCCGGACGGCTGGCGCCGCCGTGGGTCCGGGGTGGCCGATGACAGCCCGTACGGCGCTCGCCGCCCTCGCCCTCCTCCTCCTGAGCGCCTGCTCCACCGGCCCGTCCCTGGAGAACCGGGGCCAGGTCACCGGGCCGCCCGGCGACCGCCGTCACCTGGTGATCGGCTCCGCGGGCTTCACCGAGAGCGACCTGCTCGCCCAGATGTACGCGCAGCTGCTGGACCAGGCCGGCTACCGCACCTCCCTGCTCACCGTCGCCAACCGCGAACTGTACGAACCCGCCCTGGAGTCGGGCCAGATCGACGTGGTGCCCGAGTACGCGGCCACCTTCGCCGACTGGCTCGCCGCAAGAACCCACGGCGCCGGCGCGCCCCCGGCCGGCTCACCCGACCCCGCCACCACCCTGCGGGCCCTGCGGGCCCTCGCCGCGCCCCGCGGCCTCACCGTGCTCCCGCCCGGCCGGGCCGTCGACCAGAACGCCTTCGCCGTGAGCGCCTCCTACGCCCGCCGGCACGGCCTGCGCAGCCTCAGCGACCTGGGCGCCTCGCGGCTGGGCGTGCGACTCGCCGCCGGGGACGAGTGCGTCCAGCGGCCGTACTGCGCCCCCGGCCTGCGCAGGGTGTACGGGATCGACGTCACCGGCGTCGACCCCGAGGGAGTCGGCACCACGCAGGCCAAGCGGGCCGTGCGGGACGGCCGGGACCAGATGGTGCTGACCACCACCACCGACGCCACCCTGGACTCCTTCGGCCTCGTCCTGCTCGCCGACGACAGGCACCTCCAGAACGCCGACCTGATCGTCCCCGTCGTCAACCGTTCCCGCGCGGGCGGCGCCGGTGTGACGAAGGTCCTCGGGGCGCTGAACGGCGTCCTCACCACCGGTGACCTGGCCGGCCTGAACCGGCAGGTCGACAGCTGGCGCCGGTTGCCGGCCGACGTGGCCCGCGCCTACCTGAAGGGCAAGGGGCTGCTCAGGCATCCGCCACCGAGTCGAACGGCACCTGCCCGCGCGCCACCCCCCGGGCGTCCGCGTCCACCGAGCGGCGCAGCGCCTCGTGCAGCCGCGCCGGGGTCAGCACGCCGAGGAACCGCGCCCCGTCCAGTACGGCCACCCACCCGGCGTCGTACTGGAGCATCACCCCGAACGCCTGCTTCAGCGGCGCGCCCACCGGTACCCATGCGGTCATCCGGTGGGCCAGGGCCGCGACCGTGCCGCCCGCCGCCAGTTCCCCGATGCCGACCCAGCCGTGCAGGTCACCACCCGCGTCCAGGACGACCGCCCAGCGCGCGCCCTCGGCCCGCAGCCGCTCCAGCGCCCGGCCGGCGGGCTCGTCCAGGCGGGCCACCGGCGGCTGCTCCAGGTCCTCCGGTTCGATCGCGGTGACCGACAGGCGCTTCAGCCCGCGGTCCGCGCCCACGAACCCGGCGACGTACGGCGAAGCGGGCGCCCCGAGCACCGCGCCCGGCGTGTCGAACTGCTCGATACGGCCCTGCCCGTACACGGCGATCCGGTCGCCGAGCCGGACGGCCTCCTCGATGTCATGGGTGACCAGCAGCACCGTCTTGCGCACGGCGGCCTGCATCCGCAGGAACTCGTCCTGCAACTGCTCACGCACCACCGGGTCGACCGCGCCGAACGGCTCGTCCATCAGCAGCACCGGCGGATCCGCGGCCAGGGCCCGCGCCACGCCCACCCGCTGCCGCTGCCCGCCGGACAGCTGCTCCGGGTAGCGGGACCCGTACGTCCGGGGGTCGAGGCCCACCAGATCCAGCAGTTCGGCCGCCCGTGCCCGCGCCTTCGCCCGCTTCCAGCCGAGCAGCGCGGGCACGGTCGCCGTGTTGTCCAGGACCGTGCGGTGCGGGAAGAGACCGACCTGCTGGATGACGTAGCCGATACGGCGGCGCAGCCGCACCGGGTCGACGGCCGCGATGTCGTCGCCGGCCACGAAGATCCGGCCGGAGGTCGGCTCGATGAGCCGGTTCACCATCATCATGGTTGTCGTCTTGCCGCACCCGGACGGGCCGACCAGGGTGACGAGCTCGCCCTCGGACACCTCGAAGGAGAGGTCGTCCACGGCCGTCGTACCGTCCGGATACCGCTTGCCGACCTGCTCGAACCGGATCATTCCCTCACGCTACGGCAGGGCGCCGGACACCTCTCCCCACCGTGCTCCGACCGGCGGACGGCCGAGGACCGCTCCGGCCGGCGCGGTGCCGGGTCAGCTCAGCAGCACCACTTCCAGCGTCCGCGGGCCGTGCACGCCCTCCACCCGGTCCAGTTCGATGTCACTGGTGGCCGACGGGCCGGAGATCCAGGTCGACGGGCGGGTGGGGTCCAGCCGTTCCAGGGCCTGCGGCACGGAGGAGACGACCTGGCCGGGGACGCGGACGACACAGATGTGGTGGTCGGGGATGAGCGAGATGCGGCGCCGGCCCTGGTCCGGGGAGCCGTCGAGAACGATCGTGCCGGTCTCGGCGATCGCCACGGCGCACCCCGTCACCGCACTGTCCACCCGGTCCAGCCGGTGCGGGGTGCTCACCGCCCGGTCGGGGATCTGTGCGGCGCCGGTGGCCGACAGCCACTGCGGTGGCAGCCCGGGCGGTACCAGCACCTCCCGCGCGCCGCGCTCGGCCAGCAGCCGCGACACGAGGTGCGGCAGCTGCTCGGCGTCGCAGCGGTGCACGGCCGCCCGGTAGTCGGCCAGGTTCTCCGCGAGCAGCTCCACCGTCCGCTCGACGGTCCGCCGCCCGTGCTCGCGCAGGTAGCGCCGGGCCACGGCCTCCTCGTACGGCCGCTCGTCCGGCGTCACGTCGGCGAGGGCCCGCCGCACCCGGCCCAGGATCCGCTCCCTGCTGTTCACTGGGCGCCGTCCTTTCCGCCGCGGGTGCGCTGCCACCAGTCCCGGAAGGACTCGGCCGGTACGGCCGGCAGGTCCCGGGCGCCGCTCCACGCCCTCCCCGGGCCGGGCAGGGTACGAGGATGCAGCCGCCGGGTGCGGGAGGCGAGCCGCTGGCCGGTGCGCAGGGCGCCGGGGCGGGTGAGGGCCCAGCGCGCGGCCCGCATGGCCGCCCGCTCGGCCGCGTGTCCCCGGGCGGGCTTGAGGACGACCTTGTTGCCCTGCCGTACCGCCGGCCCGCCCTGCACGACCCGTTCCCGCAGGTGCACCAGCACCTCGGGGATGTCGATGGCGACCGGGCACACCTCGTAGCAGGCGCCGCACAGCGACGAGGCGTACGGCAGGGAGGCGTCGATCTCGCTGCCCGTGCCCCGCAGTTGCGGGCTGAGGATGGCGCCGATCGGGCCCGGGTAGACGGAACCGTAGGCGTGGCCGCCGGCCCGCTCGTACACCGGGCAGACGTTCAGGCAGGCCGAGCAGCGGATGCAGGCCAGCGCTCGGCGGCCGACCTGGTCGGCGAGGGTGTCGGTGCGGCCGTTGTCGAGGAGCACGAGGTGGAAGGTGCGCGGCCCGTCCCCGTCGGTGGTGCCGGTCCACATGCTCGTGTACGGGTTCATGCGTTCGGCGGTGGAGGAGCGGGGGAGTGTCTGGAGGAAGACCTCCAGGTCCCGCCAGGTCGGCACGATCTTCTCGATCCCTACGACCGAGATCAGGGTCTCGGGCAGGGTCAGGCACATCCGGCCGTTGCCCTCGGACTCCACCACGACGAGGGTGCCCGTCTCGGCGACCATGAAGTTGGCGCCGGAGACGCCGACTTCGGCGCGCAGGAACTTCTCCCGCAGGTGCAGCCGGGCGGCTTCGGCGAGTTCGGCGGGGGTATCGGTCAGGCCCGCCGGCGCCGGGCGGCCCCACGCGCCCATCTCGCGGACGAAGATGTCCCGGATCTCCCCCCGGTTGCGGTGGATCGCCGGGACCAGGATGTGTGAGGGCCGGTCCCTGCCCAACTGCACGATCAGTTCGGCGAGATCGGTCTCGTAGGCACGGATGCCCTCCGCCTCCAGCGCCTCGTTCAGCCCGATCTCCTGCGTGGCCATCGACTTGACCTTGACGACCTCGGACTCACCGGTCTCCTTCACCAGCCGGGCGACGATGGCGTTGGCCTCCCCGGCGTCCGCCGCCCAGTGGACCGTGCCCCCGGCGGCGGTGACCGACTCCTCCAACTGCACGAGGTAGCGGTCGAGATGGCGCAGCGTATGGTCCTTGATGCGGCGGCCCGCCTCCCGCAGCTCCGCCCAGTCGGACAACTCGCCCACCGCCCTGGCGCGTTTGGCCCGGATGGTGTGCGTGGCGTGCCGCAGGTTCGCGCGCAGGACGGGATCGTGCACGGCCCGGCGCGCGGCCTCCGGGAACGCGGGCATGCCGACGAACGTTGCGCTCATACCGCCGTTTCCTCCTCCGTGCTCGCCAGGATCTCCGCGAGGTGCACCGGCCGCAGGTCGGTCCGCAGCCGGCTCATCATGCCGCCGATGTGCATCAGACAGGAGTTGTCGGCCGCGCAGAGCACCTCCGCGCCGGTCGACTCGGCGCTGCGCACCTTGTCCGCGCCCATCGCGGCCGACACCTCGGCGTTCTTCAGCGCGAACGTGCCGCCGAAGCCGCAGCACTCCTCGGCACCGGGCAGCTCGGCCAGCTCCAGCCCCCGGACGGCCGCCAGCAGCCGCCGGGGCCGGTCGCCGAGCCCGAGGCCGCGCAGGCCGTGGCAGGTGGGATGGTAGGTGACCTTGTGCGGGTAGTACGCCCCGACGTCCGTCACCCCGAGCACGTCCACCAGGAACTCCGTCAGCTCGTACGTCCTCGGCACCACCGGCGCCAGCGTCCGCGCCAGCGCGTCCCCGCGCCCCTCGGCCCGGGCCCGCTCACCCAGCCGCGGATACAGCTCCCGCACCATCGCCCCGCAGGATCCCGACGGGGTCACGATGGCCTCGTACCCCGCGAACACCTCGGCGAAGTGCCGGGCCAGCGGCTCGGCCTGGTGCCGGTAGCCGGTGTTGTAGTGGGCCTGTCCGCAGCACGTCTGGCCGCCCGGGAAGTCGACCTCGACGCCGAGTCTGGTCAGCAGCCTCACCACGGCCCGCCCGGTGTCCGGATACAGCGTGTCGTTGACACAGGTCAGGAACAGGGCGACACGCATCGCGGCTCCTCGGTGACGGTCGTCTGACGAATGCAGGGTAGTGCGCCGGCGGGGGCCGCGGCTCGGTTCACCGCCGGTGAGCCGAGCCCCCACCACCGGCCGGTACCGCCGCGGGCGTGTGCCGGGTGCGCGGCTCGGTGCGGACGACCGGCCGGCGCAGCGCGGGATGCCGCCGGGGAGCCCGTGTGCGCGGGTCCGGACAGGGCGCTGCCGCGGGCCGCCGCCTCGGCCGGTCCGCTACCACCGGCAGTCCGCGGGCGTGGGCCGTCAGCCGTCACACCGGCGTGTCACGGGTATCGCCGAGGTGCGCCACCTCCACCGGATGGCCGGCCGCCGCGTCTGCCGCACGGGCCGCCGGTGAGCGAGGCCCGGCGAGCCGGAACGCACCGGATGACCTCGGCCCGTGTCCCCGGCACGGGGGCCGCCCCGACGTCCGGCACACCCCGGCGATCCGTTCGCGCGTCCGGCCCGGCGCCGGCGGCACCGGCGGCCGGCGCTCCGGCCTGAGCCGGCGGTGCGCCGCTCCGGCCTCCCCGCACGCCGACCCGCGCTGACCGGCGGTTCAGTGACGAACCGTGATCCCGGGGGTCGGCTCCGGTGCGCTCATGTGCTGAACTGGGACGTGTCCGTCCCATCCGTCCCGGGAGACCTGTTGAGCCTCAGCTACCGCCAGCCCGGTGTCGTCCTCACCGACCGTCACTTCACGGTGCCCCTCGACCACGCCGACCCGGACGGCGAGACCATCGAGTTGTACGCCCGCGAGGTGGTGGCCGGTGACAAGGCCGGGCAGGAACTGCCCTGGATGCTCTACCTCCAGGGCGGTCCCGGCTTCGGGGCGAATCGTTTCGTCGGGCGGCAGGCCTGGCTCGGCCGGGCGCTGGAGGAGTACCGCGTCCTCATGCTCGACCAGCGCGGAACCGGCCGCTCCACACCCGCGACCCGCCAGACGCTGCCGCTGCGCGGCGGCCCCGCCGAGCAGGCCGATCACCTCGCCCGCTTCCGCGCCGACTCGATCGTCCGCGACTGCGAGGCCATCCGACCCCAGGTCACCGGCGGCGCCCCCTGGACCGTGCTCGGCCAGAGCTTCGGCGGCTTCTGCACCGTGACGTACCTCTCGCTGGCCCCCGAGGGCATCGACACCGCGATCGTCACCGGCGGCCTGCCCTCCCTGCACGCCCATGCCGACGACGTCTACCGGGCCGCCTACCCGCGCGTCGAACGCAAGGTCATCGCGCACTACGCCCGCTATCCGCAGGACGTCGAGCGGGCCCGCCGGATCGCGGACCACCTCCTCGGCCAGGACGTGGTCCTGCCGGGCGGCCACCGCCTCACCGTGGAGGCCTTCCAGTCCCTCGGCCTGATGCTCGGCGCGAGCGACGGCAGCCACCGTCTGCACCACCTCCTGGAGGACGCCTTCGTGCGTACCCCGGCGGGCCTCGAGCTGTCCGACGCCTTCCAGGAGCAGGTGCGGGGCCTGCTGTCGTACGCCGGCCACCCCCTGTACGCCCTCGTCCACGAGGCGATCTACGGCCAGGACGCCCGCCCCACCGCCTGGGCCGCCGAACGCGTCCGCGCGGAGTTCCCGCAGTTCGACGCGGCCAAGGCACTCGCCGGCGACGCGCCCGTCCTCTTCACCGGAGAGACGGTCCACCCCTGGATGTTCGACACCGACCCGGCGCTGCGCCCACTGCGCGAGACCGCCGAGCTGCTCGCCGCCCGCACCGACTGGCGCCCGCTGTACGACCCCGCCCGCCTCGCCGCCAACGAGGTCCCGGCCGCCGCCGCCGTCTACCACGACGACATGTACGTCGACACGGCGCACTCGCTGGAGACGGCCGAGGCGATCCGCGGTCTGCGCCCCTGGGTCACCAACGAGTACGAGCACGACGGCCTGCGCGCGGGCGCCCCGCACGTCCTGGACCGGCTGCTGTCCCTCGCCCGGGACGAGGCCTGACGCGGACACCGCCCGCCGGGCGCCGCACCGCGGGAATTGCGCGGGCGAGAACGCTATTCGGCTCGGAGCCGTCCCGGCAGTCATTTCATGAGGCAACTAATCAGTGCCGATTTCGGTCCGTGGTAGGTTCACAGAAACCCGAAACTTTCGCTGAGCAGTGAATATGGAGCGCGTTCCCATGTCCGGCGTCACCGTCTCGGTCATCATCGCCGCGTACAACGCGATGCCGTATCTGACGCGCTGCGTCACCTCGGTGGCCGAGCAGAGCATCGGCCGCGACCGGCTCGAGGTCATCGTCGTCGACGACGGCTCGACGGACGGCACCGCCGCGGAGCTGGACCGCCTGGACGCCCGCTATCCGGGCCTGCTGCGCGTCTTCCACCAGGCGAACTCGGGCGGCCCGTCCGCACCGCGCAACACCGGACTCGACCACGCCACCGGCACGTACGTGTTCTTCCTGGACGCCGACGACCACCTCGGCCCGGAGGCACTCGAGCGCATGGTGGCGATGGCCGAGGAGAACGGCACCGACATCGTGCTCGGCAAGATGGTGGGTGTCGGCGGACGCGGGGCGCCCACGTCGATGTTCCGGCGGAACCAGCCGCACACGGATGTCTTCTCCTCCCGGGTGTACTGGACGCTGAACCCGATGAAGCTGTTCCGGCGGGAGCTGCTGGAGAGGCTGGGGCTGCGCTTCCCCACCGACCTGGCGATCGGCGAGGACCAGCTGTTCGTCGGCGCCGCCTATCTGCACGCCTCCGGTGTCTCGGTGGTCGCCGACTACGACTGCCTGTACTGGGTGCTGCGCGAGGACGAGGGCAACATCACCCGCCGGCTCAAGGGCTCCGAGCTCCGGCTCCGGTTCCTGCCCCGCATGGTCGACCTGATCCTGGACAACGTGCCGCCCGGCCCCGGCCGCGATCACCTGGCACACCGGCATCTGACCGTGGAAGTCCAGCAGATGGTCGCCGACCAGCTGGTCTTCGAGCCCCGCGAGACCCAGGAGAAGATGCTCGGCCAACTCGCCGCGGCCATCGAGCCGTTGTGGCACGAGGGGCTGAACGGACGGCTGTCGGCCATGGCCCGGCTGCGGCTGCACCTCGTACGCCACCGCATGCTGGACGAACTGCTGGAACTCGTGGAGTTCGAGAAGGGGCTCGCCCGGTCCGGGGCCGCCACCCCCGTCCTCGTCGACGGCGGCCGGGCCCTCGCCCGATACCCGTTCCTGCGCGACCCCGCCCGGGCGATCCCCGACCTCTGCTACGACGTCACCGCGCAGCTGGGGATCCGCCATCACATCACCCGTGCCGGGATGGACGGCGGCACGCTCCACCTGGCCGGCCACGGCTACATCCACCGCGTCGAGACCCGCGACGTCACCACCGCGCTGGTCCTGCGCGAGCGCGACAGCGGCACCGAGTACCGGCTGCCCGTCACGCACACGGCCACCCCCGGGCTCGGCGCCCAGGACGACGAGGGCCGGTACGGCTACGACCTCGCCGGGTTCGAGGCCACCGTCGACCCCGCCACCGCCGCCGACGGCGAGCCGCTGGCGGACGGACTGTGGGACATCTCCCTCGCGGTCGGCGCCCAGGGGCTCACCAAGGAGGTGCGGATCGGCAGCAAGCGCGCCGACGGCGTCTCGGGCGCGGCCACCACGCGGGTGCTCGCCACCCCGGAGGGGCCGCGCGCCGTCACCCTCTACACCACCAGACCCCACGGCAACTTCACGCTCGACCTCGGCGAGACCAAACACCGGGTGGCGCCTCTTCTCCGCCTCGACGGCGCCATCCGGTGGAGCGACGGGACGCCCCCCGCGCTGCGGTTCGGCGGACGCTGCGAGCTGGCCGAGTACCCGCCGGACGCCCTCGTGCTGGCGCTGACGAACGACAGCGGCGCGACCGCCGAGTTCCCGGTCCGGTGCACCTCCGGGCCCGGGGACTTCCACGCCACCGTGCCCGTCGGCACGCTCCCGGCCGGCGTCTGGTCGGGCGAACTCCGGCTGGGACCGTGGGCGGTACCGCTGCCCGCGCTCCCCGCGGACCTGCCCCCCGCCAAGTGGCGACGCCGGGCCCTGCCCTGGTACGCCCGCCCGGCCGCCGGCTCCCCGAAGCACTTCGCACTCCGGGTGGCGCGGACCGACCTCGTCAAGGCACTCGCTCAGCGCCTGCGGTAGCCCGGCACGCGCCGCGCCCCGCCGCCGCTGAGCGCCCGTCGGTGCCGGACCGCCCGGGGCACGGGGTGAGCGGCGGCGGACAAGGCGGCTGCGCAGGTCAGTAGGCTGGTCGCCATGTCGGATCAGATAGCCGGTCTTCCGGAGCTGCGCGGAGACTGCGCCCACTGTTTCGGGCTGTGCTGCGTCGCCCTGCCCTTCGCCCGATCCGCCGACTTCGCGCTGGACAAGCCCGCGGGCAGACCCTGCCCCAACCTCGGCGGGGACCACCGCTGCGGTGTCCACGCCGAGCTGCGCCCGCGGGGCTTCACCGGCTGCACGGTCTACGACTGCTTCGGTGCCGGGCAGAAGGTCTCCCAGGTCACCTTCGGCGGGCAGGACTGGCGCAGCGGCTCCCCGGAGCACGCCCGCCGGATGTTCGACGCGTTCCCGGTCGTACGGCAGCTGCACGAACTGCTGTGGTACCTGACCGAGGCGCTCGGCCTGCCCGCCGCCGGCCCCGTCCACCCCGCGCTGCGCCGGGCGCTGGAGAGGACCGAACGCCTCACCCGGCAAACCCCCGAGGAACTGGCCGCGCTGGACGTGGCCGCACACCGGCAGGAGGTCAACGCCCTGCTGCTGCGCACCAGCGAGCTGGTACGGGCCGACGCCGGCCCCAGGACCAAGGGGAGGGGCAAGGGCAGGGACCGGCGGGGCGCGGACCTCGTCGGAGCCCGGCTCGGGGGCGCCGACCTGCGCGGGGCGAGCCTGCGCGGCGCCATTCTCATCGCCGCCGACCTCACCGGCGCGGACCTGCGCACCGCCGACATGATCGGCGCCGATCTGCGCGACGCCGACCTGACCGACGCCGACCTCACCGGGGCCTTCTTCCTCACCCAGCCGCAGGTCGACGCGGCCCGGGGCAGCGCCGGCACGCGTCTGCCCGGGTCAGTCACCCGCCCCGCGCACTGGGCACCGGTCGCCTGATCCGGCGCCCTCGTCAGCCGTGACCGGCACCGGGGCCCCGGCGACCGGACAGCGGGCGTCGGCCTCGGGGGAGTCCCCGGGCGACTGCGCCGAACCCCCCGCGGACCGCGCGGACCCGGCCGCCGGGCGCCGCCGCTCCAGCCGCAGGCGCAGCCCCTCCGGCATCAGGGTCAGGCGCTCGGCGACGCTCAGCCGGTAGCCGGGATCGATGCGCAGGTCGTAGCGGCGCAGCAGCAGGCCGAGGACCAGGGTCGCCTCGTGCAGGGCGAACTGGCGGCCGATGCAGGCACGCGCCCCGGTGCCGAACGGCTTGAAGGTGTGCGGTGGCCGGGCCCGTACGGCGGCGGCCTCGAAGCGGTCCGGGTCGAACCGTTCGGCGTCCTCGCCCCACACCTCCGGTTCGCGGTGCAGCATCGGCGTCAGCACCAGGGCCCACGCGCCCCGGCGCATGGGGTGCTCCCCGGCGAGGAGGGTGTCCTGGCGGGCCTCCCGGGCGAAGGCCGGCGCGGTCGGCCACAGTCGCAGCGACTCGTCCAGCACCCGGCGGACGTAGCGCAGCTTGGCCACCTGGTCGTAGCGGGGCCGGGCGGCGTCACCCCAGACGCGGTCGACCTCGGCGCGGGCCCGGGCGGCGACGTCGGGGTGCCGGGCGAGGTAGTAGAGGGCGAAGGAGAGCGCGCCCGAGGTGGTCTCGTGGCCCGCGACCAGGAAGGTGATCACCTGCCGGCGGACGTTCTCGGCGGACAGCTTCTGCCCGGTCACCGGGTGCGCGGTCGCGAGCATGCGGTCCAGGAGGTCTCCCTCGCCACCCCCGGACCGGCGGCGGGCGGCGACCAGGGCGTCGACCGTGCGGTCGAGGTAGGCCATGTCGGCCGCGTTGCGCCGGGTGGCGGCGCGCAGCAGCAGCGGGGCCAGCGGCCCGGGCACGCTGTTCAGCCGCTGCGCGTGGCTGAGGGTGCCGACCATGGCCGTGACGAAGGGGTGCGGCCGGTCCCGCTCGAAGGAGCCGAAGTCGTGCCCGAAGCCGGTCCGTGCGATCGTCTCCAGGGTGAGCCGTGTCATGTCGCCGGGGGCGTCCACCGTGCGCCCGGCCGCGAGCTGCCGGTCCCAGTGGTCGGTGAGCCGCCCGGCGACGGCCAGCATCATTCCGTGGTAGCCCTCCATGGCCTCCCGGCCGAATCCGGGTGCCAGGACGTCGTGCGCCAGCTGCCAGTTGGGCTCGTGGTTGTAGGCGGTGAACAGGCCGTCGCCCGCCACCGGCCGCAGATTGGCGACCCCGAGGCCGACGTGTTTGGCGAAGCGGGCCTCGTCGGCGAGGTCGGCGACGAGCCGTGCCCCCCACACGAACACGAACTCCTTGCCGAAGGCCCGCCGCCGGAAGACGGGACCCAGCTCGCGCGCGAAGCGCATCGAGTCCTGGAGCGGCCGGCGCCGGTCCACGCCGAGCACATCGCCGAGCAGCGGCAGCCGGCGCGGCGGGTGCGGTATGCGGTGCAGCTCGGGCCAGCCCTGCTCGGCGCTCCGGAAACCCTTGGGCAGCCCGGTCTGCGTCGTCTCCGCCATGACGCGATCTCCCTTGGTCCAGCGGATGGTCGAAACTGTGGCGCGCGCGTGTTGTACGTGAGTTCAATAACGGATCCAGTGTGGTCCCCTTGTTGAATCGGCGTCAAGTAGAGTGACGCCATGCCCGCGAACCAGGGGGAACGCGCCCGGCGCAGACTCAGCACCGAGGAGCGCCGTGAGCAGCTGCTGTCGGTCGGCGCGCGGCTGTTCTCGGAGAGTCCCTACGACGAGGTGCGGATCGAGCGGGTCGCCGAGATCGCCGGGGTGTCCCGCGGGCTCCTGTACCACTACTTCCCGAACAAGCGGGACTTCTTCACCGCGGTCGTGGAGCGGGAGAGTGTCCGCATGCTGCGCATGACGGCGGCCGTACCCGGTGTGCCGGTGCGTGAGCAGCTCACCGCCGGCCTGGACACCTACCTCGGCTACGTGGAGGCCCATGCCCACGGCTTCCGCGCCTTCCACCGTGCCGACGCGGCCGGCGACCAGGCCGTACGCCGCGTATACCGGCAGGCGCTGGCCGCGCAGGAGAAGCAGATCCTGGCCGCGCTCGCCGCCGACCCCGAGTTCGGGCCGGTCCACGTGTCCGGGCCGCAGGTGCGCCTGGCGGTGCGCGGCTGGCTCGCCTTCACCACCGCCGTCTGTCTCGAATGGCTGCGCGGCGAGGGGGAGCCGACCCGGGAGCAGGTGCGTGACCTGTGTGCCCGCGCCCTGCTCGGTGTCCTCGCGTAACCCCTTGCCGCGGTACGGATGCGGTGTGGCCGGCGGGCGCCTCGATCTGCGGGGTGTGCCGTCGACCGGCACGGACCGACCCCGCGCATCGAGCGCAGCCGCGCACACGCTGGCGTACGGCTGCCCTTCCACACGCCCGCCGACGATGTCGCCCGGCTCGCCGAGCGCGTGCACGTCCTGCTCGCGCGACTCAGCGGCACCGCCTGCCCCCGCGCGCTACAACGGCAGCGCGCAGACGGCGACGGGTGAGACGAAGGGCGTGCCCGCGGAGCGCAGCCCGCCGTCCGCGTCGACGTGGAAGACGGTGACCGTGCCGGAGCGCTGGTTCGCCGCGAACAGCAGCCGGCCGTCCGGGGAGAACGCGATCTGCCGCGGGAAGTCCCCGCCCACCGGCACCGTGCCGAGCAGCCGCAGCCGGGCCCCGTCGTCCTCGACGGCGTACCGGGCCAGGCTGTTGTGGCCCCGGTTGGCGAGGAACGCGTACCGGCCGTCCGCCGTCACCAGGATCTGCGCCGGGTAGTTGGTGCCGCCGTCGGCGCCCGTCGGCTGCGGCTCGCCGACGCTCAGCCGGCCCGACCCCGGATCGTAGGCGCACACGGCGATCGTGTCGTCCACCTCGTTGGCCAGGTAGGCGTACCGGCCGCCGGGGTGGAACGTGAGGTGGCGCGGTCCCGCGCCGGGCCGGGTGTGCGCCTGCGCCACCTCCGTGAGCGTGCCCCTCGCCAGGTCGAGGCGGTAGGTGTAGACGGTGTCGGTGCCGAGGTCGACGGCGAGGACGTGCCCGCCGTCCGGACTCGTGAGGAACTGGTGCGCGTGCGGGCCCGTCTGGCCGGGGCCCGGCTGCGGGGAGGAGTGCGTGACCAGAGCGGTCCGCCCGCCCAGGGCGCCCGAGGCGTCGACCGGGTGCACGGCGACACTCCCCGACCCGTAGTTGGCGCTGAGCAGCCAGCGGCCGGTGGGATGCACCGACAGATGGCAGGGGCCCGCGCCGCCCGTGCTCCGGGTACCGAGCACCCGCCGGTCCTGGAGGCGTACGGCCGTGACGCCGCCGTCTGGCCGCTCGTCCACCGCGTACAGCGTGCGGCCGTCCGGGTGCACGGCGAGGTACGACGGGTCGGGGACCCCGGTGAGCGTGCCCGAGCCGGTGATCCGGCCCGACTCCGGGTCGTACGACGCGAGGGCGACGCCGGTGCCACCGCCCTCGGTGGAGGTATAGGTGCCGACGTACAGCGGGCGGGGTCCGGACGGTTCGCGGGCGGCCGCGGCGGCGGCCCGCCGGTGGGCGGCGGTCCGGTCGTCCGCCGGCGGCGCCGCCGGGGCAGGCACCGCCACCACGGCCGCCGTGCCCGCCACGGCCCCGACGAACCGGCGCCTGCTCCAGCCGCCACCACGGCGCTCCGCGCCGTCCCGGACCACGGGAGAACCCCGTCGTGCCGCCCGTGCCTCCGTGTCCATGCCGCACCTCAGGTCGTCGGTCACACCCCGCTCGTGACAGCCACCTTGGCCCGCGCCCACCCTCAGGGGCAAGCCCGGCAAAAGGTGTTGCGCGCTGTGCAACGCCGGGGCGGGCGGGTGAAGGGCCGGCCTGACCGCTCCGCTACAACCGGCGCCCGGCGGTCACCACTCGCCGTCCTCCACCGGCTTGCCCGGGGCGTCCTTCAGGGGGGTGATCTGGCCGGGGGACGGGGGCTGCCACGGGTCCGGATCGGTGCCGAGCCAGTCGCCGACCGGCTTGACCCCTTCCAGGGTGTCCGTGGGGGCGAGATCCTCGGCGTCCGCGTCGTAGTAGTCGTACCAGGGCAGGCCCGCACGGGTGTACGCCGCCCGGTCCACCGGTGACGGTGGCGGCGCCTCCCCGGTGATCCGGCGCCACTCCGGGGGCGTGACCAGGTGCACGAACACCCGCCCGGCCGGCTCCTCGGACCAGTCCGTGAGGGGCCGGTCGTCCTGGTAGACCTCCTGCCGCATCGAACCGCCGACGCCCAGACCCATGGCCGCGGCGCGCCGCGGGGCGGCGCCCGGAGCCGGCGGTACGGCACCCCCCGGCCCGGACGCCATCATCGGGCCCGCCGCCCCGGGGGCTCCCCCCGCCATGGGCGGCGGGGCCGCGCCGTACCCACCGGTCACGCCGAAACCGCCGGGCGCGCCGAGCGTCCGCTCCCGCTCCGGCCGCTCCCGCTCCTCCCGGCGCCGCCACTGCGCGAGGGCCTCGTCCCGGAGCGGGAACGACCGGAGCTGGATCCCGCCCCACACCTCCTCACCGGTGACCTGGCCCTCGACCGTCGCGCCCAGACCGAGGGGCACCGCCACGAACTGGCGGACGGTGCCCTTGCCGGAGTTGATGCCGTCCAGCCAGGGCTGGCGGGGCAGCACCAGGTAGTTCTGCGGGCGCCGGACCAGCCGGTCGCTCCACCGCTCCCCGGACACCGCGCACACCTTGCCCGCGCCGACCTGGAGGGCGGCCGGCTCCGTCGTACCGGCGAAACTCAGCCACATCGCCTCGCGCAGATACACCGGCAGCATCACGCCCCCGCGCGTCCGCCACTCCTCCGGCACCCGGTCGGCGTAGTCGGCCACCCGCCGGACGGGGAACTCGCCCAGCCCCGGCGGCAGCGGATGCGTGCCCGTCTCCGGCAGCCGCAGCGTGCGCACGAACCGCACCGCCACCCCGCCCGGCAGCCGTACGGTGTTCCCGTCGATCCGGACCCCTGTACCGCTCATGCGCCCGCCCCTCGCTCCGCGCGCCGGCCCGTCCGGCGCCCTCTCACCCAGAACGTTCGCCGAACCCCGCGCGGTTCCGCCACAGCTCCTCCTGGACCCCGAGCCGCTCGCGCAGCCGGGACATCCGGGGCAGCCTGGTCCGCTGCTCCCGGGAGACCCGGTCCAGCTCCTCCAGGAGCCGGCGGGTGCGGTGCTCGGTGTCCAGCTCGTCGATGATGCGGGTCGTCTCGGTCAGTACGGCGCCCAGCAGCTGCCAGTGCTCCCAGTCCTTGCGGACCTCCTCCCGGAGCAGCTCGGCCAGCCGGTCCCGGGTACCGGCCGCTGTGTGCAACTCGGCGGTCAGCCGGCTCTCCGCCGATTCGGCGTTCTCGCTCAGATGGGTGGTCACCAGCACGGCGAAGCTGACCACGGCGTCGGCGATCTCCGACAGCAGCTGTTCCACGGTGGCACCCACCGGCGGCGGGAACAGCTCCTCGGACGCGCGGGCCTTCGCCAGGTCGGTGAACGAGCGGGCCAGCACCCGCAGCACGACCGTGCAGATCTCCAGCGTGTCCAGACCGGTGCGCAGCACCACCCGGTGCAGCAGCCCCTCCTTGACGCGCGGATTGAGCCGCAGACTGTCCTCCGCCTGCCGCAGCGCCGCGTCGACCTGCACGATGTCGTGGTCGAGCCGGCGTGCCTCGTGCAGCCGCTCGGCGGCCTGCTCCCAGGGCGTCCGGCCCGCGGCCTCCTCACCCATCCGCAGCATCAGCTGCCGCACCCGGCGCGCCAGGTCCTCGATCGACCGGCCGGCCTCGTCCACCCAGACGGGCGGCGGCAGCAGCAGGTTGCAGGCCGTGCCGACGACCGCGCCGATCAGCGTCTCCACGATCCGCGCCCACGCGGTGAAGCCGACCGTGGTCACCCCGAGCACCAGCATGGCGCTGATCGCCACCTCGGCCACGTACTCGTCGACGCGCACCAGGTGTCCCACGCCCAGCGCGGCCACGATCAGTAGCGCCAGGCTCCACCAGGTCAGGCCGACCAGCACGCTGAAGGCGATGGCCACCAGCACGCCCGCGACCACCGCGTTCACCCGGCGGATGCCGTTGGTCAGGGTGGCGTAGAAGGTCACCTGGACGACCAGCAGGGCGGTCAGCGGTGCGGTGAGCGGGGCGGGTTCGGGACTCAGCCGGAGCGCGATGACATAGGCGATCGTCGCGGCCGCCGCCGACCGCAGGGTCTGGACGACCACCGGCTCCCGGTGGCGTCGCACCAGTCGCAGCAGTCCTGTGATCCACTTCCGTACGTCGAGCATCCCTTGGCCTGTTCCCGTTCATCGGGCGCATCGAACATGATCGTTTCACCGACCGTTCCTGTCCGCAAAGTTTCAGGTGTGCTCATGCGTATGCGTCATCCACGCGGGGGCGGTCTTCACCACACTCTCCCCGCGGGTCCGGTGGTCGCCGCCCTCGACCGGACCGCCCTTCCGCTGCGCTCGCCTTCGAGAACCGGGTGGTCCGCCATCCGGTCGAGGAGATGGGCTTCCGCACCTTCGCCCTGGCGGCGCCCCGGACCACCGGCCGGCGCCGGCCCACGATGCCGACGGGCCGGTGCACGCGCGGCAACTGCGGGCGGCGTACGCCCAGCGCGCCGGGACGGGCCGCCGGAACCGGCCGCGCGCCGGAGCTGCTGCGGCGGCCACGCACGACGCGCACGAGCCCCAGGACCCCCACTGCCCGAAGACGAAGACGCAGGGTGCCTTCCCGCGCGACCGCCTCGGCCCGGACCAGGTCGGCGTGCGGGACGGAGACTCGGGGCCTGCGGCCCCGGTCAGGCGTACAGCTTGTCGAGGAAGGCCGACAGGTTGCCCGTCATGCGGGCGATCTGTTCCTCCAGGGTCAGGCTCTCCTCGAACCGGGCGCCGGAATCCGGGACCTTCTTGCCGCGCACGTACAGCGGACACGCCAGGTCCGTGCACATGTACAGCCCGACCGAATTGCCCTCCCGGCCCGCCGTCCCCGCCTTCCGCGCGGTCATCAGCGACACCCCGCCGCCGGGATGCGTGGTCAGGCACAGCGAGCACATGCTGCGGTGCAGGAAACCGCGCTGCGAGGCGGGGTAGCGCAGGGTGACGCCGATCAGCCGGCCGTCCCGCTCGGTCACCAGAAAACTGCGGTCGGGGGCCCCGGGATCACGCCAGCCGAGGAAGTCCAGGTCGTCCCAGGGGCGTTCACCGAGGTCGCGCGGGACCGCCAGCCGCTTGGCCTCGCCCTTGGAGCAGTTGATGAACGAGTCGCGGATGTCCGGCTCGGTGACGGGTCGCATGGGGGAGTCCTCCGGATTCGGTGTGCCCTGAACCTAAGGGG
This sequence comes from Streptomyces sp. Y20, assembly GCF_043195475.1. Lineage (NCBI taxonomy): Bacteria > Bacillati > Actinomycetota > Actinomycetes > Kitasatosporales > Streptomycetaceae > Streptomyces > Streptomyces sp. Y20. The sequence goes on from NZ_JBIDDP010000015.1 coordinate 30,358, forward strand.
TCTAGGTTCACGGGTCAGCGTAGGCAGCCTCCGGGACGGCGGGCCAATGGATTTCCGCTGCCGCCTCCTTCCCGCCGCCTACTCCGCCTCCGCCGGCCCCACACCGGGCGGCCACACTCCCGGGACGAGCACGCCCAGGGCGTAGGCGCGGGCGACGAGTTCGGTGCGGTTGGCCGCGCCCCACCGTGCCGACAGGCGGCGCATGTGATAGGTGACGCCGTCCCTGCTCAGGCCCAGTTCCCGGGCGGCGCGGGCGGTGGTGGCGCCGCCCGCCAGCAGCGCGAGCACCCGCCGCTCCACCGCGCTGACCACCGGCCCGGCCGCCGGCCCCGGCGCGGGGCACTCGCCCCGCGCCCGCAGCATCACCAGCAGCGCCGGTGTCTCCTGAACGCTGTCGCTCACCGGGTCCGCGGTCAGCTCACCGCACCGCTCGGCCCCGCCGGGCGCCCGCCAGCACACCGACACCTGGTAGCGGGAGCGGTGGCGCAGCCGCAGCGCCTCGGCGATCCGCTCCACCTGGGTGGTCTCCTGCGGCCGGAACAGCTCCAGCACCTCCCGGCCGCGCAACCGCCCCGGGGTCGTACCGCACTCCGCGGCCATCACCGGGTTCGCCAGCACCGCACGACCGTGCACGTCGCACACCGCCACCGGGAGCGACACCCGGTCGAACAGGGTCAGTGCGCGGTTGCGCCACACCACCGCGTCGGCCCGTACCGCCTCCATCGCACCTCCCGGTCCGCCGCCCGCCCGCCATCAAAGAGGAAGAGGCAGGTCAGGGGCAACTCGATGGAACGGCCATCAGCGTCGCACCCGCTCCGCACCGGCGACCGGCAGGGTGCTCGGGGTGCGTGAGCGCGGGCTGCTCCGTTCCCTCGAAGACATCTCAGGAGGCCAAGAAGCCGGGCGGGTCCCTCGGCGGTCGGGCTGGTGGCCCATGAACCCGCCATCCTCCCGTACATCTTGATCGCTGCCGAACCCGCTGATTAGCTGACCGGCATGACCGAGCTCGGACCCATCGCCTGGCCGCCCGCTCCGATCAAGACCGAGAGACTCGTGCTTCGTGAGCCCGAGGCCCGCGACCGTGCGGCGGTCATCGAGCTGTTCGCCTCACCAGAGGTGAGCTCCTATCTCGGTGGCCCTCGACCGCGTGACGAGCTGGAGCGCGCGATGCCCGGGGCACCCGGCCGGCGCCCCGGCCGTTTCGCAGTCGATCTCGACGGGGTGATGATCGGCCAGATCACGCTCACCAAAGACACGGGGAACCTTCGTCAGGCTGCCGGGAAAGTCGAGCTGGGCTACCTGTTCCTGCCGCAGGCGTGGGGACACGGGTACGCCGCCGAGGCGTGCGGTGCGGCACTCGACTGGTTCGCCGGCGCGCTTCCCGGCGAACCAGTGGTGCTCGCCACCCAGACCGCCAACGTCCGCTCGATGCGCCTCGCGGCGAAGCTGGGTTTCATCGAGGTGGAGCGGTTCGAGGCCTATGGCGCCGAGCAGTGGTTCGGCATATGGTCCTCGGGCGCATCGTCCGATTGAGCTCGTCCTCGACGGCGCGGATCTGTCGGAGCGCTGTCGTTCTCGCGCTCGGAGTCAGGTGGGCCTGCGGGTTGCGCAGGTGCTTCTGCCGCCGCCCGCTGCGAGAACATGGCATCAGACCCGTGATCGCCCCACGCGGTGCCGCCCACGGCTTTGGACCGGGCCGGGTCCGCCGGGCGGGCCTTCGCCCGGCTTCACCAGGTCGAACGGCTCCGCACCCGGTGCGAAAGACGAGCTGATCCCCGTCGGGGCCCGTCGATCGGTCAGTCGCCGAGGATGCGTTCCCACAGCAGCGCGTCCCGCCAGCCTCCGTCGAGGAAGATCGAGGAGTGGGCGACACCGTACGGACTGAACCCGTTGCGGCGCAGCACCCGCTGGGACGGCAGATTCTCCAGATGGGTGGACGCCTCGGCGCGGTGCAACCCGAGCTCGTCCGCCATCACCTGAAGCGCGAGTGCGACGGCGCGCCCGGCGTGCCCCTGGTTCTGGGCGACGCTCGCGATCCAGTATCCGACGGAGCCGCGGCGCAGGTGCGGCTGCGGCAGGACGCCTCCGACGGTGACCTGCCCGATCACCTGGTCGTCAGCGAGGACCACGCCCGGCCAAGCCGTACCGGCTCGGTGTCCGGCCAACAGCCTCTCGATCCGCTCCGACTGGCCCTGCGGGGTGAAGAATTCGGCCGGCTGGGCCGGTTCCCACGGCCGGAAGGCCTCGAAGTCCCGCGCCCGGTGGGCGGCGATCGGGGCGGCGTCGGTGGGCTCGATCAGGCGGATCCTGGTGCTGCTGCGCATGGGCTGACCCCCGTCGCGGTGTGCCGGATGAGACGGCCAACCTACGGGAGCCGCAAGAACCGCCACTGCCGTACAGCCGCCTGGCCAGGAGCTTCGTCCTGTAACGATCGGTATGTCCCGGGCGGCGGCCCCGTACGGGGAGGAGAGGCGCGCCCGGCACCGCCGGGGCGTGTGGTCCGGGAGCGGCTCCCGGAGGGTGTCCCGGGAGCCCGCTCGCCGTGCCGGTCCCGCGGACTCGCCGAGCCCCCGATCCCCGACGGTCGGGCCGCTCGCGCCCCGACCCCACCGCCCCGGGAACCGGGACCCCCGACCCCGCCCGGCCCGGGCCTCCCGGCCCTGCGACCCCACCGGTCCGACCACCCTCAGCGCCCGGACCCGGGGCGTCCCCCGCCCGGGCGCCCGCTTCGCTCATAGTTTGAAATAAGGGTTGGCGTGAAGTCGCGTCCTGTCCTCCCCGGGAGGTATGTTGCAGGTCGGGCAGGGGATGGGAAGGAACCACATGGCGGGGCGGAACGGACGCACGGTACGTGATCTCCGGCGCGGCAACCGTACGGCGGTGCTGCAACGGCTGTATTTCGACGGCCCGCTCAGCCGCTTCGAACTGGGTCCCGCCACCGGGCTGAGTTCCGGCTCGGTCAGCAACGTGGTGGCGGACCTGGTCGCCGACGGCCTGGTCGAGGAGGCCGGCAGTGTCGACTCCGACGGCGGCCGGCCCCGCACCCTGCTGCGTGTCGCCCCCCACAGCGGCCAGATGATCGGCGTCGATGTCGGCGAGACCCGCGTCCGCGTGGAGCTGTTCGACGTCGCCCTCACCGAACTCGCTCGTGCGGAGAGGCCGTTGACCCCGCAGGGCTACGACGTCGACGTCATCGCCGGCCATATCCGCGACGGCGTCGCCGAGGTCCTCACCGCCCGGCAGGCCGATCCCGACCGGCTGCTCGGTGTCGGCGTCGGCGTCCCCGGCATCGTCGAGCGTTCCCCGGACCGGGGTGCCGTGGTCCACGGGCAGACCATCGGCTGGGACGCGGTCCCGCTGGAGCGGCTCCTCCGCTCGGCCTCACCGCTTCCCGAGGAGGTGCCGTACTTCATCGACAACGGCGCCAAGACCCTCGGCCAGGCGGAGATGTGGTTCGGGGCCGGCCGCGGGGCCCGCAACGCCGTGGTCGTGCTGTTCGGTTCCGGGGTCGGCGCCTGCCTGGTCACTCCCGAGGCGGAGCACGGGCGGGCCCTGGAGTGGGGTCATCTGACCGTGCGGGTGCGCGGGCGCCGCTGCCGCTGCGGCGCACCCGGCTGCCTGGAGGCGTACGCGGGCGCCGAGTCGCTGCTCGCCCGCTGGCGCGAGGAGGGCGGCCGGCCGCCGGCGGACACCGACGAGGAGACCGCGCTCACCGCTATGCTCGCCGCCGCCTACCCGGCCGAGGGCGAGACGGCGGACCCGGCCGCGCTGGCCGTCCTGGAGGAGACCGCCGAGTACCTCGGCGCCGGACTCTCCGACCTGATCAACCTCTTCCAGCCCGAGCGCATCCTCATCGGCGGCTGGGCCGGGCTCCAGCTCGGTACCCGCTTCCTGCCCGCCGTACGCCGGCACGCGGCGACGTACGCGCTGCGGCACCCGGCCGACAAGGTGACCATCGACCTCGGCCGGCTGGGGCCCGACGCGGTGACGGTCGGCGCCGCGATCCTGCCGCTGGCCGGCTTCTTCGCCAGTGGCGGACGGCGCCCGGAACCGGTCGGCGAGGCCCGGCTGCCCGCCTGGCGCACCGCGCTCCAGGAACGCGCCCCGCGCTGAGCCGGTGCCCGCGCGCGGGCCTGTGCCCGGAGGCCCGCCCGCGGGGGGTCTCAGTCCGTCGGCTCCTGCGCCCCGGGATGTTCCGGGTGCACCGTGCCCTGCCGCGGCGCGCCCTGCGGGCCACTGCCGGCTTCGTCGGTGTCCGGCACGGCGCCTTCGTCCGGCACGGCGTCCTCGTCCGGCGCGTCGCCGAGCGCGTGTCCCGGTACGACGTCCAGCGGGTCCTCTCCGGGACCGGCCTGCTGATCGGGCATGTCCCTGGGGACGGGCCGCTCCTCGGCTCCGGACGTGGCACCGGGTTCCTGCACCGCCATGGTTTTCTCCGCTCCTCTTCGGTTCGAACTGTGGGTCTCGGTGATGTGCTCAGCCGACCTTGCGTCCCCGCATCGGCTCGGTCTCCATGCCGCCGCCCTTGCGGAGGCCGTCCAGGAACTCCTGGAGGACTTCGGTCGCCGTGTACCGCGGCTGCCAGCCCAGCTCGGTGCGCGCCCGGCCGCTGTCCATCATCGGCAGCCGCAGCACGGCGTCGAACAGGTGCGGTGAGGCGGGCAGCAGGTGCAGTCCCCACGCGGCGGCGATCGCCGACCGGACCGCCGTACGCGGCAGCCGCACCGGCCGTGAGCCGAGCAGCTCGGCGAGCACGCCCGCGTCCAGCGGGGGATCGGCGGCCAGGTTGAAGGGGCCGCGGGCGGTGTCCGTGTGCACCGCGAGCCGGTAGGCCTCGGCGGCGTCGTCCGTGTGCAGGGCCTGCATCCGCAGGCCGGGGACGTCCGGCAGGAACGGCAGCAGTTCCGGCCGGACCAGCGGCCCGGGCAGGAACCGCCCGCCGAAGATCCGCCGCTGCTCGCTCGCCGACTGCCACTTGAACAGGAACGCGGGCCGCATGCGGACCACCCGCACCTCGGGGTGGTCCCGTTCGAACACGTCCAGCGTGCGCTCCAGGTAGGCCTTCTCGCGGCAGTACGCGGCGTCCGGCCAGCCGTGCGTGGGCCAGTTCTCGTCCACCGCGTGGTCCTTCGGCCCCGGCGAGTACGCCCCGACGGAGGAGGCGTGCACCAGCACCGGCACCCGGGCCGCGGCGACCGCCTCGAACACCCGGATACTGCCGAGCACGTTGGTCCGCCAGGTGGTGGCCGGATCGTGGGTCGGCTGGAACGCCCAGGCCAGATGGATCACGGCGTCGGCGCCCTCGAAGCGCTCCGCGAGGCTCGCCCGGTCCGAGGCCAGGTCGACGGCGGACCACTCGGTCTTCGCGGGCGACCACTCGGGTGTCCGCCGGGCCAGTCCCCGCACCGACTTGACGGCGGGATCCTCCGCGAGCAGACGCACCACACTCGTCCCGACATTGCCGGTGGCGCCGGTCACGACGACCCTGCTGCCCACTGAGCTGCTCACCTTCGGCTCCTCTCGTCGTCACGGCGGAGGCTGAGACGAGCGGCCGGGTACCCGGGCACCGTGCCCGCACACGCGGCATGACGTCACGGGTAATCGACCGCGCGGCCCCCTGCGCGGAACCATCGGATCACCGAGCACGGCGGGCGTCCCGTCCCGCCGCCGGATCCATACCGAAACCCCAGGAGGCCCCCATGCCGTACTTCACGAGCCCCGTCGACGGCGCCCGACTGCACTACGCCGACCACGGCCCCGCCGGCGGGCCCGTCGCCGTCTTCGTCGCCAGCGCCTACCTCGGCCACGACATGTGGGAGCACCAGATGCTGCCGCTCGCGGAAGCCGGCTACCGCTGCGTCGGCCTGGACCGCCGGGGCCACGGCCGGTCCGAGGACACCTGGACGGGGTACGACCTCGACGCCCTCGCCGACGACCTGCACGGCCTGCTCGACCACCTGGATCTGCGCGAGGTCACCCTGATCGGGCACTCGGTCGGCACCGCCGAGGTGGTCCGCTGCCTGACCCGGCACGGCACCGCGCGGGTGGCCCGTGCCGCGCTGGTCGCCGGAGTCACCCCGGGCCTGGTCCGCTCGCCGGGCCTGCCGGAAGGCCTGGACCCGGCGGCCGTCCAGGCCGACGACGAGATGTTCCGGCGTGACCGGGCGGCGTACTTCGCCGCTTCGGCCGACGACTTCTTCGCCGTGCACCAGCCCGGCAACGAGGTGTCGCCGGAGTACGTCCGCCATCTGATCGACCGCTGCCTCACCGCCACGCCGCGCGCCTCGAACGGCGTCCGGGCCGTGGTCGCCGGCCTGGATCTCACCGCGGAGCTGCCCACGGTCGGGGTCCCGGTGCTGGTCGTGCACGGCACCCACGACACCTCGGCGCCGCTGGCCCTCACCGGGGAGCGCGCGGCACGCCTGGTGCCGGACGGCACGCTGAAGGTCTACGAGAACGGCGGCCACGGGCTGTTCACCACGCACGCGGAGCTGCTCACGGCGGACCTGCGGGAGTTCCTCGGCTCGGTGCCCGGGCGGACGGCCGTAGCGGCCGCGGCGGGTTCCGCCGGCCGGTGAACGGGCCGCCGGGCAGGCTGCCGGACAGAGGGGAGCCCCGGCCGTGACGGGGGAATCACGGCCGGGGCGGTCGGAAGGTGGGTGCGGACGGCGGTCGCCTCGCGGCGAGACGCTCCACAGGGCTTCAGCCGGACGATCGTCCCTGTGGGCAGAAGGTGAGGCCCGGGGACACTGTCCCGTCCACACCCACGGTTGGTTCAACGGGCAACCACCTCGCGGTGTTCCATCCGGCCGGCATGACCTGCGTCACTCCCCGCCGAACGGGCTCTCCGCCAAGCGGTCCAGCAGGTCGGCCGGGCCGGCGTACACGGCCTCGGCGCCCGCCTCCTCCAGGTCGGCCCGGGGGAGCCCGCCGCACAGCACCCCCACACAGCGGACGCCGGCCTTGCTGCCCGCCTGCATGTCCCAGACGGTGTCCCCGACGAACACCGCCCGCGAGGCCGGGACCCCGGCCAGCTCCAGCGCGTGCTCCACCGGCTCCGCGGCCGGCTTGCCCTCCTGTACGTCGTCGGCGCTCGCCGTGTCCGTGATGGCGTCGTCCGCGCCGATCGCCCGGCGCAGCGCGCCCAGCTCCGCACCGCTCGCCGAGGTGGCGAGGACCACCGTCCAGCCGTCCGCACGCAGCCGCCGCAGCAGCTCGGCGGCCCCCGGCAGGGCGGGCAGCCGGTCGAAGTACTGGCCGTACAGCGCCTTGTGCGCGGCGCTCAGCGCCGAGTCCTGGTCCTTGTCCCGGTCGTCGCCGAGCAGATGGGCGACCAGGTCCTCGGAGCCCAGCCCGACGGCCCGGTGCACGGCGTGCATGGGCACGTCGTGACCCGCCTGCCGGAACGCCTCCCACCAGGTCACGACGTGCAGGTGATTGGTGTCGACGAGGGTTCCGTCGACGTCGAACACGGCGGCGCGGTTCATGGGTGTCCTTTCCTCTTCAGCTCTCCGACCGGGTACCACGCCCGGACCCGGCCACGCGTGCCGGCAGCCGTCCTTCGCGCGTCCAGCCCAGCAGTTCCCCGGCCGACCAGGTCGTCACCACCCGCTCCGGCGGCACCCCGCACTCCTCGGCCCGCGCGCAGCCGAGGATCTGCCAGTCCAGCTGGCCGGGTGCGTGGGCGTCGGTGTCGACCGCGAACAGCACACCCGCCTCGACGGCCGCGCGCAGCAGCCGCCGGGGCGGGTCCAGGCGCTCCGGACGGCTGTTGATCTCCACGGCCGTGCCGGACTCGGCGCACGCGGCGAACACCTCCGCCGCGTCGAACTCCGACTCCGGCCGCCCCCGGCCCGTCACCAGACGCCCGGTGCAGTGCCCGAGGACATCGGCGTGCGGACTGCGGACGGCGGCCACCATCCGCCGCGTCATCGACCGGGCGTCCATCCGCAGCTTGGAGTGGACCGACACCACGACCACGTCCAGCCGCTCCAGCAGCTCCGGCTCCTGGTCCAGCGAGCCGTCGTCCAGGATGTCGCACTCGATGCCGGTGAGCAGCCGGAACGGCGCCCAGCGCGCGTTCAGCCCCGCCACCACCTCCAACTGCTCCCGCAGCCGCTCCGGTGACAGCCCGCGGGCCACGGTCAGGCGCGGCGAGTGGTCGGTGAGCACGGTCCACTCGTGCCCCAGCCCGGCCGCCGCCCGTCCCATCTCCTCGATCGGGCTGCCCCCGTCGGACCAGTCCGAGTGCGTGTGGCAGTCCCCGCGGATCAGGGCCCGCAGCGCGGCGCCGGGGCCGTCCGCCGGGGCCGGCGCACCGGCCTCCTCCTCCAGCGTGCGCAGATAGCCGGGCACCTCACCGGCCAGCGCCTCCCGCACCACCTGGGCGGTCTTCGGCCCGAGGCCCTTCAGGGTCTCCAGGGTCCCGCCCGCCGCCCGCTGGGCCACTTCCTCCCCGGGCAGCGCGGCGAGCACCCGGGCGGCGGTGCGGAAGGCCCGTACCCGGTAGGTGGGCGCGAGCGACCGCTCCAGCAGGAAGGCGATCCGGTCCAGTGCGGCGACGGGTTCCATGCACACCAGGTTCACACCGGGCACCCCGCGGGGGCGCGGCGAACCGCCGGACACGCCCCACGCCCGCCCGCCACGTCCACGGCCCCCGGCACCGGTTTGCCCCCACCGCCCCCGGGTACTGCGCAGGATCACCCGAACGTGAGGAGGACGTCATGCCCAGCCCAGCCGCAGCACGCCGCACGGCGGTCGTCACCGGAGCGGACAGCGGCATCGGCCGCGCCACCGCCGTACGGCTCGCCGAGGCCGGCCTGGACGTCGGTCTCACCTGGCACTCCGACGACAAGGGCGCCGAGGAGACCGCGCGGGAGATCCGCGCGCACGGCCGCCGGGCCGTCGTCGGCCGGATCGATCTCACCCGGCCGCCCGAGGCCGCCGACACCGTGGACGGGCTCTACGAGGAGCTGGGCCGCGTCGACGTGCTGGTCAACAACGCCGGTACGGGCACCATGACCCCCTTCCTCGACCTGGACCTGGCGGATGTGCGCCAGGTCCTGGACGTCGACCTCGTCGGCCCGTTCCTGCTCGGGCAGCGGGCCGCCCGGCGCATGATCCGGCAGGGCGGCGGCGGCCGGATCGTCAACGTCACCTCCGTCCACGAGCACCAGCCCCGGGTCGGCGCGGCCCCGTACTGCGCGGCCAAGGGCGGGCTCGGCCTGCTCACCCAGGTGATGGCCCTGGAGCTGGCCGAGTACGGCATCACCGTGAACGCGGTCGCGCCGGGCGAGATCGCCACCCCGATGACCGGCCAGGAGGACACCGACGTGCACACCGTGAGCCGCCCCGGCGTACCGCTCGGCCGGCCCGGTGACGCCCGCGAGGTCGCCGCCGTCATCGCCTTCCTGGCGAGCCCGGACGCCTCCTACGTCACCGGCGCCTCCTGGAGCGTGGACGGCGGCATGCTGCGCATGGGTCCCCAGGCCGGCTCGCACCTGACCAGCGACGACTGGCGCCGGCCCTGAGACGCCGATGAGGCCGCGGACCGGTTCCTGCGACGGACCCGGCCACCGGCGCGTCCGCTGCGGCCGGGGCTGCCGCCACGCCGGACCGCACCGGCCGGCGCCTCACCGATCCCGGACAGCTCGCCCGCGCGCCCCGACCGTTCCGCCCGCCCGGCGTGACGTGACGGCTCCGGCGGGACGACCCGCCCGGGCGTGTTGCGTTCTACCCTCGATGGCATGACCGAACAAGCAGTTCCCCATATGTCCCGTCCGCGGATCCTGGTGCTCGGCGTGTGCCCGGGCAGGCCGGGCGAGCCGCCGTTCAGGATCATGGAGATCGACGGTGAGGTGATCGGCGAGGCGCGGACCGTGACCGACGTGCTGGAGGCCGCCGCCGCCCACGGCCTTCCCATCCACGACCTGGACGACCCGGACGTGGTCCGCTTCGTGGGCGGCGACAAGTACACCTGGAGAGTGCACTGAGCGGACGGCTCAGCCGACCGTCCACTTCTGGTTGGCGCCGCCCGAGCACGTCCAGAGCTGGAGCCGGGTGCCGTTGGCCGAGTTGTTCCCGGTGACGTCCAGGCATTTGTTCGCCTGCGGGTTGACGATGTCGTGCGCCGCGGTGACGGTCCACTTCTGGTTGGGGCCGCCGGTGCAGTCCCACAGCTGGACGGCCGTGCCGTCGGCCGTACCGTTGCCCGTCGCGTCCAGGCACTTGCCGAGCGCCCGCAGCGTGCCGTCCGAGCCTGCGGTCCACTGCTGCGCGGGGGTGCCGTTGCAGTCGTAGAGCTGGACCGGTGTGCCGTTGGCGCTGTTCGCGCCGGCGACGTCGGCGCACTTGCCGGCCAGCCCCCGGACCGGCACGCCGGAGGGGCTGTTCGCGGTCGTCACCGACACCGAGTCCACCAGGAGCTGCTGCGGGAACTGGGTGGAGGCGTCCGGGTCGCCGGGCCAGTAGCCGCCGACCGCGAGGTTCAGGATCAGGAAGAACGGCTTGTTGTCGTACACCCAGGTCTTCCCGCCCAGGTCGGCGGGGGTGCGTCGCTCGTACACGGTGCCGTCCACCGACCAGGTGATCGAGCCGGGCGCCCAGTCGACGGCGAAGGTGTGGAAGGCGTCCGCGAAGGCCTGCCCGTTCGGCAGGGTGTAGCCGGCGCCTATGCCGCCCGAGCCGGAGTAGCCGGGGCCGTGGATGGTGCCGTGCACGGTCGAGGGTTCGAAGCCGACGTTCTCCATCACGTCGATCTCGCCCGAGTCCGGCCAGTTGACCGGCGTGCCGAGCATCCAGAACGCCGGCCACATGCCCTGCCCGCGCGGGATCTTCATCCGGGCCTCGACATGGCCGTAGGTGGCCTGGAACTTGCCGGCCGTGTTCAGTCGGGCCGAGGTGTACTGGCAGCTGCCGTACCAGCACTGGTACCCGGCCGGGTTCTCCTTCCGGGCGGTGATCACCAGGTGGCCCTGGCCGTCCAGGGCGGCGTTCTTCGTGCCCGACGTGTAGTACTGCCGTTCGTGGTTGTTGACGTTGTCGCCGGTCTCCAGGGTCCACTTCGAGGAGTCGACCGCGGCACCCGCGGGCCCGTCGAAGGTGTCCGAGAAGGTGGTGGCGGCCGCTGCCGCGGGGGCGGCGGTCTGCGCCCGCGCCGGGCCGACGGCGGCGGAGCCGATCAGCGCGGCGGACAGGGCGGCGAGGAGACATCTGCGGAGCAGACGCGGGGAGGCCATGGCTCTCCGTTCACTGTGGGGAGTGGGGGAGCGAATGTGATGCCTCTTGATTTAAGAAGTGAGATAAGGACCCGTCAATACTCTGGTACGGACCTGTTGCCCGCCCTCACTCCGCCGAGGGCTCGGTCACCCGCCGGTGCACCCCGCGACCGAGCCGCCGCCCGAGGACCAGCCAACCCAGCAGCGCCCCGGTCGTGTTGAGGATGACGTCGTCGATGTCGAAGGCCCGCCCGGTGACCAGCGCCCCCTGCACCAGCTCCACCATCAGCATCACCAGCGCGGTCAGCACCAGGACGTGGAGCATCCCCCGCGCGCGTGGCGCCAGGACCGGCACCAGCACCCCGAACGGCACGCCGAGCAGCACGTTCCCGCCGAGCTGCCGGAGCGCGTCCCGTACCGGCGCATGCTCCAGATAGGCCCTCAGCGAGCTGCCCGGGTGCAGGTTGCTGTGTGTCAGGGACACCGACGCGGGGGAGGGCTGGAGCGTGATCCGGGCCAGTACGACGGCGAACGCCACCATGAACGCGAACGCGGCCAGGACCGCCAGCACCCGGACGGGCAACGGCAGCGCGTGCCGCGGCACGGCCGGCGGACGGGGCTCCTCGGCCTCGGGCCGCTTCCTCGCGGTACGCAGCACCGTGGGCAGGCGCAGGGCGGTTCGGGCCATCGGGTCCTCCAGTCGTCAACCTCCGCGTTCCGTAGGCCGCTTACCCCCGCCTCGCCCCGGGATGCCGCCGTCTCGGCACTCACCCGGGGGCCGGCCCCTGCGGGCCGCCGCGGTGACGGTCGCCGCCGGCGCACTCGGGCTCGCGAGCCTGCCGCCGTTCGGCACGGCGCTCGGCGAGGCGGTCACCCACGAGGCGGTCGGCGGCCCGCTCACCATGGTGCACGTGGCCGCGTCGGCGGTCACGGCCAGCGCGGCTCTGCGGGTCACCGCCCGCGTGTCCGTCGGACTCGGGCCGCGCACCCGGAGGGCTCCGCCGACTTCGGAGCCAGGGGTTCGGGCGAGGAACCCGAGGAGTCCGGACGGCTCCGCCGGATCCCGGACACCGTCACGATCGTGCCCGCCGTCCTGCTCGCCGCCGGGGTGCCCCCGGCGGCGACCTGGTGGCCCGTTCGGTGAACGAGGCCGGGGCGGGCGGCGCCCACGCCTGCGTGTCCCGGACCGCGACGGCCGCCCGCTGGGGGCGCGGCCACCGCCGTGCCGGCGGTGGCCCTTGCCTCTCTCGCCGTGACCCACGCGCCCCGCGCGGCCGCGCCCGGCCCGGGCCGCGCCCCTCGGACGCCTCCGCCCCGGACACGCGGACGACCACGTGACCTGGCTTTTGGCGGGCGTCGCAGTGCTGGGGGCGCTGGCCCTGCCGGGCGTACCGGGCGGCTGACCCGGCCGGTCAGCCGCGGTAGGAGACGCGCACCTCCTCGAAGCCGAGGGAGCGCAGCAGGCCCTGGAGCATGGCGGTGGTGTTGTGCTCGGCGCGGGCGGTCAGCCCGCTGCTCCCGGCCGCGTCGCCGATGTGCCGGACGGCGAGTTTCTGCACGGCCTGCTCGCTGTTGGGGTTGTCCGAGAACAGGTCGCCGAGCCGGTCCAGCAGCCCGCGCTGCTTGGACACGGCGTAGGAGTGACGCGGGTCGAGGGCGGGGGTGCCGAGCCGTGCGTGCGGCAGCCGGAGCGTGGCGGACGTGCGGTCGCTGTTGACCGTGACGTCCTTCTCGCCGATCCGGCCGAGGTCGACGTAGGCGTCCACGGTGCCCGCGCCGACGTAGAGGGTGCGGGTCCCGCGGATCGCGTCCGGCAGGAACTTCGCGTCCTTCTCCAGGTCCACGACGACCTGGAAGGTGCCGGACGCGGCGTCGTAACGGCTCATGTCCCGGACGGACTTCAGCAGTGCGGGTCCGGAACGGTCGTGGGTCTGCGTGCCGAACAGGTCCTTGATGCCCGGCAGTACGGCCAGCCGGATCCCGGCGAACAGCACGGCGAGCACCAGCACGAGCGCGGCCACGGCCTTGGCCCAGCCGGGCAGGCGTCTGACGGGAGTCGTCATCGCGACGGCCCTCCTTCCTGCTGACCGGATTCCCGTCAACGGCCGGATCAAGCAGACGCGTTGTCCCTCACAGCGAGCCGGAGGCGGCCTCGGAGCGGGCCAGGGCCGCCGCCAGGTCCGGGTGCGTGGGCAGCAGCCGGGCCAGGCCGGTGACCCGCAGGACGCGCAGGGTCAGCGGGTGCGTGCACACCAGGTGCAGCTGCCCGCCGCGTTCCAGCACCCGCACGCGTGCCCGGTAGAGCAGCCGCAGCCCCGAGCAGTCGAAGAACTCCACCGGCCTGAGATCGATCACGACCCGCGCACCCGGCCGGCCGGTCACGCGGTCGAGGAACGGACCGATCTCCGTCGCCGCGACGATGTCGATCTCGCCCCGGAACTCCAGCACCGTGTGACCACGGCAGGTGTACATGCCCAGTTGCCGGGTGAGGGATTCGGGCTCGTGTCGCACCTCGGCACCACCTCCCACCCGCGCCCGGACGTCGGTTCCCGACCGTCAAGTTACCCTCGATGGAAGGAATTTGAGCATGTTCGATTGACATATGTCTTCGAGTTTGGCGCGTCCGGGCCGGCCGCCGGGCCCGCTCAGTCCGCCAGCAGCACCAGCTTGCCCGCCGTCCGCCCGGTGTCACCCAGCTCGTGCGCCTTCGCGGCGTCGGAGAGCGGGAACGTCCCGGCGATCGTCGCCGTCAGCTTCCCGGACTCCGCCAGCTCCGCGACCACCCGCATGCCGGCGCGGTCGGCGTCGACCAGCATCCGCACCCCCCGCACGCCGAGCCGCTCGGCCTCGTCGTAGAACTCCCGGGAGCCTCCCGGCAGGATCGACACCACGACCCCGCCGGGCCGCAGCGTCCGCAGGGACCGTACGGCCGTCTCCCCGCCGAGGGTGTCCAGGACGACGTCCACGTCCCGGACCGCCTCCGTGACGTCGGTGGAGCGGTAGTCGACGGGCTCGTCCACGCCGATCTCCCGCAGGAAGCCGTGCTTGCCCGCGCTCGCCGTGCCGATCACGTACGCACCGCGCGCCTTGGCGATCTGCACGGCCACGTGGCCGACCCCGCCGGCCGCCGCGTGGATCAGCACCCGCTGCCCGGGCCGCACGTCCGCGTGCTCGGTCAGCGCCTGCCAGGCGGTCAGGGAGACCAGCGGCAGCGCGCCGGCCTGGACGTGGTCGATCGAGGCCGGCTTGCGGGTCAGGGCGCGGACCGGGGCGAGCACGTACTCGGCGTGCGAGCCGTGGCCGAAGGGGTACGGCAGCATGCCGAAGACCTCGTCGCCGGGCTCGAAGGCGGCGGCGCCGATCCCGTTCTCGACGACCTCGCCGGACACGTCCCAGCCGAGGACGAACGGGGGCTCGCCCAGGAACCCGCCGGTGGCCCGGTGCTTCCAGTCGGTGGGGTTCACCCCGGCCGCCCGCACCCGTACCAGCACCTGGTTGGGGCCCGGCTCCGGCCGCTCCATCCGCACGTACCGCAGAACCCCGGGACCGCCGAGGACGTCCTGGGTGATGGCTCGCATCGTGTTCACATCGCTCATGGTGACCCAGCCTGCCGGAGTCCGCCCGTCCGGAACATGGCACGACGGCCACCCTCCGACAGGATCCTGCCACGTCCGGTGCCACCCGCGCCGGCGCCGGCGAACCCGCTGAACGTTCCGGCCGTCCCCGGCGTCCCAGGACGCACGGGAGCGCGGGAGCGCGGGAGGAGAAGGGGGCGGGCATGCGCAGAGGGATCGTGGCGGCGGCGGTGGCGGCGCTGACGGCGGTGACGACGGCGGGCTGTGACGACGGGCCACCGCCCGGCCCGGTGGTGAAGGGCACGCCCCCGGCGTCCCCGTACAGCGGCCCGCTGCACGTGCCCACCAGGAACACCGACGGCACCGGGCCGCGAGCCCTGCGCCTGGCCTCCGGCGCGGCCGGCCGGGCGCTGGAGTGCGACGGGGAGATCTTCGAGGGCTCCGGCCCGGACGCGTGGAGCACCGCCGACGGCGGTGCCACCCCGCAGGAGGGCCTGGCCCGCTACTTCGACATGGCCGAGCCGCAGGACCCCGGGAGCGGCTACCGCGTCGAACGCCGGTCCGCGGACCGGGTCCTGTACTCCTACGACGTGGCCGGGCGTACGAAAGTGGCGGTCGTGGTGGCCAGGGACCAGAAGGGCCGGCCCGGCTGGGGCCCGGAGACGCACGCCTCCTGCGACCCGGCCGAACTGCCCGCCCGGTACGCCGCCGCCTGGGGCTGGGAGGTGTGGACCGACGGACACGGCAGACGTCTGCCGGTCAGCCGGATCACCGGCTCCGCCGGCTCCGCGCACTGCGGCCGGCAGTCGGCCCACTTCCTCAGGCTGGACGGCCGTGAGTACGTCCGCGACCCCGAGGGCGTGCTCGCCCGGGACGGTCCGCTCCGGGCGCCGTACCGCGGGGACGTGCGCATGCCCGCCGCCGCCCGCGACACCGGGTACCACTACCGGGGCCGGCGGCTCTGGCTCACGGACGACCGGCGAACGGCCTACGTCCGCACCTCCCACGCCGTGGAGGCCTGGCCGCGCGCGAAAGAGGGCGCCGGCTGCGACTGACCGCCATCGGCCGCGCGGCGAAACGACCGGCGACCACCGCACCCGGGCGGCCACTTCCGCGCGGCCGCGGCCGAACACGCCGCGCCCGCCGACTGTTTCCCGCGGCCCGGGATATCCGCAGGGGACAACCGCACGGGATTCACCAGGAGGAAGCATGGCACTGGTCAAAGCGGGCGTCTTGGTGCTCGACTGCGCCGAGCCCGAGAAACTCGCCGAGTTCTACCGGGAACTGCTCGAAGGCGAACGGACCGCCGCGTCCGCGAACCTCGTCGAGATCCGGGGCGCCGACGGGGTCCGGCTGGCCTTTCGCCGGGACGTCAACGCGACGCCGCCCAGCTGGCCGCGCCCCGAGAACTCGCTCCAGGCCCATCTCGACTTCCTCGTCGAGGACCTGGACGAGGCCGAGCGCCGGGTGGTGGGGCTCGGCGGCCGGCCGATCGAGACGAGGGACGCGGCGGGGCCGTACGAGGAACGCGGGTACTCCGACCCCGCCGGGCACTCCTTCACCCTGCGCCTGCAGTCCTCGACGGCCCCTAAGCAGGGCTGACCGGCCGGCTCAGTCCCGGCCGCCCTTGTCGGTAGCCGGCCACACGCCCGTCGACCGTTCGATGGCCTTCGCACCGGTGCGGTCGACGGCACTGCGCACCACCGCGAAGATGGCGCCCTGGACCGCCGCGGCCAGCAGGATCTCACCCCAGCCGCGGTCGGGGTCCAGGGCGTCGGGGGCGTCGTCCTCGTGCCGGATCGCCATCCACGCCTTGCGGAAGGCCATACCGGCCAGCGCGCCGCCTGCCCAGCTGAGCACGAATCCGACGGGCTGATAGGCGAGAGGGAGCTTCTTCTTCTTGTTCTTGGCCATGGGTGACTACTTCCTCGTCAGGCGATCCTCATGCGGGCCGTCCTCGCGCGGCCACCCGTTCGCCCGCGGGCACCGGACCCGGCGGCGTACCGTCCCCGAACGGCCGGCCGCCCAGCTCCGCGCGGTGGTGGGGACCCAGCCAGCCCCCGAGGTCCGGGCCGAGCGGCACGATGCCGGTGGGGTTGATGCCGGAGTGCACCTGGTAGTAGTGGCGCTTGATGTGGCCGAAGTCGACCGTGTCGCCGAAGCCGGGCGTCTGGAACAGGTCCCGGGCGTACGCCCACAGCACCGGGTGCTCCGCCAGCTTCCAGCGGTTGCACTTGAAGTGGCCGTGGTAGACGGCGTCGAACCGGACCAGCGTGGTGAACAGCCGGATGTCCGCTTCCGTGAGGGTGTCACCGACCAGATACCGCTGTCCGGCCAGCCGCTCACCGAGCAGTTCCAGCCTCCGGAACACGCCCGCGCAGGCCTCTTCGTACGGCTTCTGGTGCGTGGCGAAGCCGGCCCGGTACACCCCGTTGTTGACGTCCTCGTAGACCTCTGCCATCACCTCGTCGATCTCCGCGCGCAGGGCGGCCGGGTAGAGGTCGGGCGCGCCGGGGCGGTGCAGGGCCGTCCACTCGGTGGCCAGGTCCAGGGTGATCCGCTGGTAGTCGTTGGTGACCAGCCGCCCACTGGGGACGTCGACCACCGCGGGCACGCTCACCCCGCCCGGGTAGCCCGCCTCACGGCGGTCGTACGCCTCGGCGAGGAACCGGATGCCGAGCACCGGGTCCCGGCCGTCCGGGTCCAGGGTGAACCGCCAGCTGCGGTCGTCCTGCAGCGGATCGGCGACCGCCATCGACAGCGCGTCCTCCAGCCCCAGCAGCCGGCGCGCGATCACCGCCCGGCTCGCCCACGGGCAGGCACGGGAGACGACCAGCCGATAGCGGCCCGCCTCGACCGGCCAGCCGTCCCGGCCGTCGGCGGTGATCCGGTCGGCGAAGTGACTCCTGGACCGGTGGAACGTGCTGTGGCCGTACGCGCGAGTGCCGTCGCCGCCCATGTCTCCTCCTCACCGCCGGGATCCTCCGTGCCACCGCGTTCCCCGTTCCGCGCGTCCCGCACGGTGTGAGCCGCCCGGTCGGGGGCAGTCGCCGCTAAGTGACTGGGACATCCTCGGAACGGGAGAAGGCCGCGCTTGCGGCCGGGAACAACGAAACGGCGCCGGCGCGCGCCGCGGACGGCGGCGTGCGGCCCGGACGCGAACAGGACACCGGCCGACCCGACGGCGGGTCCGGCAGCCGACCGGGCAGCCGCTCCGGCGGTCCCCCGGCCGACCGCGCGGACGGCGGCGGGTCCCGGGCCGGCAGCGGCGGAGAGTCCCAGGCCGACCGGCACACCAAGGTCACCGTCCTGGTGGCGCTCGCCGCCAACCTGGTCATCGCCGTCGCCAAGGCGGTCGGCGGTGTCCTCGCGGGCTCGCCCGCGCTGCTGTCGGAGGCGGCGCACTCCGTCGCCGACAGCCTCAACGAGGTCTTCCTGCTGGCGGCGCTGCGCCGCAGCCGCCGCCCGGCCGACACCCGGCACCCCTTCGGCTACGGCAAGGAGCGGTTCTTCTGGTCGCTGCTCGCCGCCGTGGGCATCTTCGTCATGGGCGGCTGCTTCTCCTTCTTCCAGGGCGTCGAGGCCCTGCGCGACGGCGCCGACGAGACGTTCAGCGGCTATGTGGTCGGCCTCGCCGTCCTGGGCGTGTCCCTGATCGCCGAGGGCGTCTCCCTGATGCGCGCCCTGCACCAGGTGCGCGGGCAGGGCGGCGGCCTGGCCGGGCTGCGCGATCCCGCGCTGCGCACGGTGGTCGCCGAGGACGCCACGGCGGTCCTCGGCGTCACCCTCGCGCTGATCGGGATGGCCCTGCACATGGTGACCGGGCAGGTCGTCTGGGAGGCGTCCGCCTCGCTGGCCATCGGCGTACTGCTGGTCTACGTCGCCTACCGGCTCGGCCGCGACGCCCGCGACCAGCTGATCGGCGAGGCCGCCGACCCCGAACTGAGCGGCAGGATCCAGGCGCTGCTGCGGGCCCAGCCGGAGATCGACAGTGTGGAGGGGCTGTTCACCATGAAGATGGGCCTCGACTCCACCCTGGTCGCCGCCCGTATCGACCTGGTGCCGGGCCTGGACAGCGAACGCGTCGAGGAGGTGTCCGAACGCATCAAGCGGTCCCTCACCCACATGTTCCCGGACGCCGACCAGATCTTCCTGGACGTCACCGACCGGCCGGTGGGCAAGGCACACGAAAGCCCCGCCGCGACGGGGGAGCGCGGCGGGGCCTGACGAGCGAGTGCCCGGCGGGGAACGGGTCCACACCTTGCCGGAACAGACTTTTCCGGGTCGGACTCTTTCCCGGCCGGAACCGGCACCCCCGCCGGCGCTCTCGCGTCAGCTGCCGTCGACCGGCTCCAGCACGAAGACCGGAATCTCCCGCGACGTCTTCTGCTGGTACTCGGCGTACGGCGGGAACGCGGCCACCGCCCGCTCCCACCACTCGGCCTTCTCCGTCCCGGTGACCTCCCGGGCCCGCATGTCCCGCTTGACCGCACCGTCCTGGAGCTCGACGTGCGGGTCCGACAACACGTTGAAGTACCAGACCGGGTGCCGGGGCGCGCCGCCGAGCGAGGCGACCGCCGCGTACCGGCCCTCGTGCTCCACCCGCATCAGCGGCGTCTTGCGGATCTTCCCGCTCTTCGCACCCCGGGTGGTCAGCAGGATCACCGGCAGCCCGGTGTCCCGCAGGGTCGTGCCCTCGGTCCCGCCGGACCTCTCGTACAGCTCGACCTGCTCGCGCACCCACTGCGTCGGGCTGGGCTCGTACTCGCCCTCAAGTGGCATGTCTCTGCGTCCCCTTCGTCGGTCCCGCGGATGTCTGTCACCGGCGTAACACCGGTGGTCGCACGATTCATCCTTACCGCGTGCCGCGTCCGCCGACGCGGTGATTACCTCAGAGGTCATCGCGCCGCCGCGCCCCCCGCGGCACAGTGGTCCCCGTCCCGATCACCACCCGCCCGGGGAGGCAGCCGCCCATGTCCGACGACCGCACCGCCGCGACCCGCTCCGTGGTCCAGGAACTCCTGCGCAGGATCGGCCAGGGCGACCCGCAGCCGATCGCCGATCTGTACGCCGACGACTGCGACTGGCGGCTGGACTGGCCGGAGGAGGAGCACGGCCGGGCCGACACACCGTGGATCCGGCACCGTTCCGGCCGGGCCGAGGTCGCCGCGCACTATCGGGAACTGGCCGCCCACCACGTCCCGGAGGAGGCCGGCACCACCATCGGGCACATCCTGGCCGACGGCGAGGACGCGGTCGTGCTGGGCGTCATCCGGCAGACCGCCGCACCGACCGGCCGCGCCTACAGCGCCCGCTTCGCCCTGCACCTGACCGTCCGGGACGGCCTGGTCGTACGGCACCACGTGTACGAGGACAGCCTCGCCGTCGCCCGCGCCTTCGCCCCGGGAACGGACGCCGTGCGGTTGCCCTGACCCTCCTGCGGGAGACACCCTGGGGGGCGTGGGACCGCGGCCGGTTTCCGCCCCCTGACCCCTCGCACTCCGGCCAGATGACGCCCCGCGCCCAACTGGCCGAACTTGGCGTCGACCTATAGATGCCCTGGGCATCTAATGAAGATCGGCACGACGCACCCCCTTCGTCTGCGAGGTCTCTTCCATGACGGAACTGACGGACACCACCGGCCCGGCTGCCACGGCCGAACCCGTCGCCTTCCCCCAGGACCGCACCTGCCCCTACCACCCGCCCACCGGATACGACCCGCTGCGCGGCGGGCGGCCCCTGTCCCGCGTCACCCTCTACGACGGCCGCGAGGTCTGGCTGGTCACCGCGCACGCGACCGCCCGCACGCTGCTCGCCGACCCCCGCCTGTCCGCCGACCGCCGCCGCCCCGGCTTCCCCGCGATCACCGCGCGCTTCGAGGCCGCCCGCAAGCGCAGGGTGGCCCTGCTCGGCGAGGACGACCCCGAGCACCAGCGGCAGCGCCGGATGATGATCCCCTCGTTCACCGTCAAGCGCGCGACGGAACTGCGTCCCTGGATCCAGCGGATCGTGGACGAACTGCTCGACGCGATGATCGCGCAGGGCCCGCCCGCCGAACTGGTCTCCGCCTTCGCGCTCCCCGTACCGTCGATGGTGATCTGCGGCCTGCTCGGGGTGCCCTACGCCGACCACGAGTTCTTCGAGGAGCAGTCCCGCAGACTGCTGCGCGGTCCGACCGGCGAGGACACCGAGGAGGCCCGCCGGCGGCTGGAGGACTACCTCGGCGGGCTGATCGACGCCAAGGCGAAGGAGACCGAGCCCGGCGACGGCATCCTCGACGAGCTGGTCCACCAGCGGCTGCGGACGGGTGAGCTGGAGCGCACCGAGGCCGTCTCGCTGGCCATCATCCTGCTGGTCGCCGGCCACGAGACGACCGCCAACATGATCTCCCTGGGCACCTACACGCTGCTCCGGCAGCCCGGCCGGGCCGCCGAGCTGGGCGCCGACCCCGCGCTGCTGCCCGCCGCCGTGGAGGAACTGCTGCGCGTGCTGTCCATCGCCGAGGGGCTGCAGCGGGTGGCGGTCGAGGACATCGAGGTCGCCGGCACCACGATCCGGGCCGGTGAGGCGGTCCTCTTCGCCACCTCGGTGATCAACCGGGACCCGGCCGTGTACGACGACCCCGACGCCCTGGACCTCCACCGCTCCGCCCGCCACCACATGGCGTTCGGCTTCGGCATCCACCAGTGCCTGGGCCAGAACCTGGCCCGCGCGGAACTGGAGATCGCCCTGGGCAGCCTGTTCGCGCGGCTGCCCGGCCTGCGGCTGGCCGCCCCCGCCGAGGACATCCCCTTCAAACCCGGCGACACGATCCAGGGGATGCTGGAACTCCCCGTGACCTGGTAAGAGGCTCTCCCCATGCACATCGACATCGACAAGGACACCTGTATCGGCGCCGGACAGTGCGCCCTGGCCGCGCCGGACGTCTTCACCCAGGACGACGACGGCTACAGCACCCTCGTACCGGGCCATGAGGACGGCTCGGGCGACCCGATGGTCCGGGAGGCGGCCCGCGCCTGCCCGGTGAGCGCGATCACCGTGACCCCCTGACACCCGGGACGACCACGGCGGCCGACGTACCGTCAGGTCCGTCGGCGGCCGTACGGTCCCGGCTGTCACCGGGGCGGCACGCCCGGGGTCTTCCGTTCCGGTCGGGGCCGGATCAGGGCGCGGTGCCAGGGCTCGCGAGCCCGGCATGATCCGGCCGGCAGGCCCTAGCGCACTTCGCGGACGTACGCCGCGCTGCCCGGGGTGGACACGTCCCGGTCGCGGCGGACGATGCTCAGCCGGCCGCCCCACCGGGCACGGGCCGCGCGCAGTCCGGCGTCGGTGTACTCGATGTCCACCACCCGGTCGTCGAACGCCTTCGCGTACACCCCGCACTCGTCGTACTGCCCGCACTCCTCCGACACCGCGAAGTCCAGCCCGGCCCGCCGGCGCCGCCCCGCCAGTTCCGCGGTGTTCTTCTGCGCGATGGCCAGGTGACGGGCGTGCGCGTGCCGGGACAGCAGGGTCATGAACGCGGTCGCGTCGGCCGCGGTGAGCAGCCCGTGGGAGCGGGTGTAGCTGTCGTAGTTGTCGGGTTCGACGGCGTCGAAGCCCTTCCGCGCGCAGCCGTCGATCCACGTGTTCACCCGCCGCGCCACCCGCTTCCGCGCGGCGGGGGTGCGCAGGTCGAGCAGCGGCTCGTGCCAGTCCTCGTCGATCACGACGGCACCGTGCGCGTCGCGCAGCAGCAGGTCGGGCGGCCACGAGGAGCGCTCGGCGGGCTGGGCTTGGAAGGCGTTGACGTAGCAGATGTTGTACAGCCCGGGCGCGGGGGAGTCGGACCGGTCGCGGCTGACGATCCGCACGCCTTCCGGCGGGGGATAGGCGCCACCGATCTGGTAGTCGAACCCGGCGCCGCGCGGCGGCAGCCGCAGCGCGGCCGGCTTCGCGGCACCGTTGTCACCGCGGTGGCCGGGAGCGCAGCCGGCCAGAGCCGTCACCGCGACGATCACGGCCGCTGACACGGCGCCCAGGGCCGGCAGGGGCCCAGCGGCGCGGAGAACACCCGTGGGCAAGTCCGCTCCATCCTGCCCACGCCGGGCGGCGCGGCACGCCCAGGATCAAACCGCCCGCACACCGGCGCCGTCAAGTCGGCTCCGGGCCACCGCCGTAGGCTCGGCCCCGACCATCGTTTCGACGGCAGGAGCAGCAACGATGCAGTACGTGAAGCTCGGTTCGACGGGCCTGGACGTCTCGCGGATCTGTCTGGGCTGCATGACCTACGGGCTGCCGGACCGCGGCGCGCACGAGTGGACCCTCGACGAGGAGGCGTCCCGCCCGCTCATCCGGCAGGCGCTGGAAGCCGGCATCAACTTCTTCGACACCGCCAACATCTACTCCGACGGCACCAGCGAGGAGATCGTCGGCAAGGCCCTGCGCGACTACGCCGACCGTGACGAGATCGTGCTGGCCACCAAGCTCAACGGCCGCATGCGGCCCGGCCCCAACGGAGCCGGTCTGTCCCGCAAGGCCGTCATGAGCGAGATCGACCACAGCCTGCGCCGCCTCGGCACCGACTACGTCGACCTGTACCAGATCCACCGCTACGACCACTCCACTCCGATCGAGGAGACGATGGAGGCGCTGCACGACCTGGTCAAGGCGGGCAAGGTGCGGTACATCGGCGCCAGTTCGATGTACGCGTGGGAGTTCGCCAAGGCGCAGCACACCGCCGAGCGGCACGGCTGGACGACGTTCGTGTCCATGCAGAACCACTACAACCTCCTCTACCGCGAGGAGGAACGCGAGATGCTGCCCCTGTGCGCGGACCAGGGCGTCGGCGTGCTGCCGTGGAGCCCGCTCGCCCGCGGCCGGCTCACCCGCGACTGGGGCGCGGTCACCGGGCGCAGCGCCACCGACGACTTCGGCAGCCGGCTGTACCTGGAGAGCGACCGCGCGATCGTCGAGGCGGTCACCCGCATCGCCGCCGACCGCGGCGTGCCGCGCGCCCAGGTGGCCCTCGCCTGGCTGCTGCGCCAGGACGCGGTCACCGCCCCCATCGTCGGCGCCGCCAAGGCCGGGCACATCGAGGACGCGGTCGCCGCCGTGGAGCTCGAGCTGAGCGAGGAGGAGACCGGGGAACTGGAGCAGCCCTACACCGCGCGCGCCGTCAGCGGTCACTGACCCGCCGACGGGGGTCCCGTGCGGCGCGTGCTCCGCGTCGCACGGACGCCGCGGGAAAGGGAGACGGAAGGGGCTTTTTCGACGGCGCGTCAATAAGGAAATGGGGAAAAGGAAATACCGTGAACGGGAAGATCTCTTGTTCGGGTGTGTTCGGCCGTGTAAAGGTGTGGGCTGTCGGCGCGCAGGTACACACATTCCCCGTGTCTTTCGAGCTGCCCCGACCTCTCCCCGTACTCGTTGGTACGGACTAATTCCCGTTTCGTGTCTGGAGGAATGCAGCCGTGCATGAGGCAGGCCCGTCGGACGAGCAGCTCGGTGCCGCGCTGAGGAAATGGACGGGCACGTCACCCGCGCTGCATCCGGTCGGCGAACTCCTCGACCGGCACTGGACGGCCGCCTTCGCCTACGCCCGGCTGTGCACCGACGGCTCGCGCGCCGCCGGGATGCTCACCACCGCCGCGTTCACCCGGCTCTTCGGCGCCTCCCTGCGGCAGGCCGGGCCGACCGCCGCCTGGCGGCCCCACATCCTGGTCGCGGTCCGCCGCATCGCCGCCGAGTGGGACACCGACGAGCGCCGGGAGCTCCTCCACCCCGCCCTGCGTCCGGACGACGCCACCGGCGAGCGCGTCGCGGCCCGGCTGCTGCCGCCGTCCGGGCGGCGGCTGCTGTCCCGCGCGTTCCAGCGGGTGCCCGAGACCTCGCGTGCCGTGCTGTGGCACACCGAGGTCGAGGCCGAACCCCTGTCCGTGCCCGCCGCCCTGCTCGGCCTGGACGTGGAGAGCGCCGGCGTCGAACTGCGCAGGGCCCGCGAACGGCTCCGCGACGAATGTCTCCAGGCGCACCGCGAACTCGCCCCCGAGGACGAGTGCCGGCGCTACCTGCGCATGCTCGACGTGACCTTCCGGCGCGGCGGCACGGACATCGACCCCGACCTGCGGCAGCACCTGGCCCGCTGCCCCCACTGCACCCGCACCGCCGACCAACTGGACCGGTTCAACACGGGATTGGGCGCCGCACTGGCCGAGGCCGTCCTGGGCTGGGGCGCCCACGGCTACCTTGAATCCCGGACGACCCGCACCGCCACGCCGCCTCCGGCCGCCACCGTCACCCCTGCGCAGGAGCCCGCCCTCCCGTACGGCGCCGGTGACGCCGCCGCTCCGCCGGCAGGCGAATCCTTCACCGGCGGGCAGCCGGCGGGGCCGGTCCGGCCCGCGGCACCGGCGATGCCCGCGGCGGCCGACCGATCGGCCGACCCGGCCGCGCCGGGTACGGCGGCCGGCCCCCGGCGAGCGGCCGGCCGAGGCGGGGCCGCGGGCCGCCGGATGCCGGGCGCCCTCAGGCGAGCGGCCGGGTTCCGTGCCTCCACGGCTCCCGCCGAAGCCGCCGGCACCGAAGGGCGGACCGCCCCCGCCGACCCCGGTCCTCCGCCCGGCCGCGGGGCACCGGGTACCCGCAGGCGCGGCGCCGGGTTCCGTGCCCCCGGCGCTCCACGTGGCACCGCCGACGCCGGTGGGCCCGGCGAGAGCGGCGACCCTGCGCCGCTCGCCGCCCCGACCCGCCGTTCGGCACCGGGACCCCGCGGGCGAGCTGCGGGGTCCCCTGCCTCCGCTCCACCGGTAACCGCCGATACCGGCGAACGCGGTGACACCGCCGCCCCCGCCCGAGCCACCGACCGCACCGGCTCCCACGACCTCGAGGCTCCCGCCGGCCCCACCGCCCCCGTGGCCGCCCGCTCGCCCCGCTCCCTCCACCGGGCCGTTCGGCGTGCGCGGCGGCGGCAGGCCGGGGTGGTCGTGCTTGCCGTCGGGGGGCTGGTGGCGGTTCCGCTGGTGCTGTGGGCGGTCCACGGGTCCGGTGGCGCCCCGGGGCCCGGTGCCCCGGGCACGCCGTCCCGGACGCCGGGCGGGAACACACCCTCGCCGGGCGCGTCGTGGGCCGGCGGGAGCGGGGCCGGAC
This sequence comes from Streptomyces sp. Y20, assembly GCF_043195475.1. Classification (NCBI taxonomy): domain Bacteria; kingdom Bacillati; phylum Actinomycetota; class Actinomycetes; order Kitasatosporales; family Streptomycetaceae; genus Streptomyces; species Streptomyces sp. Y20. The sequence continues at coordinate 56,276 of NZ_JBIDDP010000015.1, forward strand.
AGGGCGCGCTGCACGGCAGGCTGCGCAACCTCGCCTCCGGACTGTGTGTCGCAGTCGTCGGCAAGAAGGCCGTACAGGGCGCCGAGACGGAACTCACCGCCTGCTCCGCGACCCCGGCCCAGCAATGGACGTACGAGACCGACGGGCTGCTGCGCAACGCCGCCGCCCCCGACCTGTGCCTGGACTCCCGCCTCGGCTACTCCGTCCGCCTCGCCCCGTGCGCGGCCAAGGGCGACGCCGCCCGCACCATCCGCTACGACTTCACCCTCCAGGGCGTCCTGGTGCCCCGCTCGAACCAGGAGCTGGCCCTCACCCCGGCCGCCACCGACGGCTCCGGCGCCCTCGTGCTCAAGACCCGTACCGCCGCGGGCGCCGGGCGCCGCTGGACCGTCGACACCGCCGAACCGGATCTACGGATGAAGAACGTCGACTGGGACGGCGACACCGTCCCGGTACCGCCCGCCGCACCCGCGCCGACGTCCTGAGCGACTACGGTCCCGAGGGCGGGGGCGGGATCGTCCCGAGCTCGGGGGCCGGTTCCGGCCACACCAGCAGGACCGGGCAGGGCGCGTGGTCGACGGCGAACCGGACGGCCGGGCCGAGGCTGCCCGGTCCGAGCCGGGACCGGTCCCCGTCCCGGGCCAGTACCAGCAGACCGGCTCCCTCCGCGGCGGCCACCACCTCCCGCTCGACGCGGCCCGACCGTTCCAGCCGCGTGCACGGCCGGCCCAGCCGCTCGGCCGCCGCGTCGAGGAGCGCCGCGGCCGACGTGCCGCCGAGTGCCTCCAGCCGGTCACCGGGGTCACTCTCCCAGCCCTCCGCCGGGCGGTGCCCCCACCGCCCGCCGCGCCCGAGCAGCCCGGCGAAGGCCCCGTGCGCCACCGCCGGCACGTCGGGCCCGCTGACGTGGAGCAGCACCACCTCGACGCCGTCCGGGGCATGGGCGCGGACGGCGTCCACGCAGGCGGGCCAGGTGCCCTCGACGAGCCAGGCGATCACACGCATCCGGTCGGCCTCCCTCGGCTCGGTCCGCGCCCCTCACAGAATGCGGAGCGACCCCCACAGTGCCACCACCGCGACGGCGAGGGAGGACGGCACGGCGATCAGGCCGAGCCGGGTGAACTCGCCCAGGTCCACGTCGTGCTCGTGCTGGTGGACGATCCGCCGCCACAGCAGTGTGGCCAGCGACCCGGCGTAGGTGAGGTTCGGGCCGATGTTCACGCCGAGCAGTACGGCGAGGACCGCGCCCGGCCCGGCGGGCGCCGCCAGCGGCAGCAGGACCAGCACCGCGGGCAGGTTGTTGATCACGTTCGCCAGTACGGCGGCCAGCGCCGCGGTCCCGAGCAGCGCCGGCAGCCCGGTGCCGTCCGGCACCACGCGCCCGAGCGCGTCGGCGAGCCCGTTGTCGACGACCGCCCGCACCACGATGCCGAGGGCCAGGACGAACACGAGGAAGGCCGGGGCCGCCGCCCGTACGACACTCGGCACGGTCGCCCGCCGCCGCAGGAGCGACCGCCCGGCCAGCACCAGCGCGCCCGCCGCGGCCACCCAGGCCGGATCCACGCCGAACGCCGACGCCACCACGAACCCGGCGAGCGTGCCGCCCACGGTCACCAGCGCGAACAGCGGCAGTTTCGGCGGCTCCCCGAAATCGCGCTCCGCGGGGGCCGCCGCCGTGAGGTCCCGGGCGAAGAACCGCCGGAAGACCAGGTACTCGACGCCGATCGCCGCCAGCCACGGCAGCACCATCAGCGCCGCGAACCGGGTGAAGCCGAGCCCGCTCGCCGTGAACGCCAGCAGGTTCGTCAGGTTGGACACCGGCAGCAGCAGCGACGCCGTGTTGGACAGATGGGTGCAGGCGTAGACATGCGGTTTGGGCCGTACTCCCGTGCGCGCGGCCGTGGCGAACACCACCGGGGTCAGCAGCACGACGGTCGCGTCCAGGCTCAGGACGGCGGTGATGGCGGACGCCAGCGCGAACACCGCGGTCAGCAGCCGCACCGGGCGGCCCCCCGCCCACCGGGCCGTCCACGCCCCGCAGGCCTGGAACAGCCCCTCCACGTCGCAGAAGTGGGCGAGGACCAGCACCGCCGCGAGGAACCCCACCACCGGCCCGAGCCGCTCCGCCTCGGCCCGGGCGTGACCGAGGGAGATCGCACCGGTCGCGATCGCGATCCCGGCGGCGGGTACGGCCATGACCGCCTCCGTACGGCCGAAGGGCCGCACGACCGCCCAGGCCAGCACGGCGACGAGGAGCACGGCGGACAGGGCCTCGGCGAGCGCGGTATTCAGGGCGGGTCCTTTCCGGAACGGATCACGGGGTGCCCGCCCATGAAAACAGACGTCTCCGGTCGGCTACGACGACCGGGTACCCGCCGCACCCAGGAACTCCGCCCAGCCGCCCGCCGGTGCCTGCCCGGGCGGCAGTGTGCGCAGGAGGCGCAGCACCGCCGGGTCCTGCGCCTGAAGCCAGGCGACGAGCTGCTTGAACGACACGAACCGCACGTCGTCGTACGCGGCCATGGTCCCGATCGCCTCCTCGACGGCGTCCATGTAGATGCCGCCGTTCCAGCGTTCGAAGTGGTTGCCGATGAACAGGGGAGCGCGGTTGCTCTCGTACGCCCGCCGGAAACCGGCCAGATAGGTGTCGCGGGCCTGGGCGCGCCAGAGGCCGTACCGCGTGCGGTCGCCGAGCGGGTTGCCGCCGGACTGGTTGAACATCATGTTGTAGTCCATCGAGAGGACCTGGGAGGAGTGGCCGGCGAACGGTATGGACTGGAGCGGGAAGTCCCATATCCGGCCGCCCTGGACCTTGCCGGGCCAGATCTGGAGGCCGCCGGGGGAACTGGCGTCGTACGTCCAGCCGAGCGCGGCGGCGGTGGGCAGCAGGGCCGCCTGGCCCTCCAGGCAGGGGGTGCGGCCGCCGGTCAGTTCCTTGCGGTAGTCGAAGGGCAGCGGGTCGAGGTCGGTGAAGCCGGTGTTGGTCCGCCAGGTGGTCACGAAGTCGACCGCCTGCTCGATCTCGCTGCGCCATTCGGCCGGGGACCAGCGGCGCACGCCGGTGGCGCCGCAGAAGTGCCCGTTGAAGTGGGTGCCGATCTCGTGGCCCTCCAACCAGGCCGCGCGGATCTGCTGGAGGGTGGCGTGGATGTGCCGGTCGGCGAGGTAGCCGATGGCGGAGGCGCCGACCGGATGCTGCGGCGGCCGGTAGAGGTGCTTCCTCGACTCGGGCAGCGTGTAGATGCCGCTGAGGAAGAAGGTCATCCGGGCGCCGTGGTCGGCGGCCACCGGCGGAACCGGGAGAACAGCCGGTTGCTCAGCTCGCCCGCGCCGTCCCAGGAGAACACCACGAACTGCGGGGGCCGCCGGCCCGGCCGCAGCCGCACCGGCTCCGGCTGGCGCGGCTGGGCTCCGGTGTCGGCGGTGGAGCCGTCGCCGATCGGCCTCACGGGCCGGGCCCGCGCGGTGCTCCGGCCGCCCGGGTCCGGTCCGCCGACCCGCAGGCCGGTGCCGGAGGAGCAGGCGGCCAGTGTTCCGAGGGCGCCCGCCGCCCCCGCCGTCAGTAGCCGCCTGCGTGGGATCCCGCTCATTGTCGTCCCCGATTCCCTGGTCAGGGCCCCTCAGGGCCCGCTCGCCGTGTGGTCGACCGGGTTCGATGGCGGGTGGGGGAGGAAAGATCGCGGTGGGCGGCGGCTGTTGCCGTCCTGTGACAGTTGTGGCGCGGTCATGACGAACCCCGCTGCCTCGGCGGAGACAGCGGGGCGGGGGAGGGGAGCCGGTCAGGGGCCGGTGCCGGGGCTGAGCACGGTCAGACGGACGGACGAGGAGTTACCGGAGACCGGCACCGGCCCGCCGGTCCAGGCGGCCCTCAGCGGGTCGTGCTCGTCCGGCGGGGTGACCAGCAGCGCGGCCGGCGTGGCCGTCTTCGCCTCGCTGATGCCCGGGTTCGAGAAGGTCAGTCCGGCCCAGGCGCTCTGCCCGGGCCTGAGCGTGACGGTCGCCGGGGAGCCCGGCGCGCGGTGCGGGTCGGGGCCGAGCTGGGTGCCGGAGGCGGCCACGAAGGCGGCGCCCGGATAGCCGTGCAGGGTGCAGGTCCGGGCGGACGTGTTGGTGAGCACCACCGGGAAGTTCTCCTGGCCGGCGCCCGGATCGCCGCGGCCCACGGAGGCACGGAGCTCGCCGGTGTGGCAGCGCTTGCCCGTCGCGGCCCGGGTGGCCGCCGTGCCCGGGGCCGCCGGGGCCGTACCCGGGGGTGCCGTGGTCGCGGTGCCGCCCCGGGACGCGGTCGCCGTCGACGGGGCCGACGTGCCGGCCCCGGAGGCGGACGGGGCGGACGCCGGGCTCTTCGTGCTCTCCCGCGCGGGCGCGGCCGTACCGGGAGCCGTGACCGGCGCGTTGCCGTGCACGTCGGTGCCGCCGCAGGCGGTCAGGAGGCCCAGCACGGCGACCGTGCCCAGGAGCAGGGCGCCCTGCCGCGCGGACCGGGGGGTGTTCACCATGTCGCTCACCACTTCAGGGTCGTCCCGGCACGCGCGGGACGCGCGCCGTCGGCGCCGGATGCGCCGTCATCACAGTCCGATGCACGGGTCGCCGGAAAAGTTCGGGACACACCGGCATCTTTTCCCCGTCTTGACCGTGCCGGTGCTTTCAGGCCACCTTCAGGGAGCGCAGTATGCCGTCGGTAGCGTCGCCGCCCCCGTGCTGGCGGACCTGCACGTACACCTGCGGCTGCGCGGAGCCGGCCGCCGGGACCAGCGCGGACTCGGTGACCGAGCCGCCGTCCGGGCAGCCGTCCCAGGCCCGGACCACGCCGTGCCACGCGCCGCCGGTGAACGCGCGGTCGCCGGCGTAACGGCAGCCGGAGTGCGTGAGCGCGCGCACCGCGGCGGTGACGTCGCCGTGCGCGCTGACCCCGGCGAACACCCCGTCCACGGCGTCCCCCAGGTCGGGCCAGTGGGCCAGGTCGTCGGCCACCACCAGCCCCGGCTCGTGACCCGCCGACAGCCCGAGCGCGTGCGGATCCCAGCCGGAGCCGCGCAGCTGGCGGCCCCAGCCGGCGGGCACGCGCAGGGTGACCCGCCCGGTGGCGTCCGCGACCCGCACCTCGTCGTCCGCCGGGGCGCCGCGGTGCTGGAGGGCCACGGTCACCGTGACCGCGGCGGCCGTGGCGGCGAGGACCGCGGCGAGGACCAGGGTCACCGTGCCGAGCCGGCCACGGACCCGGTCGAGCCGCGGTGCGGGCGGCGCCGACGGGTCCGCCGCCAGCCGGTCCAGCTCGTCCGCGAAGGCCAGGGCGCCCGGCCAGCGCCGGGCCCGGTCCGGCTCCAGCGCCCGCAGCACCGCCCGCTCCACGCCCTCACCCAGCTCCGGCCGCGACCGGCCCGGCGGTACGACCTTCCCCGGCGGTCCCGGCACGGTCCCGGTGAGCAGTTCGTAGCCGACCGCGCCGAGGCTGTAGACGTCGGCCCGCTCGTCGATGCCCGCGCCGGGCTCGGCCTGTTCCGGCGGCTGGTAGCCCGCCGAGCCCGCGGCCAGGGTCAGTGCGGAGGCCTGCGCGAGGCTCTTGGCGAGCCCCAGGTCGGCCAGCAGCACCCGCCGGGTGCCGTCCGGGGCGGTGTGCAGCAGTACGTTGGTCGGCTTGATGTCGCGGTGCACGATGCCCGCCTCGTGCAGCGCGGCGGCACCGCGCGCGGCCTCGGCCGTCAGCGCGAGCGCGTCCCGCACCGGCAGCGGGCCGCCCGCCAGCAGGTCGGCGAGGGTGCCGCCGTCGGCGTACTCCATGACGAAGTACGGTCTGCCGTCGGGGAGTTCACCGATGTCGTAGACCTGCACCACCCGGCTGGAACCGGCCTGCCGCAGCAGCCGCGCCTCGGCGAGGAAACGCTCCCTGATGTCGAGCCGGTGCGCCCAGTTCTCGGCGAGGACCTTCACCGCCACCGGGGCTCGCAGCTCCGGGTCGTGGGCGAGCCACACCGTGGCGAAGGCGCCGCTGCCCAAGGGCCGTTCGAGGCGGTGGCGGCCGATCCGCTCCAGGGGGTGCATACGACTATCATGCCTGCCCTGAGATCGACTTCCAGGGGGAGGCCTTCGTGCAGGACCAGGCGCCGATGGAGGAGTCCGCCCGGCGCGCCGCCGCCGGTGACGAAGCCGCCCTGGACCGGCTGCTGATGGAGATCCGGCCCGAGGTCGTGCGGCGCTGCGCGCGCTTCCTGCCCTGCCGGGAGGACGCCGAGGAGGCCGCCCAGGACGTGCTGCTCCAGGTGGCCCGGCACATCACCGCGTTCCAGGGCCGCAGCCGGTTCGGCACCTGGCTGTACACGGTGGTCGCCAACTGCTGCCGGCAGAAGTACCGTGAGCTGAAGCGGCGGGCCGTCGAGCAGCCCGCCGCGATCGAGCCCGCGCACGTCGTCGATCCGCGCACGACCAGCGTCATCGCCGGTTCCCGGGTCGACCTGCTGGAGGCCCTGGACCGCCTGGAGCGCGAGCACCCGCACCTGGTCGCGCCGCTGGTCTACCGGGACATCTGCCAGCTGGAGTACGCCGAGGCCGCCGAGCGCGTCGGCATCCCGCTCGGCACCCTCAAGTCCCGGCTGCACGAGGCACGCAAGCACGTACGGCCCTGGCTGTCGGCGTCCTGACCGCTACCGGTCCACCTCGAACAGCGGCAGCTCCGCCCAGATGGTCTTGCCCTCCGTGGTGTGCCGGCTGCCCCAGCGCTGGGTGAGCTGGGCGACCAGCAGCAGGCCCCGGCCGCCCTCGTCCAGCGTCTTCGCCCGGCGCAGGTGCGGGGCGGTGTGGCTGGTGTCGGAGACCTCGCAGATCAACGTGGTCGCGTCGTGGATCAGCCGCAGCCGGATCGGGTGGGAGCCGTAGCGGATGGCGTTGGTGACCAGCTCGCTGACCACCAGCTCCGCCGCGAACGACGCCTCGCTCAGCGACCATGCGGCCAGCTGTCCCACGACCTGCTTGCGGACCGGCGCGACCAGCGCGGGGTCGGCGGGGATGTCCCACGTCGCCACCTGCGAGGGGGGCAGGCCCCGGGTGCGGGCGAGCAGCAGTGCCACGTCGTCGGCGGCGCCGCCGGATGGCAGCAGGGCGTGCAGGACGCTGTCGCAGGCGCTGTCCAGGGAGTCCGCGTCCTGCCCGAGCGCCTCCAGCAGCAATTCGTGGCTGGCGTCCAGGTCCCGCTCCCGGGACTGCACCAGGCCGTCCGTGTACAGCGCGAGGACGGTGCCTTCGGGCAGTTCCACCTCGGCGGACTCGAAGGGCAGCCCGCCGAGGCCCAGCGGGGGGCCCGCGGGCAGGTCGAGCACCGCGGGCGGGCCGCCGGGTCTGAGAAGCACGGGCGGCGGATGCCCGGCCCGGGCCAGCGTGCAGCGGCGGGACACCGGGTCGTAGACGGCGTACAGGCAGGTCGCCCCGACCTCGCCCGGGCTGCCCTCGACACCGGACTCCTCCGACAGCCGCAGCACCAGGTCGTCCAGGTGCGTGAGCAACTCGTCCGGGGCCAGGTCGATGTCGGCGAGCGTGCGGACCGCGGTGCGCAGCCGGCCCATGGTGGCCGAGGCCTGGATGCCGTGCCCGACGACGTCCCCGACGGCCATCGCGACCCGCAGTCCGGAGAGCGGGATCACGTCGAACCAGTCCCCGCCCACCCCGGCCCGCGCGGCCGGCAGATAGCGGGAGGAGGCGTCCAGCGCGGCCGTGCGCGGCAGCGAACGCGGCAGCAGGCTGCGCTGGAGGGCGAGCGCGGTCTCCCGCTCCCGGGAGTAGCGGCGGGCGTTGTCGATGCAGACGGCGGCCCGGGCGGTGATCTCCTCGGCCAGCAGCACGTCGTCCGGGGTGAACCCGTCCGGACGCCGGTGCCGGGTGAGCACCGCCACTCCGAGCGTCAGCCCGCGGGCCTGGATCGGCACCGACATCGAGGAGTGGATGCCGAACGCGCGCACCCGCTCGCCGCGCGCCCGGTGCCAGGAGTGCCACTTGTCCATGTCACCGGCGATCACCGAGGTGGTGATCGTGCGGCCGGCGGTCAGCGCGTCGGCCTGCGGGGAGAGGTCCGGGTAGGCGTCCGCCTGCCCGGGCTTGATCACCGCCTCCGGCACGCCCGCCAGCACCGACTGGTGGGCGGTGCGGCGCAGGAGGACCGGCGCGGTGATGACGGCCGGGGGCTCGCTGCCGTGCTCCCGCAGGTCCAGCAGGTCGATGGTGACGAAGTCGGCGAGCGCGGGCACGCACATGTCCGCCAGTTCCTGCGCCGTGCGGGTGACGTCGAGCGTGGTCCCGATGCGCACGCTCGCCTCGTTGACCAGCTGGAGCCGCTGCCGGGCCCGCTGGTTGTCGGTGACGTCGTGCGCGGCCAGGCACACCCCCCGCACCCGGCCCCCGGCGTCCCGCACCGGTGCCATGCGGGCGAGCCAGGCGTGCGCCTGGTCCTCGCCGCCGGTGCGCAGGAAGGTCCGCACGTCCAGCCGGCTGCCCGAGGTGAGTACCTGGAGCATGCCCTGTTCCAGCTCGTCGCTCTGCGGCTTGCCCCCGATCTCCGGGAGCCTGAGTCCCCGGACCCGTTCCTCGGGCAGCCCGATGATGTCGGCCATCGCGGCGTTCATGAGGCGCAGCCGCAGTGCGTCGTCGTACAGGGCGACCGGGCACGGTGCCTGGACCAGGGCCGCCTCGACGAGCGGGTCGTCCGCGGCGGGCGGTTCCGGGCCGGTGAGCGGGGTGACCACCAGCCAGTCGGCCGGCCGGCCGTCCTGCGGGGGGCGGCGGTGGGCGAGCAGCCACACCGAGACCGTGCGGCCGTCCCGGTGGCGCAGTCCCACCGTGCCCTCCCAGCGCGGACCCGGGGGCGCCGCCCCGGGGGCGACGGCGGCCAGCAGCCGGGCGGCGGGGCGGCCCACGACGGCTTCGGCGGGGTGGCCGAGCAGACGCCGCGCGCCCTCGTTCCACTCCACCAGCGTTCCGTCGTCATCGATGACAGCCCGGGCCGTCGCCGCGTCGTCGAACGGATAGCCCCGGCTCATCGTCGCCGCTCCCAAGCGCACACTCACAGTGAATAGGTGGCACCACTCCTGTTCCAGCGTAGTGCTTCCGGTGCGCCCGTGGACGCCGATCGCGGCCACCTGGCCGACCTGTCGAACGCGGCCCGGGGTGCGGGCAAGGAGGAATGTCGGCCGAAACGCGCCCGGGGGCGGCCGCAGGGTGCCGCACCCTTGACGATCGCGCGCAACCGGCCGTCAGAATCTGTTCGTTCACGATCACTTGTGAGTACTTCTGGGAACTCGACGAGGGAGGGCCGCGCATGACGGTCACGCGCAGATCGGTTCCGGCCGCCGCCACGGCGGCGCCCGAGGCCGGACCGCTGCCGAACATCTCCGAGGCCCCGGCCGCCCTCGCCCCCGGCGCGACCGGCGCCGGGGACGCCGGACCGTGCCGCTGCGGGACGGCTGGCGCTTCGCGCGGGCCTGCCTGGACGGCTGGCGCTCCGCGCGGGCCTGCCTGGACGGCGGCGCCGGCCCGGCCGGCGCCTGGGCGCGGGCCGCCGAGCCCGGCTACGACGAGGAGGGGGGACACCGTCGAGGTGCGGGCGTACGCCGACGTGCCCTCCGTCGAGCCGTTCCTGAACGGACAGTCCCTCGGTGTACGGGAGTTCGACGTCAAGAAGACCACCGACGGGCGCGCCTACCCGGAGACCACCGAGGCCACCGGTGACGACAGGACGGTCACCGACTGCCCCACCCGGGCAGCTGCACCAGTCCCAACGGCAGCGCCGGCACACTGCACCTGACGTGGCACGTCCCCTACCGGCCCGGCGAACTGCGGGCGCTGGCCCGGCGGGACGGCGAGACCGTCGCCACCGACGTGCTGCGCACCGCCGGCGCCCCGCACGCCGTACGGCTCACCGCCGACCGCGACTGCCTCGCCGCGGACGGCCGTTCGCCCGCCTTCGTCACCGCCGACAAGCGGCTGACGCCCACCAGCGCCCACCCGGGCCGGCCGGAGGGGGCCGTGCGGATCGGCCGGCTGGACTGCTGATCGGGTGCGGCACGACCTCCGCGGGCGGGAACGCCCCTGCCGGTCACAGCAGCGTCGGCTGGAGCGCGCCCTCGTGCGTGAGCAGCCACCGCTTCTTCTCCAGCCCGCCCGCGTAGCCGCGCAGCGAACCGTCCGCGCCGATCACCCGGTGACAGGGCCGGACCAGCAGCAGCGGGTTGGCGCCGAGGGCCTGGCCCACCGAGCGGACCTCGGCACGGGCCAGGCCGAGGCGGGCGGCCAGCTCGCCGTACGTGGTCGTCCTGCCGTAGGGGACTTCGTCCAGGGCCCGCCACACCGCGTGCCGGAACGCGTTGCCGGCAGGGGAGAAGGGCAGGTCGAAGCGGGTCAGCCGGCCGGCGAAGTACGCGTCCAGCTGCCGGATCGCCTCGGTGAACGGCCGGTCGTCGCGGTGCTCCGGGCGGACGACAGGGGTGCCGCGCTGCCCCGGCAGGGACAGGGAGGTGAGAGAGAGGCCGGCCGGTGTCACGGTCCCGGTCAGGAGCAGGTCGCCCAGGGGACTCGGGTGGACGGTATGGACCGGGTGGGCGGTGTGCGTGGTCATGGGATTCCTCCGGGTCGTCGCCTCCGCCCAGTCTGTCGTACCGCACGCCCGCCGACCGGCGGGAATCGGACACCGCCCCTCGACCCCGCCGGTACCCTGGTGCAGGGGCTCCCACCTGCGGGTATTTACGCGTGAGTACCCGCGCGGTACCGTGAGGAGCATGCCAGCTCTCAACGTGGAGTTCAGCGAACGGGAACTCGAGGACCTGCGGCAGATCGCCAAGGAGCGCGGTACGTCGATGAAGGCCCTCGTGCGTGAGGCCGCAGCCGCCGACATCGCCCGTCACCGGGCGCTCCAGGAGGGCGCGGAGGCCTTCCGGCGCTTCTTCGCCACCCACGCCGAGGAGTTCGCGGCGGCCTTCCCGGACGACGAACTCCCCGTCCGGGGCGAGGCCGCCTGACCGATGCCCTCCCTCATTCACGTTGACGTCCCCTGGCTCCTCCAGCGACATGAGGAGGTCCTGCCCGACCAGCCCGCCGTGGACGACTTCTCCGCGCTGGTCGCCGCCGTCGCCCGGCACCGGGTGGACCCGCCCCGGCTCGGCGTCGACTCCGACGCCGCCTGGCGCGCCGCCGCGCTGCTGCACACCCTCGCCGTGCTCAAGCCGCTGCCCGCGGCCAACGCCCGCTTCGCCTGCGCGACCGCCGTGGCCTACATGTTCGTCAGCGGCGTCGGCATCGACCCGCCCTACGGCGCCCTCGTCGACCTCGCCCGCGATCTGATCTCCGGCAAGACCGACGTGTACGGCGCGGCGGACCGGCTGCGTTCCTGGCAGATCTGATTCCACCAGGGCCTACGGCCCGGGCGAAGGTCGTCCGGACCGGCACCGGGGGCGTACGGTTCACGCGCAGGTCGTCCGGTCCGTACTGGCGTCGCCCAATCCGCGCCGGGGGCGTGCCGTCCGGCCGAAGTGTGTCCGGCACCCGCCTGGGGCGTCCGGTCCGCGACGAACAGCCCGGACCCGTCACGGCAGCCCCGTGCCACTCCGGGGAGCGCTCCGGGCAGCCGGCCCGGCTCCGGCCGGCGGGGGAAGCCGCGGGGACCGCCGGCCGGGCGGCACGAACAGGGCCGGCGGCCGGTCGCGCGCGGGGGAGCCGCCGTCCCCCGCGGGGCCTGGCGCGCAGGCCGGCTCACAGTCCACCACCGGGCCGCGGGCTCCGGGAGCGTGCGCGCCAGGGGAGTGGGCGCACGCCCTTCGCACGGGGTGCGCGCGGGGTGCGCGCACGGGGAATCCACCGGGCACTCCGGTACGTCGCCGACGGCTGGTTTCCGGCCTTCCCCCACACCCGTGGATGTCGTACGCGCGCCTTGTTGCCCCTGTGGCAGTTGTGCAAGGGTTCGGCACGCGGTGCACATCTCCCGCTCCTTCCGCGCCCGTGAGCTCGCAAGCCACGCACCGACGCACCACGCACCGAAGGAATCCGCTCCGTGCACACCCCCCAGCCCCCTCGGCCTGCCGGTCCGCCGCCCGGCGGCGATCCCGGAGAATCCGACGAGTCGCTCGCCGGCCCGCTGCGGGCCGGTTCCGACGCGGAAGCCGCCCGGTCCACCGCCCTCCTGATGGCCCGGCACTGGCGGTCCGCCCACGACTACGCCGTCATCTGCCTGGCCGCCTCCGGCTCGCCGGCCCACATGGTCACCGCCACGGCCTTCCACCAGGTCCTGGGCCGGCTTGCGCTCGGCGAGCCCGCCGAGGCGTTGCGGCCGCGCCTGCTGGTGGCCGTCCGGGACACCGTCGTCAACTGGTCCGGCACCGACCGCATCACCGCCGTACTGCCCGTCCTCACCAGACCCGCCGGGGGCCGCGCGATGCGCGCCGCGCCCACGCTGACACCGGAGAACCGCGCCCTCACCGACCGGTCCTTCCACGGCCTTCCCCGGCTGGAGCAGACCGTGTTGTGGCACACCGAGGTCGAGGCCGAGCCGGTGCGCGTGCCCGCCGGACTGCTCGGTGTGGACACCCAGAACGCGACGGCCGCCCTGGAAGCGGCCCGGGAGAAGTTCCGGGAAGGCCTCGTGCGCGCCCACCGGGAACTCGCGCCCGGCAACGAGTGCCGTCACCACAACCGCCTGCTCGACATCCCGATCCGCCGGGGCGGCGCACTGCTTCCCGACGTCCAGGAGCACCTGGCCGGCTGCGCGCACTGCCGACACGCCGCCGAACAACTGGGCCAGTCCGACGCGGCCCTGGGCGTGCTGCTCGCCGAGGCCGTCCTCGGCTGGGGCGCCCGCCGCTACCTCGACACGCGCCCCGGCCGCCTCCAGGACGCCACCGGTACCCGTGGCACCCCCCGGCGCTCCGGCGGGCGCCGACGCGACGGCGGGCGGCCGGGGTTCCTGGCGCGGACCGTCGCCACCGCCGCATCCGGCGGACGCCGCCGCTCCGCCGACCACGGCGCACCCGGCCTCCCCGACATGCCGATCCGGTCGCCCGGCACCGACGAACCCGTCGTGCCCGGCGGGCCGGGCGCCACCGGCGGCGGACCAGGGCTGAACGGCGCGCCGGCTGTCACCGGCGGCGGACTCGGCCTGACCGGCGCGCCTGGCCGGTCGCTCGGCTCCGGCGGCGACGGACCCGGCCTGCCCGGTGGACCGAGCCCCTCGTTTCCCGCCGGTGGTGGCGTACCCGGCGTGACCGGTGGACCCGGCCCGACCGGCGGGCCCAGCCGGTCGTTTCGCGCTGCCGACGACGGTGGACACGGTGGCCTGTCCGGCGGGCCCAGCCGGCCGCTTCGCGCCGGCCGCCGTTCGGGCGCACGGGCGGCCGGGGGCGGCGGGTCCCGCCGGGCTCCCGCGGCCCCCGCCTGGTCGTCCAGGACGCTGCTGACCGGAGTCGGTGCGGCTTCGGCCGTACTGCTCGTGACCGTCCTCGCGATCACCCTGTGGCCGGCCGGCGGCGCGGGCACCGGCGCGGCCCCCGGCGCCCGGTCCCCGTCGGGCTCGTCCTCCACCCCCGGCACCCGGTCCCCGTCGGGCTCCGCCTCCACACCCGGCACCGCGGGCCGGCCCGCCGTCGGCCGCCCGGCCCGCTGGCGCGACGCCACCGGCCGGTGCCTGGACGTCAAGGGAAGGCCCCGGGCCGGGGCGGGCGCCGTCCTCGCCGTCTGCTCCGGCGCGGCCACGCAGCGGTGGACGTACGACTCCGACGGGCTGCTGCGCAGCGCGGCCGGCCCGGACCTGTGCCTGGACTCCCACGCCGACGCCGGAGTGGTGATCCTCGGCGGCTGCGCGGGCGCCGGCTCGCGGCGGGGCGACGACGTGCGGTACGACCGCACCGCCCAAGGCGAGTTGCTGCCCCGCTGGGACCCTACGCTCGCCCTCGCCGCGGCCGGCGACCAGCCCGGTGCCGACCTCGTCGTCAAGGTCCGGGACGGCTCCGCCGACCGGCGCTGGCGGACCGACACGCCGGCGGCGGACCCCGCTTCCCTGCCGGTCACCCACCCGCCGGTACCGCGACGCGCCTCGGGTGGGCAGCCTCAGGCGGGGGTCTCGGTCAGGTCGGCCGTCGTCACCGTCGCCGGGCCGGCGTGCCCGGAGAGGGCGAGGGTGAGGTCGAACTCCGCCAGGACACAGCGGATGACGTGCTCCACGCCCGCCTGGCCGTCCAGGCCGAGCCCGTAGACGTACGGGCGCCCCAGGAGCACCGCCCGCGCGCCCAGGGCGAGCGCCTTGAAGACGTCGGCACCGGTGCGCACCCCGCTGTCGAAGAGCACCGTCAGCCGGTCGCCGACCGCGTCCACGACCCGGGGCAGGGCGTCGGCCGCGGCGACCGAGCCGGCCACCTGCCGGCCGCCGTGGTTGGAGACCACCACACCGTCCATTCCGGCGTCCGCGGCCAGCCGGGCGTCGTCCGGGTGCAGGACGCCCTTGAGGACGATCGGCCCCTCCCAGTGCTCGCGCAGGAAGGCCAGGTCGGGCCAGGTGTGGCCGGGGCCCCCGAACAGGCCGAGGAAGTGCAGCACCGCCGCGTCGGGGTCCTCGTGCACCGGCTTGGCCAGGCCGGCCAGGAACGCCGGGTCGGTGAAGTAGTTGGCGGTGCCCGCGCCGCGCAGGAACGGCAGGTACGCCTGGTCCAGGTCGCGGGGGCGCCATGCCAGCAGCGGGGTGTCGAGTGTGACGACCAGCACGGAGAACCCGGTCGCCCGGGCCCGGGTGAGGAAACTCCGGGTCACCTCGCGGTCCCGGCCCCAGTACAGCTGGAACCACCGTTCGGCGTCCCCCATGGCCTCCGCCACCTCCTCCAGCGGCGTGCTCGACGCCGACGACAGGACGTACGGGACGCCCTGCGCGGCGGCGGCCCGGGCGGCGGCGGACTCGGCGTCCGGGTGCATGATCGACAGCACCCCGACGGGCGCCAGGGCGAGCGGTGCCGGCAAGGTGCGTCCCAGTACGTCGGTGGTCAGGTCCCGCTCGTGGACGTCCCGGAGCATCCGCGGAACGATGCGGCGCCGGTCGAGGGCCGCCCGGTTGGCGCGGGCCGTGCCGCCGTCTCCCGCGCTGCCCGCCACGTAACCCACCGGGCCCGGGCCGAGCCGGTGTTCCGCCAGGTCCTCCAACCGGGTGAGGTCGGTGGGAAGCCGGGGCACCACCCCGGTCATCCCGTTCAGATAGATCTCGTACTGGAAATCCGCCCAGTGCTTGGCCATCGTCCCTCCCGCGTCGTCGGCCGTCCGGGCACCCGACGATACCGACCGGTAAGTCGGTGCCCGGCCGGTACCGCCGGCGCGGAATGACGGAGGCGCCGGCTCCTGGTGATCACTTCATGAACACGAGGAGTCATCAAGAGGCGCGGAGGGGACCCGGCCGGAATGTTTCAGGACGATTAACTAACCGCTGTTTTTCAGCCAACCGGCCGCTTCAGGGGCGGGGGAACCGCTCAGTTCCGGGCCCGCGCCGGTCGGACTCCGTTACTTCACGCCACTGATTCAACACGAAAGGTTACTGAAACCCATGGGTTCGATGTGTATTTCGCTGGCGGACTCGGCAGAGTGGCGCTCGCCGCTCCGGTGCCCGACCGGATCCGGAGCCGGCACCCTGTCATCTCGAGCGGAAGGATGCACACAATGCGGAACACCGCGCGCTGGGCAGCGGCCCTCGGCCTCACGGCCGTCGCCGTCTGCGGACCCCTGACCGGGGCCGCCGTCGCCGCACCGGGCGCCGCCCCGTCGTCGCTCTACGCCCCCTCGTCCCTGGTGCTCACCACGGGCCACGGCAACGACGCGGCCACGGCCACTCCGGAGCGCGCCGTCACCCTGAACTGCGCCCCCTCGGCGTCGGGCACCCACCCCGCCGCGGCTCAGGCCTGCGCCGAGCTGCGGGGCGTCGGCGGTGACTTCGACGCCCTGAAGGCGGCGAACGACGTCATGTGCACCAAGGTCTACGACCCGGTGGTCGTGACCGTCCAGGGCGTCTGGCAGGGCAAGCGCGTCGCGTACGAGCGGACCTTCGGCAACACGTGCATGAAGGACGCCGTCGGCGGCAGCCTCTTCGCCTTCTGAGACCGGGATCGTGAGTCCCCGTGGACGCCGGAACAGGCCCGCAACTGGGGAGTGCGGCCTCTGGAGCGGGGAACCCGCGATCTCGCACCGGGGCAGGCGGGCGGAGTGGGGCCGCCCGCCGGCACCGGGAACACAGCCGCTCCCCGGCCGGCCCGTGGGGGGCCGTCCGGGGAGCGGCGAAAAACAACCGGTTTCAACCAGAGACTCAGGCCTTGCGCCGGTGACTCGTGTCGCACCAGGGGTAGCGGCGACTGCGCCGGCAGGTACACAGAGCGACACGGAAGCGGTCCGAGGAGACCGTCGTCCCGTCCTCCAACTCGATCTCCACGGGCCCCTCCACCAGCAGCGGCCCGCGCCGTTGCATGGTGATCCTGCGGACCTCGTCAGCGGGGTCGTTCGGCACGGATGACCACCAGCTCTTCCCTGTCGTCGGCCGGCGCGAGCAGCCCGCGCCGGCGCAGCCAGTCCTCCCGGGAGCGCAGCACCGGACCGAAGGCGATCCAGCGGCGCCGGACGACCGTGGCCTTCAGGCCCGCCGCCTCCAGCAGCTCCAGGGTCCGTTCGGGACCGCTCAGCGCGGAGTGCACCAGCAGCAGCACTCCGCCGGGACGCAGCAGCGGTGGTGCGTCCCGGCAGATCCGGTCCAGCAGCAGCCGCCCGTCGAGCCCCGCGTCCCAGGCCCGGGCCCGGCCGCGTGGCCCGGGACCGGCGTCGGGCGCCGGCACGTAGGGCGGGTTGGCCAGGATGACGTCGTACGTCCGGCCGCGGACCGGCGAGAAGAGGTTGCCGCGACGGATGTGCACCGGGAGCCGGGTCAGCCAGGCGTTGAGCCGGGCCGTCCACACCGCCCGCCGGGACACGTCCACGGCGGTCACCCGGGCGCCCCGCCGGGCCGCCTCCAGGGCCAGCGCACCGCTGCCGGTGCCCACGTCCAGCACCTGGGCGCCGGGCGGGGGATTCTCCTCGTGGAGGACCTCGGCCAGCAGCTCGGTGTCGTCCTGCGGGGCGTACACACCCGGAAGTACCAAAGCGATCACATCGCGCGGGTACCCGCAGGATCAGGATGTATGAGACATCTCCTGTTTCCGGGGTGCCGTCCGGTCCGGATCCAGGGGGGTACGCAAGGACGAGCGGCCGGCCCGCCAGTCGGCGAGCAGCCGCCGGCCCAGCCGGTCCTCCAGGAACTCGGTCGCGTCGATCCCGAAGGCCACGTCCGGCGCCAGCTCCGGTTCCTCCTCCAGCAGCCCGCCGATCACCTCGTGCCGGACGACCTGCTCGTGCACCGCGTCCGCTTCCACGTGCTCGTCGTAGAAGAACTCGGCGGCCGGGCCGGCACCGGTGCGGCGCATCGCCCCGGCGAGCCGGCGGGAGCCGGGCGAGGAGGTGATCTCCACCTCGGCGAAGTGGCCCACCAGCGCGCCGCGCAGCCGGCGGTGCAGGCCGAACAGGGACATCAGGTTGACCACGGCCAGCATCTCGGCGGGGGCCGCGTCCAGGTAGCGGCCGTATGCGGTGTCCAGGCCGAGGTCCGTCATCAGGTCGGCGAACAGGCGCGCGTGCACCCGGTCGGCCCGGCCGCCGCCGAACTCGTCGAACTCCACGGCAGCCATCCCCGCCTTGGCCCGGCCCCACAGCCGGGGCAGCACCCAGGCGTGCGGGTCGGCCTCCTTCAGGTGGTACAGGGAACGCTGGGCGGCGTACTCGCGTACCTGCCACAGCTCGCCCTCGCCGCACAGGAAGTGACTGACGCCGGTGCCCTCGGCCGGCTCGACGAGCAGGGCGCCCAGCGCGTCGTCCAGGCTGTCGTGGGCGGGCGTATCGGTGCGCAGCGCGGACAGGAAGCGCTGTTCCAGCGCCGCGCGGACCCGCAGCAGGTCCGGGTCCCACTCGGCTTCCGGGGGGACGCCGGCGAATCCCCGGTAGTGCAGCTCGTAGCACAGGTACAGGGCGAGCTGGAGGTCGTCGCCGTACGGGTCCGCCGCCTCGGCGTCCGCGGGGCCGGGAAGGGGGCCCGTGCCGCGGAGGTAGGCGTCGACCGCGGCGGAGAGCGGGCCCCGGGGCGGGGGCAGCTGGGGTCCTCGCAGGTGGTGGTTCATGGGACCCGGGTACCCGGCCGGCGCCGAAGCACGACCGCGTGCCGGGCGGCCCGCCCCGCCCCGCCCGGCCGCGCTACTCGCCGTGCGCCTGTTCCTGCGCTCCCGTGTTCGGGGTGATGGCGTCACCGGCCTCGCCCGAGGCGTCCCGGTCCCCGTGGCGCTCGCCGGCCTCCTCGACCTCCCGGAGCACCTCCTCCACCGCCGTCTCGGGCTTCTTCTCGCGGTCGTCGCCGCCGGACATCGTGATCTCCTTCCGCCGTCCTGCCGAACTTCCCCTGCGAGTTACCCGCCGACGCCGTCTCAAGCGTGGCGCCCGGACGGGGGCGTCCATGGGCAGGAGCGGTGGCCCATGATCGGGCAGCCACCTGACGCCCGGCGCGTGCGGACCTCCGCCGTGCGCGGTGTTTCAGGGTGTGGCGCCCTGGATACACCGCGAGGACTCGGTACCGGAGCCCGCGCGCCCGTGCACACCGTCGCAGTGAGGTCGCCGCCATGTCCCACGCCCCGCCCCCCGCAGGCCCGTCGAACCGCGCCCGGCCGGTGCGGGACCTCGCTTCGGAGCCCGGCTCAGCCCCCCGCCCGGCGCGGCCCCCGGCCGGCCGTGGCGGTACCGCCCTGGTGACGGGAGCCTCCTCCGGCATCGGTGCCGCCGTGGCCTGCCGGCTGGCCGCCGAGGGCTGGCGCCTCGTGCTGAACGGGCGTGACGTCACCCGACTGGAGCAGGTGGCCGCGAAGGCCGGTGCCCTGGCCCTGCCCGCCGACCTGACCCGGCCCGGCTCCCACCACCGGCTCACCGACCTCGCCCTGGACCACCTCGGCCGCCTCGACCTGCTGGTGGCGGGCGCCGGCGTGGGCTGGGCCGGGGACTTCGCCGGCATGCCCGCCGCGCGCATCGACGAGATCGTCGGCGTCGACCTGCTGGCCACCGTCCACCTCGTGCGCGCCCTGCTGCCGCACATGGTCGCGGCCGGCTCCGGACGCGTCGTCCTCGTCGGCTCCTTCGCCGGCAGCGTGGGCGTACGCGGCGAGGCCGTCTACTCCGCGGCGAAGGCCGCCCTCGCCACCTTCGCCGACGCCCTGCGCTACGAGCTGACCGGTACCGGAGTGGGCGTCAGCCATGTCATCCCCGGCGTGGTCGACACGCCGTTCTTCGACCGGCGGGGCGTGCCGTACACGCGGTCCTGGCCGCGGCCGGTACCCGCCGCACGCGTGGCCGGCGCCGTGTGGTCCGCCGTCACCCACGACCGGGACGAGGTGTACGTCCCCGGGTGGCTCCGGCTGCCCGCCCGGATACACGGTGCCGCGCCCGGACTCTACCGGCGGCTCGCCGCCCGCTTCGGGTGAGCGGCCATGACCGCCGTCACGGTGCTGCTCGCCCTGCTCGCCGCCCTGTCCAACGCGTCCGCCTCGGTGCTCCAGCGCCGGGCCGCCGTGCAGGCACCGGACGACGGCGGCGGGGCGGGGTCCGTCGTACGCCGGTTCACCCATGTGCTGCGCCGCCGCTCCTGGCTGGCGGGCGCCGGCCTGCTGGCACTGTCCGGCCTGCTCCAGGCCGGCGCGCTGGGCGTCGGCAGCCTGTCCCTCGTCCAGCCGCTCCTCGCCGCAGAGCTGCTCTTCACGCTGGCCGTGGGCAGCCTCGTCTTCCGGCGCCGGCCGGACGGCCGTACCTGGCTGGCGTTCGCCGCGCTCGCCGTGGGGCTGGCCCTGTTCCTCCTCGCGGCGGCGCCGACGGCGGGCCGCACCAGCGCGCCGCCCCGCGCCTGGCTCCTGGGCGGGGCCGGGGTGCTCGGTGCGGTCATCCTGCTCGCCGCGGCCGCCCGCCTCGCCGAGGGCGCGTCCCGGGCGGCGCTGCTCGGCCTCGCCTCCGCCGTGTCCTTCGCCGCCACCGCCGCGCTCCTCAAGGAGGCCGTGGGGCGGCTCGGCGAGGGGCTCGGGGCGATGTTCGGGCACTGGTCGCTGTACGCCACCGGGGTCGCCGGACTCGTCGCCTTCCTGCTGTTGCAGGGCGCGCTCGGCGCCGGCTCGCTGACGGCCTCGCAGCCGGCCCTCACCCTCGGGGACGCGCTCACCAGTGTGGTCCTGGGCTGGGTCCTGTTCGCCGAGACGATCCACCTGGGCCTGAGTCTGCTCCCGGAGGCGATCGGCATCGCCCTGATCGGCGCGGGCAGCATCGGCCTGGCCCACGCCCAGACGGTGGGCGGGGAGTGGGACACGGCCGCCCCGGACCGCCCGCCGGAACGGGACGGGACCCGGGCGCCGGCGCCACGCAGACACTGACCCGCTGCCGTCCGCCGCCGATCCGCTGCACCGAAGGAGATGGTCACCGATGTCCCTCGGCTCCGGCCGCGCGTGGCGGGCGGCGGCCTTCCTGCTGCCGGCCGGTGCCGCCGCCGCGCACATCGGACCGGCGGCCACCTGGCTCCCCGGCGTACGGCTGCCGCTGTTCCCCGGGCTCTCCGGCACCGGGCACCGCCACCACATCGCGCTCACGTTCGACGACGGACCGGACCCGGCCTCGACCCCGCGCTTCCTCGACGCGCTGGACGGGCTCGGGGTCCGGGCGACGTTCTTCGTGCTGGGCGAGCGCGTGGTGCGCCATCCGGCGCTGGTCCGGGAGACGGTACGGCGCGGACACGAGCTCGGGGTGCACGGCTGGACCCACGACCGCCCGTGGCGTCCCGCGTTCACCCGGACCGCCGAGGAGGTCGAGCGGAGCGTCCGCGCGGTGCACGAGATCACCGGCCGGCGCCCGCGCTGGTACCGCCCCCCGTACGGCATCCTCACCACTAGCCGCTGGTGGGCGGCCCGCCGGGCCGGGCTGCGGACGGTGCTGTGGTCCGCTTGGGGCAAGGACTGGACGGCCGACGCCACCCCGGTGTCCGTACGGGCCCGGATCGCGGCGGACCTGCGCGGCGGCGGCACCGTGCTGCTGCACGACTGCGACCGGTACTCGGCCCCCGGTTGCTGGCACGCGGCCCTGGGCGCGCTGCCGGCCCTGGTCCGGGACTGCCGGGAAGCGGGCTTCTCGGTCGGCCCCCTCCGTGAGCACGCCCCACCCCGGCCGGCGGCACGGTCCGGCATCCTCACCCGGTGAGCGGGGAGGCGTGCCGGCCCCGGTCCGGTCGCTCCCGTGCCGACACGGGGCCGTCTCCGGGCGGGGCGGGATCAGAGGTCGGTGAGGTGGTCCAGTGGGTCGTGGCGGAAGAGGGCGTGGCCGCGGGTCACCCGTTCGGCACGTTCGCGGGCGTCGTCCGTGAGCCGGGCGAGTGCCGCCAGCAGGGCGGGGCCGTCCGGGGCGAGTTCGGACAGGCCGAGGCCGGCCATGCGGCGTACCCCGTCCGCGCCGTGGCCGGGCAGGGGGCGGTGGCCGATCACGGGCAGCCCCGCGGCGAGAGCCTGGACGGCGGTCTGCCCGGCGGCGTTGTCCACCAGGGCGTAGGACGCGGCCAGCAGGCCGGGCATGTCGTCGACCCAGTCCAGGGCGAGCACGGCGGGCTCCCTGGAGACCCGCGCGCGCAGCCGGTCGTTGCGGCCGCACAGCACCACCGGGAGATAACCGGCCGCCGCCAGCAGCGAGGCGGTGCCGGCGGGGCGGGACGCCGCGCCCCAGGCACCCGCGGACAGCAGGACCGCCGGCCGGCCGGGCGCACGGGCCGTGAAGCGCTCCCGCCACCGCGCCGCCCCGGGGGCCGGCGCGCGGAAGGCCGGCGCGACCACCGGTCCGGTGGTGACCACGGGAACGGCGAGGGAGCGGCGCACGGCGGCCGCCGCCGCGTCCGTCAGACACAGGTACCGGTCGTTGCCCGGATGCAGCCACTGCCGGTGCACCGCGAAGTCGAGCAGGAAGACGGCGCTGGGTACCCGCAGCCGGCCCCGGGCCCGCAGATGGCCGGTCAGCTGCGCGGCCAGATGGAAGACGGACACCACCACGTCGGCGCCCGTGCGGTCCACGAGGCCGGTCAGCCGGTCCCCGGCGAGCCGCGCCAGTGGGACCCCGCTCGGGCGCCGGCCGGGCCCCTCGCGCAGGAACGCGCCGTACAGAGCGGCGTACACCCAGGGCAGGTGCCGTACCGACGCCTGGTAGCCGCGGCGCAGGCCCGTGCCGAGCCCGTACGGCAGGAGCCGCAGGAGGTCCACGACGTACGCGTCGTGCCCGGCCGCGGCGCTCCGCCGCGCGAGTTCGGCGGCCACGGTGTCGTGGCCGGCGCCCATGCCGGCGCTCACGATCAGCGTCCTGCGCCGGCCGCCCGGCGCATGAGGGTCCCTGGTCCGCACGGCTTCCGATTCTCCGGTGGCGCGGCGCGGAAACGGCGGACGTCCCGGCCGTGTCGCCGTGGCGCCGTGCCGGTGCCCCCGGCCCGGCCGCGAGTTGCCCGGTGCGGGCCGGGGTGGATGAATCGGCACAGGGAAGCGTGTGGGCGGCGAGTACGGGAGGAGCCGTGAAGCGGTGGCGGCGCGGCCTGCACCGCGCGTGGGAGTGGCTCGGCGTCCGGGCGCTGTTCACGCACGGGCGCGAGCTGGAGCTGATGCACCGGGCCATGGGGTTCGCCACGCTGGCCCTGGTGACGCTGGCGCCACTGCTGATCGTGGTGGCCGCCGCGGACCCCCTGGTGCGGGGCGGGTTCGCCTCCTGGCTCACCGACGGCATGGGACTGTCCGGCCGCTCCGCCCGGGTGCTCACCGACGTGATCAGCCCCCCGCGCAAGGTCATCGGCACCACCAGTGTCTGGAGCGGGGTCCTGCTCGCCGTCTTCGGCGTGTCCTTCGGCGGCAGCGTGCAGAACGCCTACGAGCGGATCTGGCAGCTCGTGGCGGGTCCCTGGCACCGGGTCTGGCGGCAGGCGACCTGGCTGGTGGTGCTGACGGCCTACCTCTACCAGGAGGTGGCGACGAAGGCGGCGCTGCACGGCACCCAGCGGATCGCGCTCTCCGCGGTCAGCGGCGTGCTCTTCTTCTGGTGGGGGCAGCGCTTCCTGCTGGGCGGGCAGATCCGCTGGCGCGCCCTGCTGCCGGGGGCGCTGGCCACGGTGATCGGCCTGGCCGGCCTGCGGGCGTTCTCCTCCCTGGTGTTCACCCCGCTCATCGTCACCAACGCGCTCAGCTACGGCGCCGTCGGCACCGTGCTCGTGGTCGAGTCGTGGCTCATCGGCGTGGGCTTCGTCATCTACGGCGGTGCCCTCTTCGGCCGCTGGTTCTGCCGGCACCACTGGATGCCGTCCCACTACGACGGGCCGGGGTACGGCGACGACCGGCCCGAGCCGCCGACCCGTCTGGCGGAACCCCCGGCCCACCTGCCGGACTCGCTGGGCGAACTGGCGGACCCCCCGGAAGGGCCGCCGGGGACCTCGGGGGGACCCGGCTAGGTCCTTCGTTCGGACCGAGCCCGGCATGATCCTGACGAGAGGCCCTACGCCAGCTGGCGGCGCACCAGTTCGTGCAGGCGGCCCGCGGTGTCGGCGAGGAGGTCGGCCGGGGCGCCCTGCTGGACGACCTTGCCGTCCTCCATCACGATCACCCGGTCGGCGTCCAGGACGGTCGACAGGCGGTGGGCGATGACGATCCGGGTGGCGTTCAGCTTGCGGGTGCTGTCGATGACGATGCGCTGGGTGTCGTTGTCCAGGGCGCTGGTCGCCTCGTCGAAGAAGAGGATCCGCGGGCGCCGGACGAGCGCCTGCGCGATCATCAGGCGCTGCCGCTGTCCGCCGGAGATCGCGCCGTTGCCCGCGACGATCGTGTGCAGCCCCATCGGCATCCGCTGGATGTCCTCCGCGAGCCCCGCCAGCTCGGCCGCCGCCATCGCCTCCTCGGGCGTGTACGGCCCGGTGCCGCAGATGACGTCCAGGATGGAACCGCTGAACGGCTGCGCGTGCTGGAGGACCACACCGCACTGGCGGCGCACCGCGGACTGGTCGAGGGCCGCGAGATCCTGGCCGTCGTACAGGACACTGCCCGACACCGGCCGGTCGAAGCCGATGAGCAGGCGCAGCAGCGTGGACTTGCCGCAGCCGCTCGGCCCGACGACCGCGACGAACTCTCCCGGCCGTACGGCGAACGACACGTCGTCCAGGACGAGCGGGCCGTCGTCGGCGTACCGGAACGACAGCCTGCGGGCCTCCAGCGCGCCCGACAGCGGGCCCGGGCGGGTGCTCGCCGTGCGCACCTCGGGCGTGGCCTCCAGCACCGGCTTGATCTCCTCGAACAGCGGCAGCGCCGCCACCGCCGACACGAACGCGCCGGTCAGCTGGGTGACCGAGGTCAGCAGCATGGTCACCGAGGTGTTGAAGGCAAGGAAGTCCGCCGCCGACATGGCGCCCTTCGCCGGGCCCGCCAGCAGCATGAACATCAGCAGCGTGCAGACCGGAAGGTACACGGCGCCGAGGACCGTGGTGAGGTTCTTGATCCGGCCGGCCCTCTGCTGGAGTTCCCGGCTGCGCGCGAACTCCCGCGCCCACGCCGCGTACGCGTAGTTCTCGGCCGCCGCGACGCGCAGCTTGGGCAGGCCGCGCAGGGTCTGGAACGCCTGGTTGTTCAGCTTGTTGCCGAGCACCACGAGCCGCCGCTGCCAGCGCACCTGCCACAGCCCGAGCCCCAGGAACACCGCCGCGATGACCACGAGCATGCCGAGCGCGGCCATCGCCATCGGCACGCTGTACCAGAGGAGCAGGCCGAGGTTCATCGCGCCGACCGTCACCGACTGGGCGACCACCGGGCCGACGCCCGCGAGCATCCGCCGCACCGCGCTGATCCCCATGGCCGCGCTGGCCAGTTCGCCCGTGGAGCGCTGCGTGAAGAAGCGGGTGGGCAGCCGCAGCAGCCGGTCCCAGACGGCCGGCTGGAGCGCCGCCTCGATACGGCCCTCCAAGCGCAGGATGGACAGGTTCTCCAGCAGCGTGAACGCCGCCGCGACGACGCCGCTGACCATGACCGCCAAGGACACCTGCACGATCAGCCCCGTCCGGGCCTCGGGCACGTACTCGCCGAGCACCTTGCCGGTCGCGATCGGCACCAGCGCGCCGATCGCCACCGTCACCAGCCCGGCGAGGAGCAGCCGGAGCAGGTCGCCCCGGGTGCCGCGCAGGCTGAACCGCAGCAGCCCCAGCGGCCCGAGCGGCCGGTCGGGCAGCGGCCGGTAGAACATCACCGCGCGCGGTTCGAACTCCGCCGCGTTCGCCTTCTCCACCGGCGTCTCGCGCCCCGTCCCGGGGTGCACGGCCACATAGCCGCCGCGCCGCCACAGCAGGGCGACGGGTGCCCCGGACAGCGCCCGGTGGCCGACCAGCGGTCCGACGTCCTCCCGCCACCAGCGCCCGTCCAGGCGGACCGCCCGGGTGCGCACCCGGGACGCCAGCGCGAGGCGTTCCACCGGGTCCAGCCGGTCGCTGCCGGCACCGCTCTGCGCGGGCTCGGCGAGGGTGATCCCGGCCGCCTCGGCGACCAGCCTGCACGCCGCGTGGGTGGCGTCGGTGTCGGCGGTGGTCGTACGGCGGGAGGAGTGCCCGCCGATGGAGGCCAGCAGGGTCCGGTCCGCCTGGGCGCGCACGGCCTCACCGGCCTTGATCCCGGCCGCGGCACGGGTCTCGTGGGTGCGCTCCAGCTGCTCGATCCACCGGTCGAGCGCGGTCAGCAGCCGGTACTGCTGGTCGACCATGCTCTGCCACAGCGCCGGGTCCATCAGCAGGTCGGCGGCGGCCTCGGCGCCGTACAGCGAGCCGTACTGCACGCTGCCCGGCGGCACCTGCATCCAGAAGACGTCGTCGTCCGCCGGTGCCGCGGCCCGTTCCTCGGCCATCGGCGCCTGGAACAGGACCGACAGGCCCCTGCCGACGCCGAGGGCGACCGCGTACTCCAGCGGGCTCGACGCCGGCGGGACGTACTGCGGGTTGCCGTCCGCGTCGTAGGACCAGGTCTGCGTGTGCGCCGGCTGGTACAGCTCGCGCAGGCCGACGCGGTGCACCACACAGTCGCGGACCGGGCGGGCCACCAGGGTGTGCTGGGGCCCGGTGACCGGGCCGAGCAGCAGCGTGCCCGCCTCCAGCCGGCCGAGGTGATGCCAGTGGCCCCGCTCGGCGGCGTCCACCGCGAACAGATCCAGGGCACCGGACGCGACCAGCCACAGCACCTGCGGGCCCGCCAGGTCCAGGCGGCCGAGGCCGGCGCAGTCCAGCCGCGTGCCCAGCGCGCCGAGCGCCCCGAGGACGAGGTCGCCTTCGTGCACGGACGTCATCTCACCGCTCCCTGACCAGTGCCGCGTACGCGCCGCCGCGTGCCACGAGCTCCTCGTGCCGCCCGCGTTCCACCACCGTGCCGTGCTGGAGCACGACGATCTCGTCGCTGTCGCGGACCGTGCTCAGCCGGTGCGCGATCACCACACAGGCGCAGCCGCGCCGTCGCAGGTTGTCCATCACGATCTGCTCGGTCTCCGCGTCCAGCGCGCTGGTCACCTCGTCCAGCACGAGGATGCTCGGCCGGCGCACCAGCGCCCGCGCGATCTCCAGGCGCTGGCGCTGCCCGCCGGAGAAGTTCCGGCCGTCCTGCTCGACCCGGCTGTGGATGCCGCCGGGCCGGCGCGTCACCACGTCGTACAGGGCCGCGTCCGTCAGCGCCTCCACCACGGCCTCGTCGGGGATCGACGGGTCCCACAGGGCCACGTTGTCGCGGACCGAACCCTCGAAGAGGAACACGTCCTGGTCGACGAAGGAGACGGAGGCGGCGAGTGCCCCGCGCGGAATGTCCTCCAGCCGCCGGCCGTCGATGCGGATGACCCCGTCCCACGGCGTGTAGAGGCCCGAGATCAGCCGGGAGACCGTGGACTTGCCGCTGCCGGAGCCGCCGACCAGTGCCACCTGCCGCCCGGGGCCGACCGTCAGGTCGAAGCCGGACAGCAGCGGCTTGTCCAGCGGGCTGTAGCCGAAGGTGATGTTCTCCAGCTCCACGTGCCCGTGCAGCCGCCGGGTGGAGTCGGCGCCGCCGGGGCGGGCGTACAGCGGGTCGGCCTGGAAGTTCTCCACGTCCTTCAGCCGCGCCACGTCGGCCGCGAAGTCCTGGATGCGGCCCGCCACGCCGTTGAGCCGGGTCAGCGGCGCGGTGAAGCGGGTGACCAGCGCCTGGAAGGCGACCAGCAGGCCGATCGAGAGGTGCCCCTCGACCGCGCGCAGTCCGCCGATCCACAGGATCAGCGCGCTGTTGACGGTGGCGAGCGTGGGCGCGACCACGCCCAGCCAGGCGCTCGGCACGCCGAGCCGCTGCTGCTCCTCCAGGGTGGTGGCGTGCTGCCCGGCCCACTTGCGGAAGTACCCGTCCTCGCCGCCGGTCGCCTTCATCGTCTCGATCAGCTGGAGCCCGGTGTAAGCGGTGTTGGTGAGCCGTGCGCTGTCCGCGCGCAGCTTCGCCGTACGGGTCGCGCGCAGCCGTACGACCAGCCGCATGGCGACCACGTTCAGCAGGGCCACGCCGATGCCGACGTACGTCAGCTGCGGGTCGTAGGTGTACAGGAGCACCGCGTACAGCACGACCACGACCGCGTCCACGCCCGCCGCCGCGAGATCGCGGGCCAGGGTCTCGGCGACCTGGTCGTTGGACTGGAGGCGCTGCACCAGGTCGGCGGGGGAGCGCTGGGCGAAGAACGTCACCGGCAGCCGCAGCAGATGGCGCAGGAAGCGGGCGCTGGAGAGGGTGGAGGAGATGATCCGGCCGTGCAGCAGGTTGGCCTGCTGGAGCCAGGTCAGCACCACGGTGAGCAGGACGCACGCGGCCATGGAGGTGAACAGCACGCCCAGGAGCGAGGTCTGGCCGCCGATGAGGAACGTGTCGATGTAGGTGCGGCCGAGCGCGGGGACGGCGGCGCCGACGGCGACCAGCAGGAGGCTGGCCAGTACCGCGGCGGGCAGCGTGCCCGCGGTGCCGCGCAGCCGGGCGGGCATGGCGCCGAGCACGCCCGGCCGGCGCCCGCCCCGGGTGAAGCCGTCACCCGGCTCCAGCACCAGCACCACACCGGTGAACCCGCTGTCGAACTCCTCCATGGGCACGAAACGGCGGCCCTTGGCGGGGTCGTTGACGTAGACGCCGCGCCGGCCGAAGCGGCGGCCCATGCCGTCGTAGACGACGTAGTGGTTGAACTCCCAGAACAGGATGGCCGGCGCCCGCACCTCGGCGAGAGCGGCCAGGTCCATCTGCATGCCCTTGGCCGTGAGGCCGTAACCGCGGGCCGCCTTCAGCAGGTTGGAGGCGCGTGAGCCGTCGCGGGAGACACCGCAGGCGATGCGCAGTTCCTCCAGCGGGACATGCCGGCCGTAGTGGCCGAGGACCATCGCGAGGGAGGCGGCGCCGCACTCGACGGCCTCCATCTGGAGCACGGTGGGGGTGCGGACCGTGCCCGTACGGGAGGCGGGGGCCGGGCGCTTCGCGGGAGCCGCCCGTCTGCGGCCGCGGGTTTCCTGGGCGGTGGTCACGGGAGCAGCCAATCGACGGGGTGCTGGTCGGCGAGCCGGACGGAGGCGGTGGCGAGCGTCATGGAGTCCGGCCGGAACGGCGGGCCGTCGGCGGTGGACCACCGGTATCCGCTCTTCGTGGTCCGGGAGGTCTCCAGTTCGACCAGGACGGCCACCGGTCGGCCGGCGCGGGTGAACTGCTCACCGAGCTGGCTGTCACCGAGGAACGCGGAGATGGACTGGGCGGACTGCGCGCCGCGGTCCACCGACCTCACCTCGCCGCGCAGCACCCCGTACCGCTGTGCCGGTACGGAGGACAGGGTCAGGTCGACCGGGGCGTGCGCCGGGACGGCGGCGGCGTTCTCCGCGGGCACGTAGACGGTCGCGTAGAGCGGGTCGGAGGCGTGGGCGGTCCGCTCGACGGCGGCGACACCGCTGCCGGTCCGGACGATCTGGCCGATGGTGGCCGCGAGTGTGGTGACGCGGCCGGCGGCGACGGTGCGGACCACGGCGTCGCCCCGGTCCGTACGGACCTTGACGACGGGCGCGCCGGCGGGCAGCCGCTGGCCCTGCCGGGCCAGGACCGCCGTCACCTGTCCGGCGACCGGGCTCTGGAGCAGGTAACTGCCCTGCCCGTGCGTGAGGATGGCGGGCGCGCCGACCGTGGAGGCGACCGAACCGGTCACCGCCCAGACGGATGCCGCCGCCAGGACGACGACGGTGACGGCGAGCGCGAGCCAGCCCTGCGGGCGGGCGAGCCGCACCGGAAGGTCCAGCTCCTCCGGTGACTGGAGCTTGGCGAGGGCCTGTTGGCGGAACTGCACGGGACTTCCCTCACCCGGGGGGAGACGGCGGAACGGCGGTGTGCCGGGGCATCCGAGAGTCCCGGAGCCGAGGGACGGCTCCGGGACGTCGGTGACACCGGGGTGCGATCAGAGACCGGCGACCAGGTTGGTGACCGGCTGGGTGTGCAGGCCGGTGACACCCTCGACGGTGCCGACGACCGTGTCGACCAGGCCGGAGACCGGGGCGATGCCGTTGACGGTGCCGGTCACGGTGGTCAGGGCGTTCACGGACAGGCCGCCGGAGACGTTGTCCAGCTCGGCGTCCGAGATCTCGGCGGTCTGGACCTGGGGGGTGGAGTTCATGGTGGAACTTCCCTTCGTATGGGTATTTCTCAAGGGGGAGAGCGGCCCCCTCTGGGGACAGACGGACGGCCGCGGCCGCGGGTGCCGGGCACCCGTCTCCGGGAGCCCGGCGGACCCCCGCGGTGCGTTGGATCAAAGCACGCACGGCGGATGCGCTTCCAATCAACCAGGGCTCTCACCTGCGCACTTGGCTCGTCGAGGGGTCTAACCGTGCAGGTGTGCGCACGCCTTGTCGGCGACTCCTTCACATGCGGCACGGCATCGCCGCACCGGGCGCCCCGCCCGCCGGGCCGCGAAACCGGCACTCCGCACCAAAGGTGTGCCGCGGGGTGCGCGGATGTGCAGATCCCCTGGCACCCGTGACGTGCCTGGGTATTCGATGTGCAGATTTCCTGAAGGGGAGATTCCGCTTCCTGTTCCACGCCGATCGTCACCGGTCGATCACGGAGCGTGCCGACTGGACGGGGTGTCGGATTCTGGCCGAAGTTCCGGGGAGTGTGGCCGAATCACCGCACCGGTAGGGCCGTTGGGAAGCGGAATTGAACGCACCGCGCGGCCGGCGCGTACCTACGGCCATCCAGGCGCCCCGGTAACCCCCCTACCAACTGCCCCTCAGGGGCAGGCTCCCGTCCCCAGGAGGTCGAGAAGGTTGAGTCACAAGCGAATGCCCAAGCGCAAGGCCGCGATAGCGGTGGGCGGTGTCGCGGCACTCGGAGCGGCGGCCCTCCTGCTGCCCAACGCCAACGCCTCCCAGGACAAGGACCAGGCGTCGAGCGCAGCCGGCACCGCGAAGACCCTGAAGGCCAAGGACGCCTCGGACCTCAGCGCCCAGGTGCGGAAGATCCTCGGCGACGCCTTCGCCGGGTCGTACTACGACAGCGCCAAGCAGCAGCTCGTCGTCAACGTGGTCAGCGGCGACGACAACGTGGTCGTCCAGGCCAAGAAGGCCGGCGCGGTCGTCCGCGAGGTGGCGAACAGCACCGCCGAACTCAAGGCCGCGGCAAGGACGCTGAAGGCCAAGGCGACCATTCCCGGCACCTCCTGGGCCGTCGACCCGCGCACCGACAAGGTCCTCGTCACCGCCGACAGCACCGTCACCGGCGCCCAGTGGAACCGGCTGCGGTCCACCGTGCGCGGCCTCGGTTCCGGCATGGCCACCGTGAAGAGGTCCTCCGGCACCTTCAAGACCCTCCTCTCCGGCGGCGACGCCATCTTCTCCCAGGTGCAGGGCGGCAACGTCCGCTGCTCCCTGGGCTTCAACGTCACCGCCTCCGACGGCAGTCCCGCCTTCCTGACGGCGGGTCACTGCGGTGTCGCCGCCAAGGACTGGTCCGACTCGCAGACCGGCCAGCCCCTCGCCACCGTCGACCAGGCCACCTTCCCCGGCGCCGGCGACTTCTCCCTCGTCAAGTACAACGACCCCGCCACGCAGGCGCCCAGCGAGGTCAACACCGGCAACGGGCAGACCGTGCAGATCAACCAGGCCGCCGACGCCACCGTCGGCGAGAGCGTGTTCCGGATGGGCTCCACCACCGGGCTGCACGACGGCCGGGTCACCGGCCTGGACGCCACCGTCAACTTCCAGAGCGAGACTGACCCGAACGGCGTCGACACCGTCACCGGACTCATCCAGACGGACGTCTGCGCCGAGGCGGGCGACAGCGGCGGCTCCCTGTTCACCCAGGACGGCAGCGCCGTCGGTCTCACCTCCGGCGGCAGCGGCGACTGCACCAACGGCGGCGAGACCTTCTTCCAGCCCGTCACCGCCGCCCTCCAGGCCACCGGCGCCACCCTCGGCAACGGCGGCGACGGATCGGGTGGCCAGGCAGGCGCGGGCGCCGGCGACCAGTCGGGCGCGGGTGACCAGTCCGGTGCGGGTGCGGGTGACCAAGCGGGTGCCGGTGCCGGTGCCGGTGCCGGTGACCAGTCCGGTGCCGGTGATCAGTCCGGTGCGGGTGCGGGCGATCAGGCGGGTGCCGGTGACCAGTCCGGTGCGGGTGCGGGTGACCAGGCGGGTGCCGGTGATCAGTCCGGTGCGGGTGCCGGTGACCAGTCCGGCGCCGGTGACCAGGCAGGCGCGGGTGACGCGTCCGGTGCCGGTCACGCGGCCGGCGGGGGTGCCGGTACGGCCGGCCACGGGGCGACGTCCCTGACCGGCACGCGCTGAGCGGACCGGCGGTCCCCTGACTCCCCGCCCGGCTCCACCCACGGTTCCGGCCGGCGGGGAGCGGTCCGGCCCTCCGGCGGGAGGGCCGGACCACGGCCGTACGCGTCAGCCGTCGTCACGTGCCCGCAGCAGCAGCACCGCCACGTCGTCCACCCGCTCCCGGGCCGCCGCACTGTGCCGGACGACGATGTCCGCGAGATCCTCCAGCGGCCGGTCGCCGGTCTCGGCGAGCAGCCCGCCCAGATCGGCCAGCGCGTCCTCGATGTCGACACCCGGGGACTCCACCAGGCCGTCGGTGTACAGGACGAGCACCGAACCGGGAGCCAGGGAGACCTCGGTCGTCGGGTACACCGCGGACGCCTCGATCCCCAGCAGCGGCCCGCCGGCCAGGTCCAGCACCCGCACCCGTCCGTCCGGCCGTCTCAGCAGCGGCGGCGGATGACCCGCCCGCGCCATGACGGCCCGCCCGCGCGCCGGATCGAGCCGCAGGTACAGGCAGCTGGCGAACAGCTCCGTGCCGAGGTCGATCAGCAGCCGGTTGGTGCTGCTCATCACCTCGTGCGGCGCCTGCCCCACCGTGGTGTACGCCCGGACCCCCGTGCGGATCTGCCCCATCAGGCCGGCCGCGGTCACGTTGTGCCCCTGGACGTCCCCGATCACCGCCGCCGCCAGCGGCCGGGTCGGCACCAGGTCGTAGAAGTCGCCGCCGATGTCCATGCCGTGCGTGGCCGGAAGGTAGCGTGCCGCCGCCTCGATGCCGGGCGGTGGCGTCAGCGAGCTGGGCAGCAGGGCCTGCTGGAGGCCGTGCGCCAGCCGGAGCTTGGCGTCGTAGAGCAGGGCCCGCTCCAGGGCCTGTGCGATCAGCCCGCCGAGCGAGGTCAGTACCGCCCGCTCGTCGGCGGGGAAGGCGTGCGGTCCGGCGTAGGCCAGCACACAGGTGCCGACCGGCCGTCCGGACGCGATCAGCGGCAGGTACGCCCAGGCCGCGAAGCCGTCAGGGGTCGCGCGGCGGTCCGGATACAGCCGCTCCAGTTCCTCCCGGGACTCGAAGAACGCCGGTACCCCGCTGTTCAGCGCCTGCGTCTCCGGGGTGCGCCCGGACAGCGGCAGCCTGCCGCACCGCTCCGCGACGCGCGGGTCCGGGAAGCCGCGGTGCCCCAGCACGTGCAGCCGGCCGCCCTGGGCGCGCAGGAGCGCCAGGGCCCGGCTGCCGACGGCCGGGGCCACCTCGTCCCAGACCAGCTGCACCACGTCCTGCACCCCCACGGCCTCGGTCAGCGCGCCCGCCAGGCTCAGCAGCTGGGAGATCGTCACCAGCCGGGACGGGCCCGGGTCCGCCTGCGGAGCGGCGCGCGCCATCTCCGCCACCGCCCGGGCCCGGCTGATGCGCACGCTCAGCCCGTTCGTGCTCGGATAGAGCCGGAACGACAGCCAGTCGCCCGGCGGGCGCAGCGCCACGAACGACGTCACCTGCTGGCTGAGCAGCGCGGCCCGGTACCGGTCCTCGTACACCGGGTCCTTAAGCCAGGGCACCGACACCCAGGGCAGCGTGCCGAGCAGCTCCCCGGCCGGCCTGCCGAGCAGTTCGGTGGCGGCCGTGTTCACGAACCCGATCCGGCCGTGCAGATCCAGCGACACCAGCCCGTACGGCAACCGGGACACCATCCGCGCCGCCTCGGCCGAGCCCAGCGTGCCCGCCACGACCGAGAACGGCGCCGCGAGCACGTCAGGCTCATGGCCCAGCGGCCTGTTCTCCTCCTCGGCCCCCTCCAGCCGCAGCGCCAGCCGGTCGCAGGCCGCCGTCAACCGGTCCCGCTCCCAGTCCGACAGCTCCGGCGGATGCGCGCCCGGCCAGGTCACGAACACCGCGCCGTACACCGCGCGGCGCGTCGCCAGGGGAGCCGCGGCCAGCGCGAACGGGTACGGCAGCACCACCGAGATCCGTGGATAGCGGCGGGCCATCTGATCCTCGCCGCCCACCCACACCAGCCGCCGCTCGCGCACCGCGTCCGCGACCGGGATCGGCGCGCTCAGCCCGACCCGCTCCCAGGGCGCCGCGAAGGCCCGCGGCATGCCGGCCATCACCGCCATCTCCAGGACCGGCTCGTCGGGCCGGAGCAGATACACCGCGCCGGAGTGCGCGTGCACCTCCTCCAGGATCGCGGCCAGCGCGAGCGACAGCACCGGCCGTCCGGCCCGTGCCCCGTCGGCCGCCCGCGCCCGTCCCGGTTCCGGCCCGTCGGACACGCCGACCACCTCCTCGTACGGCCGCGCGTCGCATCCCGGGGACCAGGCTCCCTCGCGGCGGCGCCCCGCGCACGGCGAGCGTCCCGGTGACCCGGGAACGCGCCCCCGAAGGCGGATGGCTCCGCATACCCCGTGAGACCGGTTCTCATGCCTGGAGGCGACCAGGTGAGGCGCGGGCGGGCGCGACGCACGGGCCGGCGGCGGGAAACGGCCACGTCCCGCCGGGACGACACGCCGCGCGGTCCGGGGCCGCCCGGGGAGCCGCGCGGCGCCGCGTACGGCCGGCACGCGGGTCCGGCACCCCGGTCCGGCGTCCCGGTCCGCACGCCGTGCGGCGTGTTCTCTCCCCCCGGTGCCGAGGTCGCCGGGCGGGGGCGTGGACAACTGCGGCGGGAGCACGAGGTGGTGTACGCGGCTGAAGTGTGCGCCCCTACCGCGCCTCAATGGCCGATTTCTTTCGGCGAGGCCGGAGCCGGCCCGGGCGCGCCGGGGGCCGTGCGATGCCGGACGACGGCGGCGCGCCGGTGCGGCCGGATCGCGCCGGTGGCCGGCCGGAGCCGCCGGCGGCGTCTTCCGGTCCCGGTCCGGGCGCCGGTCCGGGCCTCTTGCGCCGGCCGAATCGTCGTCCCAGATCAGCGGGCAGGTCTGGCCAACCATCCGGCGTAGCAACGGAGTTCCCGCGCCGTGAGCGCGCAGGCGCCGCCGGCGTAGCGGTGGGCGTCCAGCGGCATCTTCTTCCGGTGCGCGAGGTTTGCGGGAGGAAGGCGGGGGCACCCGCGGCAGCGGCGATCCGGCCGCGTCGTTGTACTGCGGCGTGGTCCCGCCGAAGCCGCCGAACGGTGACGTGATTGCATCGCATGATCACTCTCCGTTCAACTTCAGGGGGTTGCTTACGGGTGACTCACCGTGAAGACTGTGGCCGAGTTCCATCGAAACGAAGGTTATGTGGAGCGCGGATCATGCCAATCATGGGGCGGCGTGGGCGGAAGCTGCGTATTCTCACACCGCGTTTCGGGCAGTCGGAGTCGGGTGCTCCGCTGCCGCTTCACGAGCCGGGAGGGCCCGTGCGCTTGGCGCGCGGGAGGTATCGCCGAGGGGGATGAGTCATGTCGGGTTGGTCTGCCGCACGCCGGTATTCGACGCGGGGCCGTGGCCGGCCGCGAAGCCACGGTGTCCCGCACCGGACCTGCTGAGGACCCGAGGTCCGTTCCGGCACCGGTCCGACGGCGGCTGACCGCCCGGCCGCGCAGGGGGAAGCGACGCGGGTCACGCGCTCTTCCCGCCCGGTACACGTTCCAGTGCTGGTGGCCGAGCCGTGCCCGGACCGGCCCGGGCCCACGTGCCGCCGGCCTCCCGCACCACCCCTGTCCGCGCGACTCCTCCGTGCCGCGCACGCCGCTACCAAGGAGACAAGGTGATAGGTAAGCAACCGACGGGCGAGCAGCTCCTGTTGGAGGTGTTACCCGACCGCTGGCGGGGCTTACGCGAGAAGGGGCCGGTGCGCTACGACGATGCGCAGGGAGTGTGGCAGGTTCTCGACCACGCGAGCGTCGCCGCCGTACTCGCCGATTCGGCGACGTACTCCTCCGACCTCTCCGCCCTCGCTCCCACCCAGGCCGACTTCGAGACCTTCCGGCAGGGCAACTTCGTCGGCATGGACCCCCCGGAGCATCGCAAGCTGCGCACCCTGGTGAGTCAGGCGTTCACCCCGCGGGTCGTGCAGGGGCTCGGACCCCGCATCGAGGCCGTCTGCGCGCGGCTGCTGGACGCCGTCGCGGACCAGGACCGCTTCGACCTGGTCGACGCGCTGGCCTATCCGCTCCCCATCATCGTGATCGCCGAACTGCTCGGCATCCCCGCCGAGGAACACCGGCTCTTCCAGGAGTGGGCGAGCGTCCTGTTCGGCGGCGACCAGCTCGGCGAAGCCCCCGACATGGCCGACCTGGAACGCGCCCTGGAGGCCATCGCCCCCACGGTGCGCGAGATGAACGGCTACATGCTGGACCACATCCGCGCCCGCCGCGCCGATCCCGGGGACGACCTCACCAGCAGGCTCATCGCCGCCGAGGTCGACGGCGTCCGCCTCGCCGACCAGGAGATGGTCGGATTCGTGGCCCTCCTGCTGGTCGCCGGGCACATCACCACCACCGCGCTGCTCGGCAACGCCATCGTCACCTTCGACCTGCACCCCGGCACGGACGCCGCGCTGCGCGCCGACCCCGCGGGGATCCCGGCCGCCGTCGAGGAGGTGCTGCGCTGGCTGCCCCCCTTCCCGGAGCTGGGCCGCCGGGTCACCCGCCCGGTCGTCCTCGGCGGTCAGGACATCCCGGCGGACGCCCTGCTGATGACCCACCTCGGGGCCGCGAACCGGGACCCCGCCCGCTTCGACGACCCCGACGTCCTCGACCTGACGCGCGACCCCAACCCGCATCTGACCTTCGGGCACGGCATCCACTTCTGCTTCGGCGCGCCCCTGGCACGGCTGGAAGCGCGGATCGCTCTTCACATGTTGCATAAACGATTCCGCATCCTGACGGTCCCCTCCCACGAGGACATCGTCTTCCAGAACCCGGCCGTGATCATCGGCGTACGGCATCTGCCCGTCGAGGTCAGCAGGCCGTAACCCGAGCACGCGCACATCCCCGGCCGGCCCCCGCTCCGCTCGCCAGGGCCGCACCGGCACACCCGCACATGAGACCCACCCAACGGGAGTCCCCTTCTCATGCCGTACTCCATCCCCACCGCTCCGGCCGCCTCCTGGACGCCCCCGCTGTTGAGGGCGGAGCTACAGGACCGCCTCGACACGCTCGCCCGGGCCCACCGGGTACCCGGCGCCCAGCTCGTCCTGGACACCGGCACCGACCTCATAGCCGTGCACACCGGCCTCGCCGACGCGGCGACCGGTACGCCCTTCACCGCGGACACGGCCGTCCCCCTGGGGTCACTCACCAAGCCGTACACCGCCGCCCTCGTCATGCTGCTGGCCGACGACGGTGACCTCGACCTGGACGAGTCCGCCGCCGGGCAACTCCCGGAGCTGAGAGACACGCCCGGGGTGACGATCCGCCAGCTGCTCAGCCACACCGGCGGCCTGCCCACCGGGCCCGACTCCGACACCGCCGCCGGGACCACGGCCGCCCGCTGCCTCGCGGCCGTCTGCACCGCCCGCGACCTGCTGTTCGCCCCGGGCACCGACTTCTCCTACTCCAACGCGGGCTACGTCGCCGCCGGCCGGCTGGCCGAGACCGTCACCGGCATGCCGTGGCACGAGGCGGTGAGCGCCCTGCTCCTCGAACCACTCGGCACGGCACCCGCGTTCATCGGCGACAGCACGCCCCGCCGTCCCGTCGCCTCCGGACACGCCGTCAACACCGCGACCGGCCTGCCCCGTCCCGCCCGGCAGACCCTGGCACCGCTGGAGGCACCGGCCGGTGCCCTGCTGGCGAGCGCCCTCGACCTGGCCGCGCTCGGCAACGCGCTGATCGGACGCTCCGACGTCCTGCCGCCCGCCGTCACCAAGGAGATGCGCCGCCCCGAGACCGCCGCCCGCCCCGGCGCGCTGGCCGACGGCTGGGGCCCCGGCCTCGCCCTGTACCGGCAGGACGACCGTGTGTGGTGCGGCCACGACGGCAACGCCCAGGGCACCTCCTGCCACCTGCGGGCCGACCCGGAGACCGGGATCGTGGTCGCTTTCACGGGCAACGCCGCGAGCGCCACCGCTCTCTGGCGCGACCTCACCGGCGAACTGGCCCGGCTCACCGGCATCCGGGTGCCCGCCGCCGCCCAGGACACGGACCGGGGCCGCCCCGTGGCCCTGCCCGAGTGCCTGGGCAGCTACCGCAACGGCACCACGACGTACCGCGTCGCACCCAGGCCGGACGGAACGCCGGCCCTGTCCGTGGACGGTGACCTGGCCCTTCCGCTGGTGTGCTACGCCGACCTCACGTGCGACCTGGTCGATCCGGCCACCGGCCGCCTCGAACCCGGCGGCCGCTTCCACCGCGATCCCGCCACCGGCCGCATCGACCGGGTGCAGATATCCGGGCGCACGGCACGCCGTACCGACGACGGCTGACCCGCGCTCACCACCGGACCCGGCGGCCGGTCACCGGCCAGGTGGCCCGCGCCCGCGGACCGCGAGCCCGTCCCCGGCCCCCGCGCCGACCGGCCGGGCGGCGCCGCCGGCGGCCGGCACGCACTGCCGCCGGACCGCCACCGGCCCGGGCCACCGCCCCCGGCCCGCAGTCCCTCCGTCGCGCACGCCCGCCGTGCCGCCGCGACCCACCGCACTGTCCCGGTGGGGCGCGGCGCTGCCCGCGTCCGCCTCCGTAACCCGCGCCGTACCGTCCCGCCCTCCTAAGGACTTCACCCATGACGGACCTGCACGACAAGCCCGCGCCGGCGTCCTCCCTGCCGCGGGCCGGCGACACCGACGGGGCGCCGGAGAGCGCCGCGGCGACGGCGTACCCGACGCTCGGCGAGCTGTTCAGCGCGTGGGTGACCCGCACCCCGGACGCACCGGCCCTCACCGACGGCCGGCGGACCTGGACCTACCGGGAACTGTCCGCCCGCGCCGACCGGCTGGCCGGGTACCTGACGCGGCACGGGGCGGGCCCCGACCGGGTGGTGGCGCTCGTGCTGCCGCGCTCCATGGAGCTGATAGCGGCAGAGCTGGCCGTCGCCCGGGCCGGAGCGGCCTTCCTGCCCGTGGACCCCGCCTACCCGGCGGACCGCCGGGCGCTGATGCTCGCCGACGCGGCACCCGCGGTCGTCCTCGACGACCCGCGGCGGACCGGCGAACTGCTGGACGGCACGGACGGCGCGGACGGTGCGGACGGCACGGAGCACCCGGCCGGCGCCGGGGCCGACCACGCCGCCTACGTCATCTACACCTCCGGATCCACCGGTACCCCCAAGGGCGTGACGGTCACCCACCGCGGCATCGGCGGCTTCACGGCCGCCGCCGCCGAGCGGTACGCCGTCGGTCCGGGCGACCGCGTGCTCCAGTTCTCCTCACCCAGCTTCGACGCCTCCGTCCTGGAGCTGTGCGTCTCCGTCCTGTCCGGTGCCACGCTGGTCGTACCGCCGCACGGGCCCTGGCTCGGCGACGAGCTCGCCGCGGTCGTGGACGAGCACCGCATCACCCACGCCCTCATCCCGCCGGCCGCGCTGGCCACCCTCCCCGACCCGGCGCAGGGCACCGCGAGATCGCTGCGCACCCTGATCGTGGGTGCCGAGGCCTGCCCGGCCGGGCTCGTCGACCGCTGGGCCCCCGGCCGCCGCATGATCAACTCCTACGGCCCGACCGAGGCCACCATCGTCGCCACCTGGACCGGGCCCCTCACCGCCGGCCGGGGCACCCCGACGATCGGCGACGCGCTGCCGCACACCCGGGTGTACGTCCTCGACACCGCGATGTGCCCCGTGGCGCCCGGCACGGACGGCGAGTTGTTCGTGGGCGGCGACGCGGTGGCCCGCGGCTACCTGGGCCGGCCGGGCCTGACCGCCGCCCGCTTCGTGGCCGACCCCTTCGGCCCGCCCGGAACCCGTCTGTACCGCACCGGCGACCGGGTGCGCCGCACCGCCGACGGGGAACTGGAGTATCTGGGCCGGCTGGACCGGCAGGTGAAGATCCGCGGCTTCCGGATCGAACCCGGCGAGATCGAGGCGGCCCTGCGCCGGCTGGCCGGGGACGCCGTCGGAGAGGCCGTGGTCGTGGTCCGCGAGGACGAACCGGGCCACCGCCGCCTGGTCGCCTACGTCACCCCGAACGACCCGCGGGGGGCGACCGAGACCGGGGATCCGGTGGGTTCCTTCGCAGCGGCTGGGACCGGGGGTGCGGTGGCTTCCTCCGGGGCTGCCGGTTCCGGGGGCGGGGTGGCCGGCTCGGCGGGGGCCGCCGGGGAGGAGTCCGCCGGCGGGGTGGCCGAGTCCGATGGCGCCGGGGCCGCCAGCAGGGCCGCCGGGGCCGGGAGAAGACCCGGTGTCGTGGGCGAGGAGGGGCCCTCGGGTTCGGCGGCCGTGGGCCACCCGCCCGTCTCCTCCGGCCCCTCCGCTTCCGTGGAGCAGCTCGGCACCGCCGGTGTCTCCACCCCCGCCCGCCCCCTCGATCCGGCCGCGTTGCGGGCCGCCCTGGCCGCCGTGCTGCCCGGGCACATGGTGCCGGCCGCCGTCGTGGTGCTGGAACGGATGCCGCTCACCCCGCAGCACAAGATCGACCGGCGGGCCCTGCCCGCTCCGGAGAGGGTGTCCACGGCGGGCCGCGTGCCGCCCCGCTCACCCCGGGAGCGCTCCCTCGCCGCCATCTGGGCCGATGTCATGGGCGTCGACGGGATCGGCGTGACGGACGACTTCCTGGACCTGGGCGGCGACTCGGTTCTCGCCGCGCGCGCCCTGTCCCGCATCCGGGACGAGCTGGGAGTGCGGCTGACCGTACGGGACGTCTTCACCGCCCGTACGATCGCCGCTCTGGCGCCCCTGCTCGGGGACCCGTCCGCCGCCGCGCCACCGGAGCCGATCCCGCCGGCCCCCGGTGAGGGCGTCCTGCCGCTGTCCAGCGCCCAGCGCCGGCTGTGGTTCCTGGACGACCTGACCGACGGCGGCACCGAGTACAACACCGGCGTGTCCCTGCGGCTGCGCGGCGCGCTGGACGAGGACGCGCTGCGCCGGTCCCTGCACCGCCTCGCCGCCCGGCACGCCTCGCTGCGCACCACGTTCACCACCGTCGACGGACAGGGCGTCCAGCGCGTCGCCGCCGACGCCGACCTGCCCCTGCGGACGGCCGACCTCACCGGCGTACCCGGAGCGCGCCGGGCCGAGGCGGCCGAGGAACTGCTCACCGGGGAGCTGTGCGGCCCCTTCGACCTGGAGGCGGGCCCGCTCACCCGCGCGCTGCTCGTCCGGCTCGCCGAGGACGACCACCTGCTGCTGCTGGCCCAGCATCACATCGTCACCGACGGCTGGTCGGTGGGCGTCCTCACCCGGGAACTCGCCGCCCTCTACCGCGCCGAGGCCACCGGCGAGCCCGACGGACTGCCCCGGCCGGCCGTGCAGTACCCCGACTTCGCCGTGTGGGAGCAGGGGAAGCGGGCCGGGAACGCCGGGGACACAGACGCCGCGGACCTGGCCTACTGGAGGCGGCACCTGTCGGACCTCCAGCACCTGGAGCTGCCCACCGACCGGCCGCGTCCGGCGGTGCGCACCACCGCCGGAGCGGCACACCACCACCGTCTCCCCGCGGAGCTGACGGCGCGGCTGCGGCATCTGGCGACGGGCCGCGGCACGACCGTGTTCACCCTGTTCGCGGGGGCCGCGGCGCTGCTGTTCGCCCGCTACTCCGGGCAGCGGGACGTGGCGTTCGGCACCGTCACCAACGGGCGGGGCCGCCGGGAACTGGAGGACGTGCCGGGCTTCTTCGCCAACACGGTGGTGCTGCGCACGGACGTGGACGAGCGGGCGACCGTCGACCGGTTCGTGGAGAGCATGCGGACCACGGTGCTGGACGCCTTCGCCCACGACGGCGTGCCGTTCGACCGGGTGGTGGAGGAGCTGGCGCCCACCCGGGACCCCAGCCGCACACCGCTGGTGCAGGCGCTCGTCGTCCAGCAGACGCCTCTCGGCGTGCCACCACTCGCCGGCGGCCTGCGCCTGGAGGAGCATCCGCTGCCCCGCCCGGCCGCCCGTTTCGACCTGGTCCTGGAGTTCACGCCGGACGCCGACGGCGGCTGCGCGCTGACCGTCGAGTACAACACGGACCTGTTCGAGGCGGCGACAGTGGGCCGCCTGACGGGTCATCTGCACCGCCTGCTGGAGGGGATGGCGGACGGCCCGGGCCGCACGCTGGCCGAGCTGCCCATGCTGTCGGCCGCGGAGCAGCACACCCTGGTGGACGCCTGGAACCCGCCCGCGCGCCGGAGCCGGGACACCGGGGACGTCACGCTGCCCGGGCTGTTCCGCGCCCAGGTCGCCCGGACCCCCGGCCGGACCGCCGTCGTCTGCGGCCCCGAGCGGCTCGACTACGCCGAGACCGACCGGCGCGCCAGCCGGCTGGCGCGGCTGCTCGTCGCGCGCGGCGCCGGCCCGGAGACCCTGGTCGCGCTGTGCCTGCCGCGCTCCGTCGACCTGGTGCCCGTGCTGTGGGCGGTGCTGAAGTCGGGCGCGGGCTATCTGCCGGTGGACCCGGCCTATCCCGCCGAGCGGATCCGCTTCATGCTCGGCGACGCCGGGCCCGCCCTCGTCCTCGCCACCCGGGACACCGCGTCCGCCCTGCCCGAGGACTGCGTCCCGCTGCTCCTGGAGGACTGCGCGGGCCAGGACGTGCCCGGCCAGGAACAGGCCGACCAGGACCTGACCGACGCCGACCGGATCCGGCCGCTGCTGCCCGACCATCCCGCGTACGTCATCTACACCTCGGGTTCCACCGGGCGCCCCAAGGGGGTCGTGGTGACCCACCGCAGTGTCGCCGCGCTGGCCGCCTGGGCGGGGGAGCGGTTCGGACCCGACGGACTCTCCCATGTGATCGCCTCCACCTCCCTCAACTTCGACGTCTCGGTCTTCGAGCTGCTGTGCCCGCTGCTGGCCGGCGGCTCCGTGGAGGTGGTCGCCGACCTGCCGGCCCTCGCCGACACGCCGGCCCCGCGCAGCGCCGGGCTGCTCAGCGGAGTGCCCTCCGTGGTCTCCCGGCTGGTCGCGGGCGGTACGGCACCCGTGACGGCGGACACCGTCGTGCTGGCCGGTGAGGCCCTGCCCGCCCAGACGGTGCACGACGTCCGCGCCGCCATGCCCGCCGCCCGGATCGCCAACATCTACGGCCCCACCGAGGCCACCGTGTACGCCACCGCCTGGTTCGCCGACGGCAGGCTGCCCGAGCAGTCCCCGCCCATCGGCGAACCCGTGGCCGTCACCCGGGCCTACGTCCTGGACGGCGCCCTGCGGCCCCAGCCGCCCGGCGTCACGGGTGAGCTGTACCTCGGTGGCGGCGGCCTGGCGCGCGGCTACCTGAACCGTCCGGGACTGTCCGCCGCCCGCTTCGTGGCCGATCCGTTCGGCGCGCCCGGCGAGCGCATGTACCGCACCGGCGACCTGGTGCGCCGGCGGGCCGACGGCCGGCTGGAGTACCTCGGCCGGATCGACCAGCAGGTCAAGGTGCGCGGCTTCCGGATCGAACTGGGCGAGGTGGAGGAGGCGCTGCGCCGCTGCGCCGGCGTGGCCGAGGCCGCGGCCATCGCGGCCGACACCGACGGCCACCGGCGCCTCGCCGGCTACGTCGTCCCCGCCCCAGGAGCGCGGGTCGACCCCGAGACCGTACGCCGGGAACTGGGCCGTACGCTGCCCGACTACATGGTCCCGGCGGTCGTCGTCGTGCTGGACGACCTGCCGCTCAACCCCAACGGCAAGATCGACCGCGCACGCCTGCCCGAC
The DNA here is from genome assembly GCF_043195475.1 of Streptomyces sp. Y20. NCBI lineage: Bacteria > Bacillati > Actinomycetota > Actinomycetes > Kitasatosporales > Streptomycetaceae > Streptomyces > Streptomyces sp. Y20. Next base: position 99,876 of record NZ_JBIDDP010000015.1, read on the forward strand.
CCCGGCCCCGCCGTGCGGGCCGTACGGCACGTCGCCCCCCGCACCCCCACCGAGCACGCCCTCGCCGCGATCTGGGCCGACGTGCTGCACGTGGAGCGGATCGGCGTCGACGACAACTTCTTCGAACTCGGCGGCGACTCCATCCTCAGCATCCAGGTGGTGGCCCGGGCCCGGCAGGAGGGCCTGATGCTGACCTCCCGGGACCTCTACCAGCACCAGACGGTCGCCGCCCTCGCCCGCCGCGCGGACGCCGCCGGAAGCCCGCGCGCCTCGGCCCCGGCACCGGAGGCGGCCACCGGAGCGGCCCCCCTGACGCCGATCCAGCACTGGCTGTTCGGCACGGCCGCCGAGCGGGCAGCCCACTTCGCGCAGGCGCTGTCCGTCCAGGTGCCCGACGACCTGGACGCGGCGGCACTCGAGGACGCGCTGAACGACCTGGCCGCCCACCACGACGCCCTGCGCTCCCGCTTCACCGCCGGTGACGGCACCCAGCGGGTCAGCTGGGCCGTCGCGGACCGGGCGCCCCGGGTCGTCCTGGGCCGGCACACCGGCCCGGACGAGGACACCCCCCACTTCGGCCCCTTCGACCTCGCCGCGGGGCCGCTGCTGCGGGCCGTGCTGCACGACCGCGGCCCCGGCCTGCCACGGGTCCTGCACCTCGCCGTGCACCACCTGGTGGTCGACGGCGTGTCCTGGCGGATCCTGCTGGACGACCTGGACTCCGCCTACCGGGCCCGCCGCGCGGGCGACGACGGGGCGGCGGCCCTGCCCGCGAAGTCCACCCCCGTACGGCAGTGGGCGCGCCGGCTGCACGCGCACGCGGCGGACGGCGGCTTCGACGACGAGCGGGACTACTGGACCCGCCAGGTCCCGGACACCGCTCCCGCCGTGCCCCAGGACCGGGACGGCATCAACACCTACGCCTCCCAGCGCGCGGTCACCGTCCGCCTGAGCCCCGAGGACACCGCGGCCCTGCTGCGCACCCTGCCCGAGACCTACCGCACCCAGGTCAACGACGTACTGCTCGGCGCCCTCGGCCGCGCCCTGTGCGCCGGGACCGGGCGGGAGCGGGTGGTGGTCGACGTCGAGGGCCACGGCCGTGAGGAACTCTTCCCCGATCTGGACCTCAGCCGTACGGTCGGCTGGTTCACCACCCGCTACCCCGTCGCCCTGACCGTCCCCGGGGACGCCGGCTGGGACACCGTCCTGAAGCGGGTCAAGGAGCAGCTGCGCGCCGTACCCCGGCACGGCCTCGGCCATGACGCGCTGCGCCACCTCGCCGCTCCCGGTGCCGCGCCCGGCGCCCCGCACGCGCAGATCAGCTTCAACTACCTTGGCCGGATGGGGCTGCCGGACGGCGGCGACGGACTGTACCGGGGCACCGTCCGGCCGCTGGAGCTGGACGCCGACCCGGCCGCCGAGCGCCCGCACGCCCTGGAGGTCGTCGGCCACCTGGACGGCGACCGCCTGGAGTTCACCTGGTTCTACTCCGACCGGCTGCACCGGCACGACACGGTCCGGGCCCTCGCGGAAGGCTTCGCGGACGCGCTGGCGGACCTCGCCCGGTACGCCGCGTCACCGGGCGCCGCCGGGCGCACCCCGTCCGACTTCCCGCTGGCCCGGCTCGACCAGGCCGCCGTGGACCGCGTCACCGGCGCGGACCCGGCCGCCGTGGCGGACGTACTGCCCCTCACGCCGACCCAGGCGGGCATGCTCTTCCACGGGCTCTCCCAGGACGACCGCGGCGTCTACTTCCAGCAGCTGACCTTCGTCCTGGACGGTGTGCCGGACCCGGAGGCCCTCGCCGCCGCCTGGCAGCACGTGACCGACCGCACCGAGGTGCTGCGCGGCCGGGTCGTCTGGCAGGACATACCCGAGCCGCTGCTGGTGGTGCAGCGCCACGCCGCCCTGCCGGTCACCCACCTGGACTGGCGCGACCTGCCCGAGGACGAGCGCCGAGCCCGGCTGGACGACGTCCTGGCCCGCGACCGCGCGGAGGGCATCGACCTGACCCGGGCCCCGCTCCAGCGCCTGCTGCTCGCCCGCGTGTCCGGTACCGCCGTGCGCGTGGTGTGGTCCTTCCACCACCTGCTCCTGGACGGCTGGAGCCTGTTCCAGGTCCTCACGGACGTCTTCGCCCGGCACGCCGGCACCGCGCCGGAGACCGGCCGGGACCGCCCGCCCTACCGCGACTACCTGGCGTGGCTGCGCGGACGCGACACGGCCGAGGCCGAACGGCACTGGCGGCACCGCCTGTCCGGCCTGACCGAGGCCACCCCCCTGCCGTACGACCGCGAGCCGCGCGAGAGCCACCGCGCCGAGTCCACGCACGAGGTCCGGGCCACCGTGCCCGCCGCCGCGACCCGGGCGCTGGAGGAGCTGGCACGGACCTCGGGCCTGACCCTCAACACCCTCGTGCAGGGCGCCTGGGCGCTGCTGCTGGGCCGGCAGGCGGGACGTGACGAGGTGGTGTTCGGCACCACCGTGTCCGGACGGCCGCCCGAGCTGCCCGGCTCCGACGCCATGACCGGCCTGTTCATCACCACCCTGCCCACCCGGGTCACCGTCCCGGACCGCGGCACCCTCGTGGACTGGCTGCGCGCCCTCCAGCGCGACCAGAGCGAGGACCGGCGCTTCGACCACGTGCCGCTCACCCGGATCCGGACGTTCACCTCACTCCCGGAGCGCGTCGGCCTGTTCGACAGCATCGTCGTCTTCGAGAACTACCCGGTGGACGACGGTCTCGCCGCCGCCCACGGACTGCGCCTCAGCGGCCTGGAGGGCATCGAGACCACCAACTACCCGCTGAGCCTGACCGCCTACCCGGGCCCGGAGCTGACCCTGCGCCTGGGCTACGACCCGGAACTGTTCGACACCGGCACCGCCGGGCGGCTGGCCGAGTACCTGACCGTGCTGCTCACGGGCATGCCCGGCGCTTCCCAGCGCCCGCCCGCCCGGCTGCCGCTGCTCGGCCCGGACCGCCGCGCACAGGTGCTGCACGCCTGGAACGACACCGCCACCGACCTGCCCGACACCACGGTCGCCGGCCTCTTCGCCGCCCAGGTGCGGCGCACCCCCGACGCCGTGGCGCTGGAGGCCGGAGCCGAGCGCGTCACCTACCGGGAACTCGACGCGCGGTCGGCGCGCCGGGCGGCCCGGCTGGCCGCGCTCGGCGTACGGCCGGAACACCCGGTCGGCGTGCTCGTGGACCGCTCCGTGGAGCTGGTCGTCGCCCAGCTGGCCCTCGTCCGCACCGGCGGGGTGTACGTCCCGCTGGACGGCCGCGCACCGCGCGAGCGGCTGCGCCGGATGCTGGCCGAGGCCGGAGCGGACCTGCTGCTCACCGACGCCGCCTGGGAGGAGACCGCCCGCGGCCTGCTGCCGGACGACCGCGTCCTGCGGGTCGACGTCCCGGCCGGGGCGGACCACCCCGCGCCCGCCCACGCCGTCCACCCCGACAACGTCCAGTACCTGATGTTCACCTCGGGCTCCACCGGCGTACCCAAGGGGGTCGCGGTGCGCCAGCGGGACGTCGTCGCGCTCGCCCTGGACCGGGCGTTCACCGGGCACGACCGGGTCCTCGTGCACTCCCCGCACGCCTTCGACGCCGCCACCTACGAGGTGTGGGTGCCGCTGCTGCGCGGCGGCACGGCCGTCCTCGCCCCGCCGGCCGACCTGGACGCCGCCGCGGTCCGCCGTGCCGTCACCGAGCAGGGCGTCGGCTGCCTGTGGCTCACCGCCGGGCTGTTCCGCCTCCTCGCCCAGGAGGACCCGGGCTGCCTGCGCGGCGCCCGGGAGGTGTGGACGGGCGGCGAGGCCGTGCCGGGCGCGGTCGTGCGCCGGGTGCTGGACGCCTGCCCCGGCCTGACCGTCGTGGACGGCTACGGCCCCACCGAGACCACCACGTTCGCCACCCGCCGCGTCTTCCGCGCCGGCGACCCGCTGCCCGCCGTGCTGCCCATCGGACGCCCGCTGGACAACACCCGCGTGTACGTCCTGGACGGCGCCCTCCAGCCCCAGCCGCCGGGTGTCCCCGGCGAGCTGTACATCGCCGGCGCGGGACTCGCCCGCGGCTACGCCGGCCGGCCCGGCGCCACCGCCGCCCGCTACCTCGCCGACCCCTTCGGACCGGCCGGCGCGCGGATGTACCGCACGGGTGACGTCGTGCGCTGGAGCGCCGACGGCGAACTGCACTTCGTCGGCCGCGCCGACGACCAGATCAAGATCCGCGGATTCCGCGTCGAACCCGCCGAGATCGAGGCCCGGCTGACCGCTCACCCCGGCATCGCCGAGGCCGTCGTCTCCCTGTACGAGGACGCGGGCCGCAAGCGGCTGGCAGCCCACCTCGTGCCGGCCGAGGGCGCCGCGGTGCCCTCCGCCGGCGCACTGCGCGACCACCTGGCGGGCGGGCTGCCCGACTACATGCTGCCCGCCGCGTTCGTCACCGTGTCCGCGCTGCCCCTGACCGCCAACGGCAAGGTCGACCGGCGGCGGCTGCCCGCCCCCGACTGGTCGGCGGGTGCCGAGGACGCCTACCGGGCCCCGCGCACCGAGGCCGAACGGCTGCTCGCCGGGATCTGGGCCGACCTGCTCGGTGTGGAACGGGTCGGCGTGGACGACAACTTCTTCATGCTGGGCGGCGACTCCATCCTCAGCATCCAGGTCGTCTCCCGTGCCCGGGCGGCGGGCCTCACCCTCACCCCGCGCGACCTGTTCCGGCGCCCCACGGTGGCCGGGCTCGCCGCCGGCGGGGCCGGCGCGCCCGCCGTCGCCGGCACCGGACCGGTCAGCGGCGAGGCGGACCTCACCCCCATCCAGCACTGGTTCCTCGACCCGCGGCCCGCCCAGGCCGGGTTCTTCAACCAGTCCGTCGTCATCGAGGCCGCCGGCCCGGTCGACGAGGACGCCCTGCGCCAGGCCCTCACCGCCCTGTGGACGCACCACGACGCCCTGCGCGCCAGGTTCCACCTGGACGGCGACGGCACCTGGCGCCAGCACATACCGGCCGCCGACGGCCCGGTCCCCGAACTGCTGCGGATCCACGGCCCGCAGGCCGAGGAACACGTCACGGCGAAGACCCACGCCGGACTGGACCTCGCCACCGGACCCCTGTGCGCCGCCCGCCTGTTCACCGCCGACGGCACCCGGCCCGCCCGGCTGCTGCTCGTCGTCCACCACCTGGTCGTCGACGGGGTCTCCTGGCGGATCCTGCTGGAGGACCTGGAGACCGGCTACCGGCAGGCGGCGGCGGGCGAACCCGTACGGCTGCCCGCCCGTACCACCTCCGTGCGCGAGTGGGCGCACCGGCTGCGCGAGCGCGCCGGGACCGGCTTCGCCGCCCGGCGCGAGCACTGGGAGGAGACCGCCCGGCACTGCGCCGCCCCGCTGCCCGCCGACGGCGACGGGGACGCCACCATGGCCGGCGTCCGCGAGGTCAGCGTGCGCCTGGACCGCGGGCGCACCGACGACCTGCTGCGCCGCGTACCCGGCGCCTACCGCACCCGGATCGACGACGTCCTGCTCACCGCGCTGGGCCGGGTCCTGGCCGACTGGACCGGACGCGCCACCGTCGCCGTCGGCCTGGAGGGGCACGGCCGCGAGGACCAGCTGTTCGAGGACGTCGACCTGTCCCGCACGGTCGGCTGGTTCACCTCCCTGTACCCGGTCGCCCTCACCGTCCCGGAGGGCGACTGGGGAGCCGCCCTGAAGTCGGTCAAGGAGCAGCTGCGGGCCGTACCCGACCGGGGTCTCGGCTACGGCGTCCTGCGTCACCTCGCCCGCGACGCGGCCCTCACCGGCACCCCGATGCCCGGCATCAGCTTCAACTACCTGGGCCGCTTCGACTGGTCCGCCGGCGCAGGCACCCTGATCGGCGCGGTGCCCGGCGGGCTCGGCGGCGCGGAGGCACCCGGCACCGAACGGCCGCACCTGCTGGACGTGATCGCCCGCGTCGAGGACGACGAGCTGGAGATCACCTGGCACTACAGCCCCGGCCGGCACCGCGAGGACACCGTCACCGCGCTCGCCGAGGGCATGCTGCGGGCGCTGGAGGAGCTCGTCGCCCACTGCGCCCGCCCCGGCGCGGGCGGCCGTACGCCCTCGGACTTCCCGCTGGCCCGGCTGGACCAGGCCGCCGTGGACCGGATCGCCGGCGACGGACGCGAGGTCGCGGACGTGTACCCGCTGACGCCGATGCAGGCGGGCATGCTCTTCCACAGCCTGCTGGACCCCGACGGCCGCACCTACGTCAACCAGGTGCAGCTGGTGCTGTCCGGCGTCACCGACCCGCGGGCCCTTGCCACGGCCTGGCAGCACACCGCGGACGCCAACCCGGTCCTGCGCACCGGCCTGGTCTGGCAGGAGACCGCCGAACCGCTCCAGGTCGTGCGGCACCGGGCCACCGTGCCCGTCACCCACCACGACTGGTCCGGACGGCCCGCCGACCAGGGAGCCCACGACCTGGACCGGCTGCTGGCCGAGGACCGGCAGGCGGGCATCGACCTCGGTGCGGCGCCCCTGATGCGGCTGACGCTGATCCGGCTGGCGCCGGACCGGGTGCGCCTGGTGTGGACCTTCCACCACGTGCTGCTCGACGGCTGGAGCGCGGCCCAGGTCTTCGACGAGGTGTGCGAGCGGTACGCGGCCCTGACCTCCGGGCGCCGCCCGCGGCTGACCGAGCGCCGGCCCTTCGCCGACTACCTGCACTGGCTCGCCGGGCAGGACACCGGCCAGGCCGAACGGTACTGGCGCGAGACCCTCGCCGGCTTCCAGGCGCCCACCGAGCTGCCCCGCGACCGGCGGCCCGCCCAGGCCCACCGCGACGCCTCCTCCGGGACGGTGCGGGTGACCCTCGGCCCAGACGTCTCGGCGCGGCTGCGGGAGACCGCCCAACGGGCGGGACTGACCCTCAACACCGTCTTCCAGGGCGCGTGGGCGCTGCTGCTGGCCCGTTACGGCGGCGGTGACGACGTGGTGTTCGGCACCACCGTCTCCGGCCGGCCCGCCGGCCTGCCCGGTGTCACCTCGATGGTCGGCCTGTTCATCAACACCCTGCCCACCCGGGCCCGCGTCGACGGACGGCGCCTGCTGCCGGACTGGCTGCGCGACCTGCAGGCCGCCCAGTCGGAGGCCCGGCGCCACGACTTCGTCTCGCTGGCCCAGGTGCAGTCCTGGAGCGAGGTGCCCGGCGGCACCAGCCTGTTCGACTCCATCGTGGTGTTCGAGAACTACCCGTTCGACGAGGGCTCGCTCGCCCGGCACGGCCTGGCCATGGAACAGGAACGGGACCTCGAGCCGACCAACTACCCGCTCAGCGTGGTCATCGCGCCCGGCGACAGCCTGGCCGTGAACCTCGACTACGACCCCGCGGCGTTCGACCCCGCGACGGTGGAGGCGCTCGGCGAGAGCCTGCGCACCCTGCTGACCGGGATGGCCACCGACCCCGACCGCCGCCTCGCCGACCTGCCCCTCCTGGACCCGGCCGGCGGCCGGGACCTCGTCGGCCGGTTCGGCGGACACGTACGGGAGGCGCCGCGGGACACCCTGCCCGAGGCGTTCCGGCGGCAGGCCGAGCGCACCCCGCACGCCCCGGCCGTCCGCCACGGCGACGCGTGCCTCACCTACCGCGAACTCGACGCCCGCTCCAGCCGGCTGGCGCGGCGGCTGATCGCGGCCGGCGCGGGACCCGAGCGCTTCGTCGCCCTGTGCCTGCCCCGCACCGAGGACCTCGTCGTGGCGCTCCTGGCCGTGCTCAAGAGCGGCGCCGCCTATCTGCCGGTCGACCCGCAGTACCCGGCCGAGCGCGTCGCGTTCCTCTTCGAGGACGTGGGGCCCGACGCCGTGATCACCAGCGCGGCGACCGCCGGCCGGCTGCCCGAGGGCCCGTACACCCGGATCCTGCTGGACCAGGACCAGGCCCCTGCCGCGGCCGTCCCGGACCCGCCCGTCGGCGACGACGAGCGGCACGGCCCGCTGCTGCCCGGCCACCCGGCCTACGTCATCCACACCTCCGGCTCGACCGGCCGCCCCAAGGGCGTCGTCGTCACCCACGCCTCGGTGCTGGCCCTGACCGACTGGGCCGCGGCCGAGTTCACCGGCCGGGGACTGGCCCACGTCGTGGCCTCCACCTCCCTCAACTTCGACGTGTCGGTGTTCGAGATCTTCTCCCCGCTGCTGTCCGGGGGCTGCGTCGAGATCGTCCGCGACCTCCTGGCCCTGTCCGAACGCCCCGGACCCTGGCGTGCCGGGCTGCTCAGCGCGGTGCCCTCCGCCCTGGACCGGCTGCTCGCGGAGGACGCCGTACGGGTCAGCGCGGACACGGTCGTCCTCGCGGGGGAGGGGCTGCCCGCCCGCACCGTACGCCGGGTCCGGGAGGCCGTCCCCGGCTGCCGGGTCATGAACATCTACGGCCCCACCGAGGCCACCGTCTACGCCACCGCCTTCACCTGCGACCCGGCCGACCCCGACCGCGACCCGCCGATCGGCCGCCCCGTCGGCGGCGCCCGCGCCTACGTCCTGGACGCGCACATGCGCCCGGTCCCCGCCGGCGCGCCCGGCGAACTCTTCCTCGCCGGCACCGGCGTCGCCCGCGGTTACCTCGGCCGCCCCGGCCTGACCGCGTCGCGCTTCCTGCCCGACCCGTTCGGCCCGCCCGGCGCCCGCATGTACCGCACCGGCGACCTGGTCCGCTGGACGTCCGACGGCGACCTGCGCTACCTCGGCCGCGGCGACGACCAGGTCAAGGTGCGCGGCTTCCGCATCGAGCTCGGCGAGCTGGAGGCCGCACTGACCCGGCACCCGGCCGTCGCCGCCGCGGCGGCCCGGGTGGTCGAACACGCCGGCCACCGCCGGCTGGTGGGCTACGCCGTGCCCCGCGGGGCCGCCCTGCCGGACCCCGCCGAACTGCGCGCCTTCCTCGCCCACAGCCTCCCCGACCACCTGGTCCCCGCCCTGGTCGTGCCGCTGGACCGGCTGCCGCTCGGCGTCACCGGCAAACTGGACCGGCGGGCACTGCCCGCACCGCAGTGGGCCGCACCGGCCACCGGCGCCACCGCCAGGCCGCCGCGCACCGAGGCGGAACAGACCCTCGCGGCGATCTGGTGCGAGGTGCTCGGCGTGCCCGAAGTCGGCGCCGACGACAACTACTTCACCCTCGGCGGCGACTCCATCCTCGGCATCCAGATCGTCTCGGCCGCCCGCCGCGCCGGTCTCGCCCTGACCCCCCGGCACCTGTTCACCCACCAGACCCTCGCCGAACTCGCTTCGGCCGCCACGGAGTTCCACGGCACCGCCGTCACCGCCGAACAGGGACCCGTCGTCGGCGACGCCCCGCTCACCCCCGTACAGCACTGGCTGTTCGACACCCTGACCGGCGACCCCGCGCACTTCAGCCAGACGGTCTCCTTCGAGCTGGCCGAAGACCCCGGCGAGCCGTTGCTGCGCGCCGCTCTGGCCGCCGTACTGGAGCACCACGACGCGCTCCGCATGCGCTTCGAACCGGCCGGGGACGGGCGGTGGCGGCAGTACGGCACCCCGCCCGGCGGTGAAGCCCCGCACCTGGAGGTGCACGACCACGCGGCCGTGCCCGAGGTGGCCGCCGCCCTCGCCGCCGGGTTCGACCTGGCCGCCGGGCCGCTGCTGCGGGCCGCGCTGTGCCGTCCCGGGGACGGCGGCCGGCCGGTGCTGCTGCTCGCCGCGCACCACCTCGTCGTGGACGCGGTGTCCTGGCGGCTGATCCTGGAGGACCTGGACACCGCCTACCGCGCCCTGCGGGACGGCGAACGGCCCGCCCTCGGCGCCAAGAGCACCTCGTTCGCGGCCTGGGCCCGGCGGCTCGCCGACCACACCGCGGCGGGCGGCTTCGACGGCGAACTCGCCCACTGGCGCGACCTGGACGCCGCCACCGCCCTGCCCACCGACCACACCGGCGGCGCGAACACCGCCGCCGTCGAGGAGAGCGTGACCACCGTCCTCGGGTCCGAGGACACCCGCCGGCTGCTCCAGGACGTACCGGAGGCGTACCGCACCCGCGTCAACGACGTCCTGCTGTGCGCGCTGGGCCGGGTCCTGGCCCGCTGGACCGGCCGGGACCGGGTCGCGGTGACCCTCGAAGGCCACGGCCGCGAGGAGCTGTTCGACGACACCGACCTCGCCCGCACCGCCGGCTGGTTCACCGCGATGTACCCGGTCGCCCTGGACGTGCCCCGCGACGCGGACACCGGCACCGTCCTGAAGGCCGTCAAGGAGAACCTGCGCGCCGTCCCGCACGGCGGACTGGGCTACGGCGCGCTGCGCCACCTGCACCCCACGGCCGGCCCCGCCCTGCCCGGCCTGCCCCAGGTCTGCTTCAACTACCTGGGCCAGCAGGACTGGACACCCGCCCCGGGCGGCCTGCTGCACGCGCCCCACGGCGCGCTCGGCGGCGGCATGGACACCTCCGCCGAACGCCCGCACCTCCTCGACGTGCTGGGCCGGGTGAGCGACGGCCGGCTGGAGTTCACCTGGTCCTACTCCCGCGAGCTGCACCGGCACGACACCGTCGCCCGGCTGGCGGCCGAACTGACCGCCGAACTCAGGGAGATCGTCCGGCACTGCGCCGAGCCGGGCGCCGGCGGCCGCACCCCGTCCGACTTCCCGCTGGCCCCGCTCGACCAGGCCGCCGTGGACCGGCTCGTGGGCACCGGAACGGATGTCATGGACGTGTATCCGCTCACGCCCACCCAGACCGGCATGGTGGTGCACGGCCTGGACGAGGCCGGACACGGCCTGTACGTCGAGCAGATCACCTTCGTGGCGGACGGCGCCCGGGACCCCGGGCAGCTGGCCGCCGCCTGGCAGCACGTCGTCGACCGCACCCCCGTGCTGCGCACCTCCGTCGCCCTGCACGGCGTACCCGTGCCCCTCCAGATCGTCCACCGCGACGTGACCCTGCCGGTCACCGAGCACGACTGGAGCGGTGTGCCGGCGGACCGGCGGGACACCGAACTGGAGCGGCTGCTCGCCGGCGAACGGGCCCGGGGCCTCGCCCTGGACCGGGCCCCGCTGCTGCGGCTCGCCCTGGTCCGGCTCGGCCCGGACGCCGTGCGGGTGGTGTGGACCTTCCACCACGTCCTGCTGGACGGCTGGAGCGTCTTCCACGTCCTGTCCGACGTCATGGCCGCGCACGCCGCCCTGGTCCGCGGCGAGCCGCCCCGGCTGCCCGAACGCAGGCCGTTCGCGGACTACGCCGGCTGGCTGGCCGCCCGCGACACCGGCCGGGCGGCGGAGCACTGGCGCGGCGTCCTCGCCGGCCTGAGCGGCCCCACCCCGCTGCCGTACGACCGCAGGCCCGCGCCGGGCACCACGGCCCGCTCCGGCACCTGGCTGTCCCAGCGGCTCGGTGCCGAGGAGACGAGCCGGCTCCAGGAGTTCGCCCGCCACCACCGCCTCACCCTCAACACCCTCGTGCAGGGCGCCTGGGCGCTGCTGCTGGCCCGGTGGAGCGGGGAGCGGGAGGTGTGCTTCGGCACCACCGTCTCCGGCCGGCCCGCCGACCTGCCCGGCGCCGACACCATCACCGGCCTGTTCATCACCACCCTGCCGGCCCGGACCGCCGTCGACGGCGCCGCGCCCTGCGCCGCCTGGCTGCGCGCCGTGCAGGAGGCCCGCGCCGAGGACCGCCGCCACGACCACATGCCCCTCAACGAGCTGCACGGTCTCACCGAACTGCCGCCCGGCACCGAACTGTTCGACAGCCTCGTCGTCTTCGAGAACTACCCCGTCGGCGACGCGACGGCCGGCGCCCACGGTCTGACCGTGCGCGACCTCGACGCCCGGGAAGCCACCAACTACCCGCTCACCGTGGTCGTCTCCCCCGGTGACCGGCTCGCCGTCGAACTCGGCTACGACCCGCGCTGCTTCGACCCGGCCACCGCCGGCTCCCTGGCCGGCCAGCTGCTGCACACCCTGCATGCCCTGGCGGCCACCGACGGCACCACCCGCCTCGACGACATCGACGTCCTCCCGCCCGCCGAACGGGACCGGCTGCTGCACCCGCCGGCCCGCCCGGCGCGCACACCGGTACCCGCCGCGACGCTGCCCGCCCTCGTGGAGGCCGCCGTCGACAGGTGGCCCGCCGCCCCCGCCCTCGCCGGACCCGGCACCCTGCTCACCTTCGCGCAGGCCGAGGCGGCGGCCAACCGGCTGGCACACGCGCTCATCGCCCGCGGCGCGGGCCCCGGCGACCTCGTCGCCCTGCTGCTGCCGCGCTCGGCGGACATGGTGCTGGCCCAGCTGGCGGTGGCGAAGACGGGCGCCGCGTTCCTGCCCGTCGACCCCGCCTACCCCGAGGAGCGGATCGCCCTCATGCTGCGGGACGCGGCCCCCACCCTGACCCTCGACGCCAAGGAGATCGCCGGCCTGCTCGCCGCACCGCCGCACGACACGCCCGGGCACCGGCCCACCGACGCCGACCGGACGCGCCCGCTCGACCTGGACGACCCGGCCTACGTCATCTACACCTCGGGCTCCACCGGCACCCCCAAGGGCGTCGTCGTCACCCACCGCGGACTCGCCGCGTTCTCCGCCGCCGAGGCAGCCCACTACCAGGTGGCCCCCGGCGACCGGGTGCTGGCCTTCGCCACGCCCAGCTTCGACGCCTCCGTGCTGGAGCTGTGCATGTCCCTGCCGCACGGCGCCCGTCTGGTCGTCCCCCCGCCAGGGCCGCTGCTCGGCGCCCAGCTGGCCGACGTGCTGCGCACCGAACGCGTCACCCACACCCTGCTGCCGCCGGCCGCGCTCGCCACGCTGCCCCCCGACACCCCCGGCACCCTGCCGGACCTGAAGACGCTCACCGTCGGCGCCGACGCGTGCGGTGCCGAACTGGTCGGCCGCTGGGCCCCGCACCACCGCATGGTCAACTCCTACGGGCCCACCGAGGCCACCGTCGTCGCCACCTGGTCCGCGCCCCTGCGGCCGGACGGCGCCGCCCCGCCCATCGGCCGCCCGCTGCCCGCCACCGGCGCCTACGTCCTCGACGCCCGGCTGCGGCCGGTCCCCGACGGCGTCACCGGCGAACTGTGGCTGTCCGGGCCCGCGCTGGCCCGCGGGTACCTGGGCCGCCCCGGCCTGACCGCCGCCCGCTTCACCGCCGACCCGTTCGGGCCGCCGGGCACCCGCATGTACCGCACCGGCGACCTGGTGCGCCGCGACGCCCACGGCGAACTGCACTACCTGGGCCGCACCGACCGCCAGCTCAAGTTGCACGGCCATCGCATCGAGGCGGGCGAGGTCGAGGCCGTCCTCGTCCGGGACCCGGGCGTGCTGGACGCCGTGGTGACCGTACGGGAGGACGAACCGGGCCTCCCGCGCCTGGTCGCCCACCTGCTCACGGCACCCGGCGCCGAACCGCCCACCACCGCCGCGCTGCGGACCCTGGCCGCACGCTTCCTGCCGGGCCACATGGTCCCCACCGCGTTCGTGGTGCTCGACCGCTTCCCGCTCACCGAGAACGGCAAGACCGACCGCTCCGCCCTGCCCGCCCCGGCACCGGCCGAGGAGCGGGAACGGACCGGGCACGTGGCACCGCGCACGCCCACCGAGGAAGCCGTGGCGGCCATCTGGGAGGAGACCCTCGGTACGGCCGTCGGTGCCGAGGACGACTACTACCTGCTGGGCGGCGACTCCATGCGCGCCCTGCTCATCGCCTCCCGCGCCAACGACGCGTTCGGCGTCACCCTGACCCCCCGCGACATCCTCGTCTCCCGCACCGTCGCCGCCCTGGCGGAAATCGTGGAGGACCAGGTGCTCAGCGAACTGGAAGCCGCCGCGTACGGCCACGACGGCGAGGACGGCACGCACGAGGGCCAGGACGGCCCGCCCCCGGGACACGGCAGTCCCGCCCCTGACGACGAAGACGCCGCGTACGGCGGCCCCGACCACGACGAACGGTGAGGAACCGACGACCATGACGTCTTCGACCCCGTCGAACCCCGACCACCGCCCCGCCTCCCCGGCGTCCGCCCGGCAGGACCGCGCCGAGGCCCTCCCCGCCGACCTGCGCGAGGCACTGCGCCGGCGCCTCGCCGGACGGACCGGGGCCGCCGCCGCACCGGGCACCCGGCAGGGCATCCCGCGCGCCGGCCGGGACCACCCGCTGCCCCTCTCCTTCGCCCAGCAGCGCCTGTGGTTCCTGGACCGCCTGCGCCCCGGCGACGCGCGCTACAACAGCGCGGTCGCGCTCCGCCTCACCGGCACCCCGGACCACGAGGCGCTGCGCGAGGCCCTGACCGCCGTGGTGGCCCGGCACGAGGCGCTGCGCACCACGTTCGCGGAGACCGACGGCCGGCCCGTGCAGACCGTGCGGCCGGCGGGCCCGGTGCCACTGCCCGTCCGCGACACCGCTGACCTGGACGCGGACCTGCGGGCGGAGTACTCCCGCCCCTTCGACCTGCGGCAGGGCCCCCTGCTGCGGGCGCTGCTGCTGCGCGAGTCCGCCACCTCGCACGTGCTGCTGCTGACCGCCCATCACATCGTCACCGACGGCTGGTCGATGGGCCTGGTCCTGGACGAACTGTGCACCGCCTACGACGCCCTCGCCCGGGGCGCCGCACCAAAGCTGCCCCCGGTGGCCACGCAGTACCCGGACTTCGCGGTGTGGCAGCGCGACCAGCTCTCCGGGCCCCGCCTCGAAAAGCACCTCGCCTACTGGAAGGACCGGCTGACCGGCGCGGTCGCCCCGGAACTGCCCCTGGACCGGCCGCGGCGCGGCGAGGAGGCCGGTGCGGGCGCCGTCCACACCTTCACCGTCCCCGCCCGTCTCACGGCCCGGCTGCGCGACCTCGCCAGGGACCACCGCACCACCCTGCACACCACCCTGGTCGCCGCCACCCAGGCCCTGCTGGCCCGCTGGTCCGGCCAGGACGACATCACCGTCGGCTCCCTCACCCCCGGCCGGTCCCGCACCGACCTGGAACGCACCGTCGGCTTCTTCGTGAACACGGTCGTGCTGCGCACCGCGGTGGACCCCTCCGCCACCTTCCGCGACCTGCTCGCACAGGCGGCCGACACGGTCAACGGCGCCTTCGCGCACGGCGACACGCCGTTCGAGCGGATCGTGGAAGCGGTGGGCGCACCCCGTGAGGCGGGCCGCAACCCGCTGTTCGACGTGCTGGTCCTGCTGCACCCCGACCCGCCCGCCGCGACCGCCCCGCAGGGCCTCGCCACCGAACCGGTCACCGTGCCCCGGCAGGCGGCCACCTTCGACCTGAGCGTGGAGTTCGTCCCGGACGGCGAGCACCTGACCGGTCTGCTGGAGTACCGCACCGACCTGTTCGACCCGGCCACCGCCGAGCGCATGACCGGACAGCTGCTGCGCCTCCTGGAGGGAGCCGCCGGCGCGCCCGACCGGCCCCTGGGCAGCCTGCCCCTGCTGTCCGAGGCGGAGACCCGGCAGGTCGTCCACGACTGGAACCCCGCCGCCCCGCCGGTCGACGACACCACCTACCCCGCCCTCTTCGAGCAGCGGGCCGCCCGCACCCCCGACGCCCTCGCCCTCGTCGCCGGCGGCGAACGGCTCGACTACGCCGCCCTCAACGCCCGCGCCAACCGGCTCGCCCACCACCTCATCGCCCTGGGCGCCGGCCCCGAACGGCTGGTCGCGCTGCGGCTGCCGCGCACCGCCGACATGATCACGGCGATCCTGGCGACCTGGAAGTCCGGCGCCGGCTACCTGCCCCTGGACCCGGCCCTGCCCGAGGAACGCGTCCGGTACCTCCTCGACGACGCCCGCCCCGCCCTGGTCCTGGACGAGGCCGCCCTGCGCGCGGTGCCCGCGACAGCCCCGGACACCGACCCCACCGACGCCGACCGGCGTGCCCCGCTGGACCCGCGGAACACCGCCTACGTCATCTACACCTCCGGCTCCACCGGCCGGCCCAAGGGCGTCGCCGTCGCCCACCGCTCGGCCGTGCGCCTGCTGGCCGCCCACCGCGAGGGCTTCGTCGCCGACGCGGGCGGCGGCCCGCTGCGGGTGGCCCTCACCGCGTCCTTCTCCTTCGACACCTCCCTGGAGGGCGTGCTGCTGATGGCCGACGGCCACCCGCTGCACCTGGTCGACGAGGTCACCCGGATGGACCCGGCCGCCCTGGTCGAGTACGTGGTCGAACACCGCGTCGACTTCCTCGACGTCACCCCGTCCTACCTGCGGCAGCTGCTGCCCGCCGGACTGCTCACCGACCCCCGGCACCACCCCCGCGTCCTCATGCTCGGCGGTGAGGCCGTCGGCCCCGCCCTGTGGCGCGAGCTGGCCGCCCACCCGGACGTGCGGGCCCACAACTTCTACGGCCCCACCGAGTGCACGGTCGACGCGCTGTCCTGCCGTATCGACGGCGGCGACCGCCCGCTGGTGGGCCGCCCCCTGCCCGGCGTCCGCGCCTACGTCCTGGACGACCGCCTCCAGCCGGTGCCGCCCGGTGTCGGCGGCGAGCTGTACCTCGCCGGCGACCAGCTGGCCCGCGGCTACACCGGCCGCCCCGGCCTGACCGCGGCACGCTTCCCCGCCGACCCCTACGGGCCGCCCGGCACCCGCATGTACCGCACCGGCGACCTGGCCCGCTGGACCGCCGACGGCCGCCTGGACTACCTCGGCCGCGCCGACGACCAGGTCAAGGTGCGCGGCCACCGCATCGAGCCCGGGGAGATCGAGGCCGCCCTGCTCGCCCTGCCCGGGATCGGCGCCGCCGCGGTCGTCGCCGCACCCGACGCGCACGGCCACACCCGCCTCGCCGCCTACGTCGTCCCCGCGCCCGGCGCGCCCCGGCCCGCCCCCGCGGACCTGCGGGCGGCGCTGCGCCGCACCCTGCCGGACCCCCTGGTCCCGTCGTCCTTCACCCCGCTCGACGCGCTGCCGCTGACCACCAGCGGAAAGCTGGACCGCCGCGCGCTGCCCGCCCCCGCGCCCACCGAGGGGCAGCGCGAGTTCGCCGCCCCCCGCACCCCGGACGAGGAGACCCTGGCCGGCATCTGGGCCGAGGTGCTCGGGGTGCCCCGGGTCGGCGTCACGGACAACTTCTTCGAGCTGGGCGGCGACTCGATCCTCAGCATCCAGGCCGTCGCCCGGGCCCGCGCCGCGGGCCTGCGGATCGGCTCCCAGGACGTCTTCCGCCACCAGACGGTCGCCGACCTGGCCGCCGCCGCGTCCCACCGCACCGCCCCCGTGCCCGCGCCCCGGCGCCCCCACGAGGACGGGCCCGCCCCGCTCACCCCGGTCCAGGAGTGGTTCCTCGCCACCCACGGCCCGCTGCGGCACTTCAGCATGTCGATGCTGCTCGACCTGCCCCACGACCTCGACCGGGCCGCCCTCGAACGGGCGCTGGAAGCCGTCGTGGCCCACCACCCGTCGCTGCGCGCCCGTTTCACCCGCACGGAACGGACCTGGCGGCAGCACCCGGGCACCGGCCCGGCCACCGCACTGCTGACCTGCCACGACCCCGCGACCCCGCCCGCCGAGGCCGCCGACGCCGCCCGCGCCGCCCTGGACCCGGCCACCGGCGCCCTGCTGCGCGCCGCCCTGCTGACCGGCGGCGAGCGGCCCCGGCTGTTCCTCACCATCCACCACCTGGCGGTCGACAGCGTCTCCTGGCGGGTGGTCCTCGCCGACCTCGAACTGGCCTACCGGCAGGCCGTGGCGGGCGGGGAACCCCGGCTCGAACCCGAACACACCCCGTTCGCCGACTGGGCGCGCCGGCTCACCGACCGGGTCCGCGCCGGTGACCTGGACGACGACCTGGCGTACTGGACCGAGGAGGCCGCCCAGCCCCGCACCCCGCTGCCCGTGGACCTCCCCGGCACCCCGCTCGCCGGGTCCGTGCGCACCGTACGCACCCGCGTGGACCGCGCCACCACCGACGCGCTGCTGCGCCGCGTGCCGGGCGCGTACCGCACCCAGGTCAACGACGTGCTGCTGAGCGCGCTGGGCCGGGTCCTCGCCGACTGGACGGGCACCGACCGGGTGACCGTCGCCCTGGAGGGCCACGGACGCGAGGAGGACCTCGCCGAGGGCGCCGACCTGTCCCGCACGGTGGGCTGGTTCACCACCCAGTACCCGGTGACCCTCGCCCCGGGGGACCCGGCCGACTGGGGCGCCACCCTCAAGGCCGTCAAGGAGCGGCTGCGGGCCGTACCCCGCCGCGGGCTGACCTACCAGGCGCTCGGCCACCTCGGCTCACCCCGGCCGGAGGCCCGCGGCCTCGGCGCGCTCCCGCTGCCCCCGGTCTGCTTCACCTACCACGGCCAGTGGGAGGCCGCCCCCGGCGGGGACTTCGCGCCCACCGCCGACGTACCCGGCCGCGACGTGGACCCCACCCGGCCCCTGGACCACCTGCTGGACGTCTCCGCCGTGGTCTCCGACGGCGAGCTGGAGATCACCTGGCACTACAGCGACCAGGTGCACCGGGCCGGCACCGTCCAGCGGCTGGCCGACGGCATGGTGGGCGCCCTCGCCGCCATCGCCGAGCACTGCGCCCGCCCCGGCGCCGGCGGCCGTACCCCCTCCGACTTCCCGCTCGCCCGCCTGGACCAGGCCGGCGTGGACCGGATCGCCGGCGACGGCCGGGACGTGGAGGACCTCCTGCCGCTCACCCCGCTCCAGGAGGGCATGCTCTTCCACCGGCTCGTCGGCGGACCGGACGACGTGTACGTCGACCAGGCCGCGCTGCTGCTGGAGGGCGTCAGCGACCCCGACGCCCTGGCCGTCGCCTGGCAGCGCGTCACCGACCGCACCCCCGCCCTGCGCACGCGTGTGGTGTGGGAGGACGTGCCGATACCGCTCCAGGTCGTGCACCGCGCCGTCACCGTGCCGGTGGAGCGGTACGACTGGCGGGAACTGGACGCGGCGGAGCGCGCCGAGCGGCTCGCCCGGCTGCGCGCCGACGACCTCGCCCGCGGCATCGACCTCGACACCGCGCCCCTGATGCGGCTGACGCTCGTCCGGCTGCCCGATGCCCGGCTGCACCTGCTGTGGACCTCCCACCACCTGATCCTGGACGGCTGGAGCCTCGCCCAGGTCCTCACCGACGTGTTCGCGCAGTACGCGGCGCTCACCGCCGGCACCGAGCCGCGGCCCCCGGTACGGCGGCCGTTCGGCGACTACGTGCGCTGGCTCGCCGCCCAGGACACCGACGCCGCCCACGCGCACTGGCGGACCGTCCTCGACGGCTTCGCCACCCCCACCCCGCTGCCCGCCGACCGCGTCCGCCGCCCCGGGCACGAGACCCGCTCCGCCGACGTGTACACGGCCGGACTGTCCGAGGAGGTCTCCGCACGGCTGGCCCGCACCGCCCGGTCGGCCGGACTCACCCTCGGCACCGTGGTGCAGGGGGCCTGGGCGCTGCTGCTGTCCCGCTACAGCGCCGAACCGGACGTGCTGTTCGGCACCACCGTCTCCGGACGCCCCGACGACCTGCCCGGCGTCGAGTCGATGGTGGGCATGTTCATCAACACCCTGCCCACCCGCGTCCGGGTCGACGGCGGCCGCAGTGCCACCGCCTGGCTCAGGGAACTCCAGGAGGCGCAGGCCGAGGCCCGCCGGTTCGCCGCGGTGTCCCTCGCCGAGCTGACCGGCCTGAGCGACGTCCCCTCCGGCAGCCCGCTGTTCGACAGCATGGTCGCCTTCGAGAACTACCCCTTCGACGAGGCGGGCGCGGCCGGCTCCGGGATACGCCTGACGGACGTCTCCTCCCGGGACGCCACCAACTACCCCCTCGTCCTGCGGGCCTACCAGGGCGAACGGTTCGGCTTCGACCTCGCCTACGACCCCGGCCTGTTCGACGCCGCGACCGTCCGGGCACTCGCCGGCCGCCTGTGCCTGCTGCTCACGGAGCTGGCCGACGACCCCGACCGCCCGCTGCGCGCCCTCGCCTGGACCACCGCCGGGGAGCGGCACCGGCTGCTCACCGAGTGGAACGGCACCGCCGAGGGCCGGCCCGCCGAGACGCTGCCCGAACTCTTCGCGGCACAGGCCGCCCGCACCCCCCACGCCGAGGCCGTCGGCTGCGGCGCCGACCGCCTCGACTACGCCACCCTGGACGCGCGGGCGAACCGCCTCGCCCACCGGCTCGCCGAACTCGGCGCCGGACCCGAGACGTTCGTGGCCCTCGCGCTGCCCCGCTCCACCGACCTCGTCGTGGCCGTCCTCGCCGTGCTGAAGGCCGGCGCCGCCTACCTGCCCGTCGACCCCGCGCTGCCCGCCGAACGCGTCCGCGGCATCCTCGCCGACGCCCGGCCGGCGGCCCTGGTCACCACCACCAGCACCGAGGCCGGAACCACCGTCCCCGTCCTGCTGCTGGACGACCCCGACGTACGGGCGGACCTGGCCCGGCGTCCGGCCACCGGCCCGGCGGACCCGGACCGCCGCCCGCTGCCCGACAGCCCCGCCTACGCCATCTACACCTCCGGCTCCACCGGCCGCCCCAAGGGCGTCGTCGTCCCGCACGCCAACGTGGTCCGGCTGTTCACCCGCACCCGGCAGTGGTTCGGCTTCGGACCCGACGACGTGTGGACCCTCTTCCACTCCTACGCCTTCGACTTCTCGGTGTGGGAGCTGTGGGGCCCGCTGCTGCACGGCGGCCGGCTCGTCGTCGTCCCCGAGGACACCGCACGCTCCCCGGAGGACTTCCTGCGGCTGCTCGCCGACGAACAGGTCACCGTCCTCAACCAGACGCCCTCCGCGTTCTACCCGCTGATCCGCGCGGACGCCGAACTCCCCGCCACCGGCGACCGGCTGGCGCTGCGCACCGTGATATTCGGCGGCGAGGCGCTCGACGTCACCCGCCTCGCCGACTGGTACGCCCGCCACCCGGACACCGCGCCCCGCCTGGTCAACATGTACGGCATCACCGAGACCACCGTGCACGTCACCTACGCGCCCCTGGACCGCGACGCCGCCCGCGGCGGCACCGCGAGCCCCATCGGCACCGGCATCCCCGACCTGCGGGTCCACGTCCTCGACGGCGCCATGAACCCCGTACCGCCCGGCGCGGTGGGGGAGCTGTTCGTGGCCGGCGAAGGCCTGGCGCGCGGCTACCTGAACCGGCCCGGCCTCACCGCGACCCGCTTCCCCGCCGACCCGTTCGGACGGCCCGGCACCCGCATGTACCGCACCGGGGACCGGGCCCGCCGGCGGGCCGACGGCACCCTGGAGTACCTGGGCCGCGCCGACCAGCAGGTCAAGATCCGCGGCTACCGCATCGAACCCGGCGAGATCGAGGCGGCCCTGCACACCCACCCGGGCGTGGGCGCGGCGGCCGTCGGCGTGTACGAGGACACCGCCGGGACACGCCGGCTGGTGGCCCACGTCGTCGGCACCGGCACCGGCGACCGCACCGTGCCGCCCCCCTCCGCCGCGGACCTCCGCGCCCACCTGGAGCGGCTGCTGCCCGCGCACATGGTGCCCGCGGCCTACGTGCCGATGGCCGCCCTGCCGCTCACCGTCAACGGCAAACTCGACCGGCGCGCCCTGCCCGCCCCCGGCCCCGACGGCTTCGCCGCCGACGCGGCGCGGACCGCGCCGCGCACCCCCGCCGAACGGCTCGTCGCCGCCGCGTGGACCGACGTCCTGGACACCGGCGAGGTCGGCGCCGACGACGACTTCTTCGCCCTCGGCGGCGACTCCATCCTCGCCGTCCGCGTCACCTCCCGGCTGCGCGCGGCCTTCGGCACCGACGTCTCACCGAGGCTGCTGTTCACCCACCCCACGCTGTCCGCCCTCGCGGCGGCGCTGGGCGACCCCGGGACCGGGAGCGACGCCGACGCCGTCCCGGCCGCCGGCGCGGACGGCCCGGCCCCGCTGTCGTACGCCCAGCAGCGACTGTGGTTCCTGGACCGGTTCGAGCCGGGCAGCACCGAGTACACCACCCTGTCGGTGCTGCGCCTGCGCGGCCCGCTCGACGCCGGCGCGCTGCGCACCGCCCTGGACGGCCTGGTCGCCCGGCACGGCACACTGCGCACCACCTTCGCCGAACACGACGGCCAGGCACGGCAGATCGTCCACCCGCCGCGATCCGTCGACCTCCCCGTGGAGGACCTCGCGGACCCCGCCGCCCTGGACACCCTCATCGAGGACGAGGCCGCCACCCCGTTCGACCTGGCCGCCGGACCCCTGCTGCGCGCCCGCCTGGCCCGGCTCGCCGCGGACGAGCACGTCCTCGTCCTCGCCGTGCACCACATCGCCACCGACGGCTGGTCCGTCGGCGTCCTCGGCCGGGACCTGGGGGAGCTGTACGCGGCGGCCCTGGACGGCCGCCGCCCCGCACTGCCCGACCTGCCGGTCCGCTACACCGACTACGCCGCCTGGCAGCGCGGACGCACCGGCCACGCCGAGGCCGACCTCGCGTACTGGCGCGGGGCCCTCGACGGTGTGACCCCGCTGGAAGTGCCCACCGACCGGCCCCGCCCGGCCGTCCGCACCCGCGACGGCGCCCTGGTGACCTTCACCCTGCCCGCCGCGCTGACCGCGCGGCTGCGCGAGCGCGGCCGGGAGGCCGACGCCACCCTCTACATGACCCTGGTGACGGCCTGCCAGGTGCTGCTCGCCCGCTGGGCCGGCCAGGAGGACGTCACCGTCGGCACCGTCACCGCCGGCCGTGAGCGGCCCGAACTGCACGACGTGGTCGGCATGTTCGTCAACACCCTCGTGCTGCGCGCCCGCGTCCGCCCCGACCTGCCCTTCCGGGAACTGCTGGCCGAGGTGCGCGGCACCGTACTGGAGGCGTTCGCCCACCAGGACATCCCCTTCGAGCGGGTCGTGGACGCCCTCCAGCCCGAACGCGACACCAGCCGCACCCCGCTGTTCCAGGTGATGGTCGCGCTGCACAACCTGGGCGCCGAGACGCTCCGGCTGCCCGGCCTCACGGTGGAACCGGTGACCCCGCCGGTCCGCAACGCCACCTTCGACCTCGCCTTCGACTTCGTGGAGGACGACGGCGGCCTCACCGGCTACCTGGAGTACAACACCGGGCTGTTCGACGCCGCCACCGCCGAGCGGCTCGCCGGCCGGCTGCGGATCCTGCTGGAGGCCGCCGCCGAGGACCCGGAGCGGGCCGTGGGCGCCCTGCCGCTGATGACCGACGACGAGCGGCAGCAGGTGCTCCGGTACGGCACGGGCGCCCGCCTGCCCGAGCCGGACACCACCTTCCCGGCCCTGTTCGAGGACCGGGCCGCCCGCACCCCGCACCACACCGCCCTGGTGGCCCGGGACGCCACCTGGGACTTCGCCGCGCTGAACCAGCGGGCCAACCGGCTCGCCCACCACCTCATCGCCGGCGGCGCCGGCCCCGAGGACGTCGTCGCGGTACGGCTCCCGCGCACCTCCGACCTGGTGGTGGCGGTGCTGGCGGTCCTCAAGGCGGGCGCCACCCTGGTCTGCCTCGACCCCGCGCTTCCGGAGGACCGCGTCGCGTTCCTCCTCGACGACGTCCGGCCGCACACCCTGCTGACCGGCCTCGGCGCGGTGCCCTGGGACCGGCTGCCCGACCACGACCCGGCCGACACGGACCGCGTCCGGCCGCTGCTGCCCGGGCACACCGCCTACATCATCCACACCTCCGGCTCCACCGGCCGCCCCAAGGGCGTCGCCGTCGAACACCGGCAGCTGGTCAACCTCTGCCACGACCACCGCGAGCACCTGCTCGCCCCGCACACCGCCGGCGGGCGGCGGCTGCGGGCCGCGCTCAGCGCCTCCTTCTCCTTCGACACCTCCTGGGAAGGACCGCTGCTCCTCGCCCTCGGCCACGAGGTGCACCTCGTCGACGAGGACGTACGCCTGGACCCGGAGGCGTTCTGCGCCCAGGTCGCCGCACACCGCATCGACCTGGTGAACGTCACCCCCTCCTTCCTGCGGGAACTCACCTCCGCCCGCCTGCTCGCCCCCGGCCGCCACCACCCGGGGCTGCTGCTCGTCGGCGGCGAGGCCGTCACCACGGCCACCTGGCAGGAGCTCGTACGCGCCGAACACGAACTGGGCGTGGCCGTGTACAACATGTACGGGCCCACCGAATGCACCGTCGACGCCGTCTACGGCCGCTGCGCCGACCGGCCCGGCCGGCCGGTCCTCGGCCGTCCCGGCGGCAACCTGCGGGCCTACGTCCTCGACGGCGCGCTGCGCCCGGTGCCACCCGGGACGCCCGGCGAGCTGTACCTCGCCGGGGCGCAGGTCGCCCGCGGCTACCTCGGCCGGCCCGGACTGACCGCCGCCCGCTTCCCCGCCGACCCGTTCGGCGCGCCCGGCGAGCGCATGTACCGCACCGGGGACCGGGCCCGCTGGGACCGGGACGGACTGCTGGAGTTCCTCGGGCGGGTGGACGAACAGGTCAAGATCCGCGGGTTCCGCATCGAGCCCGGCGAGGTCGAGGCCGCCCTCCTCGCCCACCCCGACGTCACCGACGCGGCGGTGAGCGCGCGTGAGCACGCCGGCCGTCTCATGCTGGTCGCCTACGTGGTGCCCGCCGCCGGCCGGACCCCCTCCGCCGACGCACTGCGGGTCGCCCTGCGCCGGACCCTGCCCGACCACATGGTGCCCGCCGCCTTCGTCACGCTCGCCGGCATCCCGCGCACCACCAGCGGCAAGACCGACCGGCGCGCCCTGCCCGCCCCGCCCGCGCAGCCCGACAGCGCCACCGCGTACACCGCCCCCCGGACCGCCACCGAGGAACGCCTCGCCGCGATCTGGGCCGAGGTCCTCGGCGTCGAACGGGTCGGCACCCGGGACAACTTCTTCGCGCTCGGCGGCGACTCCATCCTCAGCATCCAGATCGTCTCCCGCGCCCGGCAGGCCGGCCTCGCCCTCACCACCAAGGACGTCTTCCGCCACCAGACCGTCGCCGAACTCGCCCTGCGCACCGGGGAGTCGGCGCCCCCCACGGCAACCGGCGAGGACACCCCGGCCGAGGCGCCGCTCACCCCGATCCAGCACTGGTACCTGGACGGGCGCGACCCCGGGCAGAAGCTGCGCTTCACCATGACCCAGCGTCTCGAGCTCGCCCCGGACACCGATGCCCCGGCCCTGCGGCAGGCCGCCGACGCCCTCGTACGCCACCACGCGGCCCTGCGGACGCGGTTCCGCCGCACCGCCGACGGCTGGCGCCAGGAGGTGCTGGACGAGGCACCGGACGGCGTCTTCACCGGGCACGACCTGACCGGCCTGGACGACGGGGCGGCGGAGGCGGAGGCGCAGCGGCTCACGGACGAGGCGCAGGCAGCCCTCGACCCCGCCGAGGGCCGGGTCGTGCGCGTCCTGTTCCTCGACCTCGGCCCGCGGCGGCCGGGACAGCTCGTCATCACCGCGCACCACCTGGTGATCGACGGTGTCTCCTGGCGCATCCTGCTGGCCGACCTGGAGACCGCCCACCGGGCCGCCGCGGCCGGGAACCCCGCCGCACTGCCCGCCCCCGGCACCTCCTACGGCCACTGGGCCGCCCGCCTCGACCGGCACACCCGTTCCGGCGGCCTGGACGCGGACCTGCCCTACTGGACCCGCGCCACCGCCGCCCCGGCCGGGCTGCCCGCCGGACGGCCCGGCGCCAACACCCACGGCACCGCCGCCACCGTCACCGTCACCCTGGACGCCGGGACCACCGACGCCCTGCTGCGGCAGGTCCCCGAGGTCTACCGCACCCAGGTCAACGACGTCCTCCTCAGCGCCCTCGGCCGCACCCTGGCCCGCTGGTGCGGGCGCGACACCGTGCTGCTCGGCGTGGAGGGCCACGGCCGGGAAGACCTGTTCGAGGACGTCGACCTGTCGCGGACCGTGGGCTGGTTCACCGCCGAGTTCCCCCTGGCCCTGCGCGTCGACCCCGACGCCGGCTGGCACGACACCCTCCGCTCCGTCAAGGAGCAGCTGCGCGCCGTACCGCTGCACGGTCTGAGCCACGGCGCCCTGCGCCACCTGAGGCCCGGCAGCCCGCTCACCTCCGCCCCGGCCCCGCAGGTCGGCTTCAACTACCACGGCCAGTGGGACGCCGGCGGCGCCACCGCCGACGGCCTGGTCCGCGGCTCCCTGCCCCCGGCGGGCCGGGACACCGACCCGGACGAGTCCCGCCCCTACCTCCTGGACATCACCGGAGTGGTCCAGCAGGGCCGCCTCGAACTCGGCTGGACCTACCCGGCGGAGATCTACGACCGGGCCACCGTCGCCCGGCTCGCCGAGGAGACCACCGCGGCCCTGCGCGACCTGGTGGCGCACTGCGCCCGCCCCGGCGCGGGCGGCCGCACACCCTCCGACTTCCCCCTCGCCCACCTCACCCAGGACCGGCTGGACCGGCTCGTCGGAGACGGCCGGCACGTCGAGGACGTCCTGCCGCTCACCCCGCTCCAGTCCGGCATGCTCTTCCACGGCCTCGTCGACACCGAGCACGCCTACTTCGACCGCACGGCCGTACGGCTGTCCGGCGTGGCCGACCCGGACGCCTTCGCCGCGGCCTGGCAGCAGGTCACCGACCGCACCCCGGCCCTGCGCACGAGCGTCCACTGGCAGGGCCTGCCCCACCCCGTGCAGATCGTCCACCGCCGCGCCGAGCTGCCCGTCACCCGCCTCGACTGGCGCGCCCTCACCCCCGGACAGCGTGCCGAGGCGACCGACCGGCTGCTCGCCGAGGACCGCGCGGCGGGCATGGACCTCACCACCGCACCGCTGACCCGCCTCGCCCTGGCCGCCCTGCCCGGCGACGAGGTGCTGCTGCTGTGGTCCACCCACCACATCGTCCTCGACGGCTGGAGCACCGGACAGCTGCTCACCGAGGTCTGCGCGCGCTACGCCGGGCTGACCGGCGGCCCGCACACGCCACCCCCGGTTCGGCGGCCGTTCGCGGACTTCCTGCACTGGCTGGGCGAGCAGGACGAGACGGCGGCCGAACGGCACTGGGCCGACGCCCTGGCCGGATTCACCGCCCGCACCCCGCTGCCGTACGACCGCACGCCCGCCGAGGCCCACCGGGCCCGGTCCGCCGCGGCCGTCCACCACGAGCTGGACGCCGGCGTCTCGCGGCGGCTGCGGGAGACCGCCGCCCGCGCAGGGCTCACCGTCAACACCGTGGTGGAGGGGGCCTGGGCGCTGCTGCTGGCCCGGTACAGCGGCCGGGACGACGTGGTGTTCGGCACCACCGTCTCCGGCCGCCCCGCCGAACTGCCCGGCGTCGAAGGCATGATCGGCATGTTCATCAACACGGTGCCGACCCGTGTCCGCGTCCCGTCCGGACCCGTACTGCCGTGGCTGCGCGACCTCCAGGAACGGCAGAGCGACGCCCGCCGCTTCGACTTCCTCGCCCTGCCCCGCATCCAGGCCGCCACCGAGATCCCCGCCGGGGAACCGCTGTTCGACAGCATGGTGGTCTTCGAGAACTACCCCGTGGACGAGGAGGCCACGGCCCGCACCGGCGTCCGCGTCGAGGAGGTGCGCGCCGACGACGCCACCACCTTCCCCTGGTGCCTGCGCGCCCACCTGGCCGAACGGCTCGGCTTCGACCTCTCCTACGACCCCGCCCTGTTCGACGCCGGCACCGCCGAGCGCGCCGCGGAGCGGTTCGCCGCCCTGCTCACCACCCTCGCCGACGGGTCCGGCGCCGGCCTCGGCGACCTGGACCTGCTCACCCCGGCCGACCGCGGCCTGCTGGCCGCCTGGAACACCACCACCCGCCCGACCGCACCGCGCAGCCCGGTGGACCTGTTCGCGGAGCAGGCCCGCCGCGCCCCGGACGCGACAGCGGTGTCCGACGGCGACCGCGCGGTGACCTACCGGGAACTCGCCGAGTGGTCCCGCGCCCTGTCCGCGCGGCTGCTCGCCGCCGGGCTGGCCCCCGAGGGCCGGGTGGCGCTGCTGATGGAGCGCTCCGCCGAACTCGTCGTCGCCCAGCTGGCGGTGCTCATGGCGGGCGGCGCCTACGTGCCCGTCGACACCCGGGCCCCCGAGGAGCGCCGGCGCACCCTCCTCGCCCAGGCGGGCGCGACCGTCCGGCTCACCGCCGCCGAGGTGGCCGCCGCCCGCCCCGGGACCCCGGACGGGCGGACACCGGACGCCGGTACCGGCCGGCCGGCGCCCGGCACCGGCGCGGGGGAGCAGGCGCCGCCCGCCGACCCCGACCGGCTGGCGTACGTGATGTTCACCTCCGGCTCCACCGGCCGGCCCAAGGCGGTCGCCGTACGCCACCGTGACGTCGCCGCGCTCGCCACCGACAGCCGGTTCGCCGGCGGGGTGTCCGCCCGGGTGCTGCTGCACTCGCCGGTGGCCTTCGACGCGGCCACCTTCGAGGTGTGGGCGCCCCTCCTCAACGGCGGCTGCGTGGTCGTGGCCCCCGGCGACGGCGTGGACGCGGCCCTGATCCGCCGGCTGACCGCCGGTGACGGGCTGAGCGCGCTGTGGCTGACCGCCGGCCTGTTCCGGCTGCTCGCCCAGGACGCGCCGGACTGCTTCCGCGGTCTCGGGCAGGTCTGGACCGGCGGAGACGTCGTCCCCGCCCAGGCCGTGCGCCGCGTCCTGTCCGCCTGCCCCGGACTGACCGTGGTGGACGGCTACGGCCCCACCGAGACCACCACCTTCGCGACCTCCTGCGCGCTCACGGACCCGGCGGCGGTGCCCGACACCGTCCCCGTCGGCCACCCCCTGGACGACATGCGGGTCCACGTCCTCGACGCCCGGCTGCGGCCCGTGCCGCCGGGCTGCGCGGGCGAGCTGTACGTGGCCGGAGAGGGCGTCGCCCGCGGCTACCTGGGCCGTCCCGGCGACACCGCCGCCCGCTTCCTCGCCGACCCCTGCGGCCCGCCCGGAGCCCGGATGTACCGCACGGGCGACCTCGCCCGGCGGCGGCCGGACGGCACCGTCGAGTTCCTGGGCCGCGCCGACGACCAGGTCAAGATCCGCGGCTTCCGGGTCGAGCCCGGCGAGGTCGAGGCGGCGCTCGCCGCCCACCCCGGCGTCGTGGACGTGGCCGTGCTGGCCCGCGAGGACCGGCCGGGCGCCAGGCGGCTCGTCGCCTACGTCGTCGGCCCGGCCGGCCGGGACACCGAGGAGCTGCGGGCCTTCGCCGCCCGCGCCCTGCCCGAGTACCTCGTCCCCGGCGCCTTCGTCCCGCTCGACGCCCTCCCGCTGAGCGGCAACGGCAAGGTGGACCGGGCGGCGCTGCCCGCCCCCCGGGCCACGGCACGGGCCGGGCGGGTCGAGCCGCGTACCGAGGCCGAGCGCCGCACGGCGGACGTCTTCGGCGAGGTGCTGGGCATCGAACCGCCCGGCGCCGAGGACGACTTCTTCCGGCTCGGCGGCGACTCGATCCTCTCCATCCGGCTCGCCTCCCGCCTCGCCGAGGACTTCGACACCGACCTCACCCCCCGCGCGGTGTTCAGCCACCCCACGCCCGCCGGCCTGGCCCGGCTGCTCGGCAGCCGGCAGGGCAGCGGCCGGCCGGAGATCGTCCCGGTCGCCCGCGAGGGGGCCGCGCCGATGTCGTACGCCCAGCAACGCCTGTGGTTCCTGGAGGAGTTCGCGCCCGGCGGCGCCGAGTACGTGACCGCGCTCGCCCTGCGCCTGCACGGCACCCTGGACAGCGGCGCCCTCCACGCGGCCCTCGTCGCCCTGGTGGCCCGGCACGAGTCGCTGCGCACCACCTTCGACAGCGTCGACGGACACGGCGTGCAGCGCGTCCACCCGCCCCGGGACGTACCGCTCCCCGTGCGCGACCTGGCCCACCTCACCGACGGCGAACGGGAACCCGCGCTGCGGGCCCTGCTCGCCGAGGAGCGCTCCCGCCCCTTCGACCTGCGTCAGGGACCGCTGCTGCGCGCCGGCCTGGTCCGGCTCGCCGACCACGACCACGTCCTCACCCTGACCCTGCACCACATCGTCACCGACGGCTGGTCCACCTCCGTCCTGCTCGGCGACCTCGCCCACCTCTACCGGGCACGACTGGGTGCCGTACAGGACGACCTGCCGCCGCTGCCGGTGCAGTACGGCGACTACGCGCACTGGCAGCGCACGGCCGGCGCCGCCGGCGCGGACGGGCAGCTCGCCTACTGGAAGCAGCACCTGGCCGGCACCGCACCACTGGACCTGCCCACCGACCGGCCCCGGCCGCCGGTGCGCACCAGCGCCGGCGCCACCACCCCCCTGGTCGTGCCCGCCCGGACGGCCCGGCGGCTGACCGAGCTCGCCCGGGACCGGGGAACCACCCTGTTCACCACGCTCGTCGCCGCCGCCCAGGCCTATCTGGCCCGGCTCTCCGGCACCGACGACATCGCCGTCGGCACCGTCACCTCCGGCCGCGACCGGGCCGAGACCCAGGCCCTGGTCGGGTTCTTCGTCAACACCCTGGTCCTGCGGTCCCGAACCGACGCCGAACAGCCTTTCACCGCCTTCCTGGGCGCGGTGCGGGAAACCGTCCTCGACGCCTTCGCCCACCAGGACGTGCCCTTCGAGCGGGTCGTGGACGAGGTCCAGCCGGTCCGCGACACCAGCCGCAGTCCGCTCTTCCAGGTCATGGTCGTCCTGCAGAACACCCCGTCGGCCGACCTCGACCTGCCCGGCCTGGACGTCACCGACGTGGAACCGGAGTCCGAGCAGGCCGCGTTCGACCTCACCCTGGAGTTCGCCGAGACCGGCTCCGGAGCCCTGCACGGCCTGCTCACCTACAACACCGACCTGTTCGACGCGGCCACCGCGGAACGGATGGCAGGCCAGCTCGGCACCCTGCTGGACGCCGTCGCCGAGAACCCCGACCGCCCGCTCGGCGCCCTGCCGCTGACCTCGGACGACGAACTGAAGACCCTGCTGGACCACGGCCGCGGCACCTTCCGCGCGGTGCCCGAGGCAACCCTGCCCGACCTGTTCGAACGGCAGGCGGCCCGCACCCCGGACGCGGTGGCACTCGTGGACGGCGACCGCGAGCTGACCTACGCGGACGTCGACCGGGCGGCCAACCGGCTGGCCCACCGGCTGCTGCGGGACGGCGTCGGACCGGAGCGGGTCGTGGCCCTGGCCCTGCCCCGCTCCGCGGCGACGGTCGTGGCCCAGATCGCCGTCGCCAAGGCCGGCGGCGCCTTCCTGCCCGTCGACCCGGACTACCCGCCGCAGCGACGTGAGTTCATGATCCGCGACGCGGGCGCCCACCTCGTCCTCGCCGATCCCGCCGAGGTGTGGACCGCGGACGGACCACCGACCGCGCCCACGGACACCGACCGCCCCACCGCGCTCACCCCGGCGCACCCCGCCTACGTCATCTACACCTCGGGCTCCACCGGCACCCCCAAGGGCGTCGCGGTCACCCACCGGGGCCTGGCCGTCTTCGCCGCGTCCGCCGCCGAACAGTACGCGGCGGGCCCCGGCGACCGGGTGCTCCAGTTCGCCTCGCCCAGCTTCGACGCTTCCGTACTGGAGCTGTGCGTCTCCCTGCTCAGCGGGGCCGCCCTGGTCACCGGTGAGGAGGGGCCGCTGGTCGGGGAACGGCTGGCGGAGGTGCTCGCCGAGCGGCGCATCACCCACACGCTGATCCCGCCGGCCGCGCTGGCCACCGTGGCGCCGGAGACCGCCGCCGCCCTGCCCGCCCTGCGCACGCTGATCGTGGGCGCCGAGGCCTGCCCCGCCGACCTCGTGGAGACCTGGGCGCCCGGCCGCCGCATGATCAACTCCTACGGGCCCACCGAGGCCACGGTCGTCGCCACCTGGACCGGCCCGCTGGCCCCCGGCAGCGGCGCCCCGCCCATCGGCCGCCCCGCCGGCAGCACCCGCGTCCACGTCCTCGACGCCGCCCTGCGGCCCGTCCCGCCCGGCGTGACCGGCGAGCTGTACATCACCGGTCCCGGACTGGCCCGCGGCTACCCGGGCCGGCCCGGACTCACCGCCCAGCGGTTCGTCGCCGACCCGTTCGGCGCACCGGGGGAGCGGATGTACCGCACCGGGGACCTCGTCCGCTGGACCGCCGACGGCCTGCTCCGCTTCGCCGGACGCGCCGACGACCAGGTCAAACTGCGCGGCTTCCGCATCGAACCCGGCGAGATCGAGAGCGCGCTGCGCCGCAGCCCCCTGGTACGGGACGCGGTCGTGACCGTACGCGAGGCGGATGCGCCCGGCGCCCCCGCCCGGCTCGTGGCCTACGTCGTCCAGGCCGACCCGTCCGCCCCGCTGCCCGTCGGCGAGCTGCGGCTGCACCTGGGCGGGTTGCTGCCGCCGCACATGGTGCCGTCCGTCTTCGTGGCCCTCGACCGGCTGCCGCTCACCCCGAACGGCAAGACGGACCGGCGGGCCCTGCCCGCACCCGGGCCCGCCCGCGCCGGCGACGGGCCGCGGACCGCGCCGCGCACCGAGACCGAACGCCGCATCGCCCGGATCTGGGCCGACGTCCTGGGTATCGAAGAGGTCGGCGCCGACGACAACTTCTTCGCGCTCGGCGGCGACTCCGTCCTGAGCATGCAGGTCGTCTCCCGGCTGCGCCGCGACGGCCTGCACATCGCGACCCGGGACCTGTTCACCCACCAGACCGTCGCCGAACTCGCCACCGTCGTCCGCAGCGCGCCCCAGCGGTCCGGGGAGGGCCCGGTGACCGGCGAGGTGCCGCTCACCCCGATCCAGCACTGGTTCCTGACCAGCCCGCGCGCCGCCCACCACCACTTCAACCAGTCGGCGCTGCTGGAACTCGACGGCACCCCCGACCCGCGGGCGCTGCGGGCCGCCCTCGACGCGCTGCTGGAGCACCACGACGCCCTGCGCATGCGGTTCACCCGGGAGTCGGACGGCTGGCGGCAGTTCAACCCGCCGCCCGCCGGCGGCCACGACGTCCTCACCCGCCACGACCTCACCGGACTGTCCGCCGAGGACGCCGACGCGGCCATGGCGAAGACCGCCGACGAACTGCAC
This sequence comes from Streptomyces sp. Y20, assembly GCF_043195475.1. Classification (NCBI taxonomy): domain Bacteria; kingdom Bacillati; phylum Actinomycetota; class Actinomycetes; order Kitasatosporales; family Streptomycetaceae; genus Streptomyces; species Streptomyces sp. Y20. The sequence goes on from NZ_JBIDDP010000015.1 coordinate 132,739, forward strand.
GCGGGCCTCGACCTGGCCCACGGCCCGCAGCTGCGCGCCGCGCTGTTCACCGGCGAGCCGGACCGGCCCGCCTTCCTCCTCCTCGTCGCCCATCACCTGGTCGTGGACGCCGTCTCCTGGCGCATCCTGCGCGACGACCTGGAGACCGCCTACCGGCAGGCGCTCCAGGGAGCCCCGGTCACGCTGGGGGAGCGCGGCACCAGTTTCCGCGCGTGGTCCCGGGGACTCGCCGCGTTCGTCGCCGAGGGCGGTCTCGACCACGAACTGCCGCACTGGGAACAGGCGGTGCACGCCGGACCCGCCCCGGCGGACCCCGCCCCGGCGGCCGAGCCGGGACCGGCGGCCGTGGTGAGCGTGGAACTCGGCGAGGAGGACACCGAGGCCCTGCTGCGCTCCGCGCCGACCGCCTACCGCACCCGGGTCAACGACGTCCTGCTCACCGCCCTCGCCCTGGCGCTGGCCCGCTGGACCGGACACGACCGGGTCCGCCTGGACCTGGAGGGCCACGGCCGCGAGGACCTGCTCGACGGCGTCGACCTCTCCCGCACGGTCGGCTGGTTCACCACCGTCTACCCGGTCGCCCTCCAGGTGTCCGAGCCCGGCGACCTCGGCCCGGACCGCGACTGGCGGTCCCTGGTGAAGTCGGTGCGCCGCCAGCTGCGGGCCGTGCCCGGCAACGGCATCGGCTTCGGCGCCCTGCGCACCTTCGGACCGCCGGAGGTCCGCGAGCGCTTGGGCGGCAGCGCGCACAGCGAGGTGGTCTTCAACTACCTCGGCCAGTGGGACGCCCGACCCGACACGGCGGACGGCGGCCTGGTCCGCGCCGAACACGGCTCGTTCGGGCAGGACCACGACCCCCGGGACCCGGGCTCGCACCTGCTGGAGGTGGTGGGCGCGGTCCAGCACGGCCGTCTCGCCTTCACCTGGCACCACCGGCCCGGCGTCCACGACACCGCGACCGTGCGCCGCGTGGCCGAGGACTTCGCCGAGGCCCTGCGCCGGCTCGCCCGGCACGCCAGGGGAGGCCGGTGACGATCCTCCGCCCCCGCGAGGCGCCGCGCCGGCGGACCGACCGGCACGGCCCCCGCTCACCCCGCGCCCCGACCCGTCCCCCCACTCCCGCACGACCCACCCGAACCGACCGCCCGACCCACACGACGAAGGAACCCGACATGGACGAGAACACCCGCTACCAGGTCCTGCGCAACGACGAGGAGCAGTACTCCCTCTGGCCCGCCGACATCGAGGTACCCGCCGGCTGGCAGCCCGTCGGCAAGGAGGGCACCGAGGCCGAGTGCACCGCCTACGTCGACGAGGTCTGGACCGACATGCGCCCCAAGAGCCTGCGCGAGCGCATGGAGAACGCCGGAGCCTGACCCGGCCGCGACACCGGCACGCCGGGCCGGCCGCACCGGGCCGGCCCGGCACCCCTCCACCCGCTCCACGCCCCCCACTCCTCCCCGCCCGGCGCCCCACCGCCCTCGGCCCTCACAGCACCGCACCGCATCACTCCCGAGGAGCCCGCCATGACCCCCGTCCTGCGCACCGAACGCCTGGAGTTCCTGCCGTACCGGCCCGAGCACGAGGACGCCTTCGTCAGCCTGCTGCGCGACGAGGAGGTGTGCCGCTGGATGGGCCAGGACCTCGTCCCCGAACCGGAGATCCGCCGGCTGTTCCACGCCATCCTCGACGAGGTCTACCCGCACCGCCGCTTCGACGTGTGGGGTCTGTGGCTGTCCGGCACGTACGTCGGTCACGCCGAGGTGAAGCCGACCGGCAACGTCGACGGCCACGAACTCGTCACCGCGCTGGCCCCCGGCTACTGGGGGCGCGGACTGGGCGGCGAGGTGGTGCGCGGCCTGCTCCGGCACGCCGCCGGCAACCTGGGACTCACCGAGGCGTACGGCATGGTGGGCGCCGGGAACACCGCCAGCCTGGCCATGTGCCGCCGCCTGGGCTTCCGGCACGTCCGGGACGTCGTCGACGACGACGGCACCGTCACCAAGCTGCTCGTCATCCCGACGACGGCCGGCGCGGACGCCCCGGGCACGGAGACGGGGACCGGGGCCGTCACCGGCACTCCGGCCACGACCGGCGTGGTCGCCCTGGACGCTCCCACGGGCGCCACGACCGCAGTGCCGGCCGGCGCGGTCGCCGCGGACGCTTCCGCGGGCGCCGCGCTGCCCGCGGCCGCTTCGGCCTCCGTGGCCACCCCGGCCCTCCCGTCGACCGCGCCGGCCCCACCGGCCGCACCCGCCCTCTCCCTCACGGCTCCCCTGGAGCCCTCGGACGCCAAGGACCCCGTGTGACCCGACAACCGCTCACCGAGGGCGCCGCCGGGCGCGCGGACACCGCCCGGCCGCCCGGCCTCCGGCACAACCGCGACTTCAACCTGCTGTGGACCGGTCAGTGCCTGTCCGACCTGGGCGGTGCCATGGTGGACCTGGCCCTGCCCCTGCTGGTCCTGCAGTGGACCGGCTCCCCGGCGCGGGCCGGACTCGTCGGCACCGCCGGCCTCGTCACCACGATGGTGTGCCGGCTGCCGGCCGGTGTCCTCGCCGACCGCTTCGACCGGCGCCGGCTCATGATCGTCTGCGATGCCCTGCGGATCGCCGTGTACGCCCTCCTCGGCTGCGCGGTCGTCACGGACACGGCCTCGATGCCGCTGATCCTCGCGGCGGTCGTCGCGGGCGCCGCCGCCACCGCAGTCTTCAGCACCGCCGAGCACGCCGCGGTCCGCAACCTGGTCCGCACCGACCAGCTCACCACCGCCGTCGCCCGCAACGAGGCACGGACCTACGGCGTCTCACTGGCCGGCCCACCCCTGGGCGGCCTGCTGTTCGGGCTCGGCCGGGCGCTGCCCTTCCTCGGCAACGCGGTCAGTTTCCTGCTGTCCCTGGCAGCCGTCCTGTTCATCCGCCGGCCCCTCCAGCAGCCCCGCCAGGAGGCGCCCCCGGCCGCCGTCGCGTCGGCCACGCAGGGCGTACGGTTCCTGCTCGGCCATCCGTTCCTGCGGGCCCTGCTGCTGATCGCCGCGCCGCTCAACATGGCCTTCACCGGCATGATCTTCGCGATGACCCTGTCGCTCCGACGCGCCGGCCTGTCGCCGTTCCTCGTCGGCCTCGCCGGCACGATCTTCGCGCTGGGCGGGCTCCTCGGCGCCTTCGCCGCCCCCACGCTCCAGCGGCGGCTGCGCCTGCCCGTCCTGATCACGCTGCTGTGCTGGGTGACCGCCGCGCTGATGACGGTCGGCACCCTGCTGGCCACCACCGTCTGGGCCGCCGTACCACTGGCCGCCGCGGTGTTCCTCGGGCCCACCGCGAACGCCGCCCTCTTCGGACGCCAGGCCGCCGTCACCCCGGACCATCTCCAGGGCCGCGTCGTCGGCGGACTGCTGCTCGCCGCCGGCTCGGCCAGCGCCCTCGCCCCCGCCCTCGCCGGAGCACTGCTGGCCCGGTGGGAGCCGAGGACCGCCCTGCTGGTCTTCCCGGTACTGGTGGCCGTCGCCGCGCTGACCGCCACCTTCAGCAGGGGCATCCGGACGACAACCGGCTGAGTGACGTCACCGGGGCTGCGCGGGCGGCCGATACGCGCTGTAATGGCGAAGTGGTGAGTGAGGGCGCTGCGATCAGCGGAACCAGAACGGCGCCGGAGCGCGCCGGAGCCGCCCTCGCGTCGCTGCTGGCGTCACCGGCCACCGCCGACCGGCTCCGCCGGGTCCTCGAACAGGCCCTCGTGTTCGCGGGGGCGTCCTTCGCCGGCGTGTACACGCCCGGCGACGACCCCGCGCAGCTCTTCCTCGCCGAGTCGGCCGGCCTGCCCCGCACCCTGTACGGCCTCCGGGACGGCTACGCGGCCACCGGCGCGTCCCCGGTCGCCGAGGTCCACCGCACCGGCCGGCCGCAGTGGCTCGGCCCCGCCGAACTGGCCGGCTGTCCCGACGCGCGCCGCACCCCGTCCCCCGACTTCTCCCTGGGCGCCCTGCCGCTCGGCCCGGCCGGCGGCGGCTGCCTGCTGGCCGTCGGCGAGCACCCCGGCGGCTTCGGCGGCGACGAGCGGGCCTGTCTGGAGCTGATCGCCCACGCGGTCGCCGTACCCGCACCGGACACCGCGTACGACACCGGCGAGCTGCCCGAGAACGCCTTCAGCCTGGCCATGGACACCGGCCGGGTGGAGGTCGGCGACGCGATCCTGCGGCTGTTCGCGATCGGCCGGGAGGAGTTCGACGGCCGCGTGGAGTCGCTGCTCGGCCGCACGGTGCCCGAGGACCTGCCCGCGCTGATGTCCGTCGTCGAGGCCGACCACATGGCCATCGGCGACCGCGAGCTGGAGTTCCGTATCCTCCAGCCCGCCGGGCCGCCCCGATGGCTGCGGCTGCGCGGCCGGCTGCTGCCCGGCGGCAGGGGCCGCTCCGCCCGGCTCGTCGGCACGGTGACCGACGCCTCCACGGAGCGTTCCGGCGTGACCGACGTGGCCCGTGTGCAGCGCCTGGCCGCCGCGCTGGCCACCGCGGGCACCGTCAAGGACGTCGGCCAGGCCGTCGTCGCCGCGCTGCGCAAGCCGCTCCAGGCCGACCGGATCGCGCTCGCCGAACTGGAGAACGACCGGCTCGTGGTCACCGTCCTCGACCCGCCCCGGCCCGAGGCCTGGCCCGACGTCTGGCGCAGCGAGTGGCGCAGCGAGTGGCCCGACGCCCCGGTGCGGGCCATGCCCACCCTGGCCGCCGCGCTGCGCGAGGGCCGCACCCGGATCTGGTCCGACGGCTCGGCGCTGGAACCGGCCCTCGCCGACGTGGGCCGCGGCGGCCTCGCCGTACTGCCCCTGCCCGCGGGCGGCCGCATGGCCGGCGCCTGCCTGATCGGCTGGGACCGCCCGCACGACTTCGCCCCCGACGAACGCGCCCTGCTCACCGCCTGCGCCGCGCTGACCGGCCAGGCCCTGCTGCGCGCCCACGCCTTCGACGCCGAGCACGAACTCGTCGGCATGCTCCAGCGCAGCCTGCTGCCGCGCCGCCTGCCCCGGCTGCCCGGCGCGGTCGCCGTCGCCCGCTATCTGCCGACGACGGCGGGCCTGGAGGTCGGCGGCGACTGGTACGACGTGATCCCGCTCGCCGACAACCACGTCGCCCTGGTCATCGGGGACGCCCAGGGCCACAACGCGGGCGCCGCCACCCTGATGGGCCAGATGCGCACCGCGCTACGCGCCTACGCCGTCGAGGGCCACACCCCGGACGTCGTCGTCGCCCACGCCAACCGGCTGCTGCTGGACATGGAGACCGACCTGTTCGCGACCTGCGCCTATGTCGACGTCGACGTCGAACAGGGCACCGCCTGGTGCGTACGCGCCGGTCATGTGCAACCCGTGCTGCGCCACCCGGACGGCACCACCGAGATCGTGCAGGCCGAGGGCGGTCCGCCGCTCGGCGTGCTCGGGCAGGCCGAGTTTCCGATGACCCCGCTCCGGCTGCAGCCCGGCACGGTGATCGCACTGACCACCGACGGCCTGGTGGAGTCCGTCGGCACCGACCTCGACACCGGCATGGACCGCCTCGCCCGCGAACTGGCCGCCGCCGACCCCGCCCACCTCGGGATGGTCGCCGACGCCCTGCTCACCGGCGCGCACCGCGGGGACGACGTGGCCCTGCTGCTGATGCGCTACGACGGCATGGCCGTACGGCCGCTGCGGGAGAGCTGGACGGTGTGGCGGGTGCCGGAGGCGGTGCGGCACGCCCGCCGCTTCACCCGGCGCACCCTGCGGACCTGGAACGTGCCCCGGGACACGGTCGACGCCGCCCTGCTGGTCGTCTCCGAGCTGGTCACCAACGCCCTGGTGCACACCGGCGGCCCGGTGCGGCTCGACCTCGGCCTGTTCAACCACCGGTTGCGGCTCGCCGTGGCCGACTCCTCGCCGCGCAGCCCCGTCAAACCGGCCAGCATCGGCTGGGAGGCCACCGGCGGCCGGGGCATCCTGCTGGTGGAGGCCGTGTCCGCGACCTGGGGCACGATCCCGGTCAGCGGCGGGAAACAGGTCTGGGCGGACCTGGTGCTCGGCGGCTGACCCGGGGGCCGGGCAGCGGCGTCGGGGAGCCGTTCGGACAGGTTGGGGAGGCGCGCCGCGCGAGCCGTGCCTAGGGTCGGTTGGTGTGGCACACACCTTCGAAGAACTGGTGCAGAAGCAGTGCGCGGCCGACGCGGCCCGCGCCATGGTCGCGGAGCTGCGGGACGCCTACGGCCCGCCGGCCGAGCGGGGGATGACGGGCGTCCAGTCGGGCACCTACGAGACCGCCCTGCGCGCCTGGCGGGATCTGGCCCGCGACGTGCAGACCGCGGTCAGCGAGTACGCCAAGGAGACGGGCCGGCCGCGCCGTGAGATCGAGGCCGAGGTCGAGCGGGCGGCGGCGGAGAATACCTGACCCCGCGGGAAGGCGCGCGGTGCGCGGCGCCGGCCGGCTGACGGGCGCCGGTCCGCGCATCCCACGCGCCTCGCCGGGTACCCGCCGACCATGAACACTGCCATGTACGAAGCAGCCTCGGGTCCCCAGGTCTTCGGGTACATCCTCATCCTCGTCGCCGGGGTGGCCGTGGTCGCGGGCATCATCTGGGCGTTCCGGCTGGGTTTCAAGGTGCGCGAGCGCGAGCCGGCGCCGCCCCGCCCCGACGAGCAGCCGAGGATGCCGGCGTCCGGGCCGGTCCGCGAGACCCAGGAGATCCGCGAGCCCGACGAAGTGCCCCGCACGGAGGGCGGCGACCGGCTCACCCCTCACGAGCTGGGCAACTCCGGCACCCGGCGCGCCGATGACCAGAGCCGCTCGCGCTGGTCGTCCGGCTCCAGCGGCTCGTTCGGCGGCGGTGGCGGTGGCCAGACCTGAGCCGGCGCCCGGCCCGCCCGTGTTTGCGGGCGCGCGGCCGGGGGACCCGGTCGGGCACGTCAACGCACCCGGGCCCGGACGGGTCCGGCGGACCGGTCCCGCGAGCGGCGGGACCCAGGAAGAAGATGAACGCCGTGACCGCGCACACCAGTGAGCAACCGGCCGTGTCCGAGGCGGAGACGGGCCGCGCCGACGCCCATCGCCGACGGGAGCGGGGTGTGCGCACCTGCCTCCCCGCCGTCCTGGACCGGGCCTCCGCCCGGCTGCCGGGCGCGGACACCGAGGACAACATCGTGCGCGGCGAGGACTGAAACCCGCACCCGGCTCCCCACGGCGGGTCGGGTGTCAGGCGTGGGTCTTGCCGAGCAGTTCCAGGATCTCGGCGCTGGTGCCGCTCTCGCCGAGCCGCGGGAAGATCCGCTCGACGCTGTTGCCGTGTGCGCCCGGGTCGGCGTCGGCCATGGCGTCCGTGGCGAGGGTGACGTGGTAGCCGTGGGCGTAGGCGTCCCGGGCGGTGGACTCGACGCCGATGCTGGTGGCGATGCCGGCCAGCACGATCTGGGTGACGCCCCGGCGGCGCAGCTGGACGTCCAGGTCGGTGCCGTGGAAGGCGCTCCAGTTGTGCTTGGTGACCCGGATGTCCCCGGGGTGCCCGGACAGCTCGTCCACGATGAGGTCCCAGCCCTCCGGGAACGCGAGGCCGCGCGGCTGGTGCTCGGTGCGGCCCGGGACGGCGTCGGCCCAGTCGGCCGCGAAGGAGACCCGGACCAGGACCACCGGCAGCCCGCGGGCGCGGAAGGCGTCGGCGAGCCCGGCCGTGCGGGAGACGACGTCGGCGCCCGGGTACGGCTGGGTGGGCATGGCCACGATGCCGTTCTGGAGGTCGATCGCGACGAGGGCGGTACGGGGGTCGAGCGTGGTGAGCGACATGGGTCGGTCAGGCCTTTCGGGGCGTGTGGGAGGTCAGCCGGCCGAGGGAGCGGTCGGGCAGGGTCGTCGCCAGCAGCAGTGTCGAGCCGGCGAGCATGAACAGGGCCAGGCCGTGCAGCCCGGCCGTGTCGGCGCGGTGCGGGTAGAACGCCGCGGTGGCGGCGGACGCGCCGAGCGCGCCGAGGTACATGAAGGTCCGCAGCAGTCCGGCGGCCGAGGCGATCCGCTCGGGGTCCGCCTGCCGGTACAGGGCGTTCTGCGTGGCGAGCCCGATCAGGCCCTGCGGGACGCCGAGCAGCGCGCCGACGGCGAGCAGCAGCCACAGCGGGCTGTCCCTGCCGACCAGGAGCAGGGCGGCGCAGCCGGCGATCTGGAGGAGCGAACCGGTGAGCAGCTTGGCCCGCACCGCCTCACGGCGCCCGGTCAGCGCGGAGACGGTGAGCGCGGACACCGACAGCGGCAGCAGCGCGAGGCCGGCTGTCGAGGCGCTCAGGCCGCGGCCCTGTTCCAGCCACTGCGTGTAGCCGTACATGAAGGCGTAGGCCGTGGTGTAGCCCAGGAACTGGCGCAGATAGGTGGCGAGCAGCGGGCCGTTGCCGCCGAGCACCCGCAGGTCGATGAAGGGGCCGGGGACCCGCAGCTCCCGCACCGCGAAGCCGGTGGCGGCGACGGCGGACAGGACCGGGAGGTACCAGTGGTCCGCGCGCGGGTCCGTCAGGAACAGCATCAGCGCGACGAGAAGGGCCGCGAACAGCATCATGCCGGGCAGGTCCACGCCCCGCTGCCGCCGCCCCGGTGTGCGCGGCAACCGCAGGGCGCCCAGTACCAGACAGGCCGCGGCCAGCGGGACGTTGACGGTGAACACGGTCCGCCAGCCGGCCACGCCGATCAGCAGCCCGCCGAGCGCGGGCCCGACCACGGCCACCGTCTGGTTGGCGACGGCCAGCACGGCCAGGACGCCCGCCGGGCTGTCCCGCCCGGTGCGCTCGGCCTCGCCCCGGGTCAGCCGCATCGCCGCCGGGTACGCCGCCGACGTGCCCAGACCCAGCAGCACCCGGGCGGCGATCAGCGCCCCCAGCGAGGGGGCCGACGCGCCCAGCAGACCGGCGACGCCCACCAGGGCCGTACCGGTGAGGTACAGCCCGCGCGGACCGTACATGTCCACCAGGCGGCCCATGACGGGCTGGCCGACGGCGGTCGCCAGGTAGAGCGCGGAGACCAGCCACACCGTCCGGGCCGGCGGGGCGCCGAGGGCGACGCCGATCGGCACCAGTGCCACGGCGATCATCGAGGAGTTGACGGGGTTCAGGACCGAGCCGAGGACCATCGGCGCGATGAGCCGGCGGTCGAATCCGGCGGGGGAGGGGCCGGTGGTCCCGGTGCGGGCCCTGAGCCTCGGTATCACGGCCGCGACAGCCGTTCCATCAGCTCCAGCGCGGCGAGGACCGTCTGCCGCTCCTCCTCCGTGTAGCGGTCCTGGAAGGCCCGGGCGAGCCACTCCTCACGTACCTGCCTGTTGCCTTCGACGCGGGCCCGGCCGGTGTCGGTCAGGGTGACCAGCTGGCGGCGCCCGTCGTCGGGATCGGGGGCGCGGCGGACCAGCCCGTGCTGCTCCAGGGCGGCCAGCGTGGTGGCCATGGACTGCGGGCGCACCCCCTCGGCGGCGGCGAGGGCGCTGGCCGTGGCCGCGCCGTGCTTGCCGGCCAGGGTGAGCGCCGACTCCTGGGAGGGGCTGAGGTCGGCGTCCCGCGCCACCTCGCGGATGCGGCGCCGCAGCCTGCTGAACACCACGCGCAGATCGCGCGCGGCCCGGGCGGCGGAGTCGGAGATGTCGGCCATGAGGCCAGGCTAGGACCGGCAGGCGGAACTGTCCAGCTCAGACTGTTCAGTTTTACCTGTCTGTTTACCCGGATACCCGCCCGCCCGGACGGGGCAGCACACCGGTGGACCCAGGGAGCACAGATGACGCCTCCGGACACGTCCGGCCTGGAGGTGGCTCCCGGCGCGGAGGTGGACGGCGAAGTCCGCTTCGGCCCGGGCAGCCGCGGCGCCCACGCGACGGACGGCTCGAACTACCGGCAGCTCCCCCTGGGCGTCGTCACCCCCCCCCGCACCGTGGAGGCGGGCGCGCGGACCGTGCCGGTGTGCGCGCGCTTCGACGCCCCCGTCCGCTACACCGGCCTGGACCGCATCGCCACCGACGAACGGCTTCGGCCTCGCCGAGGCACGAGGAGCGGACGGCACCCTGCCGGGTGGAGTGGCGGACACCCCGCCGGGGAACCCCTGCCGGCAGACACCGCGTCGAAAGAGGAGAGGTCCCATGCCCCCCACCGTCGTCATCACCGGTGCCAGCGCCGGCATCGGTCGCGCCACCGCCCGCCTGTACGCCCGGCGCGGTGCCGACGTCGTCCTGGTCGCGCGCGGCGAGGGCGGCCTGAAGGAGGCGGCCGACGAGGTCGCCGCGCTGGGCGGACGGCCTCTGGTGCAGGTGGCCGACGTGGCCGACGCGGCCCGCCTGGAGGCCGTCGCCGACGCCGCGGAGAAGGCGTTCGGTCCCATCGACGTGTGGATCAACTGCGCGTTCTCCACCGTGTTCGCGCCGTTCGAGGAGATCACCGCCGAGGAGTTCCAGCGGGTCACCGAGGTGACCTACCTCGGCTTCGTCAACGGCACCCGCACGGCCCTGAAGCGCATGCTGCCCCGCGACCGGGGCACGATCGTGCAGGTCGGCTCGGCGCTGGGGGAGCGGTCGATCCCGCTGCAATCGGCGTACTGCGGCGCCAAGCACGCCATCAACGGCTTCACGTCCGCCCTGCGCACGGAACTGCTGCACCGCGGCAGCAACGTGCACGTCACCGTCGCCCAGATGCCCGCGGTGAACACCCCCCAGTTCCAGTGGGTCCGCTCCCGGCTGCCCAAGCACCCCACGCCGGTCGCGCCGATCTACCAGCCCGAGGTCGCCGCGCGGAGCGTGCTGTACGCGGCCGGCCACCCGCGCCGCAAGCAGTACTACGTCGGTGCCTCCACCGCCGCCACCATCTGGGCCAACCGGTTCGCCCCGGCCCTGCTCGACCGCTACCTGGCCCGCACCGGATTCGACTCCCAGCAGACCGACCGCATCCCGCCCGCCGGCCTGGACAACCTCTTCGAACCGGTGGACCGGAAGCGCGCCGACGATCAGGGCGCCCACGGCGCCTTCGACGACAGCTCCCACGCCCGCTCGTGGCAGGAGGCCCTGGTCCGGCACCCGGCCGCCACCGCCCTCGGCGCGGGCGCCGTCGTGCTCGGCACCGTGCGCGGCGTCCGCCGCCTCACCTCCCGATCCGCCTAGGCCGACAGCGTGCGCCTCCTGCTCATGTCCGACACGCACCTGCCCAAGCGGGCCAAGCGGCTCCCGGAGCAACTGCTCGCCGAACTCCCGCGCGCGGACGCCGTCCTGCACGCCGGCGACTGGGTCGACACCGCCACCCTCGACCTGCTGGAGAGCCGCAGCCGCCGATTGATCGGCGTGTACGGCAACAACGACGGCCCCGAGCTGCGCGCCCGGCTCCCCGAGGTGGCCCGCGCCGAGCTGGGCGGCCTGCGCTTCGCCGTCGTGCACGAGACCGGCCCCGCGCAGGGCCGCGAGGCCCGCTGCGCCGCCCGCTTCCCCGGTGTGGACGTCCTCGTCTTCGGGCACAGCCACATCCCCTGGGACACCACCGCCCCCGGCGGCCTGCGCCTCCTCAACCCCGGCTCCCCGACCGACCGCCGCCGTCAGCCCCACTGCACCTACCTCACGGCGACGGTCACCGGCGCCACCCTGACCGAGGTCACCCTGCACCGGCTTCCCCGGCGCTGACCGAGGCCACCTGACCGTCCGTGGCACCGGGCACGCCGGTGTACGCCCCGCCCGCCCACGCCCCGGCCACCGTGGCTGCGGAGCCCGGCGGTATCGGCAGCCGCCGGTGCTGCCGGCGAGGTCCGAGCCTGCCGCGTGCGTGGCGGCACGGTTCTGACGCGCGGCGAGGTGGTCTCCGGGTGAGTGGGGCATCCCGGAGACCACCGTCTGACAGCCGCCGTCCGAGCCGCGCCCGGCCGATGACCGGTCAACTGCCGCCGGGTGCCGTCCAGCCGGTCCGGACGTGCCCCAGGCGGACGCGCTGCGGATGGTCGCCGACCGGGACCGAGGCCACCTTCCGGCCGGTGGCGAAGTCGATCGCCGTCACCCGGTCCGCGCCGCTCTCGGAGATGACGCAGTCCTTGCCGTCACCGCTGACCGTCGCCCAGTACGGCTTGGACGCCGCCACCAGCGGGCCCTCCTGGAGGGTGGCGCGGTCGACCACGGTCGCGTAGTCGTCCATGGTGCCCGCGACGCACAGCTTGGTGCCCTCCGGGTTCATCGACATGCCGTGGTGCCGCGAGTCGTTGACCCAGGTCGTGCGGTCCTCGCTGGTCGCCGGGTTCTTCGGCAGGGTCTTCACCCGGGTGATCCGGTCGGTGGCGATGTCGTACTCCAGGAAGCCGTTGAAGAACGACACCTGGAAGTACAGCTTGGACTCGTCGGGGGAGAAGACCGCCGGGCGCACCGCGTCGGAGAAGTCCTTCAGCCCGAACGCGTCCAGCCGCTGCCGCATGTCGATGATCTTGACCTGCTTGTACGTCGTCGCGTCCACGACCGTGATGTGCCGGTCGCCCTTCGTCCAGTCCCAGCCCGGGTCGTCCAGTGCCGTGTTGACGTCGCCGATGGCGAAGTTCCAGATGTACTTGCCGTCCCTGGTGAAGATGTTCTCGTGCGGCTTGTCGCCGGTGGCGAAGGACCCGAGCTGCTTGCCGGTGGCGATGTCCAGGACGTGCACGGTGTTCGCGGTCGAGGCGGAGACGGCGACCCGGGTGCCGTCCGGGGAGACCGCCATGTGGTCGGCGCGGTAACCCGAAACGGGAAAACGCCAGTTGACCTTCCCGGTGGCCAGGTCGATCGAGACGACGTCCGCGAAGCTGGGCCGGGACACCACGACCGACCTGCCGTCCGGGGTGGAGTACATGTCGTCGGCGTACTGGTCGTGGCCCTCGCCGACGCTGTTGCGGATCGCCTGGAAGTAGATCCACTTGACCGGGTCCGCGTTGATCTCCTTCATCCGCGCGTCCTTGTCGGGGATGACGTCGATGCGGCCGACCTCCGCGAAGTCACCGCTGGACCTGATGACGTCGGCGGTGCCGTCCCAGTTGTTGCCGACGAACAGCACCTCCCGCAGGTCGTCGGTCGCGGCGGGCGCCGTTGAGGCGGCGGTCGCGGGACCGGCCGCGGCCAGGACGAGGGCGGCGGCCACGGAGCACAGGTGCCTGGTTCTCGAAGCAGGCATGACGGCTCTCTTTCCTCGGTGGGGGAATCTGAACACGCGTGCTTTCACAGTGAACTTACTGAAAAGTAAGGACGGGGCCGCCTTCTCGACAAGAGGTGTGCACGACAAGATTGGGCGAGCGGCGGGATGACGGAGGGGGACACGTGGAAGGCAGGCTCAGGGCGCCGACGGGACGCTACGGCGGCCGGTCGGCCGAGGAGCGGCAGGCCGAGCGCCGCCGCCGCTTCCTCGACGCGGCGCTGCGGCTGTTCGGCGGTAGCCCCGGCTACCGGGGGACCACCGTCGCCGCGCTCAGCCAGGCCGCCGGCCTGTCCACGCGCCAGTTCTACGAGGAGTTCCGCACCCTGGAGGACGTCCTCGCCGCCCTGCACCTCCAGGTCAACGACTGGGCGGAACAGGCCGTCCTGGACGACCTGGCCACCGCCGAGGGCCTGCCGCTGGCAGAGCGTGCCACCGCGCTCTTCCGGGCCTATGCCCGCGGCGTCACCTGCGATCCGCACCGCGTCCGCATCACCTTCGTGGAGATCGTCGGCGTCAGCCCCCGCCTGGAGGAGCAGCGGCTGGCCCGCCGAGCCCGCTGGATCGACCTCATCCGTGCCGAGGCGGACGCGGCCGTGGCCCGCGGGGAGGCGGCGCCGCGCGACTACCGCCTGGCTGCCACGGCCTTCATCGGCAGCGTCAACGGCCTGCTGCACGACTGGACCGCGGGCTGGGTGGACGCGACCCTGGACGAGGTGGTGGACGAGCTGGTCCGGCTGCTGCTGGGCATGCTCCGGCCCGAGGGCTGGCGGCCCCGCGGCGAGTGACGCGGGACGCCGGCGACCGTACCCCGGCCGGTTTCGGCGCGCGGGATCGGTCAGGAGCTGATGTGCTGGTGCGGGGGGCCGTCGCACGTTCTCCGGAGAGACCCATGAGTACCTACCGAGTCGCGCAGGTGACCACCGCGGGCGGTGCGTTCGAGCTGACCGAGCGAGAGGTGCCGCAGCCGGGCCCCGGCCGGGTGCGCATCGCCGTCGAGGCGTGCGGCATCTGCCACAGCGACGCCTTCTTCGTGACCGCCGGACTGCCGGGCATCACGTTTCCCGAGGTCCCCGGGCACGAGATCGCCGGGCGGATCGAAGCGCTCGGCGAGGGAGCGCGGGACCGCGGATGGCAGGCCGGCGACCGGGTCGCGGTCGGCTGGTTCGGTGGCAGCTGCGGCCACTGCCGGGCCTGCCGCCGGGGCGACTTCATCCTCTGCGCCGAGCTGGCGGTCCCGGGCTGGGCCTACGACGGCGGCTTCGCCGAGCAGGTCGTCGCCCCCGTCGACGCCCTGGCCCGGATTCCCGACACGCTCGCGGCGAGCGACGCGGGGCCCATGGCCTGCGCGGGCGTCACCACGTACAACGGGCTGCGGCGCAGCTCCGCCCGCCCGGGGGACCTGGTCGCGGTGCTCGGCGTCGGCGGCCTCGGCCACCTCGGCGTGCAGTACGCGGTCGCGATGGGTTTCGAGACCGTGGCCATCGCCCGGGGCGCGGAGAAGGCCGGCTTCGTCAAGCAGCTGGGCGCCCACCACTACGTCGACAGCACCGCCGGGACGCCGGTGGCCGAGGCGCTCCAGGCCCTCGGCGGAGCGCAGGTGGTGCTGGCCACCGCCGGCAACTCCGAGGCCATCACGGCCACCGTGGACGGACTCGCGCCGCGCGGCGAGCTGGTGGTCATCGGCGCCACCCCCGAGCCGCTCGGCATCAGCCCGGTCCAGCTGATCGGAGCCGGCCGTGTCATCCGCGGCCACCCCTCCGGTACCGCCCAGGACGTCGAGGACACCATGGCGTTCAGCGTCCTGCACGGCATCCGCCCGATGACCGAGACGGTGCCCCTGGAGCAGGCCGGGGAGGCCTATGACCGCATGCTCGCCGGCGCGGCCCGGTTCCGGATGGTCCTGACCACGCGGTGACCGATGGCAGGGCCCGGCCGTCTCTACACGGTGGCGGCCAGCGCCAGCAGCACCGTCGCCGACAGCACCGCACAGCCCAGTACGCAGCAGGCCAGCAGCCGCGCGCGCAGCACCCGGTACCGTGCCTCGTACGCCCGCCGCAACTCCTCCGACCGCTCGGCCGTGCGGTGCCACGAGAGCCGGGCCAGCGCCAGGTACTCCGCCTCGAACTGCCGCTCAGGTCGTCACGCTGGGTGTCGGTGAGCCAGCCCAGCCGGGAACCGAGCCGGACCGCGGCGGTACGGCCCTCCTCCCGCGCGGCGGCCAGCAGCAGATGCCCCTCGACCTGCCGGACGAGGGCCCGCTCGTCGTGGGCCGTCATCGCGCCGTCAACTCCCTTTCCACCGGTTCCGCACCGGGGTGGTGCAGGTCGAACGCCGGGGACTCGCTGCGGATCCGCGGCAGGGTGAGGAAGTTGTGCCGCGGGGGCGGGCAGGAGGTCGCCCACTCCAGCGAGCGGCCGTAGCCCCACGGGTCGTCCACGTCGACCGGCTTGCCGTACCTGGCGGTCTTCCACACGTTGTAGAGGAACGGCAGCAGGGAGGAGCCGAGCAGGAACGAGAAGACGGAGGAAACCGTGTTGAGCGTGGTGAGCCCCTCGACGGCGAGATAGTCGGGAATCCGGCGCTGCATGCCTTCGGCGCCCAGCCAGTGCTGGACCAGGAAGGTGCCGTGGAAGCCGATGAACAGCGTCCAGAAGGTGATCTTGCCGAGGCGCTCGTCCAGCATCTTGCCGGTGAACTTCGGCCACCAGAAGTGGAAGCCGGAGAACATGGCGAAGACGACCGTTCCGAACACGACGTAGTGGAAGTGCGCCACCACGAAGTAGCTGTCGGAGATGTGGAAGTCGATGGGCGGCGAGGCGAGCATGACGCCGGTCAGACCACCGAAGAGGAACGTGATGAGGAAGCCGGTGGCCCAGAGCATCGGTGTCTCGAAGGACAGCGAGCCCTTCCACATCGTGCCGATCCAGTTGAAGAACTTCACACCGGTCGGGACGGCGATCAGGAAGGTCATGAAGGAGAAGAACGGCAGCAGCACACCACCGGTGACGTACATGTGGTGGGCCCACACGGTCACGGACAGGCCGGCGATCGCGATGGTCGCGGCGATCAGCCCCATGTAGCCGAACATCGGCTTGCGGCTGAACACCGGGATCACTTCGGAGATGATCCCGAAGAACGGCAGCGCGATGATGTACACCTCTGGATGGCCGAAGAACCAGAAGAGGTGCTGCCACAGCAGCGCTCCGCCGTTCGCGGCGTCGAAGACGTGGGCACCGAACTTGCGGTCCGCCTCCAGGGCGAACAGGGCGGCGGCCAGCACCGGGAAGGCCAGCAGGACCAGGACACCGGTCAGCAGGACGTTCCACACGAAGATCGGCATGCGGAACATGGTCATGCCCGGGGCGCGCATGCAGATGATCGTGGTGATGAAGTTGACCGAGCCGAGGATGGTGCCGAAGCCGGAGAAGGCCAGGCCCATGATCCACATGTCGGCGCCCATGCCCGGCGAACGCACCGCGTCCGACAGCGGCGCATAGGCGAACCAGCCGAAGTCGGCGGCACCCTGCGGGGTGAGGAAGCCGGCGACGGCGACCAGCGAGCCGAACAGGTACAGCCAGTAGGCGAACATGTTCAGCCGGGGGAACGCCACGTCGGGCGCGCCGATCTGGAGCGGCATGATCCAGTTCGCGAAACCGGCGAACAGGGGGGTCGCGAACATCAGCAGCATCACGGTGCCGTGCATCGTGAACGCCTGGTTGTACTGCTCGTTCGACATGATCTGCAGGCCCGGCCGGGCCAGCTCGGCGCGCATGAGCAGCGCCATCACGCCGCCGATCAGGAAGAACGCGAACGCGGTGACCAAGTAGAGCGTCCCGATCGTCTTGTGATCGGTGCTGGTGAGCCACTGCACGGCTCTGGTGTCTCTGATCCTCTTCACGACCCGCCTGTGTCCGCGCCCGGAGCACGGGTCACACTCGCGGGACGCGAGGAGCATCACGGAAGAAGGGTGTGACGATCCGGGGGCTGCCGGACACGAACCGAGCATGAGCAACGACGAGGTCTTCGCCGCTGCCTATCGCGAGCACTACTGGGCGGTCAGCCGCTATGTCGCGAGGCGACTTCAGGGGCGGGCCGACGAGGTGGAGGAAGTGGTGGCGGAGGTGTTCACGGTCGCCTGGCGGCGCCGGGCCGACCTGCCGGCCGCGCCGCTGCCCTGGCTGTACGGGGTGGCACGCAACTGCCTGGCCAACGCGGTACGCGGCTACGGGCGGCGGCGCCGGCTGGTGGACCGGCTCGGCAACGACGAGGCCGCGCACGGCCGGCACATCGCGGTGGGCCCCGACGCGGAGGCGCCGGGCGCCTGGGTGCACGAGGCCCTCGACCGGCTGTCCCCGGCCGACCAGGAGGTGCTGCGCCTCGCCGCCTGGGAGGAACTCGGCGCCGAGGAGATCGCGGTCGCCCTCGGTTGCGGCCGTCGCGCGGCAGCGATGCGCCTGCACCGGGCCCGCCGACGGCTCCGTACCGAGATCGAGCACCTGCGACCTACGACACGCCCACCCGACGCCCCTGCGGCGCCGCCGGCCGACATATCACCGGAGCGGCGCGCGCGTCCTGCGCCCCCGCTGACCGACGGGCCGCTGGAGCACCGTCCGTGGTCCGGACCCCAGCGGGCCGACGCACCACTCGACCAGGACCCGCGGCCCGGGCCTCAGCCGCCCGCCGCCCCGCCCGGCCCGTGCGTGCGTCCGGCGCCGGGGTCGACCGAGGGGCCGTCGGAGCACGGTCTGCGGCTCGGTCCTCAGTCGGTCGACGCGTCACTGGACCAGTGCGTGCGTCCGGCGCCGGGGCTGATCGAGGGGCCGTCGGAGCACCGTCTGCGGTCCGGGCCCCAGCCGGCCGACGCATCGCTCCACCAGGGCCTGCGGCCCGGACCTCAACCGGCCGCCCCCCCTTCCGGTCAGCGCCCGCGTCCGGTGCGGCCGCCGGCCGACGTACCCGGCGAGCACCGTCCCCGGGCCGCGGCGCCCGCGTCCGCCGATACGGCCGCTCCGGTTCGGCGGTGGGCGGTGCCCGGCCCCGCCCAGGCATGCGCCGATGCCACCGTTGCGGGCCGTCGGACGGCCGGCCCCGTCCGGTCCGCCGCGCCGGTGCCCGCCGGTGACACCGCTCCGGGGTGTTCGCCCGCCGGTCCCGCCCCGTCCGTGGCGCCGGCGGACGCCGGCGCGGTCCCGTCGTCCCCCGTGCCCACCGTTGACGCATGCCTGTGCGAGGACCCCCGACATGCCTGACGAACTCGATCTCCTCCGCCACGCCAACCCGGTCCCCGCCGACGGTCCCGACTTCGGTGACGGCCCGCTGGGCCACCGTGCCGAGCGGCAGCTGGAGCGGCTGCTGCACGGCGCCCGGCCGGCTCGCCGCGCCCCCCGCGCCCGGCTGCTGTGGGGTCTGGCCGCCACCGGCGTCGTCCTGGCGACCGCGCTCACCACGCTGCTCGGCGGGCCGAACACCCAGCCCGCCATCGCCGCGCCCCGCCCGCTGACCGTCCGCGCGCAGTCCACGCCCGTACCGCTGGCTGAACTGGCCGACATGGCCGCGGCTGCCGCCGCCGACGGCTCCCCGCGCCTGCGCAGAGGCACGCACATGCAGTCCTGGAGCCTCGGCATGGCCGATGGCAGGCCGCCCGTCACCCTGCCCGAGGAACGTGTCGTGCGCTGGCGCGCGGACGACAGCCACACCGAGCTGGTCGTGGCGACCGACCCGCGCCGTCCGGGCCGCCCGGTCCTCACCGACGAGGGCGACGACCCCTGCATGGTGGCCGACGGCCACGTCCTCAGCCGGATCACGTATCCGCCGAGCTGGAGCGACGCCCCGCCCGAGGCGCCGCCGCCGCACACCCCGGCCGCCCTGCGCGCCTACCTCGCCGAGACCGTACGCACCGGCTCCCTGGACACCTCCGAACTGTTCGAGGCCGTCGAGGAGTTGCTGGGGCACTGGACCCTCGGCGTCCGCGAGTCCGCGGCGCTGGTCCGGGTGCTGGCGGACGCCGAGGGGCTGCGGCCGGCCGGAGGGGTGACGGACCGCCTGGGCCGGCCGGGGCAGGCGTACGTGTACGCGGGCGGGGGCGGCCGGCGGATGCTGATCCTCGACCCGCGCACGGGTGCCGTCCTGGGCCTGGAGACCACCTTCACCCGGGACGCCCCCGAGTACGGGGTGAAGGCCGGGGACGTGATGGACTACCGGGTCTGGATGCGCTGACCACCGCGGCCGGCTCCGCGCCGGCCGCCGTCCAGCAGCCGCGGGATGCCGCCGGGCGTGCGGGAGACGAAGCCCGGCCGTCCGGGACTCACCGCCACCTCAGCGCCAGTCACGGCCCGGGCACAGGGTGACCGAGCGTGCGTACGATCCCCGGACCGCTCACCGGGTCCAGGCCGCCCGGGAGGTGACCTGGACCGGCGCGATCCTCCTCGGGACGCCTGCCGCCGTACCCGGGCGGCTCCTATTCGTCCCAGGCCTGGACGATGAGCTGGTCGGCGATCTTGCCGTCCCGCAGGGTGACCATCGACTCGGAGAGGACGCGGGTGCCGTCCGCGTACTCGCAGGCCTCGCTGAAGGCGGCGTGCTCGCCTTCGACGACGCACCGTTCCAGTTTGTGCGTCATGTCGCGGCTGTAGACGTCGTCCAGCAACTCGGCGATCTGGCCCCGGCCGTGCAGGACCGTGGGGCTGCTGGGCCGGTGGTTGTGGTCGACGATGCGGATCTCCGCGTCGTCCGTGTAGAGCGACAGAAGGGTGTTTCCGGTGTTCCCCTCTATGGCCCGGCGCAGTGTGTCGGAGTCGAACGAGGACCCCGTCGCGGTGCCCATGGTGACCTCCTTCAGGCGCCCGCGGCCCGACGAGGAGCGGGCCGCACGGACCCCACCTCCGAGACTCCTCCGCCCGGAGGGCCACGGCAAGCGCAGCGGCCGGATCGGCCTCACGGGTGAGCGCGGGCCGCCGCCCGTGTCCGGCCGGGCCCGCACCCGTTGGTGAGGGCATGATCTCAACACGACGCATCGCCGCCGCCGTCGGCCTGGCCGCCGGGATCGCCGGTCTCGCCGTACCGTCGGCGAACGCGGCCGACGCCGGTGCACCGCTCGTCGGAGAGCTCAGCGCGCTGTCCGCGCCGGACTCGCTCGCCGGCGCCGGCATGCCCGCATCCGAGCAGGGCCGGGTGCCGCGGGTCACCGACCAGATGCAGGCACTGGAGCACG
The DNA here is from genome assembly GCF_043195475.1 of Streptomyces sp. Y20. Taxonomy (NCBI): domain Bacteria; kingdom Bacillati; phylum Actinomycetota; class Actinomycetes; order Kitasatosporales; family Streptomycetaceae; genus Streptomyces; species Streptomyces sp. Y20. The sequence goes on from NZ_JBIDDP010000015.1 coordinate 153,110, forward strand.
TCAAGGACCTGAGCCGGCTCAGCCGGGTGGAGCAGGCCCTCGCCCCCGCCGCAGCCGTGCTCGGCCCGATCGCCGTCCTCCCCTGATCCCGCCCCTGCCCCGAGGGCCGTCCCGCCCGGGGCGGCCCGTGCGCCCGGAAAGATCCACGACCGTCCTCGTGGACCGTCCCGCCGCCGATCGGTGGCGCGTAGGGTCGGCAGCGAAGGTATTCGAAGGAAGGGGCCAGGCCATGGCGCAGGAAGTACGCGGCGTGATCGCACCGGGTAAGGACGAGCCCCTACGGCTCGAGACGATCGTGGTCCCGGACCCGGGGCCGGGCGAGGCCGTCGTGCGCATCCAGGCCTGCGGGGTCTGCCACACCGATCTCCACTACAAACAGGGCGGCATCTCGGACGACTTCCCCTTCCTGCTCGGCCACGAGGCCGCCGGTGTGGTGGAGTCGGTCGGCGAGGGCGTCACCGACGTCGCTCCCGGTGACTTCGTCGTCCTCAACTGGCGTGCCGTGTGCGGGCAGTGCCGGGCCTGTCTGCGCGGCCGGCCCTGGTACTGCTTCAACACCCACAACGCGCGGCAGAAGATGACGCTCGCCGCGACCGGGCAGGAACTGTCCCCGGCCCTCGGTATCGGCGCGTTCGCCGAGAAGACGCTCGTGGCCGCCGGCCAGTGCACCAAGGTCGACCCGTCCGTCTCCCCGGCGGTCGCCGGACTGCTGGGCTGCGGGGTGATGGCCGGCATCGGCGCCGCGATCAACACCGCAGGCGTCGGCCGAGGAGACTCGGTGGCCGTCATCGGCTGCGGCGGTGTCGGCGGCGCGGCGATCGCCGGGGCGGACCTGGCCGGCGCGGCGAAGGTCATCGCCGTGGACATCGACGACCGCAAACTGGACACGGCCCGCACGCTGGGCGCCACCCACACCGTCAACTCCAAGGACACCGACCCGGTCCAGGCGATCCGCGAACTGACCGGCGGCTTCGGCGCCGACGTCGTCATCGAGGCCGTCGGCCGCCCCGAGACCTACCAGCAGGCCTTCTACGCCCGCGACCTCGCCGGCACGGTAGTCCTCGTCGGTGTCCCCACCCCGGAGATGAGGCTGGAACTGCCCCTGCTGGACGTCTTCGGCCGCGGCGGCGCCCTGAAGTCCTCCTGGTACGGCGACTGCCTGCCCTCCCGGGACTTCCCCATGCTGATCGACCTCCACCTCCAGGGCCGGCTCCCGCTCGACGCCTTCGTCACCGAGACCGTCCAGCTCGACGAGGTGGAGAAGGCGTTCGAGCGGATGCACCACGGCGACGTGCTGCGCTCGGTGGTGGTGCTCTGATGGCCGCCCGGATCGAACGCCTCGTCACCGCGGGCCAGTTCACCCTGGACGACGGCACCTGGGACGTGGAGAACAACGTGTGGCTCGTCGGCGACGACCACGAGGTGATCGTCATCGACGCCGCCCACGACGCCGACGCCGTCGCCCGCGCCGTCGGCGACCGCCGGCTCACCGCGATCGTGTGCACCCACGCCCACAACGACCACGTCAACGCGGCGCCGGAACTGGCCGACCGCACCGGCGCCGTGATCTGGCTGCACCCCGACGACCTGCCGCTGTGGAAGCTCACCCACCCCGACCGCGACCCCGACCGGCACCTCACCGACGGCCAGGTCATCGAGGCCGCCGGCGCCGACCTGACCGTCCTGCACACTCCCGGCCACGCCCCGGGCGCCGTCTGCCTGTACGATCCCGGGCTCGGCACCGTGTTCACCGGCGACACCCTGTTCCAGGGCGGCCCGGGGGCCACCGGGCGCTCCTACTCCCACTTCCCGACGATCATCGACTCCATCCGGGACCGGCTCCTCACCCTCCCACCGGAGACGAAGGTCCTCACCGGCCACGGGGACGCCACGACCATCGGCGCCGAGGCGTCCCACCTGGAGGAGTGGATCGCGCGCGGACACTGACGGGGTACCGGGCAAATGCCGGGCGCGGCACACGGGCGCGACCGTAGGATCGCGCTCATGACCGCACAGACGATCGACACCCTCCACGGCGTACGGATCCTGCGCTGCGCTCCCGACGGCCCGCTCCTGGACGGCGAGAGCGCGGCGCTCGACCTGATCGGTGACGCGTACGGTCACGACGCACAGCTGGTCGCGCTGCCCGTGGAGAGGATCGCCGACGACTTCTTCCGGCTGCGCTCCGGGGTCGCCGGCGCGGTCGTCCAGAAGTTCGTGTCCTACCGGTTGCGCCTCGCCGTCCTCGGCGACATCTCCGGGCACGTCGCCGGGAGCACGGCTTTGCGTGACTTCGTGTACGAGTGCAACCAGGGCCGGCAGCTGTGGTTCCTCGCGGACGCCGCGGAACTCGACACCCGACTCCGCGGGTAGAAGCAGCCTCCGGGGCTGCGAGCGCGGGCACGGGTGCCGCGCCGTAGCGGTGAAAGGCCGCCGCCGCAGCCGTACTGTCGGCCCATGACTGATCCGACCCGCTTCGCAGGACACGGAGTTCTCGTCACGGGCGCCGCCCGCGGCATCGGCGCCGCCGTCGCCCGGCGGCTCGCCGAGGAGGGCGGCCGGGTCCTGGTGACCGACCGGGACCTGCCCCAGGCCGAGCGGACCGCGGCGACACTGCGCCGACAGGGCCTGGCCGCGGAGGCGTTCGCCTGTGACGTGGCCGACCGCGCCGCCGTCGAGGCGGCCGTCGCCCGCGCCGTCACCGTGTTCGGCTCCCTCGACGTCCTGGTCAACAGCGCCGCCCACTGCACCGCGGACGTCCCGCTGTTCGAGGACGACCCCGACGAGGCGTGGACCCGCGACCTCGACGTCACGCTCACCGGTGCCTACCGCTGTTGCCGCGCCGCCCTGCCGCACCTGGCCGCCTCCGGCCGCGGGGCGATCGTGAGCGTCGGCTCCGTCAACGGCCTCCAGGACTTCGGCAACCACGCCTACAGCGCCGCCAAGGCCGGCCTCGGTTCCCTCACCCGGACCCTGGCCGGGCACGCCGCCGCCCGGGGAGTACGGGTCAATCTCGTGGCTCCGGGGACGGTCCGCACCTCGGCGTGGGAGGGCCGCGACGACGAACTGGACGCCGTGCGCGGCCTGTACCCGCTCGGCCGGGTCGGGGAGCCGCGGGACATCGCCGCCGCGGTCGCCTTCCTGGCGTCCCACGACGCCGCCTGGATCACCGGGACCACCCTTGTGGTCGACGGCGGCCTCACCACCGTCAACACCGGCTTCCACGCGGCCGTTCACCAGCCCTGACCGGCCCCGGGCCGCCGCCCCGCGCGCCTGTACCGCCACGCGGTGACGAAGTTCACCATTTCGTCACGGGGTGACCGGAAACACAACCTTCCCCGCTCCGTCCGTGTCTAGTGGTGGGAGACCGTGGGAAGTGCGCTGGGAAACACCCGGTGGAGGCCCCGGGCGATCAAGGGGAGAAGGGTAGGCCGTCATGGGGGACACACGCACGAGAGGCGTCGTCGCACTGGGCGTCACCGGACTGGTGGCGCCGCTCACGCTCGCGCTCACCGCGGCACCGGCCCAGGCCGCGAGCTGCACCTCGCAGGCGGGTCCGTACCAGAAGCAGGTGGAGCGGTTCCTGGGCCGGCCGGTCGACGGCAGGCAGTCCGCCGCCGACTGCAAGGCCGTCCAGGCCTTTCAGAACAAGCACGGCATCACGCCGAACATCGGCTACGCCGGGTCCGTCACCTGGGGTGTGATGGACCTCATGAACAAGCAGAAGGCCGTCGGGAACAAGCCGAACAAGGACGGCAAGTGCCCGGTGAACAAGGGCCGCATCGCCTGCGTGAACCTCACGCTCCAGCTCAGCTGGATCCAGGACGGCGCGAAGCTCGTCCACGGCCCGGTGCCGGTGCGCACCGGCCGCGACGGCTTCGAGACCCGGACCGGCCTGACGAAGATCTACTGGCGCGACATCGACCACGTCTCCAACCTCTACGACGTGCCGATGCCCTACAGCCAGTTCTTCAACGGCGGCCAGGCCTTCCACTCGGTGGGCCTGAGCATGTGGAACCCGCCGGGCTCGCACGGCTGCGTGAACATGACGCCGACGGAGGCCAAGGCGTACTGGTCGCTGCTGAGGAACGGCGACGACGTCTTCGTCTACGGCCGCAAGCCCGGCACCTGAGCAACGTCCGGCCGCCCCGCACCGGGCGTGCCCCCGCAGCCCGGCGGGCGCGCCGGTGGCGCCAGCGGCAATCCGGTATCGAACCGATAGGAAGTACCCCTTCCCGTCGACCTCTTGACGTGATGAGCAACACGGTCCGTAATGTCCGTATTGAAGGTGCTTGCTCACGGCGCCTTCACGTCGTCCGGCATATGCTTCACAGCATGTCCACCACTGTTGCAACCGCCTCCGAGCGATCGGCCGCGGAGGTCAACGAGGAGATCCGGGCCCTGTGGCGCCGGTCGGGCGGGACACTGAGCACCGAGCAGCGCGCGGAGTACCAGCGCCTCGTGTTGGAGTGGGCCGCCGCGGCCCCGCAGTCGCACCGGGCGGCCTGACCGACCCGCGCGCACCGCGCCGTACCGCCCAGGGCACCCGTGAGCGCACGGGTGCCCTTCTCGCAGCACCTCCGGCCCGGCACCGCGCCGGGCCCCTCCCGTACCGGGGCCCGCACGGCCCCTCGTCAGCCCCACGTCGCCGAGTAGTGCCGCCGGTACGCCTTGCGGTCCTGCTCGGACCGGATGAACCGGGTCGCGACCAGCGCGATCAGACTGCCCGCGATCACCAGGAGTCCGGGCCCGATGTTCCGGGTGTCCGTCAGCCGCGCCAGCAGGGTGCTGCCCTCGGACGTGCCCGTGACCGGCGCCGAGGTGCCCGGCGATGCCGCGTTCGGCGCCATCGCGCCCTGCGCCGCGGAGGCCGACGGCGCGGAAGAGGGCGCCGCACCGGCGCCGCCGCCCGCACCGCCAGCGTCCTGCGCCGACACCAGCAGCCGCACACCGAGCGCCGTCAGGGCCTTGGTCACCGGCTGGAAGAACGTCGTCCCCCCCGCCGTGCAGTCCCCGTTGCCGCCCGAGGTGACCCCGAGCGCGATGCCCTCCGAGAACAGCGGGCCGCCGCTGTCGCCGGGCTCGGCGCACACGGTGGTCTCGACGAGTCCGGTGACCGTGCCCTCCGGATAGTTGACGGTCGCGTTCAGGGCGGTGACCCGGCCGTCGTGCAGACCGCTGGTGCTGCCGCTGCGGAACACCCGCTGCCCCACCGCCGGATCGGCCACTCCGGTGATCCGCACGCCCTTCCCGCCGCCGATCGCGACGACCCCGGCACCCGCGCCGGCCTTGCCGGAGGCGTACTGCACGAGCGAGAAGTCGCTGCCGGGGAAGACGCTGTTCACGGTGTTGCCCAGCTGCCGGTCGCCCTGGTTGTCGGCGAACCAGGTGGATCCCGCGGGCCCGCAGTGGCCGGCCGTGAGGATGAAGTCGGACTGCCCGTTGGTGACGTTGAAACCCGCCGAGCAGCGGCCGCCGGTCGACAGGATCGGCAGGGCGCCGTTCAGCCGCGTGGTGAACGCGCCCTTCGTGCGCTCCATGTGCACGAAGCTGCCGATCCGCGCGGCCACCCGGGTCAGCCGCGACCAGTCACCGGCGGACACCGTGCGGTCCGCCCGCACCACGACCCGGTTGCTCCGGTAGTCCACCGCCCAGGCCGTGCCCGGCACCCGCGGCGCCGAACCGAGCGACGCGGTGGCCGACTTCAGCTCGTTCATGCTGTGCGGCACGACCTTCGCCTCGGCCCCGGCCCGCCGCACCGCCCGCGCTGCCGCGTCGTCGGTCACCGCCACGACCGGACGCCCGTCGGCGCCGACCCAGTCGCCCGCCGTGCGGGCGGTGCCGAGCCGCGCCACCAGGGCGGCTCCGGTGTCCCCGGTACCGCCGGTGGAGCGGAGCACTCTGGCGGATCCGGACGGTGTCTCGCTCGCCATGGCCGCCTGGGTGACCATCGTGCCCCCCAGGAGGAGTCCGCCGACCGCCGTCAGCCGTGTCAGTCGCCGGACGACCCGTCGTCGTGCGTGCCGCATGCATGGCTCCCGAAGCCGAACCCGAACGCACGCCACCCGTACCGGCAGCGCGGGACCCCCGGGTCGTCGGGGGCCCGCCCCTCCATACGGCCCCAGGGCCCACGGCGTTCACCACCATCGGCGATCTCCGCCCGCCGGGCCGGGGCCCGCGCTCCGCCCGTCCCCGCGCGTCGTCCCCGGAGTCGGCCAGCCGCAGCCCGCCGAGCGCGGCCCGTCCCGCCGGGCGGCCCGGACGAGCCGGGCGATCCGCCCCGGCGTCAGCGCGTACTCCCCGGTCGTGCACCACCGCGACCGGCCGCCCGCCGGCACTCCGGTGGGCCGCCGTCAGCCGGATCGGTGCTTCGCCGACCAGCCTCCCCCCGTCCGACCCCGACTCGTCACAGGCGACCCCGGCAGGCTCCCCGGCACGGCCCCGCGTCACCCGCCCGTCCCGCGCCCCCGTTCCCGCTCACGCCCCGACCCCCTATCTTGAGCCTCATGGCCAGCATCCCGCACAGCACCCCCGGCGAGCCGGATCCGCTGCGCGCGCTCGGGCTGGAGCGGCTGCGACGCCGTACGAGCATGAAGTGGCGCACCTACCCCGACGACGTGCTGCCGCTGTGGGTGGCCGAGATGGACGTGCCGCTCGCCGAGCCCGTCGTCCGCGCCGTCACCGACGCGCTCGCCCTCGGCGACACCGGGTACCCGGCCGGCACCGCCTACGCCGAGGCCCTCGCCGCCTTCGCCGCCGAGCGGTGGAACTGGGACGGCCTCGCCGTCGAGCGCACCGCCGTCGTGCCGGACGTGATGCTGGGCGTGGTCGAGATGCTCAAGCTGGTCACCGGGCCCGGCGACCCGGTCATCGTCAACCCGCCGGTGTATCCGCCGTTCTTCCAGTTCGCCGAGCACCTGGACCGCCGGGTGGTGCAGGCCCCGCTCGACGCCGGTCTGCGCATCGACCTGCCCGGTCTGGAGGAGGCGTTCCGGGAGGCGGCCGCCGGGCCCGGCCGTGCCGCGTACCTGCTGTGCAGCCCGCACAATCCCACCGGTACCGTGCACACCGCGGCCGAGCTGACGGCCGTCGCCTCCCTCGCCGAGCGGTACGGCGTCCGGGTCGTCGCGGACGAGATCCACGCCCCGCTCGTCGCCCCCGGCGTCACCTTCGTGCCGTACCTCGGTGTGCCCGGCGCCGACCGCGGCCTGTCCCTGATGTCGGCGTCCAAGGGGTGGAACCTGGCCGGTCTCAAGGCCGCGCTCGCCGTCGCCGGACCCGAGGCCGCCGCCGACCTCGCGCGCCTGCCCGAGGAGGTGGGGCACGGCCCCAGCCACCTCGGCGTCATCGCGCACACCGCCGCCCTGCGCGACGGAACCGCCTGGCTGGACGCTCTGCTGGCCGGACTCCAGGACAACCGGCGGCTGCTCACCGGCCTGCTCGCCGCGCACCTGCCCGCGATCCGCGTGCACCCCGCCGAGGCGACCTATCTGGTCTGGCTGGACTGCCGGGCCCTCGGCCTCGGCGACGATCCCGCCCAGGTCTTCCTCGACCGCGGCCGGGTCGCCCTCAGCCCCGGCCCTCCCTTCGGCGCCGGTGGCGCCGGGCACGCACGGCTGAACCTGGCGACCTCGCCCGGGATCCTCACCGAGGCGGTACGGCGGATGGCGGCGTCCCCGCGCTGACCGGACACGCCCCGCCGGCCCGCCGTCCCGCGGCCTGCCCGGGCGGCGGACGGACTCCTAGACTGCCGGACATGGACGACACGCGGCTCGACCGGCTCGGCTCCGGCAAGTACCTGCTGGTGACCAGCTACCGCAAGAACGGCACCCCGGTCGCCACCCCGGTGTGGGTGGTGCGGGACGGCGGCGCGCTCGGCGTGTGGACGGCCGCCGACAGCTGGAAGGTCAAGCGGATCCGGCGCCGCCCCGATGTCCTCGCCGGACCCTGCGACGTACGCGGCAACCCCACCGGCGACCAGGTGCCGGCCACCGCCGAGATCACCGGCCCGGAGACCACCGACCGCTACCGCGCCCTCATCGCCCGCAAGTACGGCATCCTCGGCCGGCTCACCCTGCTGGGCAGCCGGCTGCGGCGAGGCCGGGACGGAACGGTCGGCATCCGGGTGACCCTCGCCCGGTGAGGGCCACCCGGGACGGGCGTCCTACGACGCGTCGACAACCGACCCCGACAGCTCCAGACCACCGGACACCGGCTTCCCGGTCTCCGGGTCGAGCTGCCCGAACCGCACCGACTCCGCGGGCTCACGGACCCGGTCCTTCACGGTCGGCACGGTGATGTCGGCGCTGGTGCGCCCAGGGGCGATGTCCGCCCACAGGTACAGCCCGTCCACCTTGGACAGCGGACGCGCGGGATCGGGCGACGCGCCGGCCGTGTCCCGCAGCCAGCGCGCCGGGACGTCCTTGGTGGACAGTTCCGGCGCGGTCGCCGGTACGACGCCGAAGAACACGCTCATGTCCACGTCGACCGCCTCGGACAGGGACACCCGCCACTTCAGCCGCTGCCCCTCGGTCACCTTGCCGGCGACGGGCGTGACGGTCATCGTGGGCGCCGGGTCGTCGTCGTGGACGGTGATCCCGCCCCGGTAGGAGCCGACGACCGCCCCCCGCACCGCCTTGACGAGCACGTCGTACGACACGTCGGTGCCGTACCGCGTGTTGCCCTTCACCTGGACCGGTACGTCGATGCCCTGACCGCCCGGACGGACCGTCACCAGGCGGTCCCTGGCCCTGCCGGTGGCGGGGTCGACGACGTACACCCGGACCTGACCGCTGCCCCCCGTGCCCGTGACCCGGATCGGCACCCGGTAGGTGCGCACCCCCGTGTCACCCTCGTCCACGGTCGTCCGGCCGACGTCCACGCGCGGCAGCGCGTCGGTGCGCACCGCGGGCGTCCCGGGCCGCCAGCCCCACGCGTCCATCAGCCAGGCCCGCCCGGACGCCGAACGCGGCGTCAGCTCCATCGACTTGACCGACCCCAGAGCGAGTCCGGCGCGGGTGGCCGCCGTCAGGGGCACCCGGATCTCCCGCGCCCAGTAGGACGCGGTCCGTTCGCTGCCGGGCAGCCCGTCCACCTGGACCCGGCCGAGCTTCGCCTTCCGGCCGGCGGCGTCGGTGAGGGACACGTCCAGCCGCGTCCCCCGGGAGTTCGGCGGTACGAACAGCCGCAGCGCGAGCGCCTTCGACCCGGACAGGGACACCGGCTTCGCCGCGCTCACCCGGACCGGGGCACCGGCGCGCGTCCAGTGCAGCGCCACCGCGTGCCGGCCGGCCTCCCGGTCGGTCGCCCACTGCGCGAAGTGCGGTGACTGCCCGCGCGCGCCCTGGTTCAGGCACGCTTCGGCCGCGGTGGGCGACACCGCGTCGCACAGCCGGCCACCGGTCACCGACACGCCTCCGTCCGGCAGGAGACCGCCGCTCCGGCGGGCCCCCACCGCGTGGCTGAGCACCCGCGCCGGGTCCGCCGACGGGGCCCGCTTCCCCGAACCGTCCAGCAGCGGACGTACCCGGTCGTCCCCGGCGAGGAAGAGCCGCGCGGCGGCGGCGATGTACGTCGAACCGGCCCGGTGCTGCTGGTCGGCGGTCAGCCGGGTCGCGGCCCCCTTGCCGCACACCGGGTCGCGCTGCCCGGGGTCGTCGGAGAAGTCGTCCTCGGCGGGCGCCGCGGCCTGACCGGGCGTCCACTCGGAGTTGAAGAAGTTGTGGTTGGCGCCGATCACGTACACGGCGCTGTGCAGCGCCGTACCGTTGCCGACGGCGCGCGTGCCGTCGACGTACACCTCGCCCTGGAGGTCGGAGACGTCACCGTCGCAGCCCGGCAGGATCGTCACCGACGGCACGTCGGGCACCGGGTTCTGCCCGAAGACGGTGGGCCCGATGAGGACGGTGCCGCGGATCTTCCAGCGCACCGGCCCGTGATAGCCGTCCTGGTCCGCGGGTGGCGGCGTGAGGCTGTCCAGGGCGGCCCGGTCGACGCCCTCGCCGCCCCGCGAGTGGCCGACCAGCAGCACCCGGGAGAGGTCGGCGCGGGGCGCCGCGCGCACCACGGCCGGTGCCGTGGAGGGGTGTTCGGTCCAGTCGGCCCAGCGGGCCAGGTGCAGCCGCACGAGCGAGGACCGGGCCTGCGCGCCACCGTCCTCAGCGGCGAAGTCCTGCCCGTTGATGCCGTTCGCGGCGACCGACACGGTCATGTAGCCCTGGGACGCCAGGAGTTTCTGGTCCCGCAGATATCCGCGGTGACTGGGCACCGGCTTGGTGCCGGCCGGGCACGGCCAGTCACCGGTGGTGTCGTCGCGGCCCTTGTAGCAGACGGAGTGGCGGCCGTGCAGGAACAGCGCGAGCGGGCGCTTCCCCGAGGCGCCGACCGGTGCCACGACCACCGCGCGCATCTCCACCGGCTTCGAGAAGCCCGGCAGGCGGACCGACTTCAGTGCGTACTCGCCCGTCCTGGTGCGGTACGAGCCGGGCTTGCCCGGGTCCACGCCGTTCGCGGGGAGCGGGGCCGGCAGCCGCGCCGCCGACGCGGTCCCGGCGCCGTCCCGCGCGTCCAACCGCCGTCCGCCGGACCACACTTCCAGCCCGCTCAGCCCCGGTGAACGCCGCCCGTCGAGCGGCAGCCGGAAGGTGTGCCCGTCCGAGCCCGGCCGCGGCACGCCCAACAGGCGCCCGCCGGAACGGAATTCGACCCGCGCGTCACCCATCGGCACCGGCCGGTCCGACCGCCACACCAGCTGCGGCGCCTGACTCCGGCCGGCCAGCCGCCATCCCGGTGGCAGCGGGCCGTCGTCCTTGACCGCCGAGGCCCCCTCGACCGGTCCTCGTTGGGGCTGGGCTGTCGCCACCCCCGGGGACGCTCCTGCCACCGCGAGCAACGCGGCGGCGGTCACCCCTATGTGCCGGGCACGGACCACTGTTCCTCCTCGAACCCCGACCTCGGGCGCCCGGGCCCGCCGGGACGCCCCTCGTCCCCGGAGGATGAACAGCGGAGGCTGTGGGTTGCCTGTGCGCGGGAGGTGGTGGATCACACCAGGGGAGGCGGGGCGCGCGGGTGGGTGCGGCGGGAGTGCGGAGGCAGGGGTGCGGCGGTGCGTGACCGTCAGGTCAGGCCGGAGGTAAGGGTGTTGTGAGATCCAGGCCCGGGGGACGGGTGCTGTCAGGTCCAGGCCCGGGGGACGGGTGCTGTCAGGTCCAGGCCCGGGGGACGGGTGCTGTCAGGTCCAGGCCCGGTAGGGCTCGTCCAGGAGCTGGAAGACCGGCTCACCGCGCACCGGGTCCTTCGCCGTGGACAGCCGGACCCGGTCGCCGCTGTGGATCCCGACCGGCGGCCCCATGACCCGGCCCCGAACGACGAACCCCTCGGCCATCTCTATCAGCGACACGTTGCGCGCCGCGGGCGTGTTGCGGTGCACCACGGTGGAGTGGCGGACCGTGCCGACGCCCTCGCTGCGCTCCGTGCGCAGTTCGCTGCCCTGGCACACCGGACACAGCAGCCGGTGGTAGGTCGCCGTGGCGCACCAGGTGCAGCGCTGGAAGAGGATGGCGTCCTGGGAGTCCACGGAGACGGGGTCGAGGACACCCGTCGCGGACCCGGCCGCCGGATGCGCGGTGCTTGCTGAGTGGTGGTACACGCTGGTCAACTCCTCGCGCTCGGCCGGAATCCCGTGTGCCCGGCGCGGACCGCGCACGCGGATGCGCGGTCGCCGTGCCACCGCGCACGCCGACAGAGTATGGCACTGAGTGTCACTCGTAAAGGCACTCCGTACCCAGAATTGTGGGCGACGGCGAGCCGGGGGTCAGCCGCGGCCGAGTGCCGTCTCCAGTTCCTGCACCACCCGCCACAGCGGGGCGTCCCGGCGGGAGACCAGCACCACCACCTCGTCGGACTGCCCTGCCCGCTCCCCGGAGCCCGCCGGGCCGGACCGCGCGGACGCCGCCGGGGAGTCCGTCGGTCCGCCGTAGGTCCTGTGCACGTAGCCCAGCGCGTGGTCGACCGCCGCACCCGGATCGCCCGTACCGTCCGACCGCAGCCAGGAACGCAGGGCGTTGTTGTGCGCGGCCACCACCGCCGCCGCGATCACGTCGGCCCGCAGGGTGCCGTCGGGCCGCCCGGCGAACCGGCCGCGCAGATACGCGGCGAGGGCGCGCTCGTAGCGCCACACCACCGACAGTTCGTAGGCGCGCAGGCCCGGCACCCGCCGGGTGAGGCGATAGCGCTGCACGGAGAAGGTCGGGTTCTCGGCGTACATCCGCAGCACCAGCCGGGCCGCGTCGCACACCCGCCGCACCGGCTCGTGCTCCGGGCCGCCCGCGCCGAGGAAGGCGGTCATGTCGGCCAGGCAGCGCTCGTGGTCGGGGAAGACCACGTCCTCCTTGGAGGGGAAGTAGCGGAAGAACGAGCGTCGGCCGACACCGGCCAGGGCCACGATGTCGTCCACGGTGGTCTGCTCGTACCCGCGTTCCAGGAAGAGCCGGAAGGCCGCCGCCACCAGGGCATCCCGCATCGGTGGCTTCGCGGCCGGCGCCGCGCTGCTGGAGCTCATGAACGGGAACGTAGCACCCGGGACGCTTCCGTGACACTCAGTGCAGTTCCAGGGGCATTATCGGGGAACTGAGTGCTTTCGCGGTGGGTGGCGGGTCGCTGACCTACGGCTCCCGGGGGCGGCCTCGCACGCCCGCACCCTGCGGCGTAACCTTTCTGCACCCCGCTGGCACCGGCCGCGCACCGCCCCGAGGAGACCTCCCATGCCCGCCGCCCGCCCCCGCCTGCTCTACGTCACCGACCTGGCGTACCGGGCCCGCGGGCGCCGCTACTGCGACGAGGACATCCACCTCACCTCCCGGCTGCGCGCCCACTTCGACCTGGCCCTGTGCCACCCGCTGGACGCGGCGGCCCTGATGGCCGGTCACGACGCCGTGGTCGTCCGCAACAGCGGCCCCGTACTCGGCTACCCGCGCGAGTACGACGCCTTCCGCGCCCGGGCGCTGGCCACCGGCGCACGGGTGTACAACCCGCTCACCGGCAAGGGGGACATGGCCGGCAAGCAGTACCTGCTCGATCTGACCGCCGCCGGCTTCCCCGTCATCCCGACCGTCGGCAGCACCGAGGACCTGCACCTGCTGCCGGCCGCCGCGCGGTACGTGGTCAAGCCCAGGCTCGGCGCGGACTCCCTGGGGCTGCGGACCGTGTCCGCAAGCCGGATCGCCTCCCTCACCGCCGCCGACGTACTGATCCAGCCGCGCGTCGACTTCGTGCACGAGGTGTCGTTCTACTTCGTCGACGACGACTACCAGTACGCCCTGTACGCCCCCGACCCGCGTCGCCGCTGGGAGCTGCGGCCCTACGCGGCCACCGCCGCCGACCTGGAGTTCGCCCGGCGCTTCGTCGACTGGAACGACCTCGGACACGGCATCCAGCGCGTCGACGCCTGCCGCACGGCCGACGGCGGCCTGCTGCTGGTCGAACTGGAGGACCTCAACCCCTACCTGTCCTTGGACGCCCTGCCGGAGGAGGCCCGGGACGCCTTCGTCACGGCGTTCACGGCGTCCCTGAGCCGGTTCGTGCAGGGAGCGCCCAGCCCGGTCCCGGGGTGAGCCGGACGCCCGGCGGGGGAGGGGCCGGGCGTGAACGGGTCCGTCGCGAGCGCCGTATCCCAGGGCGGGAACCGCGCGAGCCCCGTACTTCCGGGGGACGGAAGGAGAGCCAGGTGCCGACACCGCCCGATCCCGAACGGCCCCCGCCCTCACCGGCGCCGGAGCCCATCCGGGTGCTACGGCCCCGCCGCTTCGACGCCCTCGCCGAGCTGATGCGGGAGATCCGGCCGGACCCGGTGACGTACGAGCCCTCCGGCTCGGCACCCACCCCGCATCCGCTTCCCGCCGAGGAGGACACCCGGGAACTCCCGCCGGTGCCCGCCGCCCGGCCCCCGCAATCCCCCGCCCGGAACCCCCGCGGCCCCGGCCCGGGCCGTCTCCCGCAGGCCTCCGCCCGAGGCGCGTCCGGCCCCGGACCGGTCCGGTCCCCGAAGGTTCCCGCCCGGGGGGCGTCCGGCCTCGGACCGGGACCGCGCCGGGCCGCCGTCGCCGTGGCCGTCGCGGCGGCCGCCCTCGCCGGTTTCGGCTGCGCCCTGCTCCTCCCCGGCCGCCAGCAGGCCACCGCGGCCCCACCGGTCTCACCGCCCAGCACGGCTTCCGCGCCCACCGCGGCCGCCCCACCCGCCGCCTCGTCCGCCCCACCGGCCGCCGCCACCGCGCCCGATCCCGACGGCCCCGGCACCCTCCGCCAGGGCGACACCGGACCCCCGGTCACCGAACTGCAGCGGCGCCTGCTCCGCGTCCCGGACGTCTACCGCGACGGCACCGCCAACGGCACCTACGACCCCGCACTCACCGAGGCCGTGGCCCGCTTCCAGCTCTGGTACGGCATCAGCGGCGACGAGAAGGGCGTCTACGGCGACGACACCCGCCGCGCGCTGGAGTCACGCACCGGCACCGGAGACGATTCATGAGCGGCACACCGGGAACAAGCAGCGACGCCGGGAGCCGGCAGCGGATGGGCGCGGCGGACGGAGGTGCCGGGGTGAACCGAGCGGATCGGCGGGACGGAGTTGCCGACGTGGACGACAACGGGCAGACGGACGGGAACGGCCAAGGGGGCGAGGCCGGCCAGGGGGACGTGGCGGGCTTCTTCGCGCGGCTGGACCCTGACATGTGCGTGGTGACGGCGGTCGCGGACGGCGAGCGGGCCGGCTGCCTGGTGGGGTTCGCCTCGCAGTGCTCCCTCCAGCCGCCCCGGTTCACCGTGTGGCTGTCCAAGGCCAACCGCACCTACCGGGTGGCTCGGGCCGCGCAGTACCTCACCGTCCATCTGCTCACCCGCGACCAGCGGGACCTGGCGGAGCTGTTCGGCGGCGAGACGGGCGACGAGACCGACAAGTTCGCGCGGCTCGCCTGGCGGGAGGGGCCGGGCGGCACCGCCGTCCTGGACGACGCGGCGGCCTGGCTCGTCGGCAGCGTGCTCCACCGCACCGACGGCGGCGACCACGTCGGCTTCGTGCTCGATCCGGTCGGGTCGGGTACGGGCCGGGAAGGACCGCTGCTGCGGCTCTCCCAGGCCGTCACCATCGAGGCCGGCCATCCCGCGGACTGACGCCCGGCGAGCGGGGACGTCACCCTCGGCCGCCCCCGGCCCCCGTCGCGTCCCGCTCGTCCTCCGCCGGCATCCGGATGTCGAGCACGCACACGTCGTCCCGCCGCTCGTCCGCCAGCATCGTGGCGAGCAGCGCCTCCAGGGAGGCGGACTGGCCGCGGCCGTGGGCGCGCACCGCCTCGGCCAGCCGGTCGAAGCCCGCATCGAGCCCCTCACCGGGACGCTCCACCAGACCGTCGGTGTACAGCAGGAGCCGGTCACCGGGCTCCAGACGCAGCTCCGCCGACTCGTAGACGGGGGAGCCGGTCGCGCCGAGCAGCATGCCTCCGGGCCGGTCGAGGTAGCGCACCTCGCCCCGGCGCACCAGCAGCGGCGGCGGGTGCCCGGCCTGGGCCCAGGCCAGGACGTGCTCCGCGGGGTCGTAGCGGGCCAGGACCATGGTGGCGGTGGTCTGGCTGTCACGGGAGTGCAGCAGCAGCCGGTTGAGCCGCGCCAGGGCCCCGGTCAGCGACGAACCGGTGCTGACCATGCCCTTCGCGGTGAACCGGAGCTGAGCCATGGTGGCCACGGCGCCGATGCCGTGGCCCGCCACGTCACCGACCACGAACAGCGCTTCGTAGTCCGGCAGTTCGATGGCGCTGAACCAGTCGCCGCCGACGTGGATCCCGGCCTGCGCCGGCAGGTAGGCGACCTCGACGCGCAGCCCGGCCAGCCGCACCGGCTTGCTGGGCAGCGGCAGCAGGGCGTGCTGGAGCCGGGTCGCCAGCGCCCGCTCGGCCTGGAGGACGCCGCGCTGGAGCAGCATCGCGCGCTCGCTCTCCACCAGCGCCAGCTCCGCGCTGCGCTGCGCGGTGAGGTCCTGGACGAAGCCGTGGACCTCGACCGGGGTGCCGTCGGGCGCCGTGACGGCCTCCGCGACCATCCGCAGATGCCTGACGCCCGCGGACGTCTCGACGCGGAAGGGCACGTCGAACGGGTGCGCGTGGCGGACGAGTCCGGCGATCGCGTGGGCCAGCGGGCCCGCGTCCTCCGGTACGGCCAGGCCGGGCAGCCTCTCCAGCCGGACCGGCTGCCGCCCAGGGGACCGGCCCAGCACGGTGTACGTCTGCGCGGCCCAGGAGATCTCCTGGGTGATCAGGTTCCAGTTGGCCCAGCCGAGATTGCCGAGCCGCTGCACGTCGGCCAGGCGCTGCTCCTGCCGGTCCCTCCCGCCGTGCCGCAGCCAGGTCACCACCAGGCCGTCGCCCAGCGGGGCCGCCCGTACCGAGTAGGTGGCGGTGACCGGCACGCCGTCGATGACGTCCTGGTAGGCGAAGGGCTCGCCCTCGAACGGCACCCCGGTCCCGAGCGCCTGGAGATAGCCCTCCCACAGTGGTTCCCCGGCGACCGACGGATAGCTCTCCAGGATGTGGCTGCCGACCATGTCCCGGCCGGCCCGGCCGAACACGTCGACCGCCCCGGGGGTGGCGGCGTCGATGCGGTAGTCCTCCACCTGGCCGGAGGTGTCCCGCAACGGGGTCAGCAGGGTGATCGCGCCGGGCAGTGCGTCGAACACCGCCTGCACGCTCTGGGCGGCGCTCTCGGCCGCACGCTCCCGCGGCCCGTCGAAGGCCCGCAGCCGGCCCGCGCTCAGCCGGGCCACGGCCCGTAGCAGCTCCCGCTGGCGGGTCGTGAACGGTCCGCGACGCCGGCGCAGCACGCCGAGGGCGAAGGACGCCGCGTCCCCGGCCGGCACGGGCAGCCACGCGCGGGAGGGCCAGCGCTCCGGGGGGTCGCCGATGAGCTGGTACCGCTCGTTGTCCGCGGCGGGATCCTCCAGCCAGCGGGGCTCCCCGGACCGCAGGACGTCCAGCGCCGCGACGCCGGTCATCGGCGGGACGTGACGCCACTGGGCGGCGAGGGTGGTGTCGACGCCGGCGTGTCCGATCAGTCCGAGGCCGCCCTCGGGCAGCCGCTCGTAGAGCATCACGGCGTCGGCGCCCACTTCGGGGGTGAGGTGTTCCAGGAGGCATTCGGCCAGCTCGTGCGGCGAACCGACCCGGACCAGGTCCCGGCCGGCGTGCCCGAGCACCTCCGCCAGGTCCACCGTGCCGGCGGGCGGGGGCGCCCAGGATCCGGTGCCGGCGGGCGGGGCGGGGTCCGTGCCGCCGGGCGGGGCCGGTGCCGTGGCGGCCGGCCCGTCCGGGCCCGACAGGCCGCCCAGGGTGAGCCAGCACTGTTCGAGGAGGGTGCGGTTGCCGTCCTTGGCCCGCCGCGTCAGCTCCTTCTGCGCGGCGTCCGGCATGCACCCGGTGAGGGCCATCAGCACGCCCTTGGCCCGCTCCAGCACGGCGGTGGTCGCCGCCCGGTCCCGCAGCCGTTCCAGCTCGGCCCGCTGCCGGGCCACGACCTTGGCCAGCGCCGCCACATCGGCGCCGCTGCCGGGGTCCACCGGGGGCACGGGCTCGCTCGTCACGCGACGAGCATTGCACACCTGGGGCCGTCCGATCACTCGTCTGCCAGGTCCAGGTTCATATGACCGTCGTACGAGATTTCCGACCGTGGGGGCGGGCCGCGCCAACGGGGCGAACGGGGCCGGGACAGGCGCGGACGGGCCCGCTGGACGGGCGGACACACGCTGCGGCGCGGGCAGGGCGCGACGGCCCGGGCGGCGGCGCAGACGGGGTGTGACGACGGTGGAGGGCGGCGGCGGACGGGTCGGCTCGGAGCAGGACCGGGGTCAGCGGCTCGTGCCGCGGCCGGCCAGCGCCTCGCTCACCACGCGGACGCTGCGGGCGATGTGCTGGAGCTGGAGGACCTCGGCCGCGTACATCTTGATCGTGTGCTCGATCACCGATTCCGGCAGCCCGAGTACCGGCAGTTCGGCCCGCGCGGTCTGGAGGGCGGTCCGTGCCACCCGGATCTCCTGCTGTACCTGGATCTGCGCGTGCCGGGCGAGCAGGACGGGGTGCCGGATGAGCGCCGGATAGCTGGAGTAGCGCGCGGGGATCAGTTCGCGCAGCCACTTGGCCGCCGAGCGTTCCCAGTCGTAGGAGCCCGGCGTCTTGACCTGACAGGGCCAGTCGGGACTGATGCGCGTGCTGGTCAGGGGCATGATCATCGCTTCCGGTGTGCGGCGTCGGGAGGTGGTCGACGGGTTCGGGGCGGCCCCGGCCCAGGGGATGGCCGGGGGCCGCCCCGGGCGCCTCGCGCGGGCGACGCGCCCCGGAACACCCGGGCGCCGACGTGGGTAGGGACGGCGGGCCGCGGGGTGTCCGTGCGGGGGCCCCGGGTGCCGGGTGCTGGCCGTGCCCGGAGCCGGCCGGGTGCGGTCCGTGAGCAGTATTTATATATGCCTTCCGGTTTGCAAGACGTATGAAAAAATTCATGCGCGGTCTGTGGTGAATCGTCCCCGTTCAGGCGGTGGGAGGCCGCAAGATCTTCACGAATGTGCGGCCGGCGCGGAAGGATCGGCCGCCGTGACAGCCGATGCGGCCCTGGCGGCAGGATGCGCCCCCGGCGGCAGGCCGGCTCAGTCCCGGAGGAAGAACTGGTGGTGGTCCGACAGCTGCTCGTACTTCTCCAGCCGGGCCTGGGTCCGCTCCGGATCGGCGTCGGTCATGGCCTGGAGCAGCGCGGCGGCCAGCACCCCGGGCGCGGAGTAGGAGTCGAACACCAGCCGCGAACCGGTACCGGTGGCGAAGGCCACGTCGGCCTCGTCGGCCAGCGGTCCGAGCGCCAGGTCGGTCACCAGGGCGACCCGCAGACCGGCACCGCGCGCCACCCTCAGGGCGTTGAGCGTCTCCTGCGAGTGCCGGGGCATCGCGAAGGCCAGCACCCAGCTGCCGCCGGCCTCACGGGCCTGGAGCAGCGCGTCGTAGGCCACGCTGCCGCCCCGCGTCACCAGCCGTACGTCGGGATGGATGCGACGGGCGGCGTAGCCGAAGTACTCGGCGAGCGACACCGAGATACGCAGGCCCAGCACGGTCAGCGGGGTGGACCGGGACAGCTCGCGGCCCACGTGGATCACCCGGTCGGGGTCGGCGAAGTCGCGCCGCAGGTTCTCCAGGTTCTGGATCTCGGCGTCGACGGCCGCCTGGAGCTCGTTGGCCCGGTTCTCCTCGCCCGGCCCGCCGGCCAGACCGCTCAGCGCGATCGACTGGAGCCTCTCCCGCAGCGCGGGATAGCCGCTGAAGCCGACGGCGGCGGCGAAACGGGTGACGGAGGGCTGGCTGACCCCGACCCGGTCCGCCAGCTCGGTGATCGGCAGGAACGCGGCCTCGGTGATGTGCTCGATCAGGTACTGGGCGATGCGCCGCTGCCCCGGCGACAGACGGGGGCCGTCGAACAGTTCCCGCAGCCGGGAGGTCGGGGAGGCCTCGGCCTCGGGCACGGTCTTGCCCGACGTGATCGCTGATGCCTGTGCGCGTGCCTGCTGCGGCGAGGGCACCGGTCGGTCTCCTTTGTCTCCCACGAGCACTCAACATAGCTCACCGACCGCCGTGACCAGGGGGTTGAGCCGGCGGGCTCACCGCCGGAAGAGACTGATGGAATGGCCGACTTCGCCGACCGGCCGACTGCCGGCGATCAGTTCGGCCAGCCTCCCGCGCGCCTTGGCGGCCGCGGAGTCGGACACCACGAGCAGTCCGTGCACCCGCTCGGGCGGCACCCGGCGCGGATCGGCGGCGCGGATGCCGTAGTACGACGGCACTCCGCTGCCCTTGTACACCAGCCACACCCGCTCGCCCGGGTACCGCTGCCGGAGCCGGTCGGCGAGCCGGCCCAGGTCCTGCCCCCAGTCCACGTTGGAGTCGTGCAGGAGCCGGTGCGTGTGCGCCGGGCCGCCGAAGGCCTCGTTCGCGTAGGGCAGGTAGTACGGGAAGGCCCGCAGCGAACTCGCCGCCGCGAACAGCACGAGGGTGCCGATCAGGGGACCGGCCCGGTGCCTGCCCCGGTCCCGGTCCCGGTGCGGCGCGGGAAGGCAGCCCGCCGCCACCGCGAGGAACATCGGCACGAACAGGGCGTACCGGGTGCCGAAGTCCCGCGCCCCGGTCATCGCCACCGCCAGCAGGACGAGTGGCGGCAGCAGCAGGTACGGCGCCACGGGCCGCAACCGACGCACCGCGACGACGGCCACCGCGCCGGCCGCGCCCAGCGCCGCCAGCCCGAGCGGCGTCTTCACCAGCAGGGCGGCCGGCAGGTAGTACCAGAGCGAACCGGTGTACACGTGCCCGAACAGATAACCCTGCCAGGGGTAGTCCTCCAGCCCGAATTGCACCCGCATCCCCGCCCGGTAGGCCTCGGGCACCGGCAGCAGGTCCACCAGGCGCCCGCGCAGCCCGTGGACGGCCGGGACGGGTTCGGCGGGCGTGAACCGCAGCCGGGGATCGACGGCCAGGTACGCGGCCCAGACGACGGCGAGCGCCGCCAGCACCACGACCGCGGCGCCCACGAGCGCGGCCCCCGCCGTCCGCCGTCGGCCCCCGGACCACGGCCGGGCCGACCGGGCCGGCCGGGCCCACTGTTCGGGCCGGAAGGCCGGGAAGAACCGGCGTGGGTCCGGGGCGGACCGCGCGGCCCGAGCGGACGGGTGTGGGTCGGGCGTGGATTCCTCGGCCGGAGCGGACCGGCGCGTGACCGGGCCGGACTCCGCGGCCCGAGCGGACCGGTGCGCGGCCACCGCGGACACCGCCGCCAGCAGGGTCAGCACCGGCACCGCCGGCAGCGCGCTCATCTTCGTCGCCACGGCCGCCCCGAGCGCGGCCCCGGCCGCCGGGAGGTACGGGACGGGCCGCCGCCGCGCCCGCCACGCCAGCCACGCCGACACCAGCACGAACCCGGCCGCCGGCACGTCCAGGGTGGCCAGCGAGCCGTGGGCGATCAGGTCGGGCGAGAAGGCGTACAGGGCGAGCGCCACCAGTCCGCCCGCCGGGCCCGCCACCTCCCGGGCGAACGCGAAGGCGACCAGCCCGCACAGCAGGGTCAGCGTGATCACCGGCAGCCGCGCCCACAGCATCACCCGCCAGGGATCATTGCCCGACGCGTACAGCAGCCGCCGGCCCGCCTCCCCTTGGCCGCCGGTGGACGCCGGGTCGTAGTGCGGGTCCGCCACCGCCACCCCGGCCGCGATCAGGAGCTTCCCGAGCGGCGGATGCTCGGGGTTGTAGCGCACCCGGTGCGCGGTCAGGTAGTCGGCGGCCGTCGCCACGTACACGGGCTCGTCGATGGTGGGGGTCTGCTGGACGGCCGTGGTGACCATCGCCGCGGCCATCTGCGCCAGCAGCAGCACGACGACGAGCGGCGTCAGCCGGCGCCCGTGCCGCCGCAGCCGGACGTACCGGGCGGCCCGCGCCCGCCGTACCGGCTCGGCGGCCGGTGCCCCGGGCGTGAGGACCAAGTGCTGTTCGCGCGTCATCGTCCGTCCCACGGCGGCACCGGCCCGCGCGCCGGACCAGCGCCCGCGGGCCACGTCACGGTCCCGCCGGGGCACCGCTCCCGCCACCGCCGCACAAGTCGTACCGGCAGACCCTCTGCCGTACACACCGGTACGGCCCACGGCCCGCCGGAGTTCACCCCGACCGGCACGAAACCGGCCGCACGACCGCGAGCCGCCGGGGCGTCCCCCGCGACCGGGGCCGTCCACGGGGGGCACGCGAGTCCGACCCCTGACCGGTACGACCGGAGCGCGGCCGTCCCTTCCGGTGACGGGCCTGGTCCGGCCGTACGCACGAGGCGCGCACCGCCGTACGCGGACCCGGTCGTCGGCACCTTCGGCCGCACCGGGCGTGCACCGTCCGTCGTACGCCGCGGCCCGGCCGCCGGTGGCGGAGCCCGCGCGTCAGCTCTGCTGGGGCTCCGGGGTGGCCGGTAGCACCAGGTCCGCCCGTTCCCGGGTCGCCGCGACCAGGTCGGCGTTGCGCTGGTCCGTGCCCCGCACCCAGGCCACGGCCGCCGCGTGGTCCTTGCCGAACTCCTCGTGCCGGGCGATCAGCCGCCGCACCCGCTCGTCCTCGTCGGTCTCGCAGAACCAGACCTCGTCCAGGCACGCCCGCACCCGCCCCCACGCCCCCTCCCGCACCAGCAGGTAATTGCCCTCGGTCACCACCAGCCGGGCGGCCGGCGGCACCGGGATCGCGCCCGCGAGCGGCTGCTCCAGCACCCGCTCGAACGCCGGCGCGTACACCACCTCGCCGGTCTCCTCCCGCAGCCGCCGCAGCAGCGCCGCGTACCCGGCCGGGTCGAACGTGTCCGGCGCGCCCTTGCGGTCCCGGCGGCCCAGCCGGTCCAGCTCGGCGTCGGCGAGGTGGAAGCCGTCCATGGGCACGTGCACCGCCCACGGCGGACCGCCGCCGTTCAGGGCGTCCACCAGGCGGGCGGCGAGCGTCGTCTTGCCCGCGCCCGGGCTGCCCGCGATGCCGAGCAGGGCACGCCCGCCGCCCCGGGGCAGGGCGCGGGCACGGCGGAGAAGGTCGTCGAAGGTCAGGGACACACGGGCAAGTGTGGCATCGCCCGTCCGCCGAACATGTGGCTCGTTCGCCGAACATGTGGCGCGCGCCACCCACTGGAGCGCTCCCGACGGGGAACAGTGCTGGGTATGACTCAGCTCGGTCTGCCCGACACCATCCAGGCCTGTCTCTTCGACCTCGACGGGGTCGTCACCAAGACGGCCGTCGTGCACGCGGCGGCCTGGAAGGAGACGTTCGACGCGTTGCTGCGCGCCTACGACGGCGAGCAGGGACGGCCGTTCAGCGATGCCGACTACGACGAGTACGTCGACGGCCGCCCCCGCGCCGACGGTGTCCGCGCCTTCCTCGACTCGCGCGGCATCCACCTGCCCGAGGGCGGCCCCGGCGACCCGCCCGACGCCCGCACCGTCCACGGCATCGGCAACCGCAAGAACGAGCTGCTGCTGGAGAAGATCCGCACCGGCGGAGTCGAGGCGTACGAGGGCACCCTGCGCTATCTGGAGGCGGTCCGCGCCCAGGGGCTGCGCACCGCGATCGTCTCCTCCAGCGCCAACTGCCGGGACGTGCTGCGCGCCGTCGGCGCCGAACACCTCTTCGACACCCGCATCGACGGCGTGGTCGCCGCCGAGCGGAACCTGCCGGGCAAGCCGCACCCCGACACGTTCCTCGCCGCCGCCCGCGACCTCGGCGTCGAGGCGTCCCGCGCCGCCGTCTTCGAGGACGCCCTGGCCGGCATGGACGCCGGCCGCGCGGGCGGCTTCGGGTACGTCGTCGGCGTCGACCGGGTCGGCCAGACCGACGCGCTGTACAAGCACGGCGCCGACACCGTCGTGCGCGACCTCGCCGAGCTGGGGGACAAGCAGTGATCACCGAGCGGTCGTACGCCGTCGAACCCTGGACCGTCCGGGAGACCACCCTCGACCTGGACGTCCTCGCTCAGAGCGAGTCGGTGTTCGCCCTGTCCAACGGGCACGTCGGCTGGCGCGGCAACCTCGACGAGGGCGAACCGCACGGCCTGCCCGGCAGCTATCTCAACGGCGTCCACGAAGTGCACCCCCTGCCCTACGCGGAGGCCGGCTACGGCTACCCCGAGTCCGGGCAGACCGTCATCAACGTCACCAACGGCAAGGTCCTGCGCCTGCTGGTGGACGACGAGCCGTTCGACCTGCGCTACGGCCGTCTCGTCGCCCACGAGCGCGTGCTGGACCTGCGCCGCGGCGTGCTGGAGCGGACCTGCGAGTGGACCTCGCCGGCCGGCTCGACCGTCCGGGTGCGCTCCACCCGGCTGGTGTCGCTGACCCAGCGGGCGGTGGCCGCCGTCGCGTACGAGGTGGAGGCCGTCGACAGCCGCAGCCGGGTGGTGATCCAGTCGGAACTGGTCGCCAACGAGAGCCTGCCGCAGTCCGACGGCGACCCGCGCGCCGCCAGGGCGCTGAAGTCGCCGCTGGAACAGGAGGACGGCTTCGCCGCCGGCAACCGGTTGCGGCTGGTGCACCGCACCCGGCGCAGCGGCCTCAGGGTCGCCGTCGCCGCCGACCACGTCGTCACCGGCCCCGACCGCACCACCACCCGCAGCGAGAGCGGCATCGACGTCGCCCGGCTGACCGTGACCTCCGTGCTGGAGCCCGGACAGACCCTGCGGGTGGAGAAGCTGGTCGCCCACGGCTGGTCCGGCGCCCGGTCCCTGCCCGCGATGGCCGACCAGGTGGACGCCGCGCTCGCCGCGGCCGGGCACGACGGCTGGCAGGGCCTGCTGGACGACCAGCGGTCCTGCCTGGACGACTTCTGGGCCCGCGCCGACGTCGAGGTGGAGGGCGACGAGGAGATCCAGCAGGCCGTCCGCTTCGCGCTCTTCCACGTCCTCCAGGCCGGGGCCCGCGCCGAACAGCGCGCGATCCCCGCGAAGGGGCTCACCGGCTCCGGGTACGACGGGCACGCCTTCTGGGACACCGAGATGTTCGTGCTGCCCGTGCTCACCCACACCGCGCCCGCCGCCGTCGCCGAGGCACTGCGCTGGCGGTACAACACCCTGGACGAGGCCCGGGAACGCGCGGCCCAGCTGGGGCTCGCCGGGGCCGCGTTCCCCTGGCGGACCATCGCCGGCCCCGAGGGCTCCGCGTACTGGCCGGCCGGCACCGCCGCCTTCCACGTGAACGCCGACGTGGCCGACGCCGTCGTCCGGTACGTCGAGGCCACCGGCGACACCGCCTTCGAGCGCGAGACCGGCGTGGAGCTGCTGGTGGAGACCGCCCGGCTGTGGCGGTCGCTGGGCCACCACGACCGGCACGGCGTCTTCCACCTCGACGGCGTCACCGGCCCCGACGAGTACAGCGCGGTCGCCGACGACAACACGTACACCAACCTGATGGCGCGGCAGAACCTGCGCGCCGCCGCCGACGCCGTCGAACGGCATCCGCGCGAGGCCCGGCGGCTCGGCGTGGACGACGAGGAGAGCGCCGCCTGGCGGGACGCCGCCGACACCATGCACCTGCCGTACAACGACGAACTCGCCGTCCACGAACAGCACGCCGGATTCACCCGCTACCAGCGCTGGGACTTCGCCGGCACCCGCGCCGACCAGTACCCTCTGCTGCTCCACTTCCCCTACTTCGACCTGTACCGCAAACAGGTCGTCAAGCAGGCCGACCTCGTCCTGGCCATGTACACCTGCGCGGACTACTTCGAGCAGGAGTACGACGAGGAGCAGATCGCCCGGAACTTCGCCTACTACGAGCCGCTCACCGTGCGCGACTCCTCACTGTCCGCCTGCTGCCAGGCCGTCATAGCCGCCCGCACCGGACATCTGGACCTCGCCTACGCCTACACCAGCGAAGCCGCGCTGATGGACCTGCACGACCTGGAGCACAACACCCGGGACGGGCTGCACATCGCCTCCCTCGCGGGTACCTGGATGGCGCTGGTCGCGGGCTTCGGCGGCATGCGCCGCGACGGCGACGGGCCCCGCTTCGCGCCCCGCCTGCCCGAGCGGCTGAGCCGCCTCGCCTTCCACGTCCAGTTCCGCGGGCGCCGGCTGCGGGTGGAGATCGGCGCGGACAAGGCGACGTACGCGCTGCTGGACGGGCCGCCGCTGACCATCCGTCACCACGGGGAGTCCCTGACGATCAGCACCGACGAACCGGCCGTCCGGGCCATACCGCCGACGGTCCGCCGTGCCGCGCCCGACCAGCCGCCGCACCGGGCACCGAACGGCGGCTGACCTGCGCCGGCCGGCCGGCGTCGGGGAGCGTGTGTCTCCGTCGCCGGGTGCCGGGTGCCGGGTGCCTGCGCCGGTCGCGCAGTTCCCCGCGCCCCTGCGGCCGGCTGGCCTTGATCCGGTCGCCGGGTGCGGGGCGTTCTCGTGCCCCTGGGGTTCGGGCGCGGCCTGGTCGTGAGGGGGAGGGCGCTCGCGCGCCGTGGCTCAGCGGTCCGTGGGCCGGATGGCCGTACCCGCGCCGCGGGGGCGGACGGAGCGGGCTAGCTTGGCGGTGGCTTCCCGGCGCCGGGCCCGGCCCGTACGGGCGGGTGAGCCGTGGGGGAGCAGCCGTGAGGAAGCTGTAGGCGAGAAGCGGTGATCCATGACCGGCAGCACGGACGCCCCACGCGCCGGCGCGCGCCCTGAGCGAAGCGCCGCGCACCCGGCGACCGCCGGCGGTCGCACCCGGGCCCGCGCCACCGCCCCGCTCGCGGCCGTCGCCGCCGTCTTCACCCTCGCCCAGCTGCTCCTCCTCGGCCCCGGTACCGGTCTCGGCTGGGACGAGACGGTGTACGTCAGTCAGGTCGCCGCACACGCCCCGGCCTCGTTCTTCAGCGCGCCGCGCGCCCGGGGCGTCTCCCTGCTCGTCGCGCCGGTCGCCGCCTGGTCGTCCTCCACGGTCCTGCTGCGCATCTACCTCGCGGTCCTCTCCGGCCTCGCCCTGTACTTGGCGCTGCGCGTCTGGCGGGGCCTGTTCCCGGTCCGTGTCCTGGCGCTCGCCGGTGCCCTCTTCGCCTCCCTGTGGGTGACCCTGTTCTACGGCCCGCAGGCCATGCCCAACTACTGGGTCGCCGTGGGCGCGCTCACCGCCGTCGGCTGCTTCCTGCGCGCCGGGTCCGGCGGCGCCGGGACGGACCGGGCGGCTCTGGGGGCGCTCGCCGGGAGCGCGGCGCTCATGGCGTGGATGCGGCCGACGGACGCCGTCTGGGCGGCCGTGCCGCTGCTCGTCCTCGGTGCGGGCCGACGCCACCGGCGGGCGCTGCTCGTGCTGCTGACCGGCCTCGCGGCCGGCGCCGCCGAGTGGGTGATCGAGGCGTACACGCGCTACGGCGGCCTGGCCCGGCGGCTGGCGGACGGCTCGGCGATCCAGGGCGGCCTCGGCTGGCACCTCGCCGTCGTCGACCAGCTGCGCAGCCTCGGCGGGCGGACCTTGTGCCGGCCGTGCACCGGCGGCCCGCCGCACCCCGCCCTCACCGTGTGGTGGTTCGCGCTGCCGCCGCTCGCCGCGCTCGGGCTTGCCGTCGCCGTCCGCGCCCGGCGCACGGCGGCCACGGCCCTGCCGCTGGCCTGCGCGGTGACGGCCGCCTTCCCCTACCTCTTCCTGATCGGCTACGCGGCGCCCCGCTTCCTGCTGCCCGCCTATGCCCTCCTCGCCGTCCCGGTCGCCGACGCGCTGGTCCACCTGATGACGGCTCCGCGCCCCTCCCGGCGCCCGGTCGTCGTGACGCTGGTCTGCGCCGGGCTCGCCGCCCACCTCGCCGTACAGCTGGCGGTCCTGGTGCACACGGCCGGCAACACGGCCGCCGCCCACCGGGCCTGGTCCCGCACCGCGGCGGAGCTGCACCGCCGGGGCATCCGCCCGCCCTGCCTGGTCACCGGCGAGGAGGCCCTGCCGGTCGCCTACCAGGCGGGCTGTTCCTCGGCCGCCACCACCGGACCCAACGCCAACGCCACCGTCGACGGCATCGCCCGGACCGCCCGGCGGACGCCGGTCGCCACGCTGGTGCCGGCGGGGACCTCACCGCCCGGGTACGCCCGCGCCTGGACGTCCGTACCGCTGGGCGACGTACGGCTGTACTACGTCGTCCCCGGACCCGGCGGCTGACATCGGCCCCACCGCCATGGGAAGGCCTGTGGCGCGCTTTACCGCACAGGGGTTGCATATGCCAGAGGGATGGCACAAGGCTGGGTGGTGGCCGCCCCTGGTCCCGCTCCGCCCCTCCCCGCCCCGCCGAGACGCAGTCCTCGGCCCGGCACCGCGTCCACGGCTCCCGACGCGGCAGGAGCTGATCAGGGGCGGCGGTTCGGCCACGGCCCGGGTGACGGCGGGGTTAATGATCCTCTTGCGGGTTACGCGGAGCAGGACCGCACCGCGAAGGAGGCGACCATGAACGACCAGTCCGAACAGACCCCCATGGCGGACGACGCCTACCAGCCCACCGGAACCAACGAGGAACAGGAGGACGCCGCACCCCTGGACCTTCAGGACGCGGTGGGCGAGCGCACCTACGACGACATCCTCGACGAGGGCTACTCCCCGCCCGAACGTCCCCTGGGCGTCACCAAGCACGGCATCACGGCCGCCGAGCAGCACGAGGGGGAGACCCTGGACCAGCGGCTCGGCCAGGAGGTCCCGGACGTGACCCCGCCGGCCGGCGACGAGATCGGAGACCTGCCGGGCGGCGAGGGCGAGCCGGTCGACTCCGAGGCCGGAGAGACCCGCGCGGGCCGCCTGGTCGCCCCGGACGAGGGCGCCCACACCGACACGGTCAAGGAAGAGATCGCCGACGACGTGGGCATCGACGGCGGAGCCGCGGGCGCCGAGGAGGCGGCCGTGCACGTGATCCCGGACGACACCGCCCTGCCCGAGTGACCGCCGGCGCCCGCGACCTCCGGCACGGGTCACGGCGCACGACCTCCAAGGCACACACGACGGTACGGGCCGGGCGTTCCCTCGCCCGGCCCGTACCGTCGTCCGCTTCCCTCGATTCCCCGGACCGCCCTACGGCAGCAGTTTCTCGACGGCCGCGGAGCCCTCGGACTCCAGCTTCTGCCGCGCCCAGTCGAGGTTCTTCGGTGTGACGTCCCTGCCCGCCGCCATCACCAGGTCCTCGGGGGTGACGTCCCTCGAGGGAGCGGAGTGGAGCAGGGCGTCCGGGGTGCGGACGTCGTCCGACGTCGACCGGGACTCTTCGGGTGTGGATGTCGACATGATGCCTCCTCCTCGGTCCGGATGACCGCATCCGTGCCGGTGCCCCCGAACGGGGCACCCTCTCACCATTGCCCGCCTCGGCGCTCCCTGCATCCGGAAAGCGCCGGGGGCGGCGAGCAAGCGCCTGCCCACGCCACGCGGGCCCACTCGCTCCTAAGCTGGATAACACCCGTAAGCGGGAAACCGCATCGCGGGACAACGCCCGTACCGAACCGGGAGGCCGCCGATGGCCGAGACGCCGTTTCCCGAGGACGCGGCCCCCGGCCGCCGCTACCTCCCCATCGCCGACCACGGACTCATCGGTGACCTGCGCAGCGTGGCCCTGGTAGGCACCGACGGCACGATCGACTGGTACTGCTGCCCGTCCTTCGACGCCCCCAGCGTGTTCGCGGCGATCCTGGACGCCGAGCGCGGCGGCCGGTTCGAGCTGGCCCCCACCGTGCCGGCCCGCACCAAACAGTTCTACTTCCCCGACACCAACGTGCTGATCACCCGGTTCTTCACCGAGGACGGCGCCGGCGAGGTGCAGGACTTCATGCCCGTCGGGACGCCGGGCTCCGAGACCGGCCGGCACCGGCTCATCCGGCGTGTGGTCTGCGTCCGCGGCACCGTGCCCTTCCGGGCGCTGGTCGCCCCGCGCTTCGACTACGGCGCCGCCCCGCACACGGTGCGCGCCCTGGACGGCATGGTGCTGTTCGAGTCGCGCGACCTGTCCCTGACACTCACCTCCACGGCGACCCTGGAGTACGGCGACCGCGACGCGTGGGCCGACTTCAAGCTCGACGAGGGCGATTCCGCGGTGTTCGCCCTGGACCAGGCCGGCGCCCGGATCACCCCGCGCGGCTGCGCCCACGCCGAGGCCGAGCACGAGTTCACCGCCACCGTCGCCTACTGGCGGCGCTGGCTCCACCAGTCCCGCTACCGGGGCCGCTGGCGGGAGATGGTGCACCGCTCCGCGCTCACCCTCAAGCTCCTCACCTACGCTCCCACCGGCGCCATCATCGCCGCCCCCACCACCAGCCTGCCCGAACAGCTCGGCGGCGAACGCAACTGGGACTACCGCTACGTGTGGGTGCGGGACGCCGCGTTCTGCGTGTACGCGCTGCTGCGGCTCGGCTTCAGCGGTGAGGCCGAGGCCTTCATGCGGTTCGTCACCACGCACATCAGCCCCGGCTGCGGCGACGGCACCGGGCCCTTGCAGGTCATGTACGGCATCGACGGCCGCGCCGACCTTCCCGAACGTGAGCTGCCGCACCTGGAGGGGTACCAGGGCTCCGCACCGGTCCGCGTCGGCAACGCCGCCGCCGGCCAGCTCCAGCTCGACATCTACGGCGCTCTGATCGACTCCATCTACCTCTACGACACGTGGGCCCAGCCCATCTCCAGCGGCCAGTGGGACGACGTGTGCCAGCTGGTCGACTGGGTCTGCGACCACTGGGACCAGCCCGACGAGGGGGTGTGGGAGACCCGCGGCGGGCGCAAGAACTTCCTCTACTCGCGGCTGATGTGCTGGGTCGCGATCGAGCGGGCCATCCGCCTCGCCAACCGGCGCGGCCTGCCCGCCGACCTGACCCGCTGGCGTCAGTCCCGGGACACCGTCTACCGCCGGATCATGGACCGCGGCTGGTCCGAACGCCGGGGCGCCTTCGTGCAGTACGAGGGCGGCGACGTCCTGGACGCCTCCCTGCTGATGATGCCGCTCGCCAAGTTCATCGCCCCCACCGACCCCAAGTGGCTGTCCACCCTGGACGCCCTCACCGACGACCTGGTCTCCGACTCCCTCGTCTACCGCTACGACCCGCAGGCCAGTCCCGACGGGCTCCGCGGCGACGAGGGCACGTTCTCCATCTGCTCCTTCTGGTACGTCGAGGCGCTCGTCCGGGCCGGCCGCCTCGACGAGGCCCGCCTGGCCTTCGAGAAGATGCTCACCTACGCCAACCATCTCGGGCTGTACGCCGAGGAGATCGGCCGCACCGGCCGCCAGCAGGGCAACTTCCCGCAGGCGTTCACCCACCTGTCCCTCATCAGCGCCGCTTTCAACCTGGACCGCGCCCTCGGCTGAACCGACGACGACGGCTGCGGCGACCTCGTCACCGGCCGGCTGAGCGCCGTCGACGCGCCCACCGGTGAAGCAACCGACTTGCCCGGATCGGGCGGTGTGTCCGGAACGTGCCACGGGTACCCGGCAGCTCCGCAAGCGGAGTCGCCACCGGGGCGACAGAGGGAGGAGAGGCGGATGACCAGCACCAGTGAGACCGGCGACGTCACCGGCACCCGCGACAAGGACTACAACCTGATCTGGTACGTCGAGGCGTGCCTGAGCAACGCGCTGCGCCTGGAGCAGTACATCCAGGACGCGGAGCGGGAGGGGGACAACGAGGTCGCCGACCTGTTCCGCAAGGCGCAGGCCGACAGCCGCAAGGGTGCCGAGCTGGGCAAGCGACTGCTGCGCTCCCGGCTGAGCGACGGCTGACCGCCACCGCCCCGCCCGCCGATCGTGCGCCGCGGCCGGGCATGTCCCCTGACGGCCATGCCGACCGCGGCGCCTTTCACGTTGCCGCGGCCGCCCGCTCAGGGCAGGGACTGCTCCGCCCAGATGACCTTGCCGTGCGGGGTGTAGCGGGTGCCCCAGCGCTCGGCGAGCTGGGCGACCAGGAACAGGCCCCTGCCGCCCTCGTCGGTGCTCCCCGCGTACCGCAGATGCGGGGACGTCGTGCTGCGGTCGGAGACCTCGCAGATCAGCGTGCGGTCACGCAGCAGCCGTACCCCGATCGGGCCGCGCCCATAGCGGATGGCGTTGGTCACCAGCTCGCTCAGGGCCAGCTCGGTCGTGAACGCCAGCTCCTGCAGACCCCAGTCGGCCAGCTGCCGGGTCACCGAGGCCCGTACCCCCGACACGGCCGCCGGATCGGACGGCACCTCCCACTCGGCGACCCGGTCCCCGCCCAGCACCCGGGTGCGGGCCACGATCAGCGCCACGTCGTCGCTCGGCCGGGCCGGGAGCCGGTCCAGCACCGTGCGGCAGGTGTCCTCCGGTGACGCGCCCGGCGTGCGGAGCAGGGCGTCGCGGAGCAGGTCGAGCCCCTCGTCGATGTCCCACTCCCGGTCCTCCACCAGACCGTCGGTGTACAGCACCAGCCGGCTGCCCTCCGGCAGTTCCAGCTCCGCCGTCTCGAACGGCAGTCCGCCCAGGCCCAGCGGCGGCCCCGCGGGCAGGTCGAGGAACTCCACGCTGCCGTCCGGGCGGGCCAGCGCGGGCGGCGGATGACCGGCCCGCGCCATGGAGCACCGCCGGGACACCGGATCATAGATCGCGTACAGGCAGGTGGCGCCCGTGACCACGGCCGCGCCCGTCGCCGGGGCCTCGTCCTGGTCGATCCGCCCGACCAGCTCGTCCAGCAGGGCGAGGAGTTCGTCGGGCGGCAGATCGAGCGAGGAGAAGTTGTGCACGGCCGTACGCAGCCGGCCCATGGTCGCCGCCGCGTGCAGCCCGTGCCCCACGACATCACCGACGACGAGCGCCACCCGCGCACCGGACAGCGGCAGCACGTCGAACCAGTCGCCGCCCACCCCGGCCTGCGCCGGCAGATAGCGGTAGGCGATGTCCAGCGCCCCCTGCACCGGCAGCGTCCGCGGCAGCAGACTGCGCTGGAGGGTGACCGCCATGCTGTGCTCGCGGGTGTACCGGCGGGCGTTGTCGATCGACACCGCCGCCCGCGCCACCAACTCCTCGGCGAGTGCCAGTTCCTCCGTGTCGAACGGCTGCGGCTTCTCCGACCGCCAGAAGTTCGCCACCCCCAGCACCAGACTGCCCGCCCGCAGCGGCACGGCGATCAGCGAGTGGACGCCGTACGCCAGGATCTGGTCGGTGCGCTCCAGGTCCTGCGCGCGCCAGCCGGGCGAGGCACGGAGCCGGGGCTCCACCACCGACTGACCGGTGACCAGGCTGCGGGCCTGCGGTGAGGTGGGTACGAACCGGATCCGCTCGCCGACCGGATACAGCGGGGCGTCCTTGCGGATGCCGGCACAGGCCGCGCGGCGCAGCGCCGTCCCGGGCCGCGGCTCCTCCCCGCTGAGCACCGCGTCGAACAGGTCCACCGTCGCGAAGTCCGCGAACCGGGGCACCGCCAGCTGCGCCAGCTCCTCCGCGGTCCGGGTCACGTCCAGGCTGGTGCCGATGCCCACCCCGGCGTCGTACAGCATGTTCAGCCGCTCCCGGGCCACCTCCGCGCGGCCGGACACGGCGCGCAACTCGGTGGAGTCGCGCAGCGTGGTCACGCTCCCGGGCGGCCCGCCGCGCAGATCGGTGGGCCGTTGATTGACCGCCAGCAGACGGTCCTTGACCAGGTGCACCTCGTCCGTGGCGATCCGTCCGGAGGCCAGCAGCCCCGCCGTCTCGTCGTCCAGGCCGAGTTCCAGCACATGCCGGCGCTCGGCGTCCTCGGGCAGGTCCAGCAAGCGGTGCGCCTCGTCGTTGGCGAGCAGCAGCCGCCCGTCGCCGCCGACGATCAGCACCCCCTCCCGCACCGCGTGCAGCACCGCGTCATGGTGCTCGTACATGCGGGTCATCTCGTACGGCCCGAGCCCGCGCGTCTGGCGCAGCAGCCGCCGGCTGACCAGGGCCGTGCCCGCGGTGGCCAGCGCGAGCGCCGCTGCCGCCGCCGCGAGCAGCAACGGCAGCTGCTGGTCGGCGGCCCCGCCCACGTGCGCCGTGGTGACCCCGGCGGACACCAGGCCGACGACCTTGCCGGCGGGGTCCCTGACCGGTACCACGACCTGCACCAGCGGGCCGATGGTCCCGGTGACGTGTTCGGTGACCGTGCCGCCCGCGAGGGCGGGGGCGATCGTGCCGACGAACTTCCTGCCGATGCGGTCGGTCCTGGGATGGGTGTAGCGGATGCCGTCGGTGTTCATCACGACGACGAAGTCCACGCCGGTCGCCCTGCGGGTCGCCTCGGCGCGCGGCTGGAGCACGGCCGTGGGGTCGGGGGAGCGCAGGGCGGCGGCCGTGCCGGGTGCGTGGGCGAACGTCTCGGCCACGGCGAGGGAGCGGTTGGTCGCCTCCAGGTCGCTGTCGTGCCGCACCTGGAGCACCTGTGCCACCACGGCCGAGACGACCAGCAGCAGCACGATCGCCACCTGGAGCAGGAACACCTGCCCGGCCACGCTGCGCCCCGACACCGCCGACCGCAGCACCCCCGGCCGGCTGCCGTCCGCATCGTCCCCGCTCCGCGGCGGAACTCGCGGTGCGCGCGGGTGCCCGGAAGAACGGGACGACCGGGTCGCGGGCCGGCCGGGCAGTCGCAGCATGCGCCATGTCTACACTGCCCGGCGCCCTCAGGCGAGACCGTCAGCCGGGTTGCCCACCGCCGGCCCCTAAAAGGGAGGCCGATGACAGGCCTTCCCGGGGCGGCAGGACGCGGCGGGGTCAACCGGGCGGCATGAGCGGCGCGGTGGAAAAGGGCGGCCGGTCCCGCGGCGCGGGTGCCGGGCGGCGGGCGGCGAGCAGGAGCGCCACGTCGTCGGGGCGGTCGGTGGCGTGCCGGGCGGTGGCCGTGAGCTGGTCGGCGACCCCCGACAGCGACCGCCTGCCGGCCCGGCCGGCACCCGCACCGGCTTCGGCGAGCGCCAGCCGGAGCGCGGTGATGCCGTCGTCGATGTCGGCGCCCGGCCGCTCCACCAGCCCGTCCGTGTACAGGGCGAGGATCGCGTCCGGCTCCAGCAGCACCTCGGTGACCGGGTACCGGGCGGCCGGGTCCACCCCGAGGACGACACCACCCGGGATGTCCAGCACGCCGGTGCTGCCGTCCGGAGCGCGCAGCAGCGGCGGCGGATGACCGGCCCGGGCGATCCTGGTCCGGCCGGTGAGGGGGTCGAGGCGCAGGTAGCAGCAGCTGGCGAACTGGCCCGGGTCCAGGTCGATCAGCAGGAGGTTGGTGCCGCTCAGCACCTCGTCCGGCGGCCGGTCGCCCAGCGCGAACGCGCGCACGGCGCTGCGCAGTTGCCCCATGGTGGCCGCCGCCTGCACCCCGTGCCCCTGCACATCGCCGATGACCAGCGCGAGCCCGTCCCCGGCCCCGACCACGTCGTACCAGTCACCGCCCACGTCCATGCCCTGCGTGCCGGGCAGATAGCGGCCCGCGGTCTGCACCCGCGGGTGCGCCGCCAGCCGGCGGGGCAGCAGCGCCTGCTGGAGACCGCGCGCCAGCGCCGCCTCGCTGTCGTAGCGCTGCGCCCGCTCCATCGCGTGCGCGATCAGCCCGGCGAGCGCCGTGAGGACCGTGCGCTCCTCCGTGCTGAAGCCGCGCGCACCCTCGAAGCCGAGGATGCAGGAGCCGACCGGCCGGCCGGAGGCGATCAGCGGGAGGAAGGCCCGGGCGCCCTCGTCGGCGTCGAGCGCGATGCCCGGATAGGCGGCGGCCAGCTGCTGCATCGACTCGAAGAACAGCGGCCGGCCGGTGGTCAGGGTCTCCACGCCCGGCAGGTGCGCGTCCAGGCCGACCCCCTCGAACGCGGCGAGGAAGCCCTGCGGGAAGCCGGTCTCCC
This sequence comes from Streptomyces sp. Y20, assembly GCF_043195475.1. Taxonomy (NCBI): domain Bacteria; kingdom Bacillati; phylum Actinomycetota; class Actinomycetes; order Kitasatosporales; family Streptomycetaceae; genus Streptomyces; species Streptomyces sp. Y20. The sequence goes on from NZ_JBIDDP010000015.1 coordinate 188,451, forward strand.
AGGCAAGGTACAGGTGGCGGTCCTGGAGCAGGTAGATGGCCAGGCGCCGCCCGCCGAACGCGGGCAGCAGCTCCTGCATGACCACCGCCGACACCTGCCGGGCGGTCACCGCGTCGGTCAGCGCGATGGCGAGGGCGATCGGCCGGTACAGCGGCGCCATCGAGTGACCGGCCACCACCGTGCCCTCCGGGACATGCGCCTCGGGAACCGTCCCCAGTGCGGTCTCCATACGGCTGGCCGGAACGATCGTGCAGGTCAGCAGGTCCGCACCAGGATGCACCGAGACGGCCAGCCACTCGCCCCCACCCGCCTCCTCCCGGTCCCCGGCCGGCCGGCGCGCGTGGAAGTGCACCGGGTCCCGGGCGAGCAGCGCACCCCGCAGATGATCGTCGTACGGCGGCCCGGACAGCCACGGCATCGCCTCCCACAGCGCCCGCCCGAGCAGCCACTCCCGCTCCCGGCCCGCGAACCGGGCCGCGGCCGGATTCGCGTACACGATCAGCCCCAGCCGGTCCAGGCAGAACACGCCCTGCGGCAGCAGGTCGGCCGCGCCGTCCGCGGAAGCCCCCGGGCCCAGATCGAACACCACCCCCCGGACCACCCCGCACCCCGCCGAGCCCCTGTCGCCGGCGGACGCCGGCCACGCCCCGGTATCGCCACCGGTCGCCGGCCACAGGTCGAGCAGCCGCGGGGTGCCGTCCCGGGACCGCAGGTCCAGCGGCGTGCCCGGCGGTGTCCCGGCGGCGGCGTCGCGCAGCGCGGCCAGGATCCGGTGCGCGTCGGCCGGGGCCACGGCGTCCGCGAGCGCCGCCTCCGTCCCCGCGAACTCGCCGGGGCGCAGACCGAGCAGCGCGTGCAGCCGGTCGTCGGCGCGCACCTCGGAGGTCGCCGGGTCCCAGCTGAACCGTCCCGCGTGCGCGCGTGCGGGCCGGCTCGCGGGCGGCCGGACGCTCAGCGGCTCCCCGTCCCAGGCCACCGCGCTCTCCTCGCCGTCGGCCAGGACCCGCAGGCGCTCGCCGAGGCCCTCGGCGAGCTGGACGAGCAGGTCCCGGTCGAGGAGGTCGTCGAGGGTCTCCGCCACCGACGGGCGCAGCACCGTGAGGACGCCCAGCGGTTCGGTCCCGCCCGGCACCGGCACGTGCACCGAGCCGAACGGGAACGGCAGACCGGCCGCGAACTGCGGATACCGGCGCATCGTCTCCGTGGCGTTCGGCAGGACCACCGGCACACCCAGCCGGTAGGCGTCGGCGACGGGGAAGGGACGGCCGACGTGCAGTCGCCACCAGGGCCTGAACAGCTGGCCGGGGAGCCCCACGAGCACCGCGAGGCGCAGCGTGCCCGGGGTGCCCGACCGCAGGTACACGCCGGCTACCCGGCCGCCGGCCGCGCCGAGCGCGCCGGTCGAGGCATCGGTCAGCAACGCGGCCAGCCGGGCCCGCGTACGGACCGTCCGCTCGCCGCTCCCAGTCATCGGCCTACCTCGTCCCGTGCGCCTCCGGATGGATGACATGGATGACACAGCAAGAATGCGCCACCGGACACGCGCAACGCACCTGGGCGGGGCCGGGGCCGGGCGGTCGCCGGGGGAGGGAGCCAGGGGCCGGAGCGGACCGAGGCCGCCGGGGGCCGCCCGCGCTCCGGCGTGCGTACCGCGCCCCCCCCGCGCCGCCCGGTGGTCTCACACCTGTGCCCCGCCCGAGTGGCGGCGCCGAGGAGCCGCTTCTAGTAATGGACTCCGTGACGCCTTGACCGCACACGGGGCCAGGTGCGCGGTCGCGCCCTTCTCCTGGAGCCGAGATGACCATCCGCTCTTCGCCCTCCCGTCCCGACGATTCGCTGATACCTCCGGCACCGGCCACCACCGGCGTTCCCACGCCCGCCCCCCATCTCGTGACACGCCCCCCACGGCCCCCCGGGGAGCCGCCCGAGCCACCTCGCGCGGAGGACTGCGCACCGGACCCGGCACAGGGTTCCGCACAGGACGTCGCACGGGACTCCGCGTACGACTCCGCGTACGGCGACCCCTTGCGCGACCTGGTCCACGCGGCCGTCGCCGACCGTCCGCTGGAGGACGTCGTCCGGCTCATCACCCTGCTGGAACAGTCCCCCGAGCACGCCCGGACCACGGCCGACGCCCTGCGCGCGGTCGGGGTGGACCGGTCCGTGGAGGACGTCACCCGCCTGGTGACGCTGCTGACCGAGCCGCCCCGGGGAAGGGACAGCGCCGACGAGGTGATCCGAGCCGCCGCGGAGCACCGCCCTCTGGAGGAGGTCTCCCGGCTGATGCAGCTGCTGAACCGGACTCCGGTGGAACCGCACTGCGGTGAGGCGGCCGTGCGGGCGGTGGCCGAGCACCGGCCCGTCGAGGAACTCGCCGAGCTGATCGGCCGTCTGGCCGCGGACCGCCGCGGGCGTGAATGTCCGCTGCCCGAGCCGGCGCCTCCCGGGACCACAGCCGCGCGTCCCACGCCCGGCACCGAGGCGCCGCGCACCAGGCCGGCCGGACCCGGCCGTCCTGCCGCCGGCAGACCGGCCACGGAGCACCGTGCCCCGGGGGAGCGGTCGACGAAGGAGAACCCGGCCGGGAGGCGGGCGGACGGGGAACGGCCCGGCGAGAGGCAGGGCAGGAACGGCCCCGCGGACGGCCGGGGGGCGGGGTCCCAGGCGTATGCCGCACGTGGTGCCGCACCGGTGGTGCTGCTGTGCGGGGCGGCTCACGCCCCGCGCTACTGGGCCGGACTGCCCCAGGGCGTACTGGGGGCCACGCTGCTCGCCTCGGCGCTGTGCGGGCTGCTGGCGCTGGCCATGACCGCGCGGGCGGCGCAGGCCCGGCTCGTCGCGGCGACGGCCGCGGCCGGTGTCACGGCGGTGCTCGCCGCGGGCCAGGCGCTCGGCGGACGTTTCGGCGTGCCCGACCCGTCCCGTCTGGCGGCGGCGACGCTGGCGCCCCCCTGGATGGCCGGCATGACGGCCGCGGCAGCCGCACTCGCCGCACTGACGGTCGTGCTGACCACCCTGACCGGGGGCACCGGGCGCCCGGCGAAGGGAGGCCGAGGCCGAAGCCGCTGAGCGGGCCCGCGCGCCGCGGCCGGTTCACGCCGGCACCGGCCCACGGCACCGCGAGACCGGTCACCCGCTCGACCGGCCCCGGCGGCGGCGGTCCGGCGGCCCCACGCCTGGCGCGACGGCGGTGACGTCCGTGGCCTGTCGCCACATCGCCACCTGGTCGGGGCGCACACCGAGCCCCCGGCCCCCGGCGAGGTGGCCGGCCGCCTCGGTGGCCGGTCAGGACTCGGACGGGCCGGGCGGCAGGGGCCGGGCCGCGCGCAGGCTGCGCAGGGCGAGGAGCAGGACGCCGATGTCGTCCAGGTAGACGGGGTCGGGCAGCAGGTCGGTGGGCAGTATCAGATACGCGACCGCTCCCCAGAACACCCAGCGCGGTCCCGTCGGCAGACCGGCCCGCCGCAGCGAACGCCGGGTCCGTACCAGCCGGACGAGCAGGGCGACGGCGAGGGCGAGCAACGCCGCCGCGGCGACGGCCGCGATCGCGAGCAGGGTGCCGGACGTGTCCATACGCTCTCCTTCCGCCTCCTCCCGCCCCTTCTGCCCTCCCGCTTCCGGGTTACGCCAGCCGGCCGCCGGAGCCGCCGGAGGCACCGGTGCCCGCGCCGTCCGCCGCCGCGCCGTCGGCAGGTGTCCCGTCAGCCGGTGTCCCGTCAGCCGGTGTCCCGTCCGGGGAGGCGCCCGCGGTGGACTCCGGCCGCTGGCGGCCCTTGGCCGTGAACTTCAGCCGCTCGAACGTCCGTGTCAACTGGTGCAGCGAGACCGGCGTCCGCGCGGTGGGCCGCTGCTGCTGCGGCAGGGCGGGTGCGGGGACGTCACGGTAGGCGGACAGCGCCTCCAGCGCCTGCTCGGCGGCCTGCTTGTACAGATCCCGGGACTTCGTCATCGCCTCCAGCGCCTCGGCGTACATGGCGACGAGCCGCCGCTCGCGCTCCAGCTCCTCCTGGAGGGTCCTCAGGGTCCAGTGGTCGCGCAGATCGGTCAGCGCCTCCTCGGCACCCTGGGGCAGGGGCCGGGGCTGGGCGGTGAAGTGCCGCAGCGCCGCGACGAGCTCGGCCGGCTCCGAACCGTCCAGGAAGACGTTGCGCACGCTGTGTTCCCGGCCGTCGTAGTCCTTGGGCGCCGGGTCGGGGGGCAGCAGTACCGCGCCACCGCGCGGCACCTCGACACCGAGGTCCTTCAGCGCCCAGTTCACGGCCCGCAGTTGCTGCGGCGTGGCCCGGTGCTCCACCACGCGGTGCCGCAGGCCGGGCGGCAGCAGCCGGGTCAGGGGCAGCCGGCCCCGCTCGTCCGGCGTCATCGCCTCGTGCACGACCACGTTGACGCACCAGGCCTCGCGGGCCGCGTCCCGCAGCCGGCGCCGCATCTCCTTGTCGTCCGCGGGCAGCGCGTTGGCCTGCCGCAACCGCAGGCCGGGGACGGTGGCGTGATGATCCCAGGAGCCGTCGCCCCCCTCCGCGCCACCTTCGGGCCAGAACAGGGTGGCGGGCGAGGGCCAGGTGTCGTCCCACGGGCCTTCCGCCTCCGCGACGAGCCGCCACTCGTGCTCCTCGGGCCGGCTCGGATGCGGTACGAGGGTGAGCCGGGCCCGTACGGTCACCGTGCCGGCGGCCCGCCAGCGTGCCTCGAAGACCCGCCCGGCCGGGTCCTCGCCGGCCGGCGGTGGCTCGGCGAAGTCGTCGATGTCCCCGCTCTCCTTGCGCCGGTGCAGGACGCGGCGGACGACGTCCTCGGGGCCGGGGCCGGTGTGGCGGCCCCGGGCCGCCCAGACGGATTGCGGGATGGTGGCGCGGTCGCCGGCGGAGTTCGACATGGGCCAATCTGCTGATGGGGGCGGGTGCGCCTCCAGTATCACCGCTGGCCCGGGCGATCCGTCGGCCGGGGCCCGCCGCCGCGCGTCACGGATCGGTGTGCGCCCGCGCACGCGGTGTGCGCCGTGCGCCCGGGACGCGCGCGGTACGCGTCACACGACCGTGGCGCACCCGTGCCGTGCCGCCGCGTAGGGCGTCGACAATGGTCCGGCGAACGGGGCCCGCCCGTCCATCCGCTCAGGGGCGGGCTCCGTTCACCCTGCCGGGGCTCAGGGCGGGGCAGGCCGCGCCCCGCCCTGCTCCCGCCGCGCCCGGCCCCTTCGCCCGGCGGCTCGCGCTACGCGGCCCAGCCGCACCGGGCGGCGAGCAGCAGCGCGGCGACGCGGCGACCCGAGTCACCGGCATCAGGACGTCGGGTGCCACCCGTGCCACCCGTGCCACCCGTGCCGCCGCACGAGCCGTCCGCCCGGGCGGTCCGGGCCCGAACGGCGCGGGGGCCGGTGCACCGGCCTCCGCCCCCGCGACGTCCGGCCGGGTGCGGAACCTGCGGAACTCACGCCTCGCTGGCCCGCAGCATGTCCTCGCGCTCGACGATCTTCACCCGCTCGCGGCTCTGCGGCTCTCCCAGGGCACGCTCGGCGGCGTCCAGCCGGTACCAGCCCTCCCAGGTGGTGAAGCGGACGCCACGGCCGGCCAGGAAGGCGTCCACGGCCTCCGGCTCGGGCGTGACCGGGGTCTCCAGGCGGCCGTTCGCGTAGTCGTCCAGGAGGTTGGCCACGGTCTCGTTGGCATCACCCTTGGTGTGGCCGATGAGGCCGACGGGGCCGCGCCGGATCCAGCCGGTGACATAGGCGGAGCGCAGCGGGGTGCCGCCCTCCTCGATCACCCGGCCGCCCTTGTCCGGGACGGTGCCGGAGTCGATGTCCCAGGGCAGCTTGGGCAGCTTCTCGGAGAGGTAGCCGACCGCCCGGTAGACCGCCGTGACGTCCCAGTCCTTGAACTCGCCGGTGCCCTTGACGTTGCCGGTGCCGTCCAGGGCGGTGCGTTCGGTGCGCAGGCCGACGACCTTGCCGTCCTCGCCGAGGATCTCCGCCGGAGACTCGAAGAAGTGCAGGAACAGCTTGTGCGGACGGTTGCCGACGTCCCGGATCGCCCAGTTCTCCAGGGTCTTGGCGACCATGTCGGCCTGCTTGTTGCCACGGCGGGTCTCGATCGACCCCTCGTCGTAGTCGATGTCCTCCGGGTCGACGATGACCTCGATGCTCGGGGAGTGGTCCAGCTCGCGCAGCTCCATCGGGCTGAACTTCGCCTGCGCCGGGCCACGGCGGCCGAACACGTGGATCTCCACGGCCTTGTTGGCCTTGAGGCCGTCGTAGACGTTCGGCGGGATCTCGGTCGGCAGCAGCTCGTCCGCGGTCTTGGCCAGGATGCGGGCGACGTCGAGGGCGACGTTGCCGACACCGAGGACGGCGACCTTCTCCGCCTCCAGCGGCCAGGTACGCGGCACGTCCGGGTGGCCGTCGTACCAGGAGACGAAGTCGGCGGCGCCGTAGGAGCCGTCCAGTTCGATGCCGGGTATCGACAGGTCACGGTCGGCCATCGCGCCGGTGGAGAAGATCACCGCGTCGTAGAAGGCGCGCAGGTCGTCCAGGCTGATGTCGGTGGGGTAGTCGACGTTGCCGAACAGGCGGATCTGCGGCTTGTCGAGCACCTGGTGCAGGGCGGTGATGATGCCCTTGATGCGCGGGTGGTCGGGCGCGACGCCGTACCGGATCAGGCCGAACGGGGCGGGCATCCGCTCGAAGAGGTCGATGGACACACCGGGGTCGGCGGCCACCTCGGACTTGAGCAGGGCATCGGCGGCGTAGATCCCGGCGGGGCCGGCTCCGACGATGGCTACCCGCAGGGGGCGCGGCATGATCAGTTCCCTTCGAGTGTGAACGGCGACTCGAACAGGAAGCCTAAGCTAAGGCAGCCCTAAGTAAGTACGGGGGTCCGGCCTATGAGGTCATAAGGCCGTCTTATGGGTTGCCGAGGGCCGGCTCATGAGCCGGTGCCGCCGACCCGGCCCACCTGTCGCCTCCAGGTCACGCGGGCCGGACGACGCGGTGGATCGCCGCCTCCCCGGCCCCGTAGACCGACTCCTCGCGGATGGTCGACCCCGGCCCGGGGGCGTGCACCATCATCCCGTCACCGACATAGAGACCCACATGCCGGTCGTCGTCGAAGAAGAGGACGAGGTCACCGGGTTCCGCGCCGGCCACCGTGACCGGGGTGCCCGCCATGGCCTGCTCGTGCGCCGCGCGCGGCAGCATGACCCCGGCGGCCTTCCACGCGGCCTGGACGAGGCTGGAGCAGTCGTACGAACCCGGCCCGGTCGCGCCCCACACGCACGGCCTGCCGACCTGCGCCCGGGCGAATGCGATCGCCTTGGCGGCCCGCAGGGCCCGGGAGTCGACGCCGGCGCCGACGGATGTGGATGCGGCCGGGTACGGGTCCGCGTACGGGTCCGCGCCCGTGTCCGTGACGTGAATGGTGGCGGCCATGGCGGGAGCCGTGGCCGGGTGGCCGACCATGCCGTCCGCCGGGTGCGCCGCGGCGGGGAGGGAGCCGGCGGTGTGCGTCACGGCAGGCGCAGCCATGGCCGGAACATGGCCGGAGGCGAAGTCCGCTGACGGCATGTCAGGCATCGCCGGAACCGCGGGCGTCGCCGCATGTGCGGGCCAGGGAGCCGGCTGGGCGCCGGAGTTCCACGCGGTCTGCGCATACGCGGGCTGAACAGATCCGGAAGCCGGGGCGAGCAGGTAGGCGTGCCGGGTGAGCAGGTCGCGTGCCGCGGCGAGTTTGCGCCGGCTGTCGCCCTTGGACACGGTGGGGGAGGGGCGACCCGGCGCGGCACCGGGCAGTGTTCTGGGGGTCCGGACGCGGTTCGCCTGCGCGAGGGGCAGCGCGGCGGCCGGGAGCAGCCCCGTCTCGGCGGCGCCGGCATCGGACGGCGCCGGCTCCACGAGGGCCGGCAGGCCCACCGGGCCGCCCGCCATCGCCAGTTCGGCCCTGCTCCGGCCGGGCGCTTCGGTGGTGACCGGGTCCCAGGCGCCCGTGAGGGGTCGGGGCAGACCCGGATCGGGCAGTACCGCCCGTCCGCCTTCCGGCATCGCCGTCGGCCGGCCGACCGCGCCCACCGCCACCGGCCCGCCCGCGGGTTCACCCGTCGTGTGGCCGCCGCCCGGCAGGGTCCCGGTCACCTCGGCCGCCCACGGGTGACCGGCGAGTCCGGCGGTCAGCTCGCCCACGCTCTGCCCGCCTCCCGTTGTACTCCCCGCCGGCAACTCGCCGATTGCGCCTCCCGCGCCCCGCTCCAGCGCCTGGGGCGCGCGTGCCGACGGCCCCGGGGGCAGGGCCTCCCGCGCGCCGCCTGCCAGGTCACCGCCCCCGTCGTGGCCCTGGGAACGCGCCGGTGCGGCCGGCTGTTCGGGCAGGCGGTCGGGGGGCAGTACGGCGGGGACGGTCGGGCCGAGCTTGGCGCGGGCCGCGTCGAACCACTGCCGGGCCATCGTGTCCAGCGCCGGTTCCGCGCGCCTGCCCGTCCGCTTGGCCAACGGGACGCCGCGTGAACGCCGCTGGGCGGCCATGGCCCGGGTGGCGTTGAAGTTCCCGGTCGCGTTCTCGGCCTGGTCATAGAGGGACTCGATCCGTTGACGGACCTCGTCGCGGCTCTCCGGCGCCATGGAAGAGGTGCTCCTTCCTCGCCCCGCGGGGCAGTCGGGCCGCTCGCCGGGACTGAGCCGGCCGGGCCGAGCGTCAACCTAGCCAACGTGTGTACCTCGTGTGAAGGTTGAGGTGCGGAATGTCCGATACGTATTCGTGATGTTCGCGACGAGGTTCGAGTGGGAAGAGGCGAGGCGCGTGTTTTCCTGTGAGACTCCGGTGAATTCGCGATTCCGTTGAACGCGACGGCTCCGTCCTCCGTATGGGGCTGGGGAATTCCATGTCCGACCGCGAGCACACACAGGGGACGACCTTGGTACGCAACAGGCGCAGACGCCCGACCGGCGCACGACGCGCGACCCTCGCGGCGCTCGCACTGATGCTGGGCGGAGCCGGCTTGGCCGCGGTGAACGTCTACGCCTCGGCCGGCGAGGGCTGGGGCGACGGCTCCGGCACGGACTCCACCGCACGCGTGCTGTCCACGGGTATGGCGACGATCGACTGCCCCGATGTCGGCAGCCGGCTGACGGCGGTTCCGGACGCAGCGCGCCCGGACGTCGACCGCCAACTCGCCCTGCTCGACCAGCAGACCGCGGCGGCCTACCGGCAACTCCAGCAGTGGGGACGGGGCGGCACCGGCCAGGACACCGGATCCGCCCCCGACGCGATCATGAACCCGCTGAAGGGGAGGCGGTCCGCCTCCATCGGGCGCATCACGGACGCCCTCGGCCGGGCGGGGGAGCACCCGCGGGGCCTGGACGACCTGGCCGCCTGCACCCTGCGCCCCGGCGACACCGGGCAGCCCACGGCCACCCCGAGCGGCACCGGGCAGGGCCAGGGACAGGGGGGAACCGGGCAGGGACAGAACGGTACCGGCCAGGGCCAGAACGGGGCGGGTCAGGCCGGCAACGGGCCGGTCGTCTCCGACTACGCGGACATCACCGCCGTACAGCCCGACGTGCCGGCCGCCTCCCCGGGGTCCGACGCCTCGCGCGGCTCCTTCACCTCCGACTGCGGCGTCAACGCGAACGGCTTGTTCAACTCGGACAACGTCATCGTCGCCCCGGGCGTCTCCAACGGCGCCCACCACTTCCACGACTACGTCGGCAACCAGGGCAACAACGCCTTCGCCGGCGACGACGACCTGGCGAAGGCCGCCACGAGCTGTGTCGACCAGGGCGACAGGTCCACGTACTACTGGCCGGTGCTGCGCCTGCAGAACGGCAGGCAGGAACGGGACGCGGGTGCCCCGGGCGGCGGTACGGAGGGCAACGCCGGCCAGATCGTCACCCCCAAGGCGGTGACGCTGACGTTCGTCGGCAACCCGCGCGGCAAGGTCACCGCCATGCCGCGCCTGCTGCGCATCATCACCGGCGACGCCAAGGCCTTCGTCAACGGTCCCGGCAACGCCAACGCGTCCTGGAGCTGCACCGGTCACGAGGACCGGCAGCTGAAGGACAAGTATCCGCTGTGCCCGCGGGGCAGCGACGTCGTGCGCACCTTCCGGTTCCAGAGCTGCTGGGACGGCCGCAACACCGACAGCGCCAACCACCGCACCCACGTCGCGTTCGCCACCGTCGACGGCTCCTGCCCGGCCGGCTTCCGGCCCATACCGCAGCTGGTGCAGCGCATCGTCTACGGCGTCGCCGCACCGAGCCTCGCGGACGGCGGCCGTACCGTCCCCCTGTTCGCGGTGGACTCCTTCCCCGAGCAGCTGCACAAGCCCGTCACCGACCACGGCGACTTCATCAACGTCTTCGACGAGGACCTGATGCGCGAGATGGTCGACTGCATCAACTCCGGCCGCACGTGCGGTCCGTCCGGCGGCAACGGGGGTGTCGGCGGCAACGGCGACGGCGACGACGGTGCGAGCGCGACGCCCACGGCGGGTACCGGCGGCCCGGGTGCGTCCGCGACGCCCACGGCGACCTCCGGGTCTCCGGCGACCCCCGCCCCCGGTTACGGGACCACGACGGAGCCCGGCGGGGGCACCGGCACGGAGCCCGGCGGGGACACCGGCACGGAGCCCGGCGGGGACACCGGCACGGAGCCCGGCGGGGACACGGCCACGGAGCCCGGCGGTGGCGCCACTTCCGCGCCGGGGCCGTCGGCCTCCCGCGCCGATGAGGCGCCGAGGACCGAGGCGACCACCGCGCCGGCCCGCACCACCAAGCAGGACGGGACGGGCGCCGGGGGCGGGGGCGACCGGGCAGGCAGGCCCGCTTCGGACGCTTCGGCCCCTTCCCGTCCCACGTCGTCCCGGCCGGTACCGGCCCCGTCGGCGCCCGCGTCCTCGGCGTCGGACCGGGCCACCGCCGCCGGGTACGTCCCGCCCGCGACCGCGCAGACCCCGCCCCAGGCGGCCGGGGGCGGCCTGGCGGAGACCGGGGCCCACCTGTGGCCCGCGGCCATCGGCACGCTGCTCGCCCTCTCGGGCCTGTTCATGCTGATCCGGGCCCGCCGCCTGCCCTACTGACCACGGCCACCCACCGGCCGCCCCTGACCCCCGGCACCTGACGACGCCGGTCCGTCCGGCAGCCCCTACGGCGGCCCTCCTCCACCGAGGGGGGCCGCCGCGGCAAATCCTGGCCTCTGGGGAGGATCAGAACGGCCAGTAGCGGTATCGGTCAGCTTGAGGTGAGCTGCCCGGGGATGCGGCCGGAGGCGCGGAGTTCCTGCAGGTCGGGGATGTGGTGGTAGGGGGTGCCGGGGCTGACACCGAGGATCTCGGCGATCGAGGTGATCGAGTTCTCGGGGTTGGGGAGCATGTCGCGGGCGGCGCGGTCGATCTCGGGGGTGGCGACGGTGGGGCGGCCCCCGACCCGGCCGCGGGCGCGGGCGCCATCCAGACCCTCGCGGGTGCCGGAGACTATTCGCTCTCGGATGGACTCGGCGGCGGGGGCAGCGAAGACGTGGAACACCAGACGTCCTCCGGGGGTGGTGGTGTCGAGGCGCTCGTGCAGCGAGCAGAAGCCGATCTCGCGGCGTCGCGATTCGCCGACCATGTTCACCAGGTCCTTGAGTGAGCGGCCGTAACCGGCCTTGGGGACCAACGGAACAGCCAGTATCGGTGGGATTGATCTTGCCGCGTAGCAGGTCAAGCCCACGGTCGTGGTCATGTGTCCGCGCGCTGTGCGGCGGCTTCGGCGAGGGTGCGGTACAGGGTGGGCAGGCTGGGGTTCTTGCCCTTGCCCTTGTGCCTGCCCCGGGTGATGACGGTGCTCGGAAGCACGCGGGACCTGCGGGAGCAGTGTGCGTTGGCGAGCATGTGAGGTTTCGCCCGGCTGGTGGTTGCGGCTTGTACTGGCCACGGTTGAGGCGAGGTGGTACTACGGGACGCGGTCCACGCCGAGTGGCGGTGCCCGCGGGACTGGGGGGTGGGCCGAGGTGTCCTCGCGTTTACGGGCGTTGACCCGGTTGATCACGGCGGTCGCGATCGTCACGGCCTATGTCGCGCTACACCTGGCGATCAGTGCGGGCATGGACCTGCGGGCCTGCGACCGCTTCCGCGATGCCCCCGCACGGGCCACCGCGTTCACGGCCGCCCTGGACCGGTATGCCGCCGGGGAGGAGTCCGCGCGCGCCGAGATCCGTGCGGGCGACACGTGGTTCAAGGAGAACGCCCCGTCGGGAGCGAGCCGCTCTGTGGTCTCCTCCGCCACAGCTGGCGTCGAGAACGGCCGTGGCTCCCTCGCTCGCGAGCGGGTCGCAGGGCTGGCGGCGGACATCCGGCGGGACCGGTTGAGGCTCGACCGGAGACTCGGCTCGTCGCGCGCGACCGCGCTGTACTGGGCGGTGCCCGCCGTGGTGCTACTCGGGGTGGCGCTGTGGCTGCGGCGTCGGCGCCGGTCGGGAGCCTCGGAGATCGTCGGCGTTGTCAGCCGGTTCGCGCCGCGTCAGCCGTGGTGGCGGCGTCCGGTGTTTCTGCTTGCCAGCGGTACCGGATACGTACTTTTCGCGGGCGGTGCCATCGTCGTCGGAGCGGCGCAGCGGCGTGGCTACACGATGCCACTGATGACCATGGCGGGGTCGTTGGTCGGCGGCCTGGCAGCGATCGGTGCCGGACTCCTGAGTCTGCGCTACACCCGCCCGCGCTCGGTGCGCGGCGCGGCTCAAGCCTTGCTGGCCGACGGCCGCCAACCGGTGCTCTACCTGCGCAGCTTCGCCGACGACGATGCGGCGGCCCAGGTCGACGACTCGGCATCGTTCGTCAGCATCCACTCGCGGGAGGAGCAGCTCACGGGGGCGTTGGGCGCCGTCGGACCCGTGATCACGGTCGGCAGACCCGGAGAGCCGATGCCGCGGCTGGGGGCGGCGCGGTTCTACCTGCCGCTCAACGACTGGCAGCCGACGGTGCTGCGGCTGATGGAACTGTCCCAATTCATCGTGTTACGGCTGGGGCCGGGCGAGGGGCTGTGGTGGGAGGTCGGGCAGGCCCGCGCCACCCAGCCCGCCCGCAAGCTCGTCCTGCTGGCGCCAGGCGGGGTGCCCGAGGTAGCCGAACGGCTTGACGCGCACCTGCCGACCGCGTCCCGGTTGGCCGAGGTGACCGGCGGCGATCCCTGGACCGGCGCCGTCATCACCTTCGCCCCCGACTGGACTCCCCAACTGCACCCGGTGGGACCCGTGACCCGTGCCGAGCTCCCGCGGCGCGCGCTCCTGCGCCGCGGAATCCGCGCCGCAAGGGCCGCCATGGCGTCGATGATGAACTACACGCCCGCCTACCTCGTGGCCCGCACCATCAAGGACGCTCTGGCGTCCGCCGGCGTCCGCAGGCGGACTATGACCTTGCGGGCCCACTTCGCCACGCAGACGTCGCTGTGGAAGGGATTCGCGTTGATCACGGTGCTTGGCCTGCTGGGCTGGCTCGTGGGCCGAGCACTGCAACTCTTCGGCCTCGGTTAGTGCCGTTCCGTTACGTTCGTCCCGCATGATGTCACGGGGAACCGGGGACGTACGTGAGGCAAAGACCAACCGCATTCCGACCCCCGTGCCATGCGCGAGCGGTCGGCGATCTCCGGGGGGGACGATCATGGACGGTTCACAACAACCCGTGCCGGCGAATACGAGCCAGGCCGGTGCAGAGCGGCCCAGGGCGGTGACTGGAGCGGCCACCGCCGTGACATTACTGGTCTCGTCAGAACTCGTGCGTGAGGTATTGGTCACGGTGGCCAACTGGCGCCTGTACTTTCGCCTCCACGACTACCTGGCCGGGAGGGCGACGGCTGCGGACGTGCTGGCCGCCGACTCCGATGCCCTCGCGAAGCTGGGATCGGTCTGGGTGTTGGTGCTGGTAGGGGGCGCGGCCGGCATCGCGGTGGCCGTCTGGCTGTGGCGGGCCCGGATCAACTCCGAGCTGATGGGCGGTGCCGCCGCGCACCGTCGGGCCCGTGGCTGGGCGGTGGGCGGCTGGATGACGCCGGTGGCCAATCTGTGGATCCCGTACCAGGTGGTGTCGGACGTTTGGCGGGCCAGCGCCCCCCGGCGATCCGTCCCGGTCACCTTGGTCAGCGCCTGGTGGGCGCTGTTCGTGGCCGCCAACATCGTCGTCAAGCCGATGCAGTGGCGCGTAGCCAACAATTTGGACAGCGAGCATCAGGTGCTAACCAACGCGAACCTCTCCACCCTGCTCACGGCGCTCTACGTGGCGGCCGGCCTGCTCCTGCTCCTCATCGTCAGGCGCGTCACCACGTGGCAGACCGGCGGGCATGTCGGGAACGCCGTGTGAGCCCCCTCAACGACGAAGCGGAGATGCCACCTTGGTCGGAATCAGTGACTCGCTGTGGAACGAGGACATCAGCGCAGAGAACTTCCGCGCCTCGGCCGCGACCTATCACGCCTCGATCTTCGAGCAGTACAAGCTGTGCGTGGAGATGGCCGACCGCGTCAGCGCTCGGCGCAACCTCGCCAACACCTTCTTCCTGACTCTCCACAGCACGCTGCTCGTCTTCCTCAGCACCTGGCTGTCCCAGGAACGTCACGGCCGGACTCCGGTCGCACTCGCCCTCGCGGCACTGCTCGTCCTGCTGGGCATGTGCGCCACCTGGTGGCTCACCGTTCGTTCCTACCAGCAGCTGAACAGAGGCAAGTTCGAGGTGATAGGAGCGCTTGAGGAGCGGTTGCCGGCCCGAGCCTTCGTGGCCGCCGAATGGCGCGCCCTCGGCGAGGGGCGGGACTGGCGCGTCTATCTCCCGCTCAACCGCGTCGAACGCTGGATCCCTGTCCTCTTCGCCGTGGCCTACCTTCTGGGCTTCGCTGCCGTCGGGCTGTGACGGCGACGCTACCCGCTACGGCCCGCCCGCCCTCCCTGCCTCCGGAGCGGATTAGGGTGAGGGGCACATGCCTCGGCTGGAAGCGGGTTGTCACATGGTCACCATCGCCGTCACCGGTCACATGGACCTGGCCGACGAGGCGGTTGGCCGCATCCGGGCCGACCTTCGTGCGCTGCTGGCCGACCTGAGTGACGACGCGCTGGTGGGGCGCTCGTGCCTGGCCCGAGGCGCCGACACCGTCTTCGCTGAGGAGATCCTCTCGCTCGGCGGCCGACTGTCGGCGATCATCCCGTCCCGGGACTACCGGGAAGCGGTCGTCAGCCCAGCGGACCTCGCCACCTTCGACGCTCTACGTGCCGCCGCCGCCGAATTGGTGGTCCTGCCGTACGAGCACGCGGGCCGCGCCGCCTACGAAGCGGCCAATCACCGACTTCTCCAGGGCGCGGACCGCCTTGTCGCCATTTGGGACGGCAGCGCCCCCACCGGTCGTGGCGGCGGTACGGCAGACACCGTAGCCGCAGCCCGCCTGGCCGGGTTGGCTGTCGACGTCGTATGGCCTCCTGATGCATTCAGGTCCGGCACCTGACACCTGTGCCCAGTTCCGGGCCGCCGGCAGGCAGTACGACATGGGGCTGGTCTGACAACCGGTTCGGCGGGACCTTGTTCAGCTTCACCCGGACCAGCCGGTACGCGGCGATCTCATCCACCCGCTGCAACGCGTTCTTCATCCCGGCGCCCGTGGTCCGCGTCGGCGGCCGGCGCAGTTGCTCCAGGTACGAGTACCGCTTGCCCTCCGGCGTCTTCAGTAGCGCCACCAGGTCCCCGGCCAACGACGGATCCACCCGTCGCGCGGCCTTCGCGAGCGTGGTGTGCAGCCGCTTCTCCGCGAGCGTCCGGACCTCCGCCACCTCCCGCGCCAGCACCGAGACACCCGTCCGCAGAACGCGGTTCCGGCGCAGCCAGCCCACCGCGTGATCGAACAGCGCCTTCGGCCCCTCCGCGTGCGCCGCCCACGCCCGCCCGTGCAGGAACGCCCTGACGTCCGGCCCGTCGCATGGTCCTCGTACACGTGGTAGCCGTACGCGTCGCGTATCTCCCACGCGTGGCCGTACACCGTCTGCCGCCGCTCCGCGTACCGCCGCTTCACGCACGACGCGTCCTCGATACCAGATGCTCGACCACCGACCACGGCACAGCCAAGGGATCCTCACCCAGAAACAGCCCCACATACCGCACGGCGCCCATCCGAAGCGCGAACCCGAGCTGGTGCTGCTTCGTACGCCGCAGCGCGATCAGCTCCCGGTCCACGTCATCCAGGACGCAGAACCGCTCCAGCTCGGGCCGCGTCGGCTCCTCGGCGAACGTCCCGTACGCCTCGGCCTGATCGTCAGACAGGAAATCAACTGGCATGGCATCCTGATCCATCCCCTTGTGGGAGCGCTCCCAGTGGATGCAGGATGCCGGTATGCCTTCGCTTCCTCCGCGGTCCGCTCCCGCTATCCGCCCCTGCCGCCCCACCGACCGCGAAGCCGTGGCCGACGTCTGCGTGCGCACCGCGCACAACGGAGGCGACTCCCGGGCGATCTACCCCGACACGCGGCTCATGCCGGCGCTGTTCGCCGAGCCGTACGTCCACTTCGATGCGGACCTCGCCTTCGTGCTGGACGACGGCACGGGCCGGGCGGTGGGGTACGTCGTCGGAACCGCGGACACCGAAAGCTTCGTCAGGGACTTCCGGCAGGCCTGGATCCCCCGGCTGGCCGGCCGCTATCCTGAGCCCACGGCGCCGCCCCGCACACCCACCGAGGAGATGATCCACCTCCTGCACCGGCCGGAGCGGATGCTCGTACCCGAACTCGCCGGCTATCCCGCCCATCTGCACATCGACCTGCTGCCGGACTGGCAGCGGCGGGGCCACGGCCGCGAGTTGCTGCACACCTTCCTGGCCGCCCTGTGCGGGCGGGGCGTACGGGCGGTCCATCTCGGCATGGTCACCGCCAACACGGCCGCCCGCGCGTTCTACGACCGGCTCGGTTTCCACGTGATCCCGGTCGCGGACGCCGGCCCTCTCACCTACCTGGGCCGGGAGACGGCCCCGTCCTGAACGCGCCGCGGGGCCGCACGGCCCTCAGGCCAGTTCGAGGGTCCGCTTGGCGAGGTCGTAGGCGGGCCGCATCTCCTCGTGCTCCTCGGTGTCCATGCCGCCGAGGTGCAGGACGACCGGCCCGCCGGGCGTGCTGACCGCGAAGGCGCTCTCCCTCTTGGTCTCCTCCAGGAGTTTGCTCGTGCAGAGGTACTCCACCTCCACGGCGGAGACGCCGCCGGTCGTGAAGGAGTGGTACGTCGCCTTGCTGACGTCGTCCTCCGCGGCGACGAACGCGCGCAGCACGCCGCCGGCGTCGGCATCGCCCGTCCTGCCGGTCCATACGCGCAGGAAGCCGATGTTCCCCGCGGGCTTGGCGTCGATCTCACAGGCCGCGGTGACCGGCCCCTGCCGGAGGAGGCTGTCGGCGAGCGCCCCGCCGAGGTCGCCGTCACTCTCGTCCGACCCCTCGCCGGGCTCATTCCCGGCGGCGATCGACTTGGCCTTCCAGTGCCGGGCGATGTGGAACCTGACGGGCAGTTCGCAGGCGGAGCCGGCGGCGCCGATCGTGCCACCGCTCGGACCTGCCTTGGCCGACGCCGACGCCGACGCCGACGCTGAAGCCGGTGCCGTGCTGGATGCGCCCGGTCGGCCCGTGCCGTCCGTGCCACTCGGCCCGGCGCATCCGCTGAGCACCGTCGTCAGCAGGGCCGCGCCCGCCGCACCCATGCCCATGGCTGCCCTCCGCACGAAGCCCACGGCCTTTACGCCCCCCACCTCGACCTGCACCTCCGTCTCCCCGCTGTCCGGCCGGTCACTGTAGCCGAGCGTGCGGACAGCGGCGCCTCGGACGGGCTTCGGAACCCTTGCTGACAACAAGTCAACATTACCCAACCGTGACCGCCGTGGGGCTACCGCCAGTAACTTACTGAAAAGTAAGGTCCCTGCCAGCCTCTCCGGAGCCCCCTGCCCCACCCCGCCGCCCAGGAGGTCCGCCATGTCCGTGCGCACCCGTGTGCCCGCCGCCCTCGCGATCGCCGTCGCCGCCTGCCTCGGCGCCCAGACCGCCGCCGCGCTCCCCGCCACCGCCACGGACACCGTCGTGTCCCGCGGTGTCACCATCCCGGCCTTCTACACCCCGCCCTCCGTGCTGCCCACCGCCGACGGCGCCCTCGTGCGCAGCGAGCGGCTGCCGCTCGCGCTGAGCCTGCCGGGCCTCGACGGACCCCTGCCCGGCCGGGCCACCCGGCTGATGTACAAGTCGACGGACTCCGCCGGGCAGCCGGTCGCGGTGACCGGCGCCTACCTGGAACCGGCGGCCTCGTGGAAGCACGGCGGACCACGCCCACTGGTCGCGCTGGCCCCCGGGACCATGGGCCAGGGCGACCAGTGCGCTGCCTCGCTCGGCCTCGAACACCCGCTGACCCTCAACGGCCGCACGGTGTCCGTCGGTTACGAAGACCTGGCGATCTACCGGATGCTCGCCGAGGGTGTGGCCGTCGTCGTCACCGACTACGCCGGACTCGGCACGACCGACAGACTGCACACCTACGTCAATCGGCTCGACGGCGCCCACGCCGTGCTGGACGCGGTCCGCGCGGCCCGGAACCTGGAGGGCGCCTCGGTCACGGCGGCCTCGCCCGTCGGGCTGTACGGCTACAGCCAGGGAGGCGGCGCGACCGCCGCCGCGGCCGAACTCCAGCCCTCCTACGCCCCCGACATCACCCTGTCCGGCACCTACTCGGGGGCACCGCCCGCCGATCTCGCCAAGGTGACGGAGGCGATCGACGGCAGTGACCTGGCCGGCGCGCTCGGCTGGGCCGTCAACGGCTTCCTGCAGTCCGACCCCGCGCTGAGGCCGATCGCCGACAAGCATCTCAACGCGGCGGGCAAGGCCGCGCTGGCCGACCTGTCCACGATGTGCGTCGGCGACGCGATCCTCTCTTACAACTCCGCGCACAGCACCGCCTGGACCACCGACGGGTCCTCCCTCGCCGACGTCGTCGCGGCCGAGCCCGCTCTGCGGGACTTCCTCGACCGGCAGCGCATCGGCACGGGGAGGCCCACCGGTCCGGTGCGGGTGGCGACGGGGATCAACGACGACCTGGTCCCGCACGCGCAGGCCCGCCGGCTGGCCGTCGACTGGTGCCGCAAGGGCGCCGACGTCACCTATGTGCCGGTGCTGGCACCGCAGTTGGGCCGGGCCCTGCTCAACCATTTCGCGCCGCTGCTCGCCGACCAGGGTGACGCCGTCGACTGGCTCACCGACCGGCTCGCGGGCCGGCCCGCCGGCTCGACCTGCCGGCTGCTGCCCCTCCAGCCCTGACCGGCGTCACGGCGTCCCGCGCCGGGCGTCCAGGAACAGGTGGGGCTCCGGTACGGCGCCGGGGTGGGCCGGGGTGAACACGGCGTGCTCCTCGGCCAGCACCGTCAGGCCCACCCGGGTGACCAGGTCCGTGAAGGCGCCGGCGGTGAAGCTCGTCACCCGTACCGGCTGTCCCATGAAGAACCCCTCGGCGTCCTCCACGTCGAGGGGCACGGTGGCCAGGGCGACCGACCCGCCGGGCCGCACGGCGCGGGCCAGCTTCGCCACGACGGCGGCCTGCTCGACGCGGGACATCTGGAGCAACGGGAAGTAGGCGCACACGGCGTCGAACGAGGCATCGTCCAGCGGCAGTTCACGGATGTCGGCGAGCCGGAAATCCGCTGCGGGCACCTGTCGGGCGGCCAGCTCCGTCATCACCGGGGAGACATCCACGCCCAGCACCCGGTGCCCGGCCTCGGTGAGGATCTGCGCGGTCGGCCGTCCGGTCCCGCTGCCCACGTCAAGCACCCTGCTGCCGGGCGCCAGCCGCTCCAGCAGCCTGCGCAGCGACGCCCGGTGCGGCTCGGACGCGGCGAACGCCTCCTCGTAGGCGATTCCGAGCGCGTCGAACACCTCGGCGGCCGGTGCCCGGCGATCGTCCTCCGCCACCATGCCCCCTTCCGTCGCCGCGTGCGGGCTGCCGGAACCGTCCTACCCCGGGCGGGCGCCGGTGACGCCTGCCGGCACCCGGCGTTTGCGGGCAGCGGTGTGCGCACGGCAGGGTGCGGTGCGTGCCTACCTTGCTGATCGTCCATCACACGCCGTCCCCGAACTGCCAGGCGCTGCTCGAAGCCGTCGTGGCCGGCGCGACGACACCCGAGATCGAGGGCGTGCGCGTCGTACGCCGGGCGGCCCTGTCCGCCACCGCCTCCGACGTGCTCGAAGCCGACGGCTACCTGCTCGGCACGCCCGCGAACCTGGGCTACATGTCCGGCGCCCTCAAACACTTCTTCGACCAGATCTACTACCCCTGCCTGGACGAGACCCGGGGCCGCCCCTTCGGCTACTACGTCCACGGCGGCAACGACGCCACCGGAGCCGTCCGCGCCGTCGAGGCCGTCACCACCGGTCTCGCCTGGCGCCGGGCGGCCGACGCGGTGACCGTCACCGGTGCGCCGGACAAGGGCGACACCCAGGCGTGCTGGGAGCTGGGAGCCACACTCGCGGCGGGTTTGATGCCGAACGGCTGAGCCGTCCCGGTACCGGCCGCGCGGCCACCGGGGTGATCCTTGTGCGGTTGTGCGCCGTGAACGGCGTGGACCGGAGCACGCCATCGAGCCGCTCTGTTAGTCCTACTTGTGTGTTCATAGGACTACTAGGGAGGTGCTGGCGTGGCCCTCGGGGCACGTCTCGCCGTGGTCCTGCCGCTGCTCGCGGCCGTGTCCGGCGGACCGGTGGACCGCGCCGTCGCCGACGGCGCGGGCAGCGACGGGCTCGCCCTGGAGGTCGACGTCGACACCCGGCCGGGCACCGGGGCGACCCACCCCGGCATCCGCGTCGGCCACCCGCTGGTGAAGACGTACCGGCTGACCGACCGCAGCGGAGCCGACCTGTACGACGTGCGGGTGAACGACCCGGGGCTGCCGGGCGCCAGGATCCGCTGCCCCGGCGGCGACGACCACATCCCGATGCTCCGCGGCCTGGGCTCCGCCACCTGCACCGCGTGGGCCACCGCGCGCGAAGGCACCTGGATCGCGGACGTCACGGCCGTCGGCCGCATCCCCTCCCTCGGCCAGGAGTCCTGGGCCACCGCCCGCTCCGGATACGCCGGCGTCGGCGGCCGGCTGGCCCTGTCCGAGACGGTCGGGACCGAGGTGGGGGTGCCGGGCCGGCCCCTGGCCCCCGGCCCGGTCACCGTCCTCTACGACGTGTCGAACACCGGCAACCGCCCGGTGTTCGACCTCCGCCTCACCGATCCCGTGCTCCAGCCGCCCGGCATCGTCTGCCCGGCCGGCGACGACACCGTCCCGAGCCTCGACCCCGGGGACTTCGTGCGCTGCCGGGCGACCGTGGAGCGGCCTCCGGGCCGGTACTTCAGCGAGGGGCGTGTGACCGGGACCGACCGGATCAGCACCCTCCGGCCCGACGGCTGCCCGGAGAGGCCGCCGTTGCTGACGGCCGAGGCGTCCGGCTCCTTCACGTTGTACCCGCCCCCACCACCCCCCCGGC
>NZ_JBIDDP010000016.1:0-208473 GCF_043195475.1 Streptomyces sp. Y20
TCGTCCAGCACCGAACACTTGGCTTCGCGTAAACCTCCCCCACGAAACGAACACACCGCTCAAAACAACTGAGCAACAGCACGCCACAACCAAGATCAATAAGCAGACGCCACAGCTACGCCACAGCAAAACCCGACACCGACCACCGTGCCGCCGCCCGGCCCCCGAAGGATCAGAAGTGCCGTTCTCAAGACAGTGGAGCGGAGTGGGGTGTACCGCCCCATGACAGCCACGCCCGCCCCAGGTACCGCCCCGTGTCAGTGACCACGCCCCCGCTCAACACCCGATCAGCGATAACACACCGGCCTGACATACCGTCACTGACATCCACCCACTGACACCAAACCGGCACATCGCACGTGTGGAGCGCAGAACTCGGGGCAGCAGGCCGGCGGGCGCGAGGCTGTCGCGGATATGGGCGGCGCCGGCAGGTCCGTGGTGTGTTCGGGTGAGCCTGGTGACGAGCAGGTGGCGATTGCCCGTGCCGAGTCGGCGCCGGTGCTCCTGGCAGCGCTGCAGCGCCTTCCACGTCGCGCTGTCCAGTGGGAGATGCACTGATCTGCCGGGAAAGCGGACGCTGTGGCGGTCGGGGTCGATGTCGGCGTCGGTGAACCGGCGCAGTTCGGTGATGGTTGCTGCGTGGAGGAGAGCGGCGAGGCCGGTGAAGGCCTCGTGCGGGTGGATGTGGTGCTTGGTGGCCCACCGTTCGTACAGGGTGCGCTGTCTGGCCGGGGTGAGGGTGGGTCCGTGAAACCCCCTCTGCTGGACGGCGGTGATCGGCTCCGTGGGGTTGTGGAGGATGGCCCTGGAGTGGTGGGCATGGGCGAAGAACTGACGCATGCCCGCGAGGTGGGAGGCGCGGCGGGCCGGGGCCTGGGCAAGGAAGGACTCCAGGTCTGCGGTGGTGACGCTCGCCCAGGCCCTGTGTCCCTCAAGGTGGAGGGCCAGGTCGCGGATGGTGTCCAGACGGATCTCAACGGTCTCCAGCCGGTTCGGGCGCAGCCCGAGCTGCTGGGCTCGCTCGCGCTGGAGCAGCAGGAAATCTGCGAAGGCGGCGGCCTGGGGGCGCAGCGGGCCGGGGACGGCCCCGATGCGACGGGTGCGGCGGGCTGCTGCGCGCCGGTCGGTGAGGTCCGGTGGCGGGGCGAGGCGGCCGTGGGTGCGGAAGAAATCGGTGAGCGCTCCCACGAGTTCGTGTGCACTGCTGCGGGCGTGCGCAAGCAGTTCTCCGGGGTCGCCGGTCGCGACCGCGGTGATCAGACGTGCGGTGGCGGCGACGACGTCGGCCGCGTAGATGGGGTGGCGGTGATCTGCGAGGTGTGCGGCAAAGTCGCTCCACCAAGGTGGTACGGCAGGCATGCGCTCGGCCCAGCCGACCACACGGGTGATGACGGTGTGCGGTGAGTTCTCGTAGCAGCATTTACACAGGCCCTTGGCCCACTGGCCGCTGGTGCCACAGTGTTCACAGTATGCCGGGGACGGTGCGGTGGCCGGATCGGTGCAGGCCCGGCAGCGCCGGGTCGCCGCGTCGAGGGTGCGCCGGCGCCCGCAGTGCCGGCACGGGCCCCGTGCCCGTCGACCCTCCGAGCGGTGCTGGCAGGCCGCGCAGAGGTCCTGGGCGGATCGCCGCACAGGGCACAGGTCCGTGAGCACCAGGCGCAGCGGCCGGTGTCGGGGCGCAGCCGGCGCAGGCGGTGGCAGGCCGGGCAGGTGTCCGCGGCCGTCCGGGATACGGCAGCGGCAGAAGGCGCGGGTGGGTTCGCGGCGGGCTCGGGTGCGGTCACAGCGGTGGCAGTGATCGGTGGCGGGACGCGGGCTGCTGCTGCGGAGGCTGCCGGTCGGGGGCCGGGTCGGTGCGCGGTGCAGGCATGGAGGGTGCGGTGGATCCGGGCAGGGTCAGCAGATCGCCGGGAGTGCAGTCGAGGCCGGCGCACAGTGCGGCCAGGGTGGACAGCTTCACCTGGGAAGGCTGTTTGGTGAAGAGGGCGGACACCGACGCCGCGGACAGTTCGAGACCGGCGCGATCGGCCAGGAGACGGCGCAGTTCGGTGCCGGTCCAGATGCCGCGCTGTGCCGCGGTCATGCGCAGTTTCCACTCCACCGCCGGTGGCGGGGCGGGGGTCTGCACGGCACGCGGAGGAGGTGTTGTCACAGGGAGTCCCGGGGTCAGCCGGCCAGGCCGGTCAGGGCTCGGGACGTGGCGCGGCGCCAGGCGTCCTCGATGAAGGTGAGGCATGGCCGGACGTAGGCCATGGTGGAGGCGATGTGCTCGTGGCCGAGCAGTTGCTGCACGGTGATCAGGTCCATGCCCTGTTCGTAGTGGTGGGTGGCACAGGCGCGGCGCAGGTCGTGCGGGGTGAACTGGTCACCTCCGATGCGGCCTTCGGTGTCCAGAAGGCGGGCCAGGCGGTCGCGTACGGTTTCCGGTTTCAGCGCCTCGCCGTGGGCGTCGCAAAACAATGCGGCGGTATGGGGAAACAGGGGGCGGATGTCGCTCTGGTACCAGGCAAGGATCCGGTCCAGGCCGTCCAGCATCGGGGCCCATCTCGGGCGTGGTCCCGAGGCGTTGGCCGCCTTGCCGAACCGCACGTGGAGCTTGCCGGACGGGCCGAGTTCGGGGTGGACGTCGCACAGTTCCAGGCGGAGGGCTTCACTCAGCCGCGGCGCGGAGTGATACAGAGTGCGCCACAGCGCGTAGTCCCGTGCCGCGGCCGGGTAGTCGGACACGGTGGCCAGGCGGGCGCGAGCATGGGCGAAGAAGGCCGTGAGGCGTTCGGCGGTGGGCGGCAGCCGTTGCGCTGGCTCGTCCTGGACGTGGCGCAGCCTGTTGAAGCGGTCCAGCGGATCACCAACGGTGGCCCCGTACAGGGCGCGGATCTCACTCGCGTAGCGCAGGCGTACGAACGTGTGGAAGGCGCGCAGCATGTCCAGGTAGCGGCGTCTGGTTCCCGCGGTCCGGCCCGCGCGCAGCAGGGCCTGGAGCATCGCGTCCACATGGACGGGCTCGATCTGCCACACCGGGCAGTCGAAGTGGGCCAGCACCCGGGGAAGCAAGGAGGTGTAGGCACCGATCGTCGTCGGGGCGAACCCCCGCACCACCCACGTCGCGGCGAACGCCCGGACACAGCCGGCCTGGAACACCCACACATCCCGTGCCCGTCCGGCATCGGGGTCCCAGTCATCAAGCCCGCCCTCCACCAGCCGGAGAAAAGGCCTCTCCCCCACACTCCACCACCATCACATCGATGACCTCCGGCTATGGCAGCACCTGAATCCTGCGCGTGCCACCGATGTCATCAACGAGACAACTGGAGAAAGGCAACTCCCACCTCACGAACAACCCCGCACCCCACACGACTTCCGTGCCGCGGAGTTGAATGAGAAGTGGTGCGGCGACATCACATACGTGCGGGTCCCGAACGAGTGATCACGTGCGTGGCAGCGTTCGAGGCCAGAGCATCACAACACGCTCAGTCATAGTTCCGGTGGCAGTGGATATGGGCCCGGGCCCTTGAGGGTTCGGTGGATGGGCGTGGTCACTGTGTGCCGCAGTCCGGGCAGTCCGGACACAGTCTGGGTCAGGTAGCGGTACAAGAGTTGCGCCGACTCCACCTGGATGCTCGCGTACAGGTTCGTCGCGCCGGTCACCGCCGCGGCGAAGGACACCTCGGGATGCGCCGCCAGGGCCTCGCCTGCCTCGGCCAGCCGCGCGGGGTCGATCTCCAGCCAGAGCGCGATCCTGAGCTTTCGGTGCAGGACGTCGGGGTGGTAGTCCACGTCGAAGTACAGCACGCCTTCGGCGTGTAGATCGTTGATGCGGCGGCGCACTGTGGACTCGGACAGCTTGGTGGCCGCGGCCAGTTCACCCACCGGGGCCCTTCCGTCGCGGGCCAGCAGGTCGAGCAGCAGTCGGTCGCGGTCGTCCAGCACGACGGGTTCCGAGCCGGCTGTCCACCCGCCGTCCGTTGGCCGCGGGGTCAGCGCGGCGACCTGCGCGTCGGTCAGCGGTCCGCTCTTGTTGATGAAGCCGAGGTCCTGGCCGAAGAACACATGCAGGACGCAGTGCGCGGAGACGTCGACCACCCGGGGGGTGCGGGGCAGCTTCTGCACCAGGAAGGGCTCCTCCAGGCCGGGGCCGCGGGTGCGAACCGCGGCCATCGTCTCCGTTCCCCCCGAGGTGAGGTTGACCCAGGTGGTGTCCGTGCGTCGGGCCAGTGCCGAGCCGATGGAGGCGGATGCGTCCGGAGTGCACCGCACGCGCACGAACCATGACTGGTCCCCCAGCCGGAACGGGTCGGTCAGACCCAGCACGCGCAGTTTCCCGGTGGTGCGCAGGCGGGTATAGCGGCGAGCCGCGGTCTGGTCGGAGACGCCGAGCACGGCCGCGATCTCGGTGAAGGAGGCGCGGCCGTTGAGCTGGAGGGCGTGTGCCAGGGCCAGGTCTTCATCGGTGAGGTAGTGCCCCACACGGTCGGGACTGTCGAGATACGTCTTCACGGCATCGATTCTAGGGAATGCGTGCAAATTTGGCCGTGCGAGTTATCTGATCGCGCACACGCGGTCAACAGTTGTCGAGGACCGGGGCTTCGGTCCGTTCCCCGATCCCTGAATGGAGATGACGACATGCGTAAGTGGGGACCGCTCATAGCGGTCTGTCTCGGCGCGTGCATCCTGCTGGTGGACGTCACCATCGTGAACGTGGCGCTGCCCAGCATGGCCCGTGACCTCGGCGCGTCCTTCGCGTCGCTGCAGTGGGTCATCGACGCCTACGCGCTGGCTCTGGCGGCGCTGCTGCTCGCTGCCGGCGCTTTCGCCGACCGCTATGGGCACCGGCGAGCCTATGTGGGCGGGCTCGCACTGTTCGCCGTGGCCTCGCTCGTGTGCGGCTTCGCTCCCGATGCCGGCGTGCTCATCGCAGCCCGGGCTGTGCAGGGCATCGGCGGAGCCGCCATGTTCGCCACCGCTCCCGCTCTGCTGCTCGCCTCCTACCAGGGGCGGGACCGCGGTACGGCCTTCGGGCTGTGGGGTGCGACCAACGGGGCCGCAGCGGCGGCGGGTCCGCTGCTGGGCGGCGTCCTGACGCAGCGCATCAGCTGGCCCGTGATCTTCTGGATCAACCTGCCCGTCGCGGTCGTAGCCATCGTTCTGTCCCGGCGCTTCATGGCTGCCGACCGGCCGGTCGCGGTCGGCCGGAAGAACCGCATCGACCTCCCCGGGGCCGCGACCTTCAGCGTGGCCGCCGGCGCCCTCGTTTACGGACTCATCCGCGGGTCCGACGACGGCTGGGGCTCGCCTGGCACCCTTGTCTCCTACGCTGTCGCCGCGCTCGCCCTCGTGGCCTTCGTGGTGGTGGAACACCGCACGGCCCACCGCGGCGAAACCCCGATGCTGGACCTGGCGCTGCTGCGCAACGCCTCCTTCGCCGGGCTGTTGACCGGCGCGCTTCTCCTGCAGGCCAGCGCCTTCGGCTGCCTAGCGCTCGTGTCGCTGTGGCTGCAGTCCCTGGCCGGACTCGCTCCCATCGAGGCGGGACTCGCTCTGACCCCGCTCGCGGCCGCGTCGTTCCTCGTCTCGGCCGTGACCGGCCGGCACATCCAGCGGCTCTCCCCGCGCCTGCCCATCGGGCTGGGTCTGCTGCTGGCGGCGGCAGGCATGCTCCTGCTGCGCGCCGGCATGTCGCAGGGCGCGAGCGCGACATCGCTCACCTGGGGGCTGGTCGTCACCGGTCTCGGGGTGGGCCTGGCCACGCCCGTCCTTGTCTCCGCCGCCACCTCCGCCGTGCCGCGGCAGCGCGCCGGCATGGCGGGCGGAGCCATCAACACGGCGCGCCAACTGGGCATGACCCTGGCCATCGCGGTCCTCGGCGCCGTCTTCGCGAGCAATGCCACCAACACGCTGACAGACGGCGAAATGCCGCACGCCGCCGACGCCGCCGACGCCCTGGCCTCGGGCCAGGCGAACGAGGTGATCGCCTCCGCACCGGCCGGGCACCGCGAGGCGGCGGCGGACCTCGCCCACCAGGCTTTCGCCGCTGGTCTTGACCGCGTCTTCCTCCTCTCGGCCCTGGCCGCGGCCGTCGGCGCCGTGGCCGTACTGCTCTTGGTCCGTACGGCACCCGGCTCCGGCCGTCCCTCCGAGGCCGCAGGCAAGGTATCCACGCCTGCGCGGACGTGACGCCAACGATGGGAGCGGCGGGAACGAGGGCGCAGCCCACGGCTCCGGAACGGGTGGGGGACAGGACGGCGAGGGCGAGGGCGCGGTCGCCACCCCCGAGCTGCCGGGCTCCGGCGACGGGCTGACGCCACGGCGAAAGGGCCACGGATGCGCTGCGCGAAGTTGTCTGGCGTACTCACACGTTGCGCCGTGAGTCGGTCTTCGTCACCTCACCCGTTCAACGTCGAGAAATTGCAAGAACACCACCGTCTCGTGCGTGATCGCGCCGTGTCCCGGTCTCATGTCGGAGGAACTCAAACCTCCGCCGGGCCGGCGGGAATCACTCACGGCAGTCATGGCAAAAGGAAGTGCGAAATGGGAAACGTAGTGCTGGTCCACGGTGCTTGGAGTGACGGCTCGATCTGGCAGGAGGTCATAGGCCACCTGCACGAACAGGGCCATCAAGCACTGGCCGTCCAGTTGCCGATGACCTCACTCGCGGACGACATCGCCTGGACCCGTCGGCACATCGACGCGCTGGAAGGACCGGTCACCCTCGTCGGACACTCCTACGGCGGCATCGTCATCTCCGGCGCGGGACTTGAGCATCCCATGGTCAACTCCTTGGTCTTCGTGGCCGGCTACGTCGCTGGCGAGGGGGAGACCATCGGCATGCTGAGCGACAAGGGTGCCGAGATGCCAGGCCGCGTGGCCTTGCGGTTCGCTGCGGACGGCTGGTCGG
The DNA here is from genome assembly GCF_043195475.1 of Streptomyces sp. Y20. Classification (NCBI taxonomy): domain Bacteria; kingdom Bacillati; phylum Actinomycetota; class Actinomycetes; order Kitasatosporales; family Streptomycetaceae; genus Streptomyces; species Streptomyces sp. Y20. The sequence goes on from NZ_JBIDDP010000016.1 coordinate 6,896, forward strand.
ACGTGGACCCGGAACTGTTCGGTGACGCACTCGCCCACGATCTGCCGCCCCGCCTTGCCCGGAGCCTGGCCGCCATGCAGAAGCCGACCCATGGAGCCTGTCTGGCGGCCCCGGCCTCTGCGGGCGCCTGGCAAGACCTCCCCTGCGGCTACGTGCTCAGCGCCCACGACCGGATCCTCGATCCGCAACTGCAGCGATGGTTCGCCACACGTGCCGGAGCCGTCGTCACCGAGCTCCCCAGCAGCCACCTCTCGCCACTGTCGCATCCCGAGGGAGTGGCCGCGGCAATCTCGGCGATGCTTCGGCCCGAAGGGGTTTCCGCAAGCTGATCCGAGCTGCGGCCCTGCCCGTCAATTCCCAGCGTGCCAACTCGGGTCATGTCCGGTCCCGCGCGCCCGAAGCGGTCTGAGCGAGGCGGGGTACGCCGCGCTCAGACCGGCGGCATCGGCGAGATCCGCCGGCAGCCGTGCCCCGCCTGGCCCTACGTCACCGCCCTGGATCAACTGGACGCCCCCGGACAGTCCTTAGTGCCTGTGTCACATCCTGTCGCCGCAGGTCAGGAGGCCCTGAAGCTGGGTGGTGATCGGGTTTGCCGTTCGGTTGAGCGTCGATGGACGCCGAACCGAACGGCAGCCGATGGGATCGTCAGGCAGCTGCGGCGAAGGGAGTTGAGACCGGTTCGGTCCGGCGGTTTCGTCGGGTGAGGCGGCGGGTCATGAGAGTGATGAAGGCCCACTGGACGTGGGCTTCGGCGTGGGACATGAGGCGTTCGTAGTCCCGCGCGTTGCGGCGGGCCCGCATCGTCCACGAATTCGACCGTTCAACCACCCAGCGCTTGGGCAACAAGACGAAGCCCTTGGCGTCTTTGGGCCGGGAGACGACCTTGACGGTGATGCCGAGGGCGGTCTGTGCCCAGGTGCTGAACTCGTCTCCGCCGTAGCCGTTGTCCGCCCAGACCAGGACGATCTCGGGGTGCTCGGCGTGAAGGCGGGTCAGCAGGACGCGGGCCGCGTCCCGGTCCTGGACGTCGGCCGGCGTGACGAGAAGGTCGACGAGCAGGCCGTCCTGATCAACCAGGAGATGCCGCTTCCGCCCATTTATGTGCTTGTTCGCGTCATAGCCGCGCGTCGCCTTCGACACGGTCTCCGCGCCCTTGACGGACTGCGAGTCCACGATCACCCGGACCGGCCAGGGACACCGTCGACGGTTCAGCCTCAACCGTCGGCGGAGCTGGTCGAGGATGTGCCGCAGGACGCCGGCCTTCGCCCAGCGGGCGAAATACCCGAACACCGTGCGCCACGGAATGCCGAAGTCGGCGGGCAGCGCCCGCCACTTCGCCCCGTTGTCCGTGATGTAGCGGATGGCGTCGACCACCCGGCGGCGGGACCACTTCTCCGGGGCCCCGCCCTTCGGGGTCTGGCAGGCAGGAACGGGCAGGAGCCGTTCAAGGAGAGCCCATTCGAGGTCGCTGGTGTCGGAGGGGTAGCGGTAGCGGGGCAGCGGCATGACGGGGGTGCCGGGCCGCGACCTGAAGAAGAAGCCAACTGCGGGCGGTCGCGGCCCGTCGCCTTTCCAGGGGGTCACTCCAGGTTGGCGAGGAGGTGCAGGGTGGACTCGATCGCGCCCATCTGCGCCATGACCGTGCGGATGTAGAGATCGTCGGGCTTCTTCTTCTGGTGCGGCAGGAGGATCCCGGCGATAAAGTTCTCCACCCGGTGGTGCACCGACTCGAAGAACGCACGCTCGTAGCCGATCCAGACCTCCGGAGCGTCCTCCAGCATCCGGTAGCCCCACGTCTTGTCCCAGGTCACCGGCGGAAGCCCCTTCGCCGCAGCGACCTGGCGCAGGTGCGCGAGCCCGGTGTGGACCTGAGCGCGGGTGCGCTCGGTGGCCGCCATCAGCTGGACGATGGTCAGGCCGGCCGGACGGGCCTCCAGCAGGGCGGAAAGGATGGCTTCGGCGTGGACGTGAGCGGGAACGCCCCGCCCCATCGCTACTCGCCCGAGCCCTTCAGCAGCTTCTGAAGCTGCTCGTCCAGGTCGACCTCGCCGCGGGTGACCGCGTTCTCGATCCAGTCCGCCGACGCCCGCACCCGTGCAAGGCCCCGCAGGATCGTCTCGCGTTCGGCGTCGTCGTAGGGCTCGCCGCGCAGGTTCGGCACGATCCTTCCGGCCGTGACGGTGAACTGCGTGCAGACCGCGACCAGGTCCATGAACTGGGTGTTGTGCTCCATGCGCCGCAGCTGGTCCAGCTGCGGGGCCGCTTCTTCCTGCCCGTACTGGACCTGCTGGCGGAACTGGTCGAACTGCGCCTCATTCACTGCATGCCTGGCAGTGTCGTCGGCCATCGCCTTCGAGGCGACCGCCGGACGACGCAGGAAGTCGGTGGCCACCCGCGCGGCCACCTGGTCATCGGCGGCCAGGTCGTGGATCGCATCCACCTTCTCCTGGACGCTCTCGGGAGTGTCGACCTTCCAGCCGACGATCCGCTTCGCGCTGTCATGCGTCCAGCGCGCGGGTCCGCCGCGCGCACTGGGCGGGGGGTTGTTGACCGCCTCGAACCGTTCCTGCTCCTCGGGGATGGAGGCGAGGATCTTGTGGATGGTGTGGGACACGTCGGCCCGCCGGTGTTCCTTCGGCCAGCGCGAGGCCACCCACCGGTAGTCCCGGACGGTCGAATAGGCCAGGCCGACGTCCTCGGCGAACATCCGGATCGCCTCGCTGACCGTGAACAACTCCTCGCTCCCCGACGGGTTCGTGCCCCCATAGGAACGCATCGGTTCGATCTCCATGGCCGCGTCCCCGAGCTGCCACTGGACGCTGCTCATCGCCGATACCCAGTCCCGCCCCAGCTGGACCAGTTCGTCGTAGCGCTGCCGGGTCACACTGCCGACCATCCCGGTCATCCGGACACCACCCTCACGAGCCCTAGGGACAACACCCTCGCGTGCCGTCAACTCGCCCTGGACACCACTCACTTCGCACGATCCGGCCGCCTTGCCCCAGACGGAAGGGCGTACCGGCCCGGCACCCGAAGCGGCCCTGACGGTGTCGGGCGCGCAGGCTCACGACCCGCCGGGCTGCGTGCGCCGCGTGTGCCAGGCCCGTTTGCGGCAGGCGGGAGAGCAGTACACCGCCGAGACGGGACGGTCGACCCCGGCCGTCCACGACGCCCCGCACTGGGGGCAGGCGACCGTTACGTCGGCCTGCACCGCCCGGGTCCTCGCCTGGGCCCGACGCATCCGCCGCCAGTGCCTCGAACCGCACGCGGACGAGCAGAACACCGCCATCGCCTTCGCCGCCGGCATCAGCGGACCACCGCATCCGCGACACAGTCGCGGCCCGGAGTCGTCGGCTGCGACTACGACCAGCCTCAGCCGGGGCACCCGCTCCTCCATGACGCCACCATAAGACCAGCCGTCTTCGGCTACCCGGTGGTGAGCGCCTTGCTATAGACCGTGGAACTGCGCTGGACCGTCATGCCAATCCGCTCGTACAGCGACAGCGCACCGGTGTCCGAGTGCGTCCACAGCGTGCAGGTCTGCTTCCCTTGCCGGTAGAAGGCGCGGAACGCTGCCTGCAGCAGCATGCGAGCGAGCCCTCGGTTGCGGTGGTCGCGTCGTACCGCGACGCGCTCGACGTACCCTTCGTCGTTGCCCGGGACGTCCAGCGACAGCACCGCGCCAACCATCTGACCGCCAGCAAACGCGACCGGTGATGCCGCAGGGGCGAACGTTGCTCGCTCGACTGTATGCCGGGCCCATTCCGCGTAGGTCTTTCGCCGCTGCTGCCACTCGTCGAACGCGTCCTCGGTGACCTGGTATGCCGCTTGCTCGTCGCCGTCCCGAAATAACCGGACCGTGATACCGCACTGCGGTTCAGGCACCTCTGGTTCGACAGGCATCGCGATCTCCAGCAGCCACTCAGTGACAAGCCGGACGTACCCACTGGACCGCAGGAGCGCACCCGCCGCGTGATCGCTGTCGGAGACAGTCTGGGCAAGCGAATTGCTTCCCAGCTGCCGGGCCCGCGCCTCAGCCCAGGCGAGCAGCGAACTTCCAAGACCCCGCCCCCGGTGATCGGGGTGCACGTGGACCGTAGCCCGCCGGCCCTTCACCCACCCCCAGCCGGCCAGTTCTCCCTCAGAGTCGGGCACGAGCACCGTGTCGGACTTGAGCTTCAAGCCAGGCAAGCTGAGATCAGCGGCGATGCGATCGGAGCCGGTCACGGCACGGCCGTACAGCTCGTACTCGCACGCGGTGACCAAGCGGTGAACTGCGTGGGCGTCAGCAGTGGTAGCCGATCGACTGCGGTACCCGATCGGCAACAGCATCGAGGAAGGAACAGGCATGGGGTGAACCCTGCGCCATCCGTTCTTCCATGTCGACCTGATTACCTCGCTCACCAGCAGGCCTGCGATTCCCGGGCCAGTGCCGTCCAGGCCCAATTTGATATGGCATGAACGGCTCAGAAACAGCTTCTAAAGGCGCTGCTCACCGGCACCCTGCTCCTGGGCCTCGAAGAAGCGAGCGGCGTAGCGGGTCGACAGTGCGACGGTCAGGTGCCGCAGCCAGTCCTCGCCCGTCGACCCGATCGGCGCGGTGCAGCCGATCCGGCCACGGGTGTCGACGACGACTCCCGTCATCACCACGCGCTCCTTCACCATGGCCCAGATCTGCGGCTTGACCGCACGAACAGCGTACGTATGACGTACATATCGCGCGCACGAAGCTGTTTCAGGGCGTCCGTAGTAGATGGCCGGCTGCACAGGGCCCGCCCAGCCGTCCACCAGGCTCGACCGGTCACCGCCGTATCCGGGTCCGGTCCGGGCCGAGTACGGAGCGGCACACCCCCCATCGGCGGGAAGGACTCGTGGGTCAGCTCCCCGGACAGCACGGTCGCCGGAACACCCCCCGCGTCCGCGGGGAGGAAGTGCCTTCCGCTGGGACAGGACGGCGTGGATCGGAACACCCCCGCGTCGGCGGGGAAGACGGGGCCGCGCAGCGCGAGAACCTGGCGCAGTTCGGCACACCCCCGCGCCGGCGAGGAAACGTGGGCTCGACCAGGTACCGGGGGTGGTCGGGACCATCACGGGGAGCAGGGCCAGTCCGCGTCGCCCTGCCACCGGCTGTTGGGACCCTCCCCTCAGAGGCAGGGACACGGGCTGGGCTGGGTAAGGGGTGCTTCAAAGGTCCAGGACGGCGCGCAGGGCCTGGTCGACGCGGGCCATGACGGCAGTGTCGACCGGTCCGAGGAGCTTGGCACCGTCGAAACGGCTCGTGCGCAGCTGCACGATGTTGACCGCGACGGCGGTGCACGGGACCGGGGAGTCGATCACCACCGACATGGCCGTGTCCGGGAACCGGCCGCTCTCATGCAACACGATCACCAGCACCGCCCCGTAGGACTCCTCCAGGCCGGTCAGACTGACGATCAGGACATCGCGGCCATCCGGCAGCGTCCAGACCTCACCGCGCCTCACAGAGTGTCGCCTTCGCCCGCCAGGTCATCACCGAGGCCGAGAGCAGCCAGCTGCCGCCCGGCATCCAAAGTCGCCGCACGACGCGCAGCACGCACCACATACGCGTTCACACTCAAGCCGGCCTCCGAAGCAGCCGCCTTGATCGACGGCGCAAGATCATCCGGGATCCGCAAGGTCATCGTGGTGACAGACATGGTGGCAAGTCTAGCCACCACAGATCGCTACCGACAGAGGAAACCACAGCCAGAGTGCAACCAGCTTCACAGTGACAGCACACCCAGCCTCCAGGCCTCCAAGGTCGTAACCGACACCGGTCGCAGCGCAGAGGACGAATACCAGGCGTAGTCGCCTTTATGTTGATCCGGCGGTTCCGGCCGAACCCGGCGAAGGTGGTGAGACTGCCGAGCGGATCCGGTGATCGACTCGGAGTTCGTTCGCCAGGGAGGAGAAGTGGCGTGCGCAATCGGGATGATCGCGCAGTGCTCCTGCGACCGATCCGGCGACGTCCCCTGTCAGAGTGCGCAGCCAGGGCCTGATCTTGTCCTGCGGCGTCCACTGGTCCCACAACGCGTCCCAGACGAAGGCGCCGTTGCAGCTTTCCTCCAGCAGGTCCAGCTGGGCTGCATCGGCGGCGTGGCGGGCTGCGGTACCCGCCGAGCAGCGCAGGCTGATCACCAGCGCTGTCGACAGCGCCGAGGAGCAGCTGCTGCAGCTGCATGGTGTGCAGAGCGGGCCGACCGCCGAGGTCGACAGCAGGCCGGTGGTGTACTGACGCCGAGTTCCTGCAGCGATCAAAGGCACGGTGGCCGGTAGGGCGAAGTAGCGACGTATTCTTGCCACTGCCGACGGCCTAGAGAATGATCTGTGACTGCACAGATACGCCGGGTGGCTCGCGCTGCATTCAGGTCCCAGAACCGTACCGTGTCGTCATCGCTTCCCGTGACGATGACGTCAGTCTCAGGGAACGCGACGTACCGGACCGCTGCTGTGTGCCCGGTCACCGGATTACCCACGGCCCTCGGGTGGGCAAGGTCACTCACGTCGAAAAGTCGGAGGGTGCCGTCTTCTTTTCCCATTGCGAGCCGCTGTCCGTCAGAACTGAACCCAATGGAGGTGACAGGTGCACTGCCGGTGGCGATGAGAGCGCCGGGCCTCTTCGCTCCCGAGTGATTGACCTGCCATAGACGGACAGCTCCGTCTGCCTGAACGAGGGCGGCGACGCCTAGCCGCGAAAAGGCCATCTGCTCACCGGGCCATGGTTTTCCGAGACGGACAGCGTGAGCCAGATTCGCGGTGTTCCAGAAGGTGATCTCTCCTGCCGCGTCTTGGCTCATGTCGTTGGTCAGCGTGATGGAGAGCGTGTGCCCAGTGCGACTGAAAGAAAAACCCTGCAGTCCATAGTTTCCGTCCTCCGATGGGGTGATCACTCCACGGCACCGCAGGCGGCTGGGATCGGAGATATCCCAGAGCTGCACGTTCAGGTCCCCACCGACTCCCGTAGCGAGAGTGCGCCCGTCCGGGCTGATGGCCATGAGATCCACCGCATTGTCAGGACTCATGCGCCGCTGGGCGTACCGCGTCGGAGTCTGCCCCGCGGCAGTGTTCCAGAGAGCGATCGCGCCTTCCTGGTCAGCTGTGGCAAGCAAGTGTCCACGAGGCGCGAACACTGCGAGAGAGGCAGGCAAAGGATGCCTCATCCTGGTCGGTGAGAACGGTGATGTGATGTCCCACAGCACGACCTGATCACCGTGACGATCGCACACGGCGGCCAGGGTATGACCGTCGGGACTGACGGTCGGCGGCGAATAGCCGACGCATCCGACGAGAACATTGGGTGGCAAGGTCCACATACGAAGGGTCTGTCCAATGGTCGTCAATGCGTGGCCGTCGGCACTGAAGACAAGGCCCAGGAGCCCGCGCCCCTGCAACCCGAGAGGTTCCCCGAGTCTGCTCGGGTCATCTGGGGAGGTGACATTCCACAGTTGGACTCCATTTTCCCCCGAGAGGGCGAGTACCCTTCCATCGGGGCTGAACGCGGCAGAGTTGACCTGCGACCCGTCCGGGGTACTTAAGGGCTGCTTGAATCGGGTTGGATGCCTAGGGTCCTGGACATCCCACAGCCAGACCTGGCTTCTTCCGCTGCCGTCTGCGGCGACATACCTGCCGTCCGGAGTGAATGTCAGGTGACTCACCTGAAGTGCGCCTGTGCGAAAGCCTCCCAAATACCGAGGTGCCCCTTTTCCGGATACCCTCCAGAGATCGACGCTTCCGTTGGTCCCGTTCGCGACGGCCAGGACTGGGCTGTGCGCCTGGAAGGCTGCCACCCAGCCGGCCAGTGGGTGGTGGTCGAGCAGACGCGGGTGCGCAGTATTGCTTAGATCCCAGAGGAATGTGCCGCTGTGCGATCGCTGGAAGATGTCACCGGTGCCTCCGGCGAGAACCCTTCCGTCGGGGCTGAAAGTCATTGTGGAAGCGCCCAGAGGTCCTGGCGCGCTAAAGGTGGTAAGCAGTCGGGGAGATGTCGCATCAGAAGTGTCCAAGAGGCGAATATTTGTCGTGTCGTCGGCTATGGCAAGCATTTTTCCGCGTGGAGAAAATGCCACAGTGGTGCCGACGATCGGGCGGCCCACTCGTCGTGGGTGAGCGAAGTCGTGGGTGTCCCAGAGTCGGACTCGGCCGTCATCTCCAACGACAGCCATGAGGCCGTGGGCGGCATCGGAGGAGACGCCCTCGTTGTACGGCACGGAGTTGCCACTCTTGTCGGGTGTTGGTTCGTCATTGGGCGTTTCCGAGAACAGCGTGGCCGTTGTCAGACTCACTAGGTCCGTGTACGTCTGAGGTGCATGATGCGTCCGGTACGCGGCGAGTTCGAGCTGGGCGGCAAGGGACGCGTCCTGCGACTGCAGTGCCCCACCCCGCCCGCTGAGACGATCAGCCTCGGCGACCATCTGCCGGGCGAGAGCCTGGTCCCGTTCCCTCTGTGCGGCGCCACGCTGTTGAAAAGCGACACCTGCGGCACTACCCGCGAGTAGAACGAGGACGGCCAGCGCGGCCAGGAGCACGCGCATGCGCTGAACGGTGCGTCTGGCCGCGAGCTGCTCTTTGTAGCGAACGCTGATGCTCGCAGCTAGGAAAGACGCCTCCGTCTCAGTCAGGAAACTGGGGCGGTCAGGCTCTGGGAAGGCCTCTTCCGCGGTAGTCAAGCGGCTTCCCCTGTACAGCACGCCGGCGTCCTCGTGCAGGCTTCGCCACGTGTTCGCTGCTTCGGTGAGTTGCCGGTGGACGCGCAAACGCCCGCGTTCGGCCTCAAGCCAGCCGCGCAACCTGGGCCAGGCGGTGAGGAGGGCTTCATGGGCAATGTTGACCATGTCCTCGTCGAGCGTGAGCAGGCGGGCACGGGCAAGGCGGTCGAGGACGACGGCCGTGTCGGTGGGGCTGTCGAAGGCGAGCTCCGTGCGAGGAACTGGCCGTCGGGTGTCGGGGGTCCCCTCACCGGGGGTGATCAGCCGCAGCACGATCCTGCGGGCCAGATCGGCCTGGGCCGGCGTGAGGCGGGCATGGGCGTCTTCTGCTGTGCGGGCGATCGCACCGTGCAAGCCGCCCGCCGCCTCATACGCCTCGAGCGTGAGGGCACGGCCTCTGCGGCGCCGCCACGTCTCCAACAGAGCGTGTGACATCATCGGAAGCGCACCAGGTTGGCCCTCGACTTCCTCGAGGATACGGGCCGACAGCGCGCGCTCGACGATGAGACCGACGCTCTGCGCGGGCTTGATGATGGCCTCGCGTAGTTCGTCCCGGCTCATCGGGCCAGCCAGCACGGTGGCATCCTGCAGCGCGGTGGTCAGCCGGGGATGTGCGGCGCAGCGGCCGAGGAAGTCGGCGCGTACCGCGATGACCACACGCAGCCGACTGGCCGGGTCAGTGGCGGCCAGGAGATGGTCGAGGAACTGTTCGCGTTCACCGGGGTCCGTGCACAGGGTGTAGAGCTCTTCGAACTGGTCCACGATCAGCCACGTGTCCCCGTCCCCGTCGGTCGGTGCAAGGCGCTCGGCGTGGGTGCGCATCGGGTGCTCGCCCGGGGTGAGCACGCGCAGGGCGGCCGGCCGCGGCCCGGCCTGATCGGGAGCGCGCAGACGGGGGATGAGACCGGCCCGGAGCAGGGAGGACTTTCCGCTGCCCGAGGGGCCGAAGACGGCGGTGAAGCGGCGGGAGCAGGCCTGTTGGAACAGGCGCTCGGTGAGTTCATCGCGGCCGAAGAACAGATCTGCATCCGTGGGCTCAAAACGGGCCAGACCTCGATAAGGAGGCTCTGTGTCCTCGCCCTCGGTCCGGGGTGCGGCCGCTGCTTCCGTCGCCGCCTGACGCCAGCGCTCCTCCCACTCCTCCGGATCGCCGCCGCACGCACGCACGTATGCGAGTACGACCGGCAGGGTCGGCAGCCGCTCCCCCGCGGCCGCCTGCGACAGTGTGCTCGCCCCTAACCCCGCGCGCTGCGCCATTACCCGGTAGGTCGGACTCCCGGCTTCTGCACGGAGTTTGCGTAACTCGGCCGCCAACCGTTGCACCGGACCCGCGTTCGGATCGAGCGGACTCTCCGGACGTCCCGCCATCAACATCACCCCCTGCGCCGCTTCCCCCCGTGGACGCAGCACTGTGGTCCGTGAAGCTACGCGCACCGATGTGGCAACGGCAACCACAGGCGACTTCTTTGGTCAGCCCCGCACGCCACGCCCCTGACCTGCCGTGCAGTCATTGATCAGAGCGGCGAAACCGGCTGCCCATTCAATTCCTCGGCCGGAAAAGTCAAGGTCAGACGGCACGGACTCGCTCATCTCGTCCGGCCCGTCACCTGTCAGTCGATCGCTGTCCCGCGTAGACAGCACGAAGGAGTGATCATGTCCGAACCGCTCGCCCCGCAGGAAAGGCCGCTCGTCTCCGGCGGGCAGGTGCCGGGACTCGCTGCGGTAACCAAGCCCGTCGATCCCAGCCAGGAGCTGTCGCCGGCCGAGCTGGCCGTGCTCGACGCCGTCGCGCCGATGGATCCGAACGTGCCGCCGGTGAAGGTCGCCCGGATCGCCAAGAGGGAGGTGGGATACCGGGAAAGCGGAACCAACCACACCAAGTACGGCCGGTGGTACGGGGCCGACGGACAGGAGTGGTGCGACATCTTCGTCAGCTGGGTCTTCCACGAGGTCGGCCAGCTGGCGGCCATCGGCGGCAAGCACGCCTCCGTCCCCGACCACCTCAAGTGGTTCAGGAACCACCACCGGTTCTACCGCCGCGGGGCCACCGGCGGCGGCCCGCGCGAAGGCTGCGTGATCTTCTTCGACCTCAACGGTCATGACGGCGAGGACCACATCGGGATCGTGACGTCCTACGACGACACCTACGTCTACACCGTCGAGGGCAACCGCTCCGACCAGGTCAAGCGGCTGAAGTACCCCCGCACCAGCCACCTCATCTGGGGCTACGGCCACCCCGCCTGGGACTACTGACCTGCCGGTGCGGGCGTCCCACGGGGGTGGACGCCCGCACCCCCCACCCTGCTTCGACCGCGGTGTCGTCGTCCCACAAGCCAGGCGGACGGCCGCTGCCTCCCGCACCCCGGCACCACCGGTGTCCCCACTGCGTGTGTGCCGGGTCACGAGCTATCAGAACACCAGATTGGAGCATCACTATGCGCGCATCTGTGCGTGCGGCACTGTCTACCGCAGCGGTTGCCATTGGTATCGCCGCCGGACCACTCAACCCGGCAGTACCGGCCGACGCGGCCACAGCCACCCCGGCCGCCGCAAGCGGGATCGGGACGACCGTGGACGGTGGCAGCCATCTGCGCAGTGGCCCTCACCTGAACAGCCACGTGCTCGGCACGACCAAGGGCAAGAGCAGCTTCGCCGTCGACTGCTACAAGCGAGGCGACTACTACAACGACGGCAAGCACCACACGAACGTCTGGTACCGCGGCGTCGTCATCGACACGCACGACCACCCCGAGCACGCCTACTACGGCGTGTACTCCTGGGGCGGCAACGTCAACACGCCGCACGACCCGCCAGCCGGACTGCCGAGGTGCTGACAGCACCATCCGGCATCTGCCGACAGCATCGCCAGACGGCGTGACGTGCCGCCTTGTGGTCCGCCGGGCGTCGGCGCCCGGCGGACCACAGCCGAATCACTCTCGAGCCGAGGCGGCTAAGTCACGGCTCATTCCTCGTCTCCCTCACCGGACCGGAGTCCCCACGGAACAACTCATTCGAAAACCACTTGCCATGTGGCGAGTCCATGCCGCAGCCGCTCTGGTCGGCGGCTGTTTCCTCGGCACTCTCGGCGCCGCCGACCTGGACCGCTTCATCGCCGCACTGTTCCGGGGCAGCCTGCTCCCACCCGCCCAGCAGAAGCTGGTATTCGACGTACCGAACGTGAAGAGCGCCGCCGACAACACGAACTGCGTCGGCCAGGCATCCCGTTACAGCATTGGCGGACTCCTGCGGTACCAGCTCCCAAGTGGCGAGTACGCGTGGGGCAAGACCGGTTCCCGCCCCGGCTGGGACAACGAGATCTTCGCCACCCGCGACCTCCGACACCGCGTGGTGTACTCCCTGAACCCGACGGGGACCGGCAACGACCTCCCGTACATCAAGGCGATCGTCAACGCCGCGCTCGCCGACTGACATCCGGACCTCCCATTCAGTCCGGTGCATGACGACCAGCGACCGACGCCCGGCAACCCGGCGAACCTATGCGGTCACAGCACTAGTCGTGCAGGAATTGCACCGCTTTGCGTACCACCGGCTCGGTGACTTGCCCGTAGAAGGACCCGGAGATCTCCAGCGTGTGTTCGACTAGCTTGACCGGTCGCCGGGTCCGTGCCAGCAGCTTCGCCGGAGGATTGGCAATTTCCGGCACCGCCTTGGCCTCGACCTCCTTCGGATCTGGGCGCGTCACCGAGGCCATGGAAAACAGCCGTCGTCCCTTTCGCGCTCCTCCAGCGTCTCCCACCACGTTGCCCGGGCCCAGGCAACGGTGTCGCCGAATACCCACAAGCCATACGGGTTACGGGTGGCGAACACCAGTCGGTACACGGCCCGCTTGCTAGGTGCGTGCGACACCGGCCGCCTTCTGCCGGCACACGGCATTACCGTCGAACGCGACGTGACCGGCACCGGAGGCTGCCACCGAGCTGTTTCCCCAGGGCCCGGCCACGCAGGTCATCGCCCTGTGTGCGGTCGTTGTATGCCGCCGTACGCGTCTGGGGCGTAGACCGTCGGGCGGTGCGGCACGTATGGAGTGCCCTGATGTCCTCGGCTGTCGGCCGTCATCGCCCCTGGACCGCACTCAGTGTCGGGAGTGGGTCGATCCACCCCGGATGGCTTCGGTGATGGTCCGCACCGCGCGGTCCACGTTTTCCTTGGTGGCTTCGGCGAGGACCTGTTCCGATTCGTAGACGAAGGCGGTGGCACCACGGCGACTTCCGCAGTAGTCGACGATGCCATGCTCGATCTGTGTCTTCAGGGCCCTTTCGTATCCATGCCGCTCATACATGCCGGCATCGCTGCCGGCGACGGGCAAGAGGTGTGTCCTGAGCTGCTGGAGCTTGGGACGGAGAGCTGAAGTGGGTGAGTACTCGAAGGCCCAGCCATTGACAAAGACTCGGTCGATCCATCCCTTCAGCAGGGCCGGCATCGACCACCAGTAGACCGGGAAGATCAACACAAGGTCGGTAGCGCGTTCGAGACGGCGGTGCTCACGGATGACGTCCGGCGGATAATCACCGCCTTGATGGTAGGCGCGGCGATCTGCCAGGGTGAAACTGGGATCGAACTGCTCCTGGTGGAGATCGGCGACCTCGACTGCTTGGGGAGAGAGGGCCGCTTCGAGCCTCTCGATCACGTGATGTGTGAGGGACCGGGGGTCGGGGTTCGCGGTGACCAGCAAGGTCAGCGATTTGTCGTCGGTGGTCATCTAAGTGCTTTCGTCAGGTGGGAAGTGGTGTTGAGAGCGTTGAACGAGGCGTCGATTAGGCGATCTGGGTTCGGCGTGCGCACCGAGCAGGATGGCTCCGGACGCCGGGCGATCACTGCGCATGCCATGCTCCCGCTGCTGCCGCGTGGGCGGCGTACTCCGCAAAGGTCCGTGGTGGCCGTCCCAGCACAGCGGCGAGGTCCTGGGTCGTTTCGGCGATCAGGCCGCTTTCCATCAGCACGAACATGTCGGCGAGTTGATCGGCCTCGTGCGTGCCCAGACCTTGCTCGACCATTGTGGCATCGAGCGAGGTCCGTTACGGAAACAATTGGGCTTCCCCGCGGCCAAATGCTGGGGTTTCGATCATCAACCGAAACACCGGGACGCCTTTGACGGTATGGCCGTGTACGTGTCCTTCTCCACCAGCCAGTGCCGACTCTCAGCGTGCCGCGGTGACACCGGCGACTCGGCTCGGCCTGGAGCGGCCGAGCCGAGTGGCGCTGTCATCGCGTATGGCGGAAGCTTGCGCGGACCTCTTCGGTGAACAGCTCCGGCTGCTCCCACGCGGCGAAATGCCCGCCCTTGGGGGACTCGTTGTAGTGGACCAGTGTGGGATACCGTTCCTCTACCCAGCGCTGGCTGGTCTCATGAATATCGCGCGGGAACTGGGTGAAGCCGACCGGCACGTCGATCTCACATTCCTTCCAGTTCGTCATGCTCTGCCAGTAGATGCGCGCAGAGGACGTCGCCGTCGCCGTCAGCCAGTACAGCGTGATGTTGTCCAGCATTTCGTCGCGGCTGAGCAGGCTTTCCGGATCACCTCCGTGATCGGTCCACTGCTCATACTTTTCGTACAGCCACGCCGCTTGCCCGACCGGGGAGTCGTTGAGGGCGTATCCGATCGTCTGCGGGCTTTGGATCTGCTCGATCTGGTAGCCCGACTCGTTCTGCTTGAAGTCCCGCAGCCTCTTGAGGGCGCGCCTTTCCTGAGTGTCGACGGCCTCCATCGTTTCGAAGATGGGGAACATGTTGAAGTGGACCGCCTGCACCGCAGGCGCACCGATCCCGCCCAGTTCGTTCGCTATCGCATAGCCCCAGTCACCGCCCTGTGCGAAGAAACGGTCGTAGCCGAGCCGCCGCATCAGTTCGACCCAGGCACGCGCAGTCCGGGCCGGCGTCCAACCCGGCTCTGTCGGCTTCTCGGTCAGGCCGAAGCCGGGCAACGAGGTGATGACGACGTGAAAGGCGTCGCCCGGATCGCCACCGTGTGCTCGTGGATCGGCGAGAAGCGGCGCGGCCCTGAGGAACTCGAAGACCGAACCGGGCCAGCCGTGGGTCAGCACCAACGGCACCGCGTCGGGCTCCGGTGAGCGAACGTGAAGGAAGTGGATGTCGAGTCCGTCGATCCGCGTCATGGACGGATTCAGTGCGTTCAACCGGGCCTCGGCAGCGCGCCAGTCGTAGCTGTCGCGCCAATAGTCGATCAGTCCTTGCATCCTGGCCAGCGGCGCACCCTGGCTCCAGTCGTTCACCGTCTCCCGGTCGGGCCAGCGGGTGCGGGACAGCCGCTCGCGCAAGTCGTCGAGCGCGGAGTCAGGGAAGGCGAAGGGGTGCGGTGTGATGGCATCGGTCATGACAAGCTCCTTCGATCAAGGGCGAATCCAAAGCCTGCGGACGCGCGACCAGTTGGGGCGTGCTTCGTGTCCGGTGATCCGTGACGGTCCTGATCGGATCAGTTCGTCTCGGCTTCGGCGAGGAACGCGGCAAGATCGTCGTAGCCGTAGAGGTGTGCCAGCCCACGGGGCGTCATACCTGCATGTGTCT
This sequence comes from Streptomyces sp. Y20, assembly GCF_043195475.1. Taxonomy (NCBI): domain Bacteria; kingdom Bacillati; phylum Actinomycetota; class Actinomycetes; order Kitasatosporales; family Streptomycetaceae; genus Streptomyces; species Streptomyces sp. Y20. The sequence continues at coordinate 22,163 of NZ_JBIDDP010000016.1, forward strand.
TCAGGTCCAGGCGGGCGCCCGCGCCGACCAATACCTGCGCTGCTTCCAGATGCCCGTGCCAGACCGCATCGTGCAGAGCGGTCAGGCCGTTGTAGGACCCCTGCGCGTCCAGTTCTGCCTCCGGCGCACCGACGCGCCCGCTCGTCTCCGTCAGCGCCCGCAGGACGTCGGCATGCCCGAAGTAGGCCGCCTCATGCACCGGCGTGCCCTTCATCAAGCCGATCACCCGGCGCGGGTCCGCGCCCGCGTCGAGCAGCTCGCGCACGATATCGGTGTGTCCTTCGCGGACAGCGATGCCGAGCGGAGTGTAGTCGTCGTCGACGCTCCCGATGGTGGGCAGCCGCTCATTGGCGGGGACTCCGGATGAGATGAGCTGCTTCACCTGTCCAAGATCGTTCGCTTTGATCGCGGCGATCAACGTCGAATTGCCGGCATGAGCGGCATCTCTGTCGTTTCGCTCCTCGATCAGCCGTGCGATCGCCTCAAGCCTCTCGTCCCGGGCAATCTCAAGTGCCGTCTGCTGCCAGTGGTTTCTGATCGGTGTCCTGGCGCCACGCTCAAGGAGCAGTCGGACTACACCCTCATGTTTGTGCAGCACCGCATCGATGAGCGGGGTGTTCCCAAGAACGGGAGACTGCTGATCGATGAACGATCCGTGGTCAAGCAGCAGTCCGACCACATCGGCGTTGCCCGACTGGGCCGCCTTGTGGATCGCCATCGCCCCCATGCGCGGTTCGGCCGCGTGCACGTCCGCTCCGGCACTCAGCAGAAGATCCACCATCTGCGGCTGGCCGAGACCGGAAGCGATCATCAGCGGTGTCAGGCCTTCGGGGCCGCGCCCGTTCACATCCGTACCGGAGCGAAGAAGGCCGATGGCCTCCGCGAGATCGCCTGCCCGGATCGAAGCTTCGAACGCGAGCGCATTGTCGAGCATCACACTTTCTCCAGTACTGAAGCCGCTCGCACGCCACAGGTCCAAGGGCGCGTGAGCATGTATCGAGTGAGGTGAATGGATCGGCGAACAGGTCCGATCCCGCCTCTTGCCTGCTGTAGGTATCAGCTGCGGACGAGCCTCTCGTCCGCAACACCACGCCCTGTCGGACGTCGGTGCGCACTGACTCGGGTTCGTGCACATGTTCATCAAACCCGCAGAGCGTGAGACGAGGAATGATTCAAGGTCTCGCCTTACATGCTTCAGCGTCTAATCTTGGGGCATGGATGCCCTGACCGACATACTTGAGCACATCCGCTCCGCTGGAGCGCTGATCGGGCAGAACCTGATGTCCCCACCCTGGTCAATCAGGTTCGACGAGGGTGCGTCGATGACGCTCGTGACACTGCTGCGCGGCGACGCCTGGGTCGTTCCGGATGGAGCCCAGCCTGTTCACTTGCGAAAACTCGACGTCGCGATCCTCACCGGTCCACAACCCTTCAGCGTCACCAGCGCCCCCGACCAGCAGACCCCGCCCATGTATGTGGTAACCGAAGCAGGTACCTGCACTGACGAGGCGGGCAACGTCCTCGCCGAGGAGAGCATCGCCTTGGGGGTCCGGACCTGCGGCACGCACTTGAATGCCGAGCACGCGCTGCTCACCGGCTCCTTCAATATGAAAGGTCGCATAGCCGACCGCCTGCTGAGCTCCCTGCCGCGCCTCGTAGTGGTCCCTCACAGGCAACAACGACAGGCAGCCCTGGAGCTTCTGGAGTCCGAGATAGTCCGCGACGAACCTGGTCAGCAGGCCATGCTCGACCGGCTTCTCGACCTGGTCCTGATCCAGACTCTGCGCGAATGGTTCTCTCTTCCAGAGGCTTCCGCCCCCCGGTGGTACCACGCCACACAAGATCTGATCGTAGGACCCGCTCTCAGAGCGATTCACGACGAACCGGCCCGGCCCTGGACCGTCGAGACCCTTGCCTCCGAAGGGCGAGTGTCGAGGGCCACGTTTGCCCGTAGGTTCTGCGACATGCTGGGCGAGCCACCCATCTCCTACCTCACCGAATGGCGCTTGTGCCTGGCTTCCGACCTGTTGCAGCGCACCGACGACACCCTCGACTCCATTGCCCGGCAGGTCGGCTACTCCAGCGCCTTTGCACTAAGCGCGGCCTTTACCCGCAGGTACAATCTCCGTCCCAGCCAGCACCGTGCCCTGTCCGCAGCACGCACTTGACCTTGGTACGTCGAACGGACAGCGGTGCAGTGTGAAGGTGGTCGGGGCACTGGCGGGCTGTACAACCGCGGCATCCGGCATAGAGCTCGTAACACGATCATGGGTGAGCCTTCTTGAGGCGTCTCCAGCAGATGAGGCTGCCAGGCCAACGAGACGAAGGCGTCGTGGAGTTCGGTTCGGCGTTCCCAACGGACGGCAAGGCGTTTGAACTGGTGGAGCAGGGCGAGGGTCTGCTCCACGACGTAACGGAGTTTGCCCAGGCCCTTGATGTTCGGGGCGCCCTTGCGGGAGATGACCGGCAGGATCCGCCGCTTGCGCATCTTTCGGCGGGCGGGGTTGGAGTCGTAGCCCTTGTCACCGAGGAGCGAGTCGGGGCGGCGGCGTGGCCGCCCGGGCCGTCCGGCCACGGGCGGGATGCCATCGACCAGGGCGAGGGTCTGGGTGACGCCGTTGACGTTGGCCGCGGTGGTGATGACCTTGAGCGGGGTGCCGCGTCCGTCGCAGATCAGGTGGTGTTTGCTGCCCGTCTTGCGGCGGTCGACCGGCGACGGACCGGTGTCGGCGCCCCCTTTTTCGCGCGGATGTGGGAGCCGTCCACGCACGCGCGGGACCAGGCGAGTTCGCCGGCCGCGTTCAGCTCGGCGAGCAGGATGCGGTGCAGTTGGTCGAAGACTCCGGCCTGCTGCCAGCGGTCCAGGCGCCGCCAGCAGGTCTGTCCCGAGCCGAATCCCAGCTCCAGCGGCAGGAGTTGCCAGGCTATGTCGTTGTAGAGGACGTACAGGATGCCCTGCAGACACAGCTGGTCCGGTACCGGCCGTGGGCCCGGCGACTTCTCTGGCCAGGGCGGCAACAGCGGCTCGATCAGCGCCCACAAGTCGTCGTCCACGATCCATGGCCGGGTGCTCACATCCTCCCGAACGGCGGAATCGTCACATCGGTCACGCCGGACAAGGGCACTACAACAAGATCAAGTTACGAGCTCGTAGGACACGGTCTGATACCGCAACGGTCTTCGGCGTGACTGGTTGCCAGGCTGTTCGCCGGCCTGGGCATGGATGGGGGTCTTGGTGATGTCAGGGCGTAACGGGGAGGCTAGCGAGGTGCCGCGAGTACGTCCCGGAGTACGTTCGCGAGCGTGACGCGGGCCAGCTCGTGTCTCAGGGTCTTCTCGATGCCCTCGTAGATGCTTTGCATCGCCGGCTGGATGCCGTGACCCACCACGCATCCCTGGTCCGGAGTGGTGCGGTGCATTGCGAACAGCGGGCCGGGTTCCACTGCCTCGTACACGTGGAGCAGGGTCATCGACTCCAGCTCGCGTGCCAGCGACCAGCCCGCGCCCACGCCCCGCCGGGACTCCACGAGCCCGGCCCTGCGTAGCTCGCCGAGCAGCCGTCTGATCACCACTGGGTTGGTGTTCGCGCTGGTCGCGATCTGCTCGGAGGTGGCGACCTCATGGCCCTGGCGCTGGTAGAGGCCGATCCAGGCCAGCGCGTGGGCGGCGATGGTCAGCCTGCTGTTGGCGCTCATGAACTCCTCCTCTCGGCCACAACGCTTCATGTTACGGCAGTCGTAACAGTGAAGGTTGCAACAGTCTGTCGTAACAATTAATGTTGCGACTGCCGGGAAGGGTCAATCAACGAGGTGAGAAGAATGAGCAAGCCACTCACGGGCAAGATCGCCCTGGTCACCGGGGGGTCGCGCGGACTGGGAGCCGCGACCGTACGACTGCTGGCCGAGCAGGGCGCCGACGTCGCCTTCACCTACGTCAGCTCCGAGAAACAGGCGCAGGCCGTCGTCGACGAGGTGCACGGCAAGGGAGCCAAGGCCGTGGCCTTCCAGTCCGACCAGGCGGAAACGAGCCGGGCGCCGGCGCTGATCGACGACGTGGTCGCGCACTTCGGCGGCCTGGACATCCTCGTCAACAACGCGGCGATCTCCGTGGCTGGCGCGGTGGACGACCCGGATGCCGACACCGCCGCACTGGACCGGATGCACGCCACCAACTACCTCGGCGTGATCGCCGTCATCCGGGCCGCCTCCCGAGTGCTGCGCGCGGGCGGCCGCATCATCACAGTGAGTTCCGGACTGGGCTCCCGGGTCGGCGCCCGCGGCCTTGCCGACTACTCGGCGACCAAGTCCGGGATCGAGAGGTACACCATGGGCGTCGCACGCGACCTCGGGCCCCGGAACATCACGGCCAACGTCGTGGAGGCCGGACTGATGGAGGGCGGCATGCAACCGCCGGACCCCGAGACCCTCAAGGCCCTGGTCAGCTCGCTGTCCCTGCAACGCATGGGGCACCCCGACGAAATCGCCGCGGCGATCGCCTTCCTGGCGAGCCCCGCCGCGTCGTACATCACGGGCGCAGTGCTGGACGCCCACGGCGGCTACAACGCCTGAACCCGAACCCCTGCCGCGCGCTCCCAAGGACATCGCGCCTTCGGAGCGCGCACCGCCAACGACCCGCATGTGCGTGGACACGCCTCAAGAAGCCCGGATCGTGATCGTGTTACGAACTCTGAGCGCCACGAATTCAGTAGTTGCTGTAGTCGACGGTACGCGCGTGACGGGTGAGGAGCGGGCGGCGGAAGGTGCCGCTGCTGCGGACGGGATCGGTACGGCTGAGGTCCGGCGGTACGAGCGCTGGAGCGACGTTCCTGCCGGGCTGGTCACGCGGACCCGGCTGGCCGACGCGGGGGTGTTCCGGCGACGTCCTTCCTCCTCACAGCGCTGTTCCTGTCCTGCCCGCCGACGCGTGGGTGTTCCGACGGTCGCCGACTCCATGTACGGGTCGGGCATGTCCTCCCCGCCGACGCGGGGGTGCTCCGTGGTCGCCCGGCTGCACGGACATGTCGTCCTCCTCGCCGACACAAGAGTGCAACCTGGTGGAGTTCGCGGGTGCCGAGGCGCAAGCAGTCATGCCAGGCGGGGCGGGTGGCCGGCCCGCCCCGGCTGAAGCATTCTTGCGGCGTTTCCCAAGTGTCGGCCACGAGCCGGATGGCGAGTGACACCACACGCGCGTGCTGGTCACAGCAGTGAGGTGAGCTGCCGTAGCTGGCCGACCAGGGAGAAGGTGGGCAGGGGGACGGTGCCGATCTCGAGATGCTGCTGGTGGACGATGTGGGAGTGGATGGGGTCCATGCCGGGTGGGCTGAGGACGGGGGCGGTGGAGCGGTCGCCGCACAGCAGGTCGGGTGAGAAGTGGTGGTGCAGGAGTTCGGTACGCCACCTATCCACGAGGGCTCCGACGCCGTGATCACACCAGCCACGGCAAGATTATCTCACCCCTCACCAGCAGTTACGGGACAACCTCTAGCACCCCTTCAGCACACCCTCCAGGAGTCGGTGCGGGTCGCCGGGGCGCGCTGGGCGATCGAGAAGTGTTTCCAGGCCGCGAAGAACGAGTGCGGCCTGGATCAGTACGAGGTCCGCCGCTACGTGGGCTGGTATCAGCACATCACTTTGGCCATGCTCGCTCACGCTTTCCTGGCCGCTACGGCACACCAACCCTGGGAAAAGGGGGCGGAACAGGTGAGACACCCGGGGCCGTCGGTCTCACAGTGGCGGAGGTTCGGCGACTCCTGGCAGCTTGTCGTGCACGGCCCCCGCACCTGAGCGGACACCGCGGACGACACCGCGCGCTGAGCTGGTCGAACTGGCGCCGCCAACGCCAAGCAGTCGCCCGCCGCTGTCACTACCTGCGGCGTTGTCTCACGATCGAGGGGCGGTCCCCGTGAGACCGCCCCCGCACGACCGAAGCCCCGCTACACTCCCGCCACCCCCGAAAAGACCAGCTCAGACAGCGAAATCCTGCTGGAGCACTAGCCGTTGGCAATCGCCGTAGCGGAGTGGCTCAAATCAGCGAGTGGTGCCCGAAAGGGCAATAGCGGTCGAAGTGTTGTGGTGCATAAGCTCGTCGAAACCCTCCTGGTTTCGCACGTTTCCCTAAAGTGAGAGAAAGACATGCTTGCTACAGCGCGACACATGCTCACCGCAACTGCCCTTGCCGTCATCGGGGTTACCAGCGCCGCCGCCCCCGGGTCGGCCCGCGACATCGGCCATGCCGGACTGTCAACCGCGGCACAGCTCAAGAAGGACCCGTGCGCCCACGCGGCCCAGTCGAAGGTTGTCCGCACCTACACCCGGGGGCCCAAAATCGGCCCGAAGGCCGTCGTCGTCCTACGCTGCGGCTCTTCCACGTGGGGTTACCGGCACCTGACGAAGAAGGGCCGCTGGTCCAAAGCGTTTGACCGTAAGATAGCGAACACCATCCAGTCCGGGTCGATCACCGTCGACATGCCAGGAGCAAGGATCTACGACGACATCCTCAAGCAGTGCCCTCCGAAGAGCCGGTTCAAGGTCGTTACAAACCCCGGCAAGATGGGCAGGAACCCCCACATCAACCCGCAGGGTATCGTCACTGCATACATTAACCCCGGCAAGATCGGCGTGGCATCAAAGAAGTGCTGATAAGTCATGAAGACCACTCACATCATCGACCTTCTCACTCCCTTCCTCATGGGACTGCACGACTTCGGGTCTGAAGTTTTCGGCGAGCATGACTGGGTCGAGGTCACCGGCCTTGAGGCAACCCCCTACAAGGGCTCGTACGTCTTGGAAGTGGAACTGTACGGGCACGGCCGCACTCGTGGTATCACGGACATCGGCCCACGCGGTGAGCACTGGAAGGTGCGCCTGGAGTGCAAGGATCACCTGTCGCACGGCTTCTTCCAGGACCCGCCTGCCTGGGAGGATGTCCGAGCCGCGGGCAACGGGCTGACGCTCCAACTCAAGCTTTGGTGGGACACCCACCCACCCGGTGGCGGTCGGTCGGCGGACAAACTGGGCTGAACACCTTGGCCTCCGGCGACACGCACGCAACCTCCCACAAGCCGCCGGCTGACCGGCATGGACGGCCTCGTCCGACTGCTGGGGGCACACCTCAACAGATCACTGCCATGGATGCCGCCTTCAACAAGCAGCCGGGGCGGCGTCCACAGTCGGCAGTGGGCGGCGCGGTTTCCTGGCACAGCCGCGAGAGGGAGCAATACGGCAACCCCTGGGAGCAGGCGCCGGAGGCGATGTCGTATCCGCTGTGCGCCTGTCCGGCGGGCGGTGGGTGATGCCGATGCCGGGGCGGAGAATTACCTAGCGTCGCGGGAGCGGAGGGGCACCAGGCACAGGCGGGACGGGCTCATGCCGCCGGTCCGAATTCGGACTGCATCGGGGCGCGCTTCGCGATAGCACGGGCGGTGATTACCTTCGACGCGCGGCCGAAAACCGGGGACCGTTCTGGCGCCGGGTTCCTGGTACCAGGGGCGCAGGTCGAGGAGGGCGGCGTGCATACCCCCGTGGCGTCGTGGTCGCCGATCAGACGGCTGAGTTTGTCGGCGAAGTCGGGGACGTCGACACCGCTGCCGATGACCTTGACGGTCGAGGCGGACCACATGGCGTCCATGCCTGCGCCACGTCAGACCCTCTGGCCCTGACGGTCGAATTGCAGGTCGCTGATCTTGTACAAATTGGCAGTCTCATTGAGGATCGCCGGAATGGGCGGGTCGAGCCATCCGTCGGCGCGCGCGGCCTGGGCGGACGCGGCGCGCATCTCCGAGTCCACGCACATCGCGATCAGCGCGATGGTGCCGCCGCCTCCGTCATTGCTAGACACGAAGGTTGTGTCGGTGGAGGTGACGAACTGCGCGGGCTGGATTCAGGGATGTACTTCTGCGGCGTCGCCCAGGCTGCTATCTCGGAGTTGAGCAGGGCGGCGGCGTGCTGGCACGGTCTCCTGGATGCCGTCGCGCCCCTACGGCCCACTGCTGGGTGCGGAGATCGAGGGGCTGGACCTGTCCGGACGGCTGACCCCAGAGCTCTTCGAGGAACTGGACCGCGCCCTGCTGGAGTGGAATAGGTCCTGTTCTTCCGCCGGCAGGAACTCACCCACGACCAGCAGCGGGCCTCCGCCGTCAACTGGGGCGAGATCGACCAGCATCCGTTCCTGCCCAAGGGTGCCTCCCAGGACGTCGTCCGTCTGGAGAAGGGGGCTGCCAACCCCGGCTTCGAGAACGTCTGGCATCACGACTTCCACTGGATCCCCCACCCGCCGCTCGGTGCGGTCCTGCGGATGGTGGAGATGCCCGTGGCCGGGGGCGACACGCTCTTCGCCGACACCGACACCGCCTACGACAACCTGCCCGAGGAGGTGAAGAGCCGTCTGGAGGGCCTGCGGGCGGTGCACGACTTCACACCGTCGGCGAACTAACGCGACCTGCTGACGGACGAACAGCGCGGTCACTTTCAGGAGTTGTTCCCACCGGTCGCCCATCCGGTGGTACGAACCCACCCCCGGACAGGACGCAAGAGCCTCTTCGTCACTTCCATTTTCACCACACACATCGAGGGGCTGGAGCCCGCGGAGAGCGAGGAACTGCTGCGCTACCTGTTCCGGCAGATCCAATACCCCGAGTACCAGGTTCGTTTCCGCTGGCGGCCGGGAGACGTGGTGTTCTGGGACAACCGCGCAGTGCAGCACTACACCGAGTCCGATTGCTGCCCCCACCGCTGTGTCGTGGACCGTGCGGCCATCGCCGGTGACCGGCCGTTCTGAGACGGACGTCCGTACGGCCGTGGTGAGCGGCGGCACCCGCGGCATCGGACTGGAGCTGTCCAGGCGGCTCAGCGCCCTCGGTTACCACGTCGTCGCCCTATACCGGGGCGATGAACGGGCGGCCTGCGCGGCCGCCGGACAGGGCGGGGACGGCATCGAAGCCGTACGGATCGGCCTGACCCGTCCGGCCGAGATCCGGGCGGGCTGCGAGCGCATCCTCGCCGCACACGGCGCACCGCGAGGTCGTCTAGCGGTACCGGCTGTACGAGCCGGAGCCATGCCGGCACGTCCTGGGCCAGCTCCGCTCGGGTGGTTCGGCACGGTGGCGGACCTCGCCGACGCCCTCGAATTGTGGATCCGCGGACGGCAAGGAACACGCCAGGATTGTCGGTCTGGGACTTTCTTGCGGTGCCCCTTCGACCAATGGGTGAAGTCGCAACGAAGCCGTTCATCAATCATTTACCGGTTTCATGTAAACCAGTCAGAAGGTGGTGCACGCGACATCTGAATCCAGCCGCTGCCGATCTGGCCAGATTGCTCATGGCGCCATCAACTCACGTTGAACGCGCGGACGCACGCAAGGTCCCCAGGGCTGGGTCCTGATCGGGACACCTACATAGGCACAGAGAGGGGCCGGGTAGCTGTGCTTGAGGAGTTTTCAACAGAAGCAAGGGAAGATCACGTACAACTGGACACGGCGTTGCAGTTCCAGCCGCCGGCGCCAGGGAACCCATCAGCCATCCGTGATCTCACACCTCGTGAGCGTGAAGTCCTTTTGGTGCTGTCCCACGGGGCTTCCAACCGCGAGATCGGGACCGAACTGGGCATTGCCGAGCGCACGACCAAGGCCCACCTCACCAAGATCATGGCCAAAATAAGAGTCAACTCACGGACGGAAGCGGCCCTATTTGCCTACGCACATCATCATCGTATCGTGTTAGGCAATGGTTCGTAAGAGACGTCGAAGTACTGCACTGACGTGCCCAACGGGTCCGCTTTCGGCGATTCCATTTTATCGTGCTCGATGCGGGTGCCCGGCAGCTGCGGCAGGCCTGGGCGGGGATGCTGGCGCGGTCGGAGGCGGCACTGGCCGGCTGGCGTGCGGCGGCCCCTGCTGCCGGCGAGGCGACGTCGGTTAGCGGGGCTTGCGATGCGGTGGCCGCTGACGGGAAGGTACGGCGACAGGGGCGGCAGTTGGCGGCCGCGGCGCGTACGCCTGGGTCCCGGACGACGGGCATCCTGGCGCCGCGGCGGCGGAACTGGCGGAGCTGCCTATCCACTGGTTGCGGGACTGGACGCTGTGGGTGGACGTCGAGTGCGGGAGGCGGCCGGACACGGGGCTGCACCGCCTGTACGGCACGTGACGTACTTCGAGGCCGATACCGGCCGGGTGGGCTTCTCCCCCACCGGCGGCCACCCGGCCGTCGCGCTGCCGGTACACCGGATCGTGGCGCTCTCCGGTGACCGTCAGCGGCGTGGTCCGGGCCAGGTAGCCGCCCACGAACTGGTGGACGACCGCTGAGAGGGGTGCGCCCCTGGGTAGTTCTGGCACGTTGGACATCCACCTGGCCGACCATGCCGGGCTGTGTGGGTCGGTCCGGACGGAGATGACCGCATGATCGAGACACCCACGCACGTTTACGTGGTCACGCATAGCGCCACCGGGGTCGGGAAGGTGGGGATCGCTGGCTTGGATGCCGCGCGGATCGATCAGCACCGGAGCCAGGGCTGGCACCTGTACCGCGCTGTGCTGCTGCCCTCCCGGGAGGCCGCGCGGCAGGTGGAGCGGTCCGTCCTTCGGCAGCTCAAGGTCGACGGGGTGAACGCGCGCATGCCCGCAGACCGTATGCCACAGGGCGGCCAGAGCGAGACGGTGAACCTCGACGAGGTGTCGGCAGCGGACCTGTGGGGCCGGGTGATTGCGGCGGCCGGCGAAGTGCAAGCTCAGGCGGACGAGTCCCGGGTTGTGCTGGTTCTTGCCCGCATGGATGGCGGCCGTTTCCTGGTCGTTGGGACGGACAAGCCACTCGGGGCATCCATGGGAAGCCCCGAGTGTTCCCTCAGCGAGGAACTCGCCGGGGATGGGTGGCTGGTGTATACGGCGAATATGACCGCCGCAGCGGCGGAGGCCGCGCTGCGCGGTCTTCGAGCCTGGGCAGCTACGGCCGGGGTGATTGAGGATGCGGTTTTGCGTGAAGCCGGCTGGCCGGTTCCGCTGCTCCGCAACATGTACAGGCTGCAGGGCGCAGTGGACGAGGAGTTCCGGCAGGCGCGCATAGCGGTCGGGGTGTCGCTTCATCCTGTTTCCGTCGACGGCGCCGACGAGGAGGAGGAAGAAGATTGACGATCGAGGGACGATTAGCCACGGCGTGCCGGGCGTACAGGCGGACATCGGTCCTCGTTACGCCGGGCGCAGGAGAAGCACCGGACGCAGCGGCCGGGGCCGGGGGCCTGGTGCTCTCGGCCGTGCGGAGTTGGAGAATCGGTCGGGTGGGCAGGTTCTGACCAGGATACTTCCGGGATGTCGACGATGGATCTCGAAGCCGTCCGTGCTGCGCTGCGCGCGCAGAAGCCCGATCTGCTGCTGGAGCAGCCGGAGGGTCAGTGGCTGGACGCCAAGTCCGTGCCGTACGACCCGCGCGACCCGCGCGCGGTGGAGGAACTCGCCAAGGACGTTTGCGCCTTCGCCAACGGGGGTGGTGGTGTCCTCGTGCTGGGCATCGGCACACGCGTGGTGGACGACGTGGAGATCCTCGACCGGATCATCCCGGTCGACCGCGCCTCGGTCGACCGCGACCGGATCCGCAAGTTGATCCGCGCGCACGTCACCCCTGCTCCGCGCGGGGTCAGCGTGGAGTGGTCCGACGACCAGCAGGGCGCCTGCGTGCTCTACATCGACATCCCGGCGCAGCAGGCGGGCACCCTGTTCGTCGTCGCGGCGCCGGTCGGCAAGCCGGGTGCGCCGCGCACCGACACGGTCGCGGTGCCCATGCGTGAGGCTGACGGGACCCACTGGCTCGCGCGCTCCGAGATCCAGCGTCTGCTCTCCGCGGGTGTCGCCGCCTCCGGTATGCCCACCGCCGAGACGCTGTCGAAGCTCCTGCGCGACGCCGTCGCCCACTCACCGGGTCCGGCCGCCGTGCGCGTGGGGCAGGGCCTGCCCGAGTGGGAACGGGAGATGCGCGAGGCGTACGAGGAACTTGCCGGCGCGGGCCTGGGAGCTCCGGTGGGTGAGGCGTACCGTCACGGGGTGGCTGCGGTGCAGGATCTGGGCCACGCCCGAGATGGGGAGCCGGGATGGGTGCTGTGTGTGGCTCCTCCGCACCCGCCGGTCGTGGTCGCCGCGCCCGTGTGGAAGGCAGTGGTCACCGCTGGCCGGAACGATGTCGGCGGGGATCCGCTGGCGGCGGTCGGCTACCCCATACCGGCGGGAGCGGGCGAGGACGGGCGGGCGTGGGTGGTGGCCGCCGACGCCGTGCGGGTGGACCTGGAGGGCGGCAGGTGGGGTGCTGGCCGTCTGGTGCGTTCGCAGACGGGTGGATGGCGGTGAAAGCCCGCCGTGCGCTTCGGTCTCGAGCAGACCCGGCGCGCGCGTCGGTGGACGAGCCAGGTGCCACCGCCGCAGCTGCGCCTGCGCGCCCTGGTGACGCTTCCGTGGGCCGACGCCTCCGCCTTGGAGATCACCACCGCACGGCGCCGGGATCTTGAGCAGCAGCTGCCGTTCAGTGCGCTGGCCGGTGCGGTCACGATGCTGTCCCAGCGGCGCGGCGGCCATCTTCCCGCGGCCCGGTGGCAGGCGGGCCCGCACGACAACTCGCTGCACGCCGCCAGCTATACGAGTGTGATCGCCGACGTGGACGGCAGTCCGGCCGTGACGGCCGCCGCCATGATCGCGCTCCCCGGTGTCATGGACTCCGCCGTCGTCTCCTGTGCTCCTTGCGGCATTCGGCGATCCACTCGGCCGTGCGCGGGTCGTGCTACTGCGTCCAGGGCCAGATCAGCGGGGTCAGGGCCGTGTACCAGGTGCGGTTTTCGGTTTCGCCATCCTGGTCGAAGCCGTGGACCCGGACGCGGAGTTGGGCACGCAGCTCGGGCGGCAGGTCGTTGAGGGTGGTGAATGCCTCGGGGCGTTGGACGCTGGGCTCTTGGTCACCGGCGAGCAGCAAGGCGTCCAGGTCGCGCCACAGGGCGCGGTCGGCGTCCGCGCGACGGGGCGTGTGCCGTTCGGTGATGGGCTTGCTGGTGTCGATGTGGTGGATCAGGAACGGATCGGCGGCCGGCAGTCTCTCCTGGGTTGACCAGCTGAGATAGGCATCGGTGACGTGACGGCCGTCGGGGGCGGGGATGAGGAGGACGGCGTGGCGGGAGCGGCCGGTCAGCAGCCGTCCGGGCCAGGTCACGGGCGGCAGGGTGGCCAGCGGGTCGGGCAGGTGCGGTTCCTCCCAGGGGCAGTAGTCCCCGGCGCCGCGCCAGTCCTCGGTCGGCTTGGGCAGGCCGGCCAGAAGGGTTTCGTACAGGGTGCGGCCCAGCGGGTGGAAGGAGAGGGTGGAGCGTAAGGGCCCGGCCTTGGCCTTGCTGATGCGCTGTCCGTTGACGGTGCGCACGGGCAATTTGCCGGCGGCGCCGTAGATGTGGTGGATGAGCAGGTGCCACAGGGCGTGCTTGGTGGGTACCGGCTGCGGGTCGGTGTCACTGTGGGGGCTGAGCCAGGCCAGGTTGTTGCCCTCCGGGCGGCCGTAGACCAGCTGGTTGACTCCGGCCCGCTCCTCGCACTGCACGGCCAGCCTGGGGTCTTGCAGGAAGGGCCGGACGGGATGGAACACGTCCCAGGTGTACTGGTTGAAGTAGGTGTGGACGGCAGCGGTGTCGAAGCCGGTGGGCTCTTTCAGTAGATTTCGGCGGCGGGCGGACCACTCCCCCGCGCTCATCTGCGGATCATCGAGCTTTGTCACTCGGGCAGTGATCGCGGTGAGCACGCGAAGCGCGGCGGAGGCCGCCGGGGGTAATGGCAGGGCGAGGTCTTCGATGTCGTGAGCGCGCAGCATCACCTCGCGCAAGCCCAGGCTTTCCTGGCACCCGCCGTGGAAAGGATGGGAATCCATCCCTCTTTGTCAGTGAGGTAGGACGGCGCGGTCACGAGGAAACTCCAAATGCATGCTGGACCAGGGCAGCTGAGAGAAGCATTTAGCGAAAATAGGGAGCGCTCGGCTGGTCTGCCTGGTATCAGATCGCGGAGGCGTGAAGGTGGGACGCGTACGGGCAACAAGCTTCAAGGAGCGAGCCAGGTAGGGGCGTTGGGCCTAGTCAAGCCACGCCGACGGGGCCGTCAGCGGCCGTGCGCGGGCACCTGGGGTGTAGTGCTCGACAGCGCAGCAGCGCAGGAGGGCGAAACAGCGACGGACTGACCGCGCCTTCGCATTTACATATTAGACCGATGCGAACACCCGCCCACACCACCGATCTATCGTTTACTTACTGGTGGTTCACCTTTTTTGACCTGTTCAATTCAAAATTGAGGATTCTCAACTCGTTCAGCCTTCGGCTGACTTGCTTTGGGTCTATGCGCCTCTCGAGGGGCGAGAACGGGTGCGGCGCCCTGCTGCCACCGGTGGGCTGTGCAGCGGGCCGGCTCAGTCGGCCTGGTGGACCAGACCGAGTGAGGGGTCCAGACGCAGGCTGTGGCGGCCGAATTGCGTGGCCGCGGCCGGGTCAGCGGACGGGAGCAGGACGAGGTCGGCGAGCAGGGCGTGCTTGTGCCAGGCAGCAGGGGCGTGGTGTTCGCGGCGCCGGTCGGCGACCCAAGCGGCGGGAACGGGCAGGGTGTGCTTGAGGATCGTGCGGACTGCTCCGTCACAGCGGCGCAAGACGCTGCTGGACGCGCCGGAGGCCGGGATGGTGTGGGAGCCGGGTGAGGAGGCGTGGGAGAACAAGCTCGCCGCGCTGCGCTTCTACCGGCGGGCCACGGGGCACCTCGCGCCGCGTCAGGACGCCGTGTGGGACGATCCGGCCGGCGGCAGGCCTGTGTGGTCGGGGTCCATCGCCTCGACGTTGGCGAGGGTCCTCGTCACCCGTGCGGACCGTACGTCCCACAGCTTGATGCCGTCCTCCATCGTCGGCAGCGCGAGGGTGCGGCCGTCGGGGCCGACCACGGCCGAAGTTCCGTCGGCCATCAGCTTTCCGGGGCCGGGCGCGGAGAGCGTGAGCCGTCGTGTGCGCAGGTCCCAGATCCGGACGCGGTCCGCCGTGACGGATACCACCGATCTGCCGTCCGCCGTCAGCCGGCGCGTCGCGTTGTCGGAGCCGTCGAAGCCAGCGTCGGCCCCCGGCACCGCGAACACGTCCAACTCCCGTTGTGCCACCGCTCCGATCAGCGCCGACCGTGTCTCCGTCGCGTCGGCCAGCCGCCATGCGGCCACGCTGAGACGCATCGCGGTGACCGGGTCGGAGAACCGCATGCTGTCGGCGACCGCGGCTGTGCGGCGGGCCTCTGCCTCCACGCGGCGGCGGTCGCTGGTGCGGTTCTGCTGCCAGGCCACGGCCCCGGCGACGAGCGCGAGCACGACCAGCACCGCGAAGGCGCCGACGAGTCCGCGCCTGCGGCGGCGCTCACCCTGGCGCGCGGCGCTGCTCGCGTTGAGGAACGCCCGTTCCAACGGGGTGAGCGAGGCCCCGGAGAGCTGCTCCCGGGCCGCCGCGAGCCGGGTGCCGCGGTACAGGGCTCCCGGGTCGCGGCCGAGTTCGTCCCAGGTGCGGGCCGCCTCGGTCAGCCGCCGGTGCACCCGCAGCTGTTCGCGTTTTTCGTCGATCCAGCCCGACAGCCGCGGCCAGGCGGTGATCAGCGCCTCGTGGGCGAGGTCGACGGTGTCCTGGTCGAGGGTGATCAGACGAGCGCGGGCCAGCCGGTCCAGGACCAAGGACACGTCCGCCGCCGCCACAGGGGCGTGCGCGGCGCTCGTCGGACCGGGTACGAAGTCGAGCTCGGAGCGGTCGACGGGGCGGCGGGTGTCCTGTGCTCCCTCGCCGGGGGCTATCAGCCGCAGCAGGACGAGGCGGGCGAGCTGGGCGAGCTCGGCGGAGAGCCCGGCGTAGACGTCCTCGGCGGTCTGGGCGATGGCACCGTGGACGCCGCCCGCGGCCTCGTACGCCTCCTCGGTCAGCGCCCGGCCGCGGCGGCGCCGCCAGGTCTCGCGCAGGACGTGGGACATCAGCGGCAGGGCCCCGGGTTCCCCTTCGACCTCGTTGAGAATGCGCGTCGTCAGTCCGCGTTCCACGATCAGCCCGGCGGCCTGTGCTGGTCTGACGATGGCCTCGCGCAGTTCGTCGCGGCTCATCGGCCCGGCGAGCACGGTGCCATCCTGCAGAGCCGCGGTCAGTTGGGAGTGTTCGGCGCAGCGGCCCAGGAAGTCGGCGCGTACGGCTATGACGACGCGCAGTCTGCTCCCTGGATCGGTGGCGGTCAGGAGGCGGTCGATGAACTCGGGGCGCTCGGCCGGGTCGTGGCAGAGGGTATAGAGCTCTTCGAACTGGTCCACGATCAGCCACGTGTCGCCGTCGACGTCTTTCGGGGTCAGCCGCTGCTCGTGGGTTCGCAGCGGGTGTTCGCCGGGGGTGAGGACGCGTAATGCGGC
This sequence comes from Streptomyces sp. Y20, assembly GCF_043195475.1. Classification (NCBI taxonomy): domain Bacteria; kingdom Bacillati; phylum Actinomycetota; class Actinomycetes; order Kitasatosporales; family Streptomycetaceae; genus Streptomyces; species Streptomyces sp. Y20. Next base: position 38,566 of record NZ_JBIDDP010000016.1, read on the forward strand.
CGGCTGCGGACCGGACTGGTTGGCGGTGCGCAGGCGGGGGATGAGGCCGGCCCGCAGCAGGGAGGACTTGCCGCTGCCCGACGGGCCGAACAAGGCGGTGAACCGGCGGGAGCGGGTCAGTTCGAGCAGGCGGTCGGTGAGCTGGTCCCGGCCGAAGAACAGGCCAGCGTCGCCCGGCTCGAAGCGGGCGAGACCCCGGTACGGAGGCTCGGCATCCTCATCCTCGGTTCGGGGTTCCGCCGCTACTTCAGCGGCCGCCTGTCGCCAGCGCTCCTCCCACTCCTCCGGATGACCGCCGCACGCCCTCACATAGGCCAGCACGACGGGCAGGGTCGGCAACCGCTCGCCGCTGGCGGCCTGCGACAGGGTGCTGGTCCCCTGACCCGCGCGCTGCGCCATCACCCGGTAGGTCGGGCTTCCGGCCTCCGCCCGGAGTTTGCGTAACTCGGCCGCGAACCGCGCCACCGGCCCGGTGCTGGGATCGAGTGGGCTCTCCGGACGTCCCGCCATCGACAGCTCACCCCTCTGGCCGCCCGCTTCCCCCGTGGACGCGGCGCGAGGCCGGACAAGGTACGCAACCTCGTGGCAGGAGCGCAATCCGAAGGCGCCTCCTTTGGCCACCGCGCCAACGCCGTGCCCGTGACCTGCAGCGCGGCCATTGTTCAGGGCGGCGAAACCGGCTGCCCATTCAATTCCCGACCCGCTGAACTCGGTGATGCAGGGCGGTCGCCCAGGCCCAGCGGTCAGTTGTCGGACGGCTCAACGGACCTCCGGCACACACACGTGGCCAGGCGGCCCACCACCCGAATGAAGCAATGAAGGAGCCAGCGTTCATGAGCGAGAGCGAACAGACGCCGCCGTACCCGCAGGGCGGCGCTGGGGTCTTCGACATCGACCCCGACCAGACCGGCGTCAGCCAGGACCCCGCCACCGAGGTCACCTCCGACCTCGACGCACTCCCCGACGACATGGAGCTCTGACACCTGCCATGGGAACCGCAAACGGAATGATCGCCGCCGCCCGCAAGCTGCTCGGCACCACCGAGCACCCGCCCGGCTCCAACCACAACCTCATCACCTCGTGGTACGGCTTCTCCGGCCCGTGGTGCGACATGTCCATCAGCTACGAGGCCGCCCACTCCGACAACCTCAAGGCCGTCATGGGCAAGTTCGCCCTCACCACCGCCCACGCCCGCGCCTTCCAGAGCCACGGCCGCTGGCACTACGGTCTGGGCGGCATCCGCCCCGGCGACGTCGTCTTCTTCGACTTCTCCGGCGGCCGCTCCATCAGCGGCATCGACCACGTCGGCCTGGTCGAGGCTGTCCACTCCAACGGCACCATCACCACCCTGGAGGGCAACACCTCCGACGCCTTCCGCCGCCGGGTCCGCGGCCGGGCCTGCGTGGTCGGCTACGGCCGCCCCGCCTACGACGGCGCGGCCCCCATGCCGAGCCACGACGGCATCCTGCGCAAGGGCTCCACCGGCCAGGCGGTCAAGACCCTGCAGAAGAACCTGAACACCGTGCAGAAGGCCGGCCTCACCGTAGACGGCCAGTTCGGCGCCGCCACCGACAAGGCCCTCCGCACCTTCCAGTCGAAGCACAAGCTGACCGTGGACGGAGAGTACGGGCCCCACACCGCCGCCGTGATGAAGGCCGCCCTCGCCGGCCGCAGCGGTGTCATCAAGCCCAAGGCCCTCGTCGCGGCCCCCGCACCGCTCGCCGTGGACGGCCAGTTCGGGGCCGCCACCTGCGCCGCCCTGCAACGCGCCCTCAACAGCAGGACGGCGGCCGGGCTGGACGTCGACGGCGCCTTCGGTCCGCTGACCGTCACGGCCCTGCAGACCTACCTGCAGGTCACCGCCGACGGCGTCACCGGACCCGACACCGTCACCGCCCTCAACAAGCGCCTCGGCCTCACCCCCCAGGACACCTGGGACACCGCCACCACCACCCAGCTCCAGAAGGCTCTCAACGCAAACAGCCTCTGAACCTGCCGGGCGATCTGACGGTGAAGCCGTCATCGACATCCACACACCTGAGTCACCTTCACGGCCTGCCGCAACAGGCCCAAGACGAGAGGAGAACGCTCATGCGCCTCATCCCCAAAACCGCTCTTGCCGCGATGGCCCTCCTGATCAGCGGACTGCTGTCAGGCACCGCCACCGCCCATGCCCAGCCGGCCGACGTTTCCATCCAGTCGGCCTGGACCGCCCAGCACACGAGGGGGGATGTCAGCGGAGCCCACGCATCCGGGAGCATCTCCAAGCGCGGGGACGGCCGCGTGCAGCTGACCGGCAAGCTGTGGGACACCAAGTCCGACCACAAGCTGGCCATCCTCCAGATCTGGGCCACATACGCCGACGGAGGCCACCACTACGAACGCGATGTGACCGGTAGCTCCAAGGCACTCGGCTCCGACGGCTACAACTTCGCCTCATCGGTCCGCGACATCCAGGTCCAGGAATGCCAGGGCCACAAGACCGGCGCGGGCCGCCTGGTCTTCGACAAGTGCGCGCCCGGGTGGGCCACCATCTGGTAGTCGCCCGCCGCACCCCCCGAGGTGCCCCATGGCAGGCATGGGGCGCCTCGGGTACTACGGCAGAGTGCCGCGCTGCTATGGGGTAACTGCCGCAGCGCCCCGGCCATCGGCCCATCGTGATCAAAGACGACCGCTGTTCGCGCCCGGGCGACGGCGAGCCGCATTGGGCGCCAGGCGGGCGCCTCTCGGCCCGCCCGGTGACTTCCCACGCCGGCCCCGCGGCACGTCCCGGATGCTCATGCCACAGAACAGGAGTAGATCATGAACGCTCGTAAGCCCGTTGGCGAGGTGCTGGAATTCGAAGAGTACGTGCGCGTGCGGCACGACGCGTTGCTGCGCACCGCCAGGCGCCTGGTCCCCGATCCGCTCGACGCCCAGGACCTTCTGCAGACCGCCTTCATGCGTACGTACCACCACTGGGAGGGCATAGCGGACAAGCAGCTTGCAGACGCCTATCTGCGCCGCGTCATGATCAACATGCGCACCGAGTGGTGGCGAGCCCGGAAGCTTCAGGAACTGCCCACCGAGCAACTGCCGGAGATGGGCATCGAGGACTCCACCGAACAGCACGCCGACCGCGACCTGCTGATCGGCATCATGAAAACGCTGACGCCGCAGCAGCGCAGCGTCGTCGTGCTGCGGCATTGGGAACAGATGTCCACCGACGAGACGGCCACCGCTCTCGGCATGGCACCTGGAACCGTCAAGAGCACACTGCACCGAACACTCGCCCAACTCCGCCAGGAGCTGCACCGCCATGACCACGAGCGTGTCCGGTCGGCCCAGGGCGCGCAGCGGCCGACCGATTCCAGCGCCGCGTGAGCCCACCGAGGCCTCGGCGACAAGCACCGCGGTGGATCCATGCGCCGCGGGTCCGCTCCCCGCAGGTGCTCCGTACCGCCGACTGCAACCGCGCGGCCGCCTCTCCGGGCGACAGAGCCCCTACGGTAGGCAAGACCTTGCACCCGCGAATCAGGAGGCTCAATGTCGGATCCGGTGACAGCACTGGCAATGACTGGCGCCACCACCCTCGTGGCCGCCATGGCCACCAGCGCCTGGGAATCCGCCCGTAACAGGGCCGTGGCGCTGTTCGGTCGGCGCGGTGACTCGGAACGTGACACCCGGGCCCGGTTGGACCGCAGCGCCGTACGCGTCCGGGCCGCTGGGCCTGCCGACTCGGCCGACGCGGTCCGTGACAGCCAGATCGCAAGGTGGCAGGACGACCTGTTCGACCTCCTGAGCGATCGTCCAGAGAGCGAAGGCGAACTCCGAGCCCTGATCGACGACATCCAGCAGCAGTTGCCACCCGTTCAGCAGCAGTGGATACAGCATGTGACGGCGCGAGACGGCGGCTCGGCCTTCGGTGCTCTGGGGCCCGGCAGCAGCGTCAACGTCCACTACCACACCAGCGACGGGGAACTGCCGCCCACACCCCCCGCCGGCCCTGCTGCAGGCGGCAGCCGGTGACTTCCTCGTCCTCGGAGGCCGGACAGCCGCCACGGGATTCCACCATGCGGCAAGTGATACGGGCCGAGAACGGCTTCGCCTACGGGGCGATCGGCGCCGACATACATGTGTTCGGCGACGGGGTTCCGCTGTACGTACTGGAGAACTGGCGGCCGGTGGCACAGCCGGACCCGGAGTTTCTGCGGGAGTTACCCAGCCGGATGCTCAACGCCCGCTTCGCCGTGGTGACCTTCACCGGGCGTCGGGACGAACTCGCCGGCCTGCGCAGCTGGCTCCAGGACGGCCCCCGGCTGGCGGCACGCTGGCTGCACGGGCCGGGAGGCCAGGGAAAGACGCGTCTGGCCGCTCAGCTTGCCCAGGACTCACTCGCGGGCGGGTGGAAGGTCGTCACCGCCACCCACGGTCCCGGCACCGTCCTGCCACCACCAGGGAGCCAGGACCTGCGCCTCGACGGCACCGCCGGCCTGTTGGTGATCATCGATTATGCCGACCGCTGGCCCCTGACCCATCTGACCTGGCTCTTCAGTAACGCTCTTTTCCACCAGTCCGCCGTCCGTACCCGCATCCTGATGCTGGCGCGCAACGACGACGCGTGGCCCGCGATCCGTGCCGCCCTGGCCAATCACCAGGCCGGCACCTCCTCGCAGTTCCTGCCCCCGCTGCCGCACGACGACGACCAGCCCGAAGAGCGCCTGGAAATGTTCGATGTGGCCCGCGACAGCTTCGCGACCCGGTACGGCATATCCGCCCTGTCCGCCGCGGACATCAGCCCTCCAGGACCGCTGGATGATCAGGAGTTCGGACTGATCCTGGCCGTGCACATCGCCGCGCTGGTGGCCGTCGACGCTCACGTCGCCGGTCGTCGGCCCCCTCGCGACATGGCCGGACTGACCATGTACCTCCTGGACCGCGAACACCTTCACTGGCGGCGCCTGTTCGGCGACGGCGACCACAAACGCGACTTCGGTGGCCAGCCGTACGCGACACCTCCGGAGACGATGAACCAGGCTGTCTTCACTGCCGCCCTCACCGGCTCCCTCGCCCGCCCTGCAGGCACGGCCGCGCTGGATACCCTCGAACTGGGAACGCCCGCTGAGCGAGTGCTCGACGACCACGCCGTGTGCTATCCGCCGACCGGCGACACCGTCCTGGAACCGCTGACCCCCGACCGCCTCGCCGAGGACTTCATCGCCCTCACCCTCCCGGGCCATCAGGCCGAGTATCCCGCCCAGGCCTGGGCCGCTCCCACCCTCGCGCAATTGCTTCCGCAGGACCGCGGGAACCCCACCCCGTGGTGGACGGGTCGCACGATCACCTTCCTCGTCGCCGCGGCGGACCGCTGGCCGCACCTCGGCCCTCAGCACCTCTACCCGCTGTTGCGCGCCGCCCCCGAACTCGCCGTCGCCGCGGGCAGCACCGCTCTCGCCCGCCTGGCCCGCCACAACGACATCGAGCCCGCGCTCCTGGAGGCCATCGAGGACCACTTCCCCGACGGTTCGGATCCCGACCTCGACGCGGGCATCGCCGTGCTGACCGCTCGCCTCACACAGAGTCGGCTTGCGCTCAGCGACGATCCAGCCTGGCACGCAGCCGTCCACCACTATCTGGGCAACCGGCTGGCGAACGCCGGCATGCATCAGGGGGCTCTGGAGGCGACAGAGGCCGCAGCATCGATGTACGAGCAGCTCGCCCGGGCCGATCCTGCCGAATTCGCCGCCCGCTTCGCCGGCGCGTGCTCCAACCTGAGCGCGCGGCTGAGCGCGGTGGGCCGTAGAGAGGAAGCTCTGCCTCGCGCGGAGGAAGCTGTTGCCCTGTTGCGGAACCTGGCCAATGACAATCAGGCCGCACATACACAAGACCTTGCCCTGGCACTCACCAACCTCGGCGGCGCACTGCGGGACATGGGAAGACCCGAGGAAGCCGTGACCGTCGCCCAGGAGGCTGTCGCCCTCTGGCGGCATCTGGTCAAAGAGGATCCAACCGCACACGCGCCGGACTTCGTCACTGCGCTTACCAATCTTTCCTGGTGTCTGGGCGAAGCCGGCCGGCTCGCCGAGGCCCCCGCCGTCAGCGAGGAGGCCGTGGCGGTCTGCCAGGGCCTGGCCGAGACGAATCCGACGGCCTTCGATCCCCGGCTGGCCACGGCACTGACCAACCTCAGTCACGTTTGGTCCGTCGGGCTGGGCCGGCCGGACAAGGCCCTAGCCCCCGCAGAGGAGGCCGGGGCTCTCGTGCGGCGGCTGGCCGGGAAGAATCCGGCACGCTTCGAACCAAGACTGGCCGAAGCGCTGTCAAACCTCGGTGCCATCCATCTCAACCTGCGCCACAGCCAGGACGGGTTACTCTGTGCGGAGGAAGCCGCAGCCGTCCTGCGGCGACTGGCTGCGACGAACCCGGCAGCCTTCGAGCCGGAACTCGCTAATGCCCTGAGCAATCTCGCGGGACACCTCAGCGTCGCAGATCGGGCCTCGGCCGCCCTGGGACCTGCGGCGGAAGCCGTCGCGGTCTGGCGCCGACTGGCCATGGGCAATCCGGCTGCTTTCGAACCCGACCTCGCCCTGTCACTCGTCAACCTCAGTGTGTCCCAGGCGGAGGCGGGGCATGGAGTGGAAGCACTGGACGCATGTCGTGAGGCCGTCACGCTTTTCCGCCGCCTGACCGCAGTGAGTCCGGCCCGGTATGAGGAAAGCCTCGCCATGGCTCTGGACAACCTCACTGCCCGATTGGTCGAAACAGGCCGAGTGCGGGAGGCGCTCGATCCGGCGGGAGAGGTCGTGGCCATGCGCAAGCGGATGCTTCGGGAATCGCCCCGTGGAAGCGCAGATCTCGCCTCGTCGCTGGCCGGGCTCGGCAGGATTCTCGCTGACCTGGGGCGCACGGCCGAGGCCGCAGACGCATACGCGGAGGCGGTCGCCGTGTACGGGCATTTGGCCAACATCGATCTGGCTGCCTATGGAGACCAACTTGCCAAAACACTGGGCGCGTTGAACACGCAGTTGTGGAGGGCCGGAGAAGTAGGGAAGTCCCTGGCCCCTCTTCAGACACTGGTCGACGTGCGCCGCATGATGCTGCAGATGCTCGGCGCAGACCACGAGGCAGACCTCGCCGAAGCGCTCGACGAACTCGCCATCCAGTTGGCACAGATGGGTAGATCCGCCGAGGCCGTGGCAGCGCTCGGGGACGCCGTCGCACTGTGGCGCCGTCTTGCTGACGCCCATCCAGGCAGGTATGAGCACGCCCTTGCCCAGGCGCTGCACGACCTCGGAATCCGCCTCGGAGAGACCGAGAAGAGAGAAGACGGCCTCCTGGTCACTCTGGAGGCCACGGCGATTCGCCGCCGGCTGGCCGAACGCGATCCGGCCGTGCACGAACCTGGTCTCGCCCACTCCCTGCACAACGTGGCCGTCGACCTCTTCGCGCTGCGCCGGTTCACGGAAGCCGTCAGCGCAGCCCGGGAGGCCACGGTGGTCTGCGCACGCGCGGCTGTCGGAGAACCGGCGGCCTTCCGCCAGCCTCTCGCCACCCTGGTGAACAACCTCCGCAAGGCACTGCTTCAGCTCGGCTTGCCGCACGACGCGCTGGCCGCGACTGAGGACGCCGTATCGATGTACCGACAGCTGGCTGACCAGGACCCCGCCGTCTTCGCGGGCGACTTCGCCAGCACACTCAACAATCTCGGCATCCGGCTGCTGGAGGTCGGCCGGCACGAGGAAGGACTGACCCGGATCAGGGAAGCGGTCGACGTCTACCGGCGGCTCGCCCGGCAGGACCCGGCCGCTCATTCACCCCGTCTGGTCCAGATCCTGGGCAACCTCTCCGCCCGGCTGTGGGACGTGGGACGGCAGGACGAGAGCATGGCGATCCTCCGGGAACAGGTGTCCGTGTACTCAGGACTCGCCCACCACAGCCACGAGTTCATCCCCGGATACGCCGATGCCCTCGCCGACCTCGGCCACTACCTGTCCGCGCTGGGCCGGGCGACGGAAGCCCTGTCCGCGTCGACGGCCGCCGTCGCCGTCTACCGACAGGTGTCCGGCGACCCCGCCGTCGCGGCCGGGACCGCCGATGCCCTCTTGCTGTTCGCCCAGGTGAGAGCCAAAGCCCAGCGAGAACTTCCCGAGGCGCTGGACGCGGTCGACGCGGCCATCGCCATGTACCGGCGACTGCCCCGTCCGGCAGATGCCGCGCTGCGCTCTGCGCACGATACGCGTGCGCACGTGCTGGACCTGTTGCGCAAGTGAGACGGCGGTCCTCAGCGGACCCGCCGCGCGCGCCCGCCGCATCCGCGCGCTCGGCCCGCTCCCGCCCCAGCCCCGCCTGGCGCAGACAGGCCCCCAGCTTCACCCTTGAGGACTTCGCCTTCGACTTCGACCGCTGCACCGTCATCTGCCCGAGGGGGAAGAGCAGCGGCAACTGGCTGGAACTCCCGGCGATGGACCGCTACACCGTCGTCCGCTTCAACCCGCACAATGCAAACCCTGCCCCGTCCGCACTATCTGCACCAGCGGCCAAGCGCCGCGGACCGTGAACTTCCTGCCCCGCCGCCACGATCCGATCAGCTTGCCCCACCGTCTGCTGCCAGTGGTCGGGACCAGCCCACCTCACCTCAAAGGTCTCAAGTGGGTAACGATTGCCGTCGCTTCCTGAGACAGCTACGAACAAGACCCCGGCTGATAGCGCGATCTGGCGACAGCCTTCCGTTGAGACAACCCATGCCTTGAGACACCCGAACTGTTCCTAACGTCCGCGCGGTGGAGAAAGGCCGGCGCTCACCGCTCGCTTCCCTGCACCCGGCACCCGGCACCCGCGCCCACACCCGGCTGAGCTTGCGGGCGCACGTCCAGCGCTACGCCGGTGCTCCCCCGCCCGCCGCGTCCCAGCCGTCCAGGAAGGCGGCCATGGCGCGGCGTTGCGCTTCCTCGCGGGCGATCTGCCGGGCGAGGAGGTCGCGGTCGATATACGGGGCGACGGCGGCGAGGACCAAGCGCCGGAGTTCGGCCGGCTCCAGCGCCTCCACCTCCCACTGCACCGGGCGGCGGGGGGCGGCGGGCGAAGGCCAGCCACCTCGGATCGCCGCGCTTGCCCTCCGTCGCGGGCAGCTCGTAGGCGCGTACCTGCTCGTAGGTCAGCAGCACCCGCTCGGTGTGCCTCCAACAGCCCGTGCGCGCCACCCAGTCCCGCTCGATGTCCTCGCCCGAGCAGTCGAAATCGCCGACCACGAGCAGAACCCCGCCGCGCGGATCGGCAGTGACCCGGTCGTGGACGACGTCGGCGTACGACTGCGAGCCGAAGCCGCGGACCACCAGGACCGGGATACCCGCGTCGGCGAGCCAGCCCGTGAGCTGCTGGCGCAGGGTGTCCTTCTCCGCCGCGACGTACAGGGCGTGCTCCTGGCCCTCGGTGCGGTCGAGGCGGAACCAGCCGGGCATCTCCGCGACGAACGCGTCCGCGCCCGTCCAGGCCGGCGGGACGTGAGACGGCGTACGGGCGCGGGCGGGATCCCAGGCGCTCCGCTCTCCGTGTGGCGCGGACCCGGGCGGCCAGGGCACCGGCAGCGAGGCGGGCCCGCTCGTACGGAGGCGCGGACCGCTTGCGGGTCAGCGGGCGCAGCACGGCTTGGTCCTCGGTGTCGCTCGGGTACAGGGCGCGCAGATCGGCGGTCATCCTCCGGCCGCGCCCAACGGGGCGGGTGTAGTCGTCGACGACCGCCTGCACGATCTGGTCGTCCAGGCCCGGCTCGTGAGGCCGGCCGCGCAGAACGTAGGAGAGCTGTCGACGGGCTTCGGCGAGCAGGTGGTGGCGCTTGAACGCTCCGCGCATCACGTACACCACGGCGACGACGTCGACGGCCGCCAGCGCTATGTCGACCACCGGCCGCACCCGCGCCCACACCGCTGCGGCCGCCGCCCGCGCCCGCTCGGCGAGCCGGTAGACGGTGCAGGCGCCGAACGCCCGGATCGCTGAGACCCGCCATCGCGTCCGCAGCTCGGTCAACGACAGCAGCTCGGTGCGCTTGGGCGGGCGGGTCTGGTCGGCGGCCCGGCAGGCCAGTGCGTAGGCGGCCCGCTCCCCCGGCGCGTGCCGTCGGCGTTCCTCGTACTTGGCAGTGAGGACGGGCAGCGCGTCCTCGATCTGCTGGCGGCGCGTGGACTGCCAGCCGATGAGCCGCTGGTCGATGCCCGCGATCTCCATGACAGGTCGGCGGCCGGGCGTCACCTCGCGTGGCTCCCACGCCCACCCGAGCCGGGCGGACACCTCCTCCATGAAGTACAAGGTGTAGAGGGTGTCAACGGCATCGATGTGGGCCATCAGCGAGTCCGCCGACAGGTTGCCCCACGTCCCCTTGTCGTCCGGCCGCCGGGCACGGATCGACACCACCGCGTGATCGTGGAGCAGCGGCTTCGACTAGGCAGCTTCGACTCGTAGTGCCGGAACACCGCTATGATCAGCCCCTCCCTGATCGGCTTGCGGATCTGGCCGCCGCTCTTCCAACGGATCTTCGCGACCGAATCCTCAAACCACGCCAGCGTCTTGTCCCTGGCGATGTCCTGGCACAGCTCCAGCACCAGCCGGGTCTCGTCATCTCCGAGCGACCACGCGATGTGTGCCGTCGACGGAGGCCGGAACACCAGGTCCATGGTCAGCCAGGGCGTCCGCCCCTTGGCCTTCTCGGTCTTCGGCGAGCGGTTGTGCTCGATGCGCCTGCCCAGCACGGTCGCCCGCCGCGCCGTCGCCGGATCGTCGCCCGCCTCCAGGCGCTCGCGCTCGATTCGGTCGGCGTCCGGGTGCCGGCCTTCCCCCTGGAGCAGTGCCGCCTGCCGCTCGGTCCCCGGCCGTGAGGCCGACCGCTGCCAAGCCCCGGCCCTTCCAGACACCGGGTGGGACACCGGCTTCGTCCTGGGCAGCGCGCAGCGGCCTGCCCGCGGAGCGGCGGCCGTCGCCGACCATCACGCCACGGAAGAGATAGCGCCACCCGTCTCCGGGCGAACCTCCGCTTTGCTGATCACCGGCCCATGGAACCCCGGTGTTGACCTGCGGAAAAGCGCGATCCGGGGTCCTTCCCGCCGGGCGGGAGGCCATCACCAAGTCTTTACCGCCGGGCCCGCCAGGCGGGCCGCCCGGTCAGCCCGAGACGGTAAGCCACCGACGCGTGCACAGTCCGCCATGGCGCGGGCCCAGAAATGGGCGGACATGATGCGCGCCCGCTACGAGAGCTGACCGCGCCGTGTGAATACTGCGCCACGCGGCCGATACACGACTTCCTGGCTTTGCGGTGAGTTCTGACACCGGCAAGTCACACCTGCTGATCGCACTGGGAACCGAAGCCGCGATGGCCGGCTACAGGGTCCGCTACACACTCGCCACCAAACTCGTCAACGAACTGGTCGAGGCCGCGGACGAGAAGGTACTGACCAAGACCATCGCCCGCTACGGACGAGTCGATCTTTTGTGCATCGATGAGCTGGGCTACATGGAGCTCGACCGCAGGGGCGCTGAACTGCTGTTCCAGGTTCTGACGGAGCGTCAGGAGAGGAACAGTGTCGCCATCGCCTCGAACGAGAGTTTCAGCGGCTGGACCAAGACCTCCACTGACCCGCGTCTGTGCGCCGTGATCGTCGACCGGCTCACCTTCGGCGGCAACCTCATCCAGACCGGCACCGACTGCTACCGCCTGGCCCTCACCCAGGCCCGGGCAGCAACACAGAACGCCGCCGGCTGACCTCACCCGCCCGGCGGGAGGCCATGCCCGTCTTGCCCCGCACGCAAGGGTCCGGACGGCCTCCCGTTATTGCGGCGCGATGGCTTTGAGCCAGTCCTCGACGGCGACGACATCTGCCCACTGCGGGAACAGCTTTTCGGTGAGCATCGTGTGCACCTCGGGGTCGGTGTCGAGGCAGGCATCCGCCAGGACGGTGAGGCCGAAGTCCAGGTCGATGGCGTGCCACAGAGTGGACAGCACTACAGCGCTGGTGGCGATGCCGGTGAGAACAAGAGTGTCGATATCGCGAGCCCTGAGTACCAAGTCGAGGTCGCTGCCCGAGAACGCGCTCCCCCGCCTCTTGGTAACCACCACGTCGCCCTGCTGGGGCGCGACGTCGTCATGGATCTCGGTGCCAGGGGCCCCCTCGGTGAACAGGCCAGCCCGCACGGCGTTTGTCATCACCCTGTTGCGAGGGCTGACTTCCGGATCGCCCGGCCGTAACCCCATCACCACGTAGATCACGGGAATGCCGGCAGCCCGGGCACCGTCGATCGCGCTGCGCAAGCGCGGCAGATATCCGGAACCGTCGTCGGCGATGGCCACGACGTCCCGTTGGACGTCCATCACCAGAAGTGCGCTGCTTGCCATGCTTGCCGTCCCTTCTCCGTTGGGAAACAAGAGCAAGTCTGGTGGATCAACCGAGCCGCGGTGGAGGTTTCGGAGATCCTCAGCAGCGTCGCGCCACAGTGCGCCCATGACCGGTGTCGGTTCTCATCGACATTTTCTTGCCCTGTGATCACCAAGTACTGTCCAAACGCTGGCCGAGGCCGAGCCGGCGGGTTCGGGGCGGGCGCGGCCGCCGCTGGCCGGGCGGGTCCAGGTGGCGGACGAGGCGGGCCGGGACGTCCTGGTCCGTCTCGCCGGACCGCGGACCCGCGGGGCGCCGGCGGACGCGGTCTCGGCGGGTGAGGGGACGACCCGTCTCGAGCGGGTGCTGCAGGGGCGTCGGCGGCTGGTGTGGGGGCCGCTCGAGGAGGTCACGGCGCGGCTGGCGGTGCTGGGGCATCCCGCGGACCTCGACCCGGCCCTGGCCGGCGACGCCGCCTCTCGGTACGCGCAGTGGTGCGGTGAACTCGACCCCGCCACGGGGCGGTTGTGTACGCCCTGGTCGCCCGGGAGCGCTGATCGCCTCTGGTATGTCCTCGCGCAGATGGCCGGCACGGACGGGGCGGCCGGGCCGGATGCTGCGGACGAGGAGCGCAGCAGGGCGTGTGAGGGTGTCGGGTGGACGGGGCCGGCTGCGCAGGTAGGGGTGGGGCATGACCTTTCGGGGCGCGGCTCGTTGTGTGGGTTGTGGGGGTCTGTGTCCTCGTGGGGGCGGGCGAGCATCGGCTACGCAGCCGGTTTCCGGGCCACGGCTCAGGGGCGCCTGCCGAGGGTGGGCAGCCCGGCCGAGGTGGCCCGCACGCTCCGGCCGCGGCGCGCGGCGCGACCGTCCTTGAGGATCCGGCGAGCCCGGGCGCGCCACAGCTGCGCCTCTTCCGGTCGGCCAGCCTCGCGGTGTAGCGCGGCGACGCGCAGTGTGGCGGCGCGGGTCCGGGCGGTCAGTACCTCGGCGACGGGGGTCAGGGGGCCTTCCACCTGTACGGCGCCGGGGGCTCCTCGCAGGCACAGCACGAGGCGCCGGTCCGGCTCGGCGGCGCCGAGGTCGGTTACGTACACGCGGGCCCGGGTCAGGCCGGTGGCGATCTGCGCGAGGCGCTCCAGCTCCGGCCATGTGCAGGGCAGCAGGACGTCCTCGAGCGCGGCGTGCGGGGCCGGCCGCCAGGACGCCGCCGTCGGGCTGCGGTCCTCGCGGCGTGCCCGTACGCCGATCACCGGCCAGGGTTCGCCGGTCAGCGCCGGGTGCCGGATCTCGTCTTGGGTCACCTGTTCCTCCGCGCTGCTCGGATCGCCTCACCGCAGTATCGCCGCCGGTCCCGGGATGCCGACCGTGCTCGCGGCGCAGGGGTAGCGCTGGGCTATGGACAGGTATTGCTCTCTTCTGGGGAGTGGCTTGTGGCGTCGTGGCGGAGGCGGAAGGTACGTCGGGTGCGGGCATGCTCTGGTGGAGGTCGCGGGAGCGGGGCGGGCGCTGCCACCATCGGCTCACCGCGCCGGTCGTGCTCGCTCCCGGCCGTCCCGTCATGTCCGCTGTCCCGACCTCCGCCGAGCCTGCCGGCGTCCAGCCGGCCGTTGTGGCCGCGCCTGCCTCCGGCAGGCTCGGTGCGGGCGAGGCGGCCGTCGTCATCACCGCGATCGCCGCGGTGACGGTGCTCGCCGTCCTCGAGCGCCCGATCCCCGCGGTGTTGAGCGTGCTCACGGCGGCCGCGGGCCTGCTGCTCGTCGGCGCCCGCGCGGGCCGGCTCCTCGCCGCCATCTGCTCTGGCCGCCGGCAGCCGCGGGTGAGCCGCCGGTCGGCCGGGCTGGTGGAGCTGGCGCGGCTGCGGGACTGGCTGCGGGCGGCAAGGGGGCAGCGCACCTTCGAGTCCCTCGCCCGGCGGGCCGGCGCCCGGAGGATGCCGATCTCGGTGTGCACCCTGCGCCGGACCCTGGACGGCCGGCTTCCCACCCTGCGCACCGTCCGCGCGTTCGCCCGTGGCGCGGGCGCCGACGAGGAGGAGGCTGGACGGGTGCGGGCGGCGGCCGAGGCCGCCGTGCGCCCCAGGCCTGTTGGGAAGCCGGCTGCGTACGTACCCGGGTACCAGATCACCACCCGGGCGGGACTGGCCCGGGCCATGGAGAAGGTCCGGGCGGTTGCCGGCGGGCCGAGCCTGCGTCAGCTGGCCGCCTCGCCCGCGGCCGCGGGCCTCCTCTCGCGCAGCGCCCTGCACAACATGCTCAAGGGCCTGCGGCTGTCCGGCGAGGGGCTGCTGGCCGCGTTCGCCGCGGCGTGCGGCGCCGGCGAGGAGACCACGCTGGCGCTGCTCGCCGCCCGCGCGCGGATCCTGACCGGGCTCGAGTCGCAGGCGCGGGCGGGATACCCGTGCGGCATCGTCGAGGAGATCGCCGATGAGGCCGAGGAGCGGCGTGCGCGGGACGCGGCTGTGCGCTACTGGATCCCGGAGGAGGACGAAGCCGACGAGTTCGACCGGCAGTTGCACGACGAGGAGGAGGCCGAGCACCGGCGGATGGCGGCCTGGGTCGACAGCCTCACCGACGACGAGCTGAAGGAGCTCGAGCAGGCGCGGTCCGCGGCCGGGGCCGGCCGGGACCTTCACGCCGAGCTCGCCGCGTACCTCCCGCGGTAGGCGGGCGGGGGCCGCGGTGGCGCGGAACTGGTGCGGCCAGTGCATCGTGACGGCCTCCGGCCGCGCTGCTGCGGCGCGGCCGGGCGGTTCCCGTCAGGCCCTCCAGGTGAGATGGGGGGCGCCGCGGTGCGGTGCGCGTAGTCGCTCAGGCCCGGCAGGTCGGGCCGCAGCTCGACGACCCGTGCGGTCAGCGTGCGGACCGAGGGCCGGCGGGCCTCCAAAGGTGCGGCGAGCTCGACCAGGCGCAGCTGGGCGAAGGCGCCGGCCGCATCGCCGGCGTCGAGGAGAGCGCGGGCGGTGTCGGTGGCGGCGCGGGCGCGTCGTTCAGCGGTGGCCAGCTGGGCGGGGCGCAGGCGGCGGGCGATGTCGAGGTCGCCGAGGTGGCGGTGGATCCCGATCCGGTACAGGGCGCACTGCCCGGCGGTCGGCTCCCGGGGGCGGCCGGCGGTGTACGGGTGGCGGGTGAGGCGGGCGGCTGGTCTGTTCGGCCTGGGCTGCGAAGTCGACTGCCGCGGCGGACTGGTGGGCCTGGGCGGCGGTGTATGCGGCGGTGGGCGCCGCCATGCCCGCTGCTTCCAGGTCGGCCGTGGTGGGCCGGGAGCCGGCCGTCAGGTGGATGCGCGCCTCCGTCAGCAGGTGCAGAGCCGCGGCGGTGCGGCCGGTGCGGCGCAGCGGGGTCGCGGCGCGCGCGGGCCGCGGCAGCGAGCACCACCGGGTTGCCGGAGCGGCGGGCTGCGGCGCCGGCCCGGCTCGCGTAGGCGCCGGCGGTCTCGGTGCGGTCCTGCTTGACCGCGCGCGGGGAGGCCAGCACCCACACGTCGGCGGCCCGGGCGGCGCCGGCCGGGCCCTGCTCGATGGTGTGCGCGGCGCCGGCCAGGAGCAGCGGCAGCACCTCGTCGAGCCGGGCGTAGGCGCCGGCGGTGAACAAGCGGCGGCCCGCGGCGACGTCGCCGGCGGACAACCGCGGCATCGGAGCCGCCCACGCTGCCACCGGGTCGGCGAGGATGCCGGCCCCCAAGGCAACTCCCGCCGCCAGGACACTGCGTCGCTCCACACCCGGTCCCTTCCGCTGGGCGCAGCCGGCGAGCAGCCGGGGGTCTGGTCGTGACGCTACGGCCGGCGGGCCGGCGGGGCAGGGCGCACGACGTCGACCGTGTGCGCCCCCGCCCCCGCCCCCGTCGCCGCCGCCCCGTGCCGAGGCGTGCCGGCCGGGCCTGCAAGGTCCCAGGGCCGCAACGATCTCGCCGATGCTGGCTGGCGCCCGGCGTGGCTGTTGACGTCGACGAGCGGTGGTGCGAGTGGACGCCGGGCGGCGCAGGGGGCTACGTCTCGTCGACGTGGTGCAGGACGACGGTGCGCCCGGACGCCTGCCTCCAGCATGGCCTGGGCCCGGTGCTGGCCGTTGATGTAACCGGTCTGGCTGGCCGGCTGGATCGCGTTGGCGATGTTGAACAGGGAGGCCAGCGCCTCGGTCTGCCACCGGGTGGCCGCGGCCGCGTGGGCGATGGCGAACTCCTCCATGTCGTCGGGCTCCATGCACTGCGCGCAGGCCCGCTCGAGGACCTCCAGTGCCATCGCGTTGACCGCATGCCAGTCGCCGCCGTGGTACCAGCAGCAGGTACGGGCGGCGCTGGATGCGGCAGCACCTGCCGCGTCCAGCGCCGCCACCAGGGCACCCCGGCCGGCATGCACGCCGGCTCGCGGAACGGACGCGGCCGGGCGAGACGGGTCACTGCGAACTCGGTGAACACCAGCCACGGTTCTGGCTCGGCCGGGTGCGGCACGTAGCCGTCGCCGCGGTCGGTGGCGGCGGTCGCGCCGACCAGGTCCTGCAGCTCCTCGTGGGTGATCACCGACCAGTGCGGGCCGTGCGGCCGGTAGCGGTCGGCGCCGGCGAACACCACGCGCCGAAAGGGGGTCTCCCGCACGGACTCCTGCGGCCAGAGCTGACGCTCCACCCACACCGGCGGCAGGTCTTGGTCGGGGCAGTGCCGCTCCCACACCGCGCCCGCGAACCTCTCGACCCCGTTCATCAGGCTCATGCCCTCCGCGCCGGCGATCTGGGTCGACACCGCGACCGGGCGCGCTCCGGGAGCGGTGAACAGCTGCAACCGGAACGTGCCCGGCAGGGCGGGGGCGGTGAACATGTGGTCGTCCACAGTGAGCCGACCCGGTGCTGGTCCTCGTCGATGACGAGGGCGACGGTGTGGACGCCGTCGGCTCCCGGTATGGCCGCACGCGGCTGGGAAGCGCGCAGGTTGGGCCAGTAGCGGCCGTGCGCGAACCCGGGGGCCGCCCGCCAGGCGGCGCCCACCTTGACCGCGGTCAGGCCGGCGGTGGACGCGGCAGCCAGCACGATCTGGTGGGTCCCGGGCCGGGTGAGCGGGGGCAGGCCGAGACCATCGGCAATACCCCGTATCCCGGCGCGGCGCTGCGCGCCGCTCATACCGCCGCCGGAGGGCTGGTGGCCGGTGTCCGTCTCGTGCTGCTGGCGGTTGCGCATGTCCTCGTCCCACAGCGACAGCGCGCGGCGTCGGCGTTCGGCCCGGCCTGGGCCGTCGAGGAGCCACAGGGCGGTGGCGAAGTTCTCCAGGGCGCCGCGTAGCAGCGTCCAGGGCCTGGTCGGATCCACTTCGCCGGCCGCCGTCAAACGGCGCAGCGCGTCGGCATGGGCCAGGCCGGCGGTGTAGGAGGCGCGAATCAAATGCGCGGCCGCGTACGGGCCCAGCGGGGCGTCGTCGGTGGCCAGGCTGCTGGCCGGGTCGGGTGCGGGAAGCTGCCGGTAGGCGCCATCATCGCGGGCCTGCTCGACCGCGTGGAGCAGCGGCAGAAGGTAGGCGCCCCGGAATGCCTGCGTACTCATGACCGTCCACGGTAGAAGGCAAGGGCCCTGCGGGGTAACCGTTTTGGTGCTGCTCGGGCAAGGGCGCCAACGGCGGCGAGCGAGCTGGGCCGGTCCCGATCTGTTGCCGCGCCCGTGGATTTCGTTGCTCAGGTGATCGGCCAACGAGGGCCGCGGTCGGCGTCGTTGACCCACATGTACTGGGTGGTGCCGCTGTCTGTGACGGTCATCCCGAAGTCGTAGAGGGAGGGTCTGCCCACCTCCAGCCACGTGTCCCAGGCCGCTTCCAGTTCGTCGGCCAGGTGTCGGGGGCCGCCTTGGGTGGCGACCGTGCGGCGGTCACCGATGGCCGAGAGCACGGTCCAGGACCGCTCGGTGTCGTGGATCCAGGCGTTGAGTCCGTCCGCGTCCCGGGCGAGGGTCATGCGGAGGTACGGCAGAGCGACGCGGAGTGCGAACCGCAGATGGACGTCATCCTGGAGAGGGCCGAGGTCGCGGAGGAAGGGCCGCTCCCCGTGAGGTTCACTGTGGGTGCGTACTTGGGTGAAGCCGGGCTCGGCACTCACGGTGCGGCGGTCGGGCATGAACTGGGCCAGGCCCTGCACCCATCCGGTGGCGGACCGGGCGTCGTCGGCGACGGTCAGCGCGACGTGTCCGAGACGGCCCCACGGGGTGACGAGCCGCCCGCCCGGCTTCGTCTGCTCGATCCAGGCCCACGGGATCCGTTCGACGGCGTAGGTGGCCAGGACGCGGTCGTAGGGGGCTGCCGGCGCCCATCCCTGGTTTCCGTCGCCGACCTGCACGTCCACCGTGGCGCCGGCTGCGGCCAGGGCCCTGCGTGCCGTCGCGGCCAGAACGGGGTCTGCCTCGACACTGACGACGTGCCCCGGGCCAGCCCGCCAGTTCAGCAGGGCGGCGTTCCATCCGTTGCCCGTGCCCAGCTCCAGCACGCGGTGTCCGGGGTCGAGCAGTAGCGAGTCCAGCATGTCGGCCACCACGGCCTGGCTGGACAGGCTCGATGTCGGCAGTCCGTCCGTGACCTGGGTGACGGTCGCCGTATCGGGCCCGGGATACACCTCGCCCGCCCAGCCGGACGGATCACTGCCCTGGTCCACCGGCACGTAGGAGTGTCCGTCCCACCGCCACAGGCGCTCCGGGGCGAACCGGTGCCGGGGTAGTTCGTCGACGGCCCGGCGGATCCAGGCGGAGCGCTGCGGCCAGTCGCCCCGCTGGTCCATGGCAGCGGCCAGGGACCGGCGGAGGCTGTCGACGTCGGAGGTGATCACCACCGTGCTGGCCTACTTCTTGTGTTTGCCGTCGCTGGGCGGAGGCGGAGGGACCTGACCGTCGCTGTTACCGGGCGGCGGGTTGCCCGAGCTCGGATCGGCCGGCGGCTTCTCGTGCTTGCCCATCGTCTCCTCCTCGCCCCTGCGGACAACGCATCATCCCGGCCCCTGCCGCCGCTGTCGGCCAGAACGCCGGAAATCGCTAGCACAACGGCCGAAATCCCCCGAGCTTCCGCTCCGAGCTCGCTCGGGCATCCGGCGACCGCCCGGGCTGCGAGCGGTCCGGCCCGCGGGATGTTCTCCCCCGCTGGCGCCGACCATCAGGTCGCCTCGGACCTCGAACCTGGGACGGCCCCTGTCCCCGGAGACGTTGAGCTCTCAGGGCGTGCCGGGCTACCCTCGTCGCGGCGACCGTGATCGCCCGACTCCCGTCTGCGGGCCCCCACGTGGCTCGCGGCCTGGTGGACAAGGTTCTGCGAATCTCACGATCGGCGAACACGATCGCGTCGACGCTGGGGATGTCGACGCCTTCGGCGATCAGACGGGAGTTGGCGAGGATCGCGATGTCGGCGGCGGCGAAGCCGGTGAAGATGTCGGCGCGCTGGGCGGGGGTGTGCTCGCCGTGGGCGAAGAACAGCTTCCGGTTGATCCTGGGCGCAAGGTCGGGGTCTGTGCGGCGCAGCAGCCGCAGGGTGTGAGGGAGTTCGCGGGCGAAGCGGCGGGCGTCGGAGACCAGGTGGAAGTAGACCAGCACCTTCTTCAGGCCGTGCTGGGTCATGGTGCGTAGGACGGACAGGTGCAGGGCGGTGGTGCGCAGCGCACCGTCGTCCTCCTCCCGGGCCCCGGTGGCGCCGGTGGTCGTGGTGCCGGGGGCGGGCAGGTTCAGGCGGCGGCGCAGGTCGGTGTCGGTGAGGGTGGGCACCACGATGCGGTAGTCCGCCGCCCGGCCATCCGCCACCGCCCTCGCCAGGGGGTATTCGACGACCTTCTTGCCGTACACCTGCTCGTTGTCCATGGAGTTGGCGAACGCCTCCGCATCCGCGCCGTCCCGGTGCTGGCGGCGGCGCGGGCGGGTGAGGTCGGCGGACTCCGCCAGCTCCGGGGCGGCGAAGATGCGGGGGGTGGCGGTCGTGTAGAGGCGGCGGTCCGCGTGGATGCGCTTCGCGTCGTTGGCGATCGCCCACTTCTTGTCGGCGCGGCCCGCGATCCGGTGCGCCTCGTCCATGACCGCCAGGTCGAACGGCGGGACTGCGTACCCCGTCTTCTGGGCTCCCTCGATCTTGTTCAGGGAGTCGTAGGTGCAGATCAGCGTCAAGGCCGGGATCTGGTCTTCCCCGTCCCCCACCACCGACATCAGTCCGCCCAGTACGCGCGGGTCGGTGGTCGACATGACGCGGGCGGCCACCAGGTCGTCGCGGCCGGCCACGTCCAGGAAGGAGACGATCACCATGTGCTCACCGTGGCCGTCCGCCCGCCAGGCCAGCGCCGTCTGCGCCGCCAGGTCCAGCGTAGGCACCACGAACAGCACCAGCCCTGCGCCGAGTCCGTCCGCGACGCGGATGGACACCAGCGTCTTCCCGGTCCCCGTCGCGGACACGAACAGTCCCCTCGTCCCCGGGCGGCGCAGGTGCCGCGGTCCGGTGGTGGGATGAGGCCCTGCACTGGGAGCAGGAGGAGATCTGGCCGCAGCGCCTGCACCGGCTGGCGGGCGGCAACGCGGTTCGCCGGCTTCAGTGGTGGCGGATCGTGGGCCGGGATGCGGCGATCTTCCCTGAGGTGGTGGCGGTGGCGCAGGCGCTGCTGGAGTCGGAGACGGCCGAGCTGGCCTGGCAGGCAAGCGGGGGGGACGCGGCCTCGGGCGCGGGGCGCTGACGATGCGTTCTGCCGCCGGATGGGCGAGCGGGTGGGCCGCGCCTGGCTGGGACCTGAGATCGCCGCCGACCACGACAGCCCTCTGCACGGCTTCACGGGGGCGCTGGTGCGCCCCCGCCGCCGCGAGGCCGGGCCGCCGGGATGGGACGATCCGTGGCGGCTGAGGCGGGAGCAGCAGCCCGCCACGATGGCCGGCCAGCTGCGCGCACGGCGGCCGAGCAGCGGTCGGGCGGCTCGGCCACCCGGTGGCGGACCACGGTGGACGCCGAACACCGCTTTCGAATCGAGCAGTTGATCAGCGAGGCCCGGGAGCAGCTGGTGCAGCCACACGAGTCAGCTAGGCCACATCACTGCAGGAAGCTGTCGATGGGTGCCGCGTGGTATTCCGTCGCGCCCGCGGTGGTGATGCCGCCAGCTGAACCGGGCAGCCGCAGAGCGCTGGCACCGCTCACGTACAGGTCGGCCGTTCCGTCACCGTCCGTGTCACGCAGCCGTACCAGGCCACCGAACTGCTCGTCGGCCGTCAACGCACCCGGGACGCCTCGGGTGTTGCGGGCGAACCACTGTGAGCCGGCACCGGGCAGGCCGCCCGCCCGCCCCTTGAAGATGTGCACGCCGCCCGCGTAGTCGTGGCTATCGATCTCCTCGCCCGGCACGCCGACTGCGAGATCCGCGTAGCCGTCGCCGTTGACGTCACCCGCCGAAATGGATGAGCCGAATTCGTCCCAGTTCTCGGGAGATCCGGTGACGCCACTGGTCGACTGGGTGAGGCGGGTGCTCCGGGACGGGCCGGCGGACGAGCCGTACCAGACGCTGACTCGGCCTTTGTGCTTCGAGTAGAGGGGTGTGCCGACGGCGATGTCGCCGTAGCCGTCCTTGTTGAAGTCGGCGATGACACCGTCGCCGCCGCGTTCGGAGCTGCCGCCGTTGCCGGATTCCGACTCCAGGCGGAGGCTTGTGCCCGGGGTGAGTGAGCTCGCGCCTCCCTTGATGAACCAGACGTCGGACGCGATGTATTCGCGGCTGACCACGTCACCGATGATCGCGAGGTCGGTTTTCTTGTCGCCGTTGACCTTGCCGGAGATCAGCGCGGTGGCGTAGAAGGACGACGTCTTGTCGAGCTTGGTCACGGTACCGGTGGTACCGGTGCGCTTGAAGGGGCCGCGGTAGACGTAGGTCATGGACTCGTTGATGACGGCCAGGTCCTGCTTGCCGTCCGCATTGAAGTCGCCGGTCGCCAGGTCCTTGCCCATGTAGTTGTTGCGACCCGGGTTCTTGTTCGGGAGAGCCGTACCCGTGGACAGGCCGGAGGGGGACCCCCACAGGATCGTCACGGCGCCCTGAGAATGGTTCTCGCCGGTCGCTGCCACCGCGAGGTCGCCGTAACCGTCTCCGTCGAAATCCGCGGCGGCCCGCACCTCGCCGAACATGTCGTCGGCCTCGTCGGATCCGGGCACGCCAGGGCTCGCCTGAGTGATGCGCTGCTGCTTGGGGCCGGGCCCGGTGGCAGTGCCGAAGACCACGGTGACACCGCCGCCCCCTCTTGCGCTGAAGCTCGAGTACGCGTAGTCGCGGTACCCGTCGCCGTTGAAGTCGTCGCCGTGCCGCGCGGGCGCGGCGTTCGCTGCCGCGACGGGCAGAGAGAGGGGGACGAGACCCGCTACCACGAAGGTGGCGAGCGAAACCGTTGTGCGGACGGGCATGAGTGTCGGGGCTCCTTGTGATCGCGCAGGCAGGCGGCTCAATCGGCGGGCGAACAGGGTGCGCGGCCGCTGGTTCGCGGGGCCCCACGTCGTTCACTGAACGTCTCCCGAGTGACGCGCGGGGTCCACCGAACAAGAGACCAGTAGGGGGGCCG
This sequence comes from Streptomyces sp. Y20, assembly GCF_043195475.1. Lineage (NCBI taxonomy): Bacteria > Bacillati > Actinomycetota > Actinomycetes > Kitasatosporales > Streptomycetaceae > Streptomyces > Streptomyces sp. Y20. Next base: position 61,424 of record NZ_JBIDDP010000016.1, read on the forward strand.
AAAGGTTGCACGTTGGCGCAGAAGAACCTTCGTAAGTGCTCGTTCAGGAGGGCCGGTTGGCTGCGGCACGCGAGAACGGGGTGTGACTCAACTTTCGTGGTCCGTGCGCGCTCATAGATCAGCGCAGCCTTTTCGAGCACTGGCCGGCGCGCACGATCGTGTCCCGGAGAGCGCAGGACTCCCGGATCACTCACCGGCGGTGCAAGCTAGGGCCTGTCGCTGCGATCTTGGATTCGAGGGTCGGGGCTGGTGCCCTTTGGTCCCTGGTCGGAGTGCTGGTCCTGCTGACAGTTTGAAGCGCGCCGCAGCCGGCCGATGACCCGCGCAGAGTCATCCGCCGGAGACGGGGGGCAGCGGCGAGCACGTCAGCGCGACCGACCGCGTCAATCGAAGGAGAAGCACGATGCGACCGGTGACACGCTGGGCAACGGCAAGCGCTCTGCTCACCACGGCCCTGTCGGGACTTTCGAGTACTCCCGCGCACAGCGCTCCCTTCTCGCTGTACGCCCCTTCCGCATTGGTTCTGACCGTCGGCCACGGCGAGAACGCCGCCGAGACGGTGCCTGAGCGTGCCGTCACCATGAGCTGTGCACCCACCGCCTCCGGAACCCACCCTGACGTGCGGACGGCCTGTGCGGAACTTGCCCTGCTGGATGGGGACTTCGACACGCTCGGCCCGCACGCCGGGCCGCCGGTGTACTGCACCAAGGAGTACCGCCCGGTCGTGGTCACCGCGCAGGGCGTATGGCGCGGCAAGCACGTGGACTACGCCCACACGTACGGCAATTCGTGCCTGAAGGACGCTGAAGGGGCATCTGTCTTCGCCTTCTGGCCGAGTCCTTTCCGGGGACACCGGTCGTCCGCGGAACCGGCCGGGACCGCCTCACGGCCCACCGCCCTGGCCGCCCGGACCGCGCCCCGCCGGCCCGGCACCGGTGCCCGCAGGCGCGGGCGGCATCCCGGCCCTACAAGTAGCCACCGCCGAGTCAGCCGTGTTCAGCTTCGCGGGACCCGGCGTCCACGTCACGGAACCTCATAGGCAGGGCGCGCATCTCCCTGTGCGGTGAGGTGGAAGCGGTGACACCGGGTCCCGCAGGGGTGCTTCACCGAGGGGAACTCCCATGTCAAGGCGGCCAGTCGCGGTCTCCACGCTCAGCCTCATGGTGCTGCTGGGCGCCGTGGCCTGTGACAACTACCACAGCGCCGCCCAGCCGAGCAAGGGCTCGTCGGACGCTCGTCCAGCCGTGTGTGCAACGCCCCAGTTGGACTGGAAGATGAGCCTGCTGCCGGGCAAGCCGCACAACACTCCGGCGGCGACGCTCACTGCAACGCACAAAGGACCCAAGCCCTGTGCCTTCGACGGGTACCCGCAGCTCGATATCTGGGCTGGCAAGGGTCCATCGGCCGAGTCGAAGCCGAAGACCTCTACCCCGGTTCACCTTGTGCTGAACCCGGGCCACCGCATCGAGTTCCCGGTCTTCTACGACCCGATCGGGTCCTCGCCCGGGGACTGCGAGCTCTCGGCCGAACTCGACCCCCGCGTCTCCGTGACGCCACCGCACCGGGCCGCGCACGACTACGGCACCCCTGTGCACCTGACCGACGCGAAGGGAAAGCACGTGCGGGCGCAGGTCTGCGGCCCCAATGACCCGAAGCTGGGTGCGCCCCGAATGCACTGAGACGGGTCAGTCACTGGCCTTCGGCGTGATGTCGTCATCGTCGGGTGAGCGCGCGTCCGGTTCCTGTGAGGCAGCCGCCGAGGACGTCGTGACGGTACTGGAGCTGGCGTAGGCCCCGCCGCACGGCGGTGATCAGGTCTTGCGGGCCGGCGAACGCGCGGTTGGCTGTGGTGGTGCGCCGCAGCACCGACCAGATGCCTTCGACCGGATGGAGGCCCGGTGCGCAGAGCGGTAGTTGGTAGACAGTGAGCCAGTTCCGCTCGGCGATGTAGCGGCGCATTCCGGCCGTGAGGTGGGTGTTCAAGTCGTCCCAGACTTCTCACGGAAGGCTCGCCGCTCGGTGGTCAGCCCGCCCCCTTGCGCCTACCTCATGCAGTCGGCATACCGCACGGTTTCACCGGCCGGCAGCCCCTGCCCACACCACGCTTTGAAGCTCGGTAACTGTGTGCCTCCGGACGCCGACCGTGCGATCATGGCGGGTGAGACCGCTCACCACGGTCGACTGACAGCCGCCGTACGGCGGCACGGGGGACACACGGGGGTGCGCTGTTGCGCGCTGTGACCGCGCGCAGGCCGGCGGCGAAGACCGAGCGTCGGGCTCCATAACAGTGACCCGCCTGCCTTCTGCTGGCAGGTGGCTTGGCCCTTGGGGTTCGCGTGCTGTGCGGCCTGCTTCTTGGAGAGACCTGAATTGCTCGATAAACGAATACGTCTCGGGGCTGTCGCGGCGCTGAGCGCCGTGGTGCTGTGGGGCAACACCGCAGCGGCTCAGGCCGGTACCGCGACCCCTGTGCCCGGCAGTCCCACGCCGACCGCGTCGGGGTTCCCGCAGAGCACCAGTCCGGCACCGAAACCGCCGGCCAGTCACATGCCCACAGCCTCCGCCAGCCCGTCGGCCAAGCCCTCGGCGAAGTCGTCGGCCTCGGACACGCAGGTGACGGCCTCCGGCGACGACTGGACTGCCGAGGCCGCCATGCGCTTCTGGACTCCCGAGCGCATGGCCGCGGCCACCGACCCCGCCGGCCGTCCCGCGCCGCCGAAGGGCCTGCCAGCAGTGGGGCAGCAGCACTCCGTCGTCGGCATCACCGGCCAGCACTTCAAAGGCATCAAGTCCGTCGGCACGATCTTCAGTACGGACAAGGGTCTGAAGGGTCACCGCTGTACGGCCAGTGTTGTGCGCAGCGGGGGGCACAACCTGATCCTGACCGCGGGGCACTGTGTCGGCTCGAAGTCCATGTTCGTGCCCATGTACGACCACGGCAAGACCGCCGCGAAGCAGCCACTCGGGGTCTGGGCGATAGATAAGTGGTTCCGGGACAAGAAGTACGCCTCGGACAAGAGCAAGAACTCGGATCTGGACTACGCCTTCGCGAGCCTGAAGCCGAACGGCGGCAAGAAGGTCCAGGACGTCGTGGGAGGCGCCAACACCCTGGCCCGTACGCCCGGCTACGCCAACAGGGTGACCGTCATCGGCTACCCCGGGTTCGCGCACAACCCGCAGGACACGCCGATCCGCTGCTCCAACATCTACACGACCGCGCTGTCGGGCTACTACCAGATGCAGATCTTCTGCGGTGGCATGTGGGGCGGAGTCTCCGGCGGGCCGTTCTTCTCCCATCTGGACGCCTCCGGGAACACCGGCACGATCATCGGCAACGTGGGCGGATTCCTCCAGGGCGGCCCCGACATCGAGGACCACTCGGATCCGCGGTACAACGAGATCACCTACAGTCCGCTGCACGGTGACCGCTTCTTCCGGCTCTACGACGATGCCCAGAAGGGCAGCGACATCCCTGACTACGGCCCCTACCAGCAGCCGCCGCTGCCCTACACCATGGGCGCCGGCTCGACATGGAAGCACGCCAACCTGATGGCGTCGGGCGACTTCAACGGCAAGGGACACAGCGACATGATCGTGGTGTGGTCCGACGGTGAGGTCACGCTTCACAACAGCGACGGGAACGGTAAGTTCACCAGCGAGCGGCAGCTGCTGCGCAAGAACGGCACCTGGCCGCACGCCAAGACCATGACTGCGGGCGACTTCACCGGATCCAACCAGTTCGACCTGCTGGTGCGCTGGTCCGACGGCGAGGTGACGCTCTACGGCGACGTCGGCTCCAAGGGCCTCCAGGGGGCCGGCACACAGATGGCGAAGCCCAAGAGCACTTGGAAGGACGCGAGCCAGATCTCAGCGGGCCGCTTCTTCTCGTCGGAGTACGTCACCGACCTGATCGTGCGCTGGGTCGACGGTGAGGTGACCCTCTACAGCGGGGTCAGCGCCGGGACGTTCGGCAAGGAGCACCAGCTCAAGCCCAAGAACCGCACATGGCAGGATGCCACGTTGCTCACCACCGGCGAGTACTCGGGCAGCCAGAAGTGGGACCTGATGGTCCGCTGGACCGACGGCGAGCTCGACGACTACGTCAATACGGGCACGTCCCTCGGCAAGGAGCAGCGCATCCTGAACAAGAATGAGCTCTGGAAGCACGATCTGGTCATGACGACCGGCGACTTCACCGGGAATCACCACACCGACGACCTCGTCATCCGCTGGTCCGACGGTGAGACCACGATGTACATGGACACCCGCGCTAACCACCTCGGCACCGAAGAGACCCTGGTCCACGCAGGCTACTGAGACTGGCCCCAGCGACCGACGTGGGACACGTGATGCCCTCAGCATGACCACCGTGCCGAGGGCATCACGTCCCTTCAGCAACGACAGGGGACATCGCCGCCAAACTGATCGATCTAGTACTGCAATGGTCCATGCGGTGACTGCTGGCCAGCTGGGTCGTTGGTCTGGTGTTACGAGTGGGGACCTTGCTGATGTCAGGCTGTGGGTCGACGAGTTGGGCCAGTTGCAGGAGCGGGTTCGTGCATCGGTTCAGCAGGACGAAGCCGCGGGAGACGGCGCTTGCCTACATGCGGGGACTGATTGCTCCGCTGGAGCGGAAGAACGGCTGGACACTTGCCGAACAGGCAGGTCATGCGGCTCCGGACCGTATTCATCGGCTGCTTAACCAGATCGATTGGGCGCTGATGAGGTCCTGGACGACGTACGCGACTACGTCGTGGAACACCTCGGAGACCCGGGCGCCGTCCTGATCGTCGACGACACCGGGTTTCTGAAGAAGGGCACCCGTTCGGCCGGCGTGCAAAGGCAGTACTCCGGCACCGCCGGCCGCACCGAGAACTGCCAGATCGGCGTGTTCCTCGCCTACGCCACGGGTCGTGGACGCACGCTGATCGACCGCCGTCTGTATCTGCCCGCCTCCTGGGCGGACGACCGGGAACGCTGCCGGCAGGCGGGCATCGACGACAGTGTCGCCTTCGCCACGAAGGTGGCCATGGCCAAGGTGATGGTCCGCAAGGCCATCGCCGACAGGGTCCCGTCCGGCTGGGTCACGGCGGACGCCGCTTACGGCTACAGCGAGGGCTGGCGGTTCGAGCTGGAGCAGGCGGACGTCTTCCACGCCATGGCCACCACCCGGCACGACACCGTCGTCACCCGCTGGGCCCTCGACCACCCCGCCCACGACCTGTTTCCCGGCCTGCCGCGGCAGAAATGGAAACGCCGTTCCTGCGGCGAAGGAGCCAATGGCCAACGGATCTTCGACTGGGCCCGGGTCGAGGTGCGGCCCTGGCGAAGCAGCCGGACCCTGCCTGTGGTGACCGCCTGGAAGAAGAAAGTCAAGGTTGCGGGGCTCTCGCGGTCGCGCAGGTCCGGCACCATCCGCAGCATGCGCGGCCAGTCGCCGTCCACGGGGGCCGGGCCGCCACCCATGAGGTGGTGCAGTGCCACCCGTGAGCGAGTCGCAAGAAACTGGTTGTAAGTCGTCCTCGATGTCTGTAGCCCGGTAGACGGCGGACTCTCCGCCTACGCTCAGTGTCAGGCGACACCATCCGGCCCTGAAATTGAATGACGCTTCAAACTGGTCGGTCGAACCAGAGAACACTGACACCCCCGTCAGGAGAACCTGCGAGTCGACTCTGGATCAACGGTCGCACGCATGTCCACCATTTATGAAGCCAACTGCTCTTACCTTATTCTTAAGAATCCCCTGTCTGATTAGGCCGCACCCGGCAGCCGAAATGTCCCCGGTCGGCGCTGCGCTGCATGACGAGTCAAACATCCGCTCACACACGTGCCTCTTCCCGGGACCATTTGGCAGCGGAACGTCACCGTCGCTGTCGACGACGTTCCAGAACCAGGCCTGTCAACTGGATGGCCCGCCGGACCGTCTCGGTCACACCGATGATCATCAAAATGGCAGCAAAGTAGACAGCACCGATCCCCAGTCCGCTCATCTGCATCAGCACCGCAACGGCCAGCACCAGGACGCCCACGGCTACGACCAGCCGTGCACCCACAAACAACGCACCAGACCGCGCCAACTTGGCATGCAGCCGCGGGTCATCGCGTCCGAGTCCCATCTCGATCGCCTGCAGCTGCCGATCAACGCCTTCGTCCCGAGCCACTTACTCCCCCTGCCGATCAGTCTCCGAGCACAGTGTTGCCGTGGGGTGGTGTGACGTCGTCACCTCCCGACAGCGACGGCCGGCCCGCATGTCCGAGTCGTACTCTGCCAGGTGCACAGGCCAAGGCCTACCGCAGCCGAGCCCCTGGCCAACCTGCTGGCTCCACCGGCAGATTCGCACCCGTGGGGGGAAGGTCTCAGCAGGCGGCGCGCACAGCGCCCGCTCGATGTGTGGCTGGCACTGGCTTGCCCTCCCGACTGGCTCAGGGCGCTGGGGCACTTGCTCGCGTGAGGCCGGACCTGGCGTCTGTGACATCCACTCTCCACACATCCCGGGCACCGAGGAGCAGCCACGCTCCCGCGAACCGGGCCTCAAGACCAACCCGGCCGGACGGCCCCGACGACAGCCTGCAGACCCGCGGCTGGCCCGAGGCCGTGTCTGTCTGGAGAGCTTGTTCGCCGCGGCCGCACGGCCAGAAGTGGGCTGCCCGCATTCTTGATCCCCACGACCGACCGGGGGTGGAGTGCTCGCTCCGCCCCGGCACCAGTCACAGCAAGATCGCCCTTTTCGACGGCACGGTAGCCTCCGCACATGCTCGGGAAGTGCCCCACCCGGTGGAGACCTGCACTCCATGACTCAGACGGCAGGAGCAACCGCGTGACCAGCCGCGTAACCCTTATCTCGCCCGCGACGAACCCGTCGCTGCGTCAGAACCGCTTCGACGACGGCCGAACCCCGCTCGACGACAACGGCGCTGCACGGGCCCGGGCGGCGGCCAGGATGCCGCGTTCGCCCGCCCGCGTCGTCACCTCTCCCAGCATGCGCTGCCGAGAAACGGCCGCAGCACTAGGACTGGGCGATGCCGAGCCTGTGGCAGAACTCGCCGGCCTGCACGTGGGCCGGTGGCAGGGCCGCACACTCGACGATGTCTCCGCGGCCGAGCCGGAGGCGGTAGTGCAGTGGCTCGCCGACCCGGCCTCAGCGCCCCACGGCGGGGAGTCGGTGCAGGAGTTGTGCCTGCGCGTCGGGCGGTGGCTGGACAGCACGTCCAAGGCGGATGGCCGCACGGTCGCCGTGGTGGAGCCGGATGTCGTACGCGCCGTGGTGGTGCAGGTCCTGGGAACCCCTGTGCCGGCTTTCTGGCGTGCCGATGTGCCGCCGCTCACGGCGACCGCGATCAGCGGAAGGACCGGACGCTGGAACCTGCGAGTGGGCCACCCGCTCGGTCCGCGGGACGCCCACGGCTGAGGGGCCCAGTCATTCGGCCGACTCCCGGTGACGGCGCAGCAGGGCGGCGATCGAGCAGTGCAGACACTCTGTCTCTTCCTGCTCGGCTGCATCGCCGGTGCGGCATGAGGCGGTGCAGCCCGACGGTGACACCTCGGCCACCGCGCAGCCGTCCTCGGGTACCGCGATGAGCGTCTCCAGGGACCGCAGCAGTTGCTCCGTTCGCTTGGCCTGCTGAGCGAGCACCCTGGCCCGGGCACTCTGGCCGCCGATCTGCCGACGGCTGGCGATCAGCTGCTCGTATTCCTCCAAGGTCAAGGCGACGGCCTCCCGGCCGCCGAGGGTGATATGGCGGGGCTGGGGGCGTCTGGCCACGTGAGTCCTCCGCTGCTCGCCTCGGCTGTCCCCGTCTGCGCGGCCTGGTCGGTCGGATCGTTGCGTCATGTCCGTGCACCGGACCGGGTGTCGGAAGAACGCGAAAGGGCCCCCGGATGGTTCCGCGGGCCCTCGCACGTGTGGCGGCTCATGTCAGTTGGGGGCGGCCACCGGGTGTCGCGCGGCGGAGGCCGTCGCGGGCTGGGGGTTCAGCAGCCGTTCTGCCAACTCGCCGAAGAGCAGGCCGAATCCTGTCCACAGCGTGATTTGGATGGCCAGCGCGGAGAGACGGAAGCGCCACAGCAGGGTGGCCGGGAACTCCTTCGGCACCTCGTTGACGACGGGCAGGAACGCGTACGCCAGCCCGATCACGAGCGCGAAGCCGGCCACCGCGATCACGGTCGACCACCAGGTGCCCAGGCCGGGCGTTAGGCGCTTGCCCAAGATGGTGGCGGCGATCGCGAGGAGGACGCTGAGCAGCATCATCAGGAAGTACAGCGTGGTCCGCTTGCCGATGGTGTCCGGGTTGCCGACGGAGGGCGGGTTGGCCGGGTACTTCAGGAACGGCACGACGTAGACGGCGAGCAGCGCGCAGCCGGACAGCAGCAGTGCGGTCGCGCGGGGGCCGAAGCGGCCGACGCGGCCGAGCGCGAAGGCGTAGGCGAGGGCGGCGATACCGCCGAAGGCGACCCCGTAGACGAGGACACCGGTGGCCAGGCCGGCGGTGGACTGCAGGGAGCGGGAGACGACCTCCATCTCGTGCTCGTGGGAGTGCGCCTCCTCGAAGCCGATCGCCTTGTCGACGTACGGCTCGCCGAGAAGGTAGGCAACGACCAGAGCGAGCACGCCGGCCACAAGGCCGGCGAGCATGCCGCGAACGAGAAGGTTTCTTACCGTTGCGGAGTTCATGAGGGTGTCGGTGTCCCTTGCGTCAGTGGCAGGGGAAGCCGAGCAGGTGGCGGGCGTCGTGCACCCACTCGTGGACGCCCGTGCCACTGAACACGGAAGTGGCGCCCTGCTCGGCGCCGACGAAGTACAGCAGGACCAGCATCAGGATGCCGAAGAAGACCGCCCACGGGGCGATCGCGCCGATCGGCAGCTTGGCGGGGAGAGCGGGAGTGGTGGCAGTCGGCTGGGCGACATGCTGCGCCATGGCAGGGCCTCCTCTGGGAGTTCGCGTCCCATCTCGGTGGTGCGCATGACGACGGCAACGGGTCTGACTCGCCGCCACCCCATGCGGGGCGGAGACACACAGTGGCGCGACCGTTCCGGATTCCCACCGGCTTCCGTCTTGCCGTCGTCGATATCCCACCGACCGTACCGTGTGTCGCGAACATGGCCAATACCGCGCACCGTGCCGCTGTGCAGGCCGCGTTCTACAGCCCCGCGCACCGTCACGCCCGGCAGATCGCGGCCTCGCTCCCCGAACTCGACATCTCCACCTCGCTCCCCAAGATCGATGTGCCCGTCGTCGTGTACCGCCCAAGCGTTCGTGAGCAAGTGGTGGACGAAGGCGATGAGCAGGCACAGGTCTTGAATGCCCCAAAGGCTCCCGAAGCCGAGCAGGACAAAGCACAAGCAGACGGTGACAACGCAAGCGAGTGATCGAGCGGTTCGCCGCACCGGGCCCGGCTGAGCGGGCTCCCGTCCCAGCTCGGGGGAAACACGGGAGGGGAGCCCTACGTCCATCTTCCTCGCCGTGCGGCCGTACGCGCTCATCGGCCAGCTTGTGTCCCGCGGTGCGGGTCCGCATGCCGGTGCGCGCGCTGGTCGTCCTCGTGCACCGGGTGCGGTGCGCCGGTGTGCTTCCCGTCGGCGTAGCGGTCCATGGTGGCGCGGGCTCGGTCGGCCGCCGTGGCGAAAGCGTCCTGGAGATGCCGCAGCCGCTCGGCTGTGAGGTCGAGGGCCTCCACGTCGGTGCGGGACTCCTTCAGCGCCCGCAGCGCCGTCATGTCGACCACCTCCCGAGGTTCGACCTCCGGCTCCTGGTCGTCGTGCTCGGGGTCGGCGGCCGGGGCCGCGAGTAGTTGCTCGGGCATCGCCGCCTGCTGGTGTGCGACGACGTCGTACGCCCGACCCCGCACGGCGGCGGTAGTGGTGGTGCGTAGCTTCTCCCGCACCACCGCAACGGCGAGGACAGCCCGCTCGTACAGAAGCGGGAGGCGGGGTATCTCCCACTCCCCCGCATCTTGGCCTGGAGGCCGGGGCGCAGCCGGCTCGCCGGGATCTGCCGGGGGCTGCCGGTCCGGGCCAGGCGCGGGTGCCAGGGGGCGCCGGGCGGGGAGGTCGGACAGCGCCCACCGGGCGGTGTAAAGGCGGTAACCGGATTCCAGGCCGCGTACGGTCTTCGGTTCGCTGATGTCCAGGCAGTGGGTGGAGATGGCGGCGGCCACCTTTCTGTCGTCCAGGCCGGGGTCGCGGCGGCGGCCGCGCAGGACGAGAGCGAGGTGGCGGCGGGCTTCGGCGAGCAGGTGCCGACGGTGAAAGCGGCCGCCTTCGTTCATCACGAACACGGTCGCGGCGACGTCGACGGCCGCCAGGGCGACGTCGGCCACGACGGCGACGCGGGCCCGGATCGCGGCAGCCGCGGCGCGGGCGTACTCGAGGAGGGAGTTGATGATGTCGACGGCCACTCCGGAGGTGCGGATCGCACTCTCCTTCCACTCCTTGCCCAGCTGCGCGAGCGGCCGGGGCTTCTGCCTGGGCGGGCGGGTCTTGCGGGCGGCCATCTGGTTCAGCTTGGCGCGGGCCCGCTCGGAGACCACGGGCAGGAACTTCAGCTCGCCGTCGTCGTCGACGGCGGTGACGTACTCGTGCTCCAGGTCCTCGCGGCAGGCGGCGATCTGGTCGCTGCGCCGGGAGGTCCAGCGGATCAGCTCGTGCGGCACCCCGGCAATCTCCATCACGGGCCGGCACCCCGGGGTGACGGTGCGCGGCTCGGTCGCGAGCCCGAGTTCCTCGCAGACCTCAGCGGCCACGAGCTCGTTGTAGAGCGCTGAGGCGGCCACGGTGTTCTCGTGCAAGGCCAGGGTGTGGATCGACCCCCACTTCCCGTCCAGGCGCTGCCCCTTCACGGACAGAATCAGATGGTCATGGAGCAAGGGCATCCCGGAGCGTGCCTCGTAGTGGCGGAAGCGCGCGGCGACCAGACCGCCGGGCGGCCGCACCCGGTAGATGCCGTCCTTGCCGTAGCGGATCACCGCCACCTCGTCCTCGATCCACTCCAGCACCCGCTCGATCGCGCGCTCGTGCGCGGCCTCGATCACCCGCCGGGTCTCCTCATCCCCCAGCGCCCACAGCAGGTAGATCGTCGGCTGCGGCCGGAACACGAAATCGACACCGGTAACCGTCACGCGGCGTCCGAGGGCGCCGGCCTTGAACGCCTTCTCCGGGGACGCGCCCTGGGCGAGCAGGTCGGCCTCGATCCGGTCCGCGTACGGGTGGCGTCCCCGCTCGCCGAACAGGTTCCGCAACTGGCTCTCCGTGACTTCCTCACCCGGCGCCAGTCCGAGCACGGCCAAGCCGCGCCCCATCCATCGCCCGACCGGGACACCGGCCTGCTCCTGGACGGCGCGCAGCGGCGTGCGGGCTGGGCGCCGACCGTCACCGACAACGGTCTCACGCAGGTAGTAGCTGTACATCTGACCGGCCCGGATGACCTTGATATCTGCTGTCATGGAGCCAAGAAAAGACCGATCAGCGAGACGTCCCGCCAGGCGGGAGCAACGGCCGAACTTTCTTCTCGGGTGCCCGTCAGGCGGGAGGCGGCTCCAGGCCGGAAGCAAATGTCATCGCTCTCCGGCAGCCCTCACACCACTCCCCGGACAACACCAATAAGCACCACCGCACACCAAGGAACGCGCACCGCAAGGAAGCACCGCCTACAGCAGCCCCCGGCACCCGTCGGGGACTTCGTCGTGCTGCCCGGAGGAGACCACCGTGCCCACCTTCGAGACCCTCCCCCGCTTCACCGCTGACCTCCAGCACCTCACCCCGCCCAGCGCCGGCGCTTCCGCAGCGTCGTCCTAGACGCCTTCGTGCCCGACCTGCACCCCGGCCGCCAGTTCCGCCCGGGGTTACGGGAGCCGCGCAGGTTCCCCGGATCCTGGATGAGGTTAGGAGGGAACCCGCACGCGCGGCCTTCAGCGAGACGGACCGACGTGCGGGTTCTTGTCGCCGCTCAGCAGGTGCGAACCGCGGTGAAGCCGCTGTCTCACGCCTTCAGGTGAACTTCAGGAACGGAAACGTTCATTCGCCCGGTCTTGTAAGTGTTGTAGGCAATTCTGGCGGTCCTCCGACGGAAGGCTTGCCCATGCGGCGTCGTGCTGTGATTGCTACCGCCCTGGCTTCCCTGTCCGCCCTTGCCGTGTCTGCAGCTGTCGCTGCGGGACCTGTGATGCCTGTTGCCGGGACGGTCACATGGTGCTTGTCTTCTGCGGCGGCTCAGCATCTGGCGGATGACGGAGTCGCGGTGTCGGCTGGCGCTCCTGCTGTGCTCGACTCTTCGGGGCTGGCCCCGTGTGTGCAGTGGCCGATGAAGGGCAAGATCAGTCTCGACCTGACTGCGGGGTCCTGGACGGCGGATGGCGGTATGACCTTCACCAGGGCCTCGGACGGGCGCAGTCTGCGCTTTACCGGGGCGCACGGTGACATGGCGCGGCGGTCGATGTCGGTGGATGCGGCTGTGGGAGATGCAGCGGCGCAGTCGGTTGACCTCTCCACGTACGAGCTTGACATGACGAAGGTGACGGTCACCATGCCGTCCGTAAACTCGCCTGGCTCGGTCGAGGGCAAGCCGTTCGACACGATGCTGACGCAGGAGGGTGCGGCGGTGTTCTCTCAGGCGTTCGGTGCGGCGCCGGTTCCCGCTGGGGACAGCCTGGCCACGCTCGCGGGCCGTGTCGATGTCGTGCCGGCTCTGGGCTGAGCTCGGATGCTGGGGGAGTCTGGCGTCGTACCTGGCTGTCGCGGCATCCCGGGTGGTGTCCAGGCTGAGAAGGTCAACGCCGCGGTGCTGGCGTGGGCACAGGATCTGGGACTGGTTGCCGGCGCTTTTGAGGAGAAGCGTCTGGTGGCCATGCGGCTGGGTGAATTCGCCGGTTTGGCCGTGCCGGGGGCGAGCGTCGGCGATCTGGAACTGACCGCCCAGTGGGCGGCGTTCATCTGTCTGGTCGACGACCGGTTCGACCGTACCTGGGTCGATGTCCATGCGGAGGACGTCGCGTCGCTGTTCAACCGGTTACTGAAGGTGCTCACCGGCAGCGACGCGGCAGGATCGGGCCGCGGAGTCGAGCAGGCCCTGGATGACCTGTGGCGGCGTACGGCTCCGCGGATGTCCGCTCAGTGGCGGGAGCGGTTCATTGCCGACTACCGGGACTTTGCCCTGGCCACACGTGAAGAGGCCACCAACCGCACAGACCAGATTCGGCTGGGACTCAGCGACTACGTCCTGCGGCGTCGCAGAACGATTACCGCCCTGCCCATGGCAGACATCCTGGAGTGCACCGCCGGCGCGCCCTTGCCCGGCCTTTCCGGCGGTGAAGACCTCATGGGGGCCCTGCGTCTGGCCGCGGCCGATGTGGCCGGCTGGACCAATGACCTGGTTTCGGCCGAGGACGACCTATGCGAGGACCGCGACAACCTGTTGACCGTGCTGGGCCGTGAGCGCGGCTGCTCCCTGCCCTCGGCACGCGAGCAGGTCATTGGCATGCGAGATGACCGAGCCAGAGATTTCCACGCGCTTGCCGCCTCGTTGACGGCGATGGCCGCTCCCGGAACCGAGCGGGACAAGGTACGGCGCTACGTGGCGGCCCTCGAATCCTTTGTGGCCGCGACGCTGCACTGGCTTGGCGTCACCCATCGCTTTGACGCCCACTGGTCGCCGGGGCGCCCGGGCCCATGTGACTGATCTCGTTCGCCCGGCCCCTCACCGATCCGCGCTGCCCCTGATTCCCGCTCTCAAGGACTGTCCTAGCGATGAGACCCCCTGCCACCGAGCAGCTCCCCCCGGCCTGGCCGTCGTCGCGCTTCCCAGCAGAGCTGCCAGCCGGACGCAGAAGTCTCTTAGGACACGTACTGAACCGGGTGGGAGCGGACGGCGCCGTGCGCGACGCCTGCCGAAGCCGGGTTCTTGAATCCGCGCTCGCCCTGGCACTGGCAGAGCGGTACGGATCTGGCCACCGTCACGCATGTGAGCGCATGGTGCGTTACCTGGAGCGCCACCGCGGCAATGGAGACCTGATGGACGCGGCCGTGGCCGCTACCGCCCTGGGCCGCAGTGCCGGGCACCCGGCGCATCACCAGGCCCTCGAGGACATCGTCAGCCGTGTCCCGGACTTCACCGGACCTCGCAAGCGCGCCTTGGTCCACGCCATCTTCACCATGCTGGGCGCAGCTACCACCCAGGACGACGTGGCCCCTCAAGCTTTCGATGTGAGCGCGCTGCATCCCTGGGCTGCTGTGCAGGCCGTTGCCGTGAAAGCCATCCTGGAGCGGGCGGCAGGCAGGGCACCGGTTGGCCGGCACGATGTCACCTTGCTGCTCTCCACCCAGCGCCCGGGCAAGGTATGGGAGGGCAACCTCTTCATCCACCTGTCCGTTCTGCACGCCCTGGTCGACGTGCCCGGCATGGAGAGCGTCGTCGAGGTTGGTCTGCGCACCGCCCTCATGCACCAACGGGAGGACGGCGGCCTGCCCTTTGTCACGGAAACCGACACGTGGTGCACCGTGACCGCGGGCCTTGCCCTGAGCAGCGCCGGCGCACCGCGCGAGGTACTGCACCGCATCGCCCGGCACCTCGTGCAGGTGCAGCAAGCAGACGGCGGCTGGTCCTACACCGACCACGCGCAGCTCTCTGACACGGACTGCACCTCCGTCGCGGTCGAATTCCTGCATGAGCTGGACGCAGACGCATTCCGCGCCCCGATTCGGCGCGGCCTGGACACCCTGATCGCGGTCCGCGGTTCCGACGGCGGATTTCCCACGTACGGATCAGGCACGCCCTCCGAGGCGTGCATGACCGCCGCTGCGATCAACGCGCTCGGCACCCAAGGCAGCCACGATCACCTCATCCCGGCTGCTCTGTGCTTTCTCGCCGGCCGCCAGATGCCCGACGGTTCCTTTCCCCCCGGCTGGAGCAGCAGTCGTCTGCACACCCTCTTCAGGGCTTATCTCGCCGCTCGCCCCTACCTCGGGCAGGCCCCTCCGACCGTCCATGGCATGTGCCGTCGGATCGCCGGGCTGGTTCAGACCGCACAGAACGCGGACGGCGGGTTCGGACAGCAGAACGGCGCCCCGAGCGATGCCATCAGCACCGCCTATGCCCTGATCATTCTGGCGGGACAGAGTGACCTTGCTCCCGCTGTTCGTGCCACCGGCTACCTGCTCGCCCAGCAACGGCGCGACGGCAGCGTCATTTCCGTGCCTGACATGCTCGGCCCGCGTCCTTTCCCGTATCACGTCCCGTTGTTGACCGACGCGTTCGCTCTGCTTGCCCTCGGCCACCTCACCCGTCGCATCCGGCCATCACGCCTCGTCATGCCGGGCCGCCGGCTCAGCACTGCGCAACCCGCCGAAAGGACCACCCCATGAACCCGTTCCGCCCCAAGCCGGCTGTCCCTTCCCTGCCCGGGCGCGTGTGCCTGGTAACGGGAGGTGCAGCGGGCATCGGGTGGGCCCTGACCCGCGCCCTGGCCGTGGCCGGCGCCCACGTGTACGTGTGCGACAACGCCCGAGCCAGCCTCGACCGAGCCGCTGCTGACCTCGCCCAGCTGCCTGAGGCGCCATCCATCGTGTTCACCCATGTCGACGTGACCGACCGCACCGCACTTGAGGACTGGATCGCCAAGGTCCATGCCGAGCACGGGCGCATCGACGTCCTGGTCCACAACGCCGCCTACATCCACTGGGCGGACGTTGAAGAGATGACCATGGAGCAGGCCCAGTTGTCCATGCGCACCGCATACGACGCTCTGGTCTGCTCCGTCAAAACAGTGCTGCCGCTGATGCGGGCGGGCGGCGGTGGGCAGATCGTGGCGATGGGCTCGGCCGCAGGACGGATCTTCGTCAAAGGACCATCGGCGGCCTACGCTGCGGCGAAGGCCGCCGTCGAGGCGTACACCGAGATGCTGCGCATCGAGCTGGCCGGTACCGACATCGGCGTGACCCTGGTGCGCCCGGCCACCGTCGTCGGCACCGACTTCTTCAAAGTCCACGTCCCCTCGGCCCGCATGCCCAGGATCGCCGACTTCCTGCCGCCCACCACACCGGAGAAAGTCGCTGCCGCGACCGTTCAGGCGATCAGCAGCCGCCGGCGGGCCGTCGACATTCCCGGCTATCTGCCGTCGTTCTACCGCGCCTACGCCATGGCGCCCGAACTCACCCGCAAGGCCGCCGCAACCGGTGGCAGCGCCCGACGCAACTTCGCCGCCGGGACCCCTTCAGCCGCCCCATCGGCGCAGCCCGAGTTCATCCGAACCAGCGGCGCCCACAAGGACGGGCTTACCGCCCGTGCCCTGAAGAAGGCGGGGAGTAACGCCCACTTCGTGCGCGCCATGTCCCATATTGCACCGGGCATCGACCGGGCGGCTCACCGACTCAGCGGTGGCCGGATGCTCCTCATGCCCGCAACGCTGCCCTCCCTGATGCTCACCACGATCGGCCGCCGCAGCGGCCGACCTCGTCAGACTCCTCTGCTGTGCCACCTCGAAGCAGACGGAAGCTATCTCGTCGTCGACACCAACTTCGGTCGCCCCCCAACTCCCGCCTGGTCCCACAACCTCATCGCTACACCCCGAGCAAGCGTGACCCGCCGCGGACGCACGCTCTCGGTGACCGCCACCCTCCTGGAGGGAACCGAGCGCGTGGCCGCCTGGGACCATCTCGTCGAAGTCTGGCCCGCCTACGTCTCCTTCGCCCAACGCTCTGGGCGCCGCCTGCGGATCTTCCGGCTCACTCCGGCCTGACCCCGCTTCTCCCCACCGAAACCGCGGAGAACCCTGTGACTGTGCCCCTTCGTCCCACCCCCATGGACCTGACCATGCACAGCATGGCCCAGGCCCATCCCTCGATCTCCCAGACCATCGGAGTGATCCTCCACCTGGAAGGACCCACTCCCACCCTCGGCGAACTCCGCGCTCACGTCGCCTCCCACCTGAAGAATGAGCCGCGCCTGACCCACTACCTGCACGGCCCCGGACTCAAAGCCCGCTGGCATTACGACCCATCCCCCGACCTGACCCACCGCGTCCGCGAACAGCACCTGCCATCAGGCGACGAGCACCTCGATACGGCCCTGCCAGGTCTCGTCGCTCACCCTTTGCCCGACGCGGGCCCCCTGTGGGACCTCTGTCTGGTATCCGGATATGCACCGGACCGCTATGCCCTCTGCCTGCGAGCGCACCACAGCACCCAGGACGGCATGGGCCTGATCGGTACCTTGACCGCACTGTTCGGCACCGCACCCACGCCCACCACGCAGCCCTCGCCCCGCGCACGTGCCGGCGCCTACCTGGGCACTGTGCGCGGCATGCTTGCCGCAAGCGGCACCAACAACGTGTGGAACGACACCGCGCTGCCCCTCACAGGGGACCGTGACATCAGTTGGGCACATGTCCCCACGCAGCGATTGCGGCAAGCCGCCACCGTCCGCGGCGGCGACACGAACGACGGCTTCCTGGCCAGCCTCAGCGGCGCCCTAGGCACGTGGACATCACAATTCTGGCCCCGGGGCGCCGACCGGCCGTTGCCGGCCGTCACCATGGTCAATCTGCGCCGAGCGGAAGAACGCGACCGGCCCGGAAACTACTGCACCTTCGCATCCATGCCCCTTCCCTGCCACGAGCCGAC
This sequence comes from Streptomyces sp. Y20, assembly GCF_043195475.1. Classification (NCBI taxonomy): domain Bacteria; kingdom Bacillati; phylum Actinomycetota; class Actinomycetes; order Kitasatosporales; family Streptomycetaceae; genus Streptomyces; species Streptomyces sp. Y20. The sequence goes on from NZ_JBIDDP010000016.1 coordinate 79,033, forward strand.
AGCTGAAGACCGCCTCGACCACGTCATCGCGGCCACCCGCACCACGAAAGACCCCACCCGCCACAAGGCCATGCGTTCCGTAATGGATCTCGTCCCCGCGCGCGCCTTTCAGGCGCTGGCCACCCGGCTGACCACACCCGACCGGGCCACCATCACCACGTCCTACCTTGCCATCCACCGGCCCCTTCGCTACAAGCACGACACCGTCACCCGCATCCAGCCCTTCAACTGGCTCCCACGAAACCAGCCCGCGTCGATCGTGGCCTGCAGCTACAACGGAACCACCAGCATCTGCTTCGTCACCGACGCCGCTCTCCCCGGACTGAACCAGCTGCCAGGCCTGTTCCGCGACGCGGTAGACGAACTCCCCCACCCTCACGACGCCTCGCAGCTGCCGGACCAACCTCCCCACGCCACCGAGACGATTCCGGCACCCGCCCTCGACTGCGATACCACAGCCATCATCGATCTCGCCCTCATCAAAGACATCCTGGTCCAGCAGGGAAGCCTGCCGGCCGCACCCATCACTGCCCAGGCCACTCAGGAACAAGCCGGCATCGACTCCCTGGCCATTGCCCTGCTGTCCATGACCCTCGAGGACCGCATTGGCGTCGTGATCACCGAAAACGAACTGGCGAAGGCACCCACCATCGCCGATTTGGTCAACCTGGTGGCCCAACGGGCAGCGTCACCCTCCGAACACGAGAGCCCGGGAGAGCAGAATCCCCACCCACAGGCAGATCGCCCCCACGCAGCACCTGAGGCGTAGTCGAGCCCCTGCCCATTGGCAAAAGCTCCGGCCGGCACCACCGATGCCACCACCCGCAGCGGGATCACGAGAGCGACCGGTCAGCCCAGGATCCCGAAGGCGAAGCCCTTCCTGGCGGTGACGCGAACGAGCAACACAGAGAAGGCGAATCGTTGATCTTTGCTCGCAAAACCACGACCCCGACGCCAGCGCCTGCCGCGCGACTGATCGGCCTGGGGTCCTACCTGCCCCCGCAGAAGGTAAGCAACGCCGACTTGGTCTCACGCCTGGACACCACGGACGAATGGATCCGCACCCGTATCGGCATTGCCCAGCGACACATCGCCGATCCAGCGACAGCCACCAGTGACCTGGCGGTAGAAGCAGGACTACGGGCGATGAAATCGGCGGAGGTAGAACATGTCGACGCCGTGATCCTGGCCACCGCCACTCCGGACCATCACGTGCCCGGCACCGCGCCCCTGGTGGCCCACCGACTCGGCCTGCGTCATGTCCCTGCCTTCGATCTCGGCGCCGGCTGCTCGGGCTTCGTCTACGCAACAACCGTCGCAGCAGGACTGATCCAGGCGAGAACCGCCAGCACCGTACTGGTCATCGGAGCAGAGAAGATGTCGGCCGTCATCGACCCCGACGACCGCTCCACCGCGCCGATCTTCGGAGACGGAGCAGGCGCAGTCGTGCTCACAGCCGGACACGCTGACGAACCGGGAACTCTCGGACCAGCCGCATGGGGCAGCGACGGCGAGCACGCAGACGCCATCTACATCCCCGACGGGGGCTCCCGCCGCCCTCCAAGCGCAACCGACGACGTGAGGAACCGGTACGTGCGCATGGAAGGAAAGGAAGTATTCCGTCACGCGGTGCGCCGTATCGCTCACGTGACCCAAGAATCCGCCTCCGCAGCTGGATGGTCCATCCAGGACATTGACAGACTTATCGTCCACCAGGCAAACGCACGCATCAGCGCAGCCGTGGCCAACACCCTGGGAATCCCGCCCCAGCGCGTACCGTCCAACATCATTCACGTCGGCAACACCTCCGCTGCCTCCATCCCGTTGCTACTGAGCCACTCCGCGATCGACAAGCAACTGGAAGCCAGGCAACGAGTCCTCGTGACCTCCTTCGGTGCAGGCTTCACCTGGGCGGCCACCACTCTGCTGTGGCCCAGCGGCCTTCAGGCTCTCAACTGAGCGTCGGATCTGTTCGCGTGAAGGCTCCTGACTCAGGTAGCGTCGTCGGCTAGGCGGCAACACATACCAACTGTCTGCGGAAGCGAAGGTTCCCAGGGTGACGAGCCCACCTGGCCCCGATCGCCGGAAGAACCCCGGCCAGCCAATGGGACGGGGACTCACCGAGGTTCAGCGGCCGTGCCCCAAGATCGCGCAGCTTGCGCATGCCCCCCTCCGCCGACCTCGCCCCCGGTGACCTTGGCCTTCGAACGCGCGATCAAGGGCGTCCGCTGCGCGCCGGGCATCTACGAACTCACCTGGGCGCCGGACGGGCGCGCAACGTGGTCGTACGGCCGGGAGGTAGTCGCCGGGGCCCGTCACATCGTGTGGCACCGGATCGGGACCCACAGCATCCTGGACCAGCCCCTGGCCGAAGGCCGTCTTGTGGGGTCAGGGTCGCCAGTTGGTTGGCTGATCTCCGATGACCAGGAGGGGAAAACCGTGGCAGCGAACGAGGCCGTGCCCGAGTCGGATCACCTGAAGTCGTTGATCATCAGCACCGCGCAAGCGCTGTGGGAGGACAAGGAGGCGCTGGGGAAGTTCTTCGGCGTCGTCCGGCGCAGTGAGGGGTTCGCCAAGATGGCCGACACCTTGGAGCAGTCCGAGGTCCGGCCCGCGAAGCCGACGTTCTACGGCGTGAAGAGCGAGGAGTTCCAGGAGTGACCGAGCGGCCGCCCGGCTCCTGACGGCCCCGCGGCACCATACGGCAGAGGGCCGGTTTCCCAGGCTTGGGAAACCGGCCCTCTGCTCGCTTGATCGCCCAGCTCACGTCTCCCGCGGGAGAGCGGCGTTGATCCTCGCGACGGCCTTGTCTGCGGTGGTCTTGGCTGATGCCAGGGCCTTGGCGGTCTCGTCCGCGTTCTGTTCGAGCGCCTTCTTGATGTTGGCCGGGGCCAGGGCTCGGTGTGCGGCTTCCAACTGCGTCACGGCGCTGCGAAGGGTGTCCAGGGCGGAGGGCTGCCCCTCGGTCTTTGGCTTCTCCTGGTCGGCCCGAAACGTGTTGGCTGCGACTTCCCGGACCAGGGCCGTCAGCTCGTCCTGCGTCAGCTCTCGCTCTTCCTTACGGGGGAACTGCTGGACGATGCCGGTGATCGCCTTGACGGTGACAGTCTTGCCGGTGGCGTCCTGGATGGTTTCGTGGACGGCGACCGAGGTCTCTGCGCCGTAGTCCTTGGTGATCGGGTTGAGGGCACCTGCCGCCTTCTTCCCGATGCTGGGAGTGTCTGCACGTGCAGACAGCAGCTCACCGATCGCGTACGCGGTCATCTCTTCGTAGGCGATGGGGCGGGACTTCTTGAAGACGTCCCGGGCGAAGTCCTCGAAGTTGGCGTGCGTCTTGCGGTACAGGCGACGGTTGTTGATGTTGGCCATGGACTTGCCCATGACCCACCAGGCGTCCTCGAACTGCTGGACTCCGCGCATGCAGAGCGCGAGGATCTGCTCCTCTTCCTCGCTGATGGGCTCGTGAGCGCACGCCGCGTCCGCCGGCTCCCACCACCCCGGCACTACGAGGCGGTTCACCCGGCAGTGGGTACGTCGAATGCGAGGTTGGTGGTGAATGCTTTGTCGTAGCTGGCGTCCGACTGCCACCGAAGCAGTGGAAGCCCGCACTTTCAGACGCCCTGACAGGTTCGCCAGCTTTCCTCCCGCTCCTACGCGACGGCAGGCGATCGGGCAGCCGTCTTCGGCGCGAGCCAGGTCCGGCGCCTTGCGATGCCAGGTGAGGCGGTCAGTGGCCGTGTCCGGCGCGGTGGTCCCCGCCGTGACGCTGGTTCTCGCCGCAGCGGTCGCGGTGCAGCCGCTCTGGCCGCGTCGATGCTGGTTGCGTCTCCTGCCGCAGCCATGTGGATCGACCCAAACCCCGGAGTCGACCGCCTCGTCGAGGACCTCGTCCGCATCGAACTCGCCGCCGGCGCTCGCCAGGCCCCGCCGGGCCTGCGCCGGGCTCTTGCCCTGCGCCAGGAGCCCGCGCTCGATCCGGTCAGCATCCGGGTGCCGGCCCTCCCCCAGGAGCAGCTCGGCCTGCCGCTCGGTCACCACGTCCCCGTCGTTGAGACCGAGCGCGGCCAGGCCCCGGCCCTCCCACACGCCGGGCGGGACACCGGCTTCGTCCTGGGGGGCGTGCAGCGCCGTATCCGCGGAGCGGTGGCCGTCGCCGACCATCACGCCACGGAACAGATAGCGCCACCCGTTCCCCGGGCGGACTGGCGACATGCTGATCATCGACCCATGGAGCCCCAGCGCTGACCTGCACAGAAGGGCGATCCGAGGCCTCTGCCCGCTCTGCCGCCGACCGCTCCGGATCGAGTACGGCCACACCCAGCGCTCCGCCCAGCAGGACCACCCGGCCCGTAGCTGGATCACAGGGCGCCGATGCTCCAGCTGCGAGCCATCCGGCCCCAGCGGTTCTGGGACGCCATGCGCGCTCTCTACGAGAGCTGACCGTGCCGTGCGAATACTGCGCCACGACCACACGAGCCCCACCCGCAGCGAAGGCTCCTACGCCTCAACGTAGGCGACGATGGGTGTCGTTATCTAGTGTCCGGCGAACGTCATGGCAGGTCAGCAGCCTTGATCACCACTGAGACACATGAGGCAAGTCGGTTGAACCTCAGTCCAGGTGTTCTGGCCGGAACACCTGCGTTCAGCTGACTGCAAATGTCGTCAACCGAGCGGGGTAGTGACGTCAACCTGCAGGTTGATCCCCCGGCAGGGGAAGACGAGGAACACTGAGGGTATGCCAACCAACGTGAAGCATAAGACAGTTGGGAGTAGAGGGACGGAGCACCCCGTTCCGCTGTGGGCGGAGAGAGTCGCCCACCTCATTCCGCTGGTGGGGCTGCCGGTGTGTCTCTGGAGGCTGCCCATCGGCTTCGGTTACGCGATGGGCGGGGACAACACTCCGTCGGCGTGGTGGCACATCCCGTATGTCTTCGGACTCAGTCTCCTGACGGAGGCGTTCGCGCTGCTCGGGTTCGGGCTGGTGCGCCGATGGGGAGAGGTGGTGCCCAACTGGGTCCCGGAACTGGGTGGCCGCCGCATCCCACCCTTCGCGGCGATCGTTCCCGCCACAATCGGCGGGCTCCTCCTCCTGGGGCTGATGGTCAACTGGGTCTTCACGGCCTTCCGCATCGACGGTTCGCCCGGTTTCCCGTACGCCCCGGGCTGGGACATGCTGGCGATGACGGTCAGCGGCCTGCTGACCCTGTGGGGCCCCCTGGTGCTGGCTTTGACCTACGGCTACTACCGCCGCCGCTGCCGCCCGGACGCCTGAGCACTCACTCGCCCCGTCGCGGTCCACCCTGTCCGCAAGCCCGGAACCTTCCCGCGCCGGGAGAGGTTGACCGCCCGCCGATTTCCTGCCGCTTCCTGCTGCTTCCTGTCAGCTCATCGTCCGGCGGAGGGAGCGGGCAGTCAGTTTTGGCAGGTCACTGAAGCCGGCCATGCTGCCAGATCGCGGGCCGTTGGAAGGTAGCTGGGGCAGTCCGTTATCCATAGAACCGGCGCAGCCGCTGTGGCGCCTGCCGCGTCATCGGGTGCGCCGCACCTCGTAGCCGTACCCCTTGTCAGGGTCGTTGTCGAAATAGAGCACCGGATGGTCGCCACCCCCTGTCACCTGAAGGAGGGTGGATTCCGAGTCGTCGGGAAAGGAACCTCCCGCCACGAAGTGCAACTCGATGCTGTCGCTGCGCCGGGTGTCGCCCTCCAGGTCCCAGTTGCCCCGCCCGGGCAGCCGGCCCTTGCTGGTCGTGGGCCTACTGAAACTGAACTCGATGCACTACGCGGAATACCCGACATCTCGAAGCTGCCGTCGCGGTGCAACTCGACCCGCCCACCGCCGGAGCCCTTCCAGACCCCGGCGATCTCCCGCGGGACAAGCTTGACCCGACCGTCGTCGGCACAGCTCCCGAACAGGAGGGCTGCGCCGAAGACCACCAGGACGGCGACGCCCGCCATCCCGCTACGCAACGCGCTCGTCTTCCGCCGCTGGTCACTTGTCCTGTTGAAGATGTGCTGCTCCTTGTCGTGGCCCGGGACGGGCTCTGTGTATTGGTGGGGGGCAGGTCGCATGGCCGATGTGGGCGAAGACCGAGTTCAGCAGCGCTGTTCAGTTCGACAACCAGGGCACTCGTCGCGCGTGGCTCGAGCCCCAGAGTGTGGCCGCAGCGGGCGATGGGTCAGGTATCGCACCAGCAGGGCGATCAGCCCCACCAGGCCGGAACCGAGGACGACGACGTCACCAAGGCCGACTGGGCGTGTCGGTAGGCGTTCGCCGTCCAGTTGCCGCACCTGCCGGGCACTCGCCGCGGACTCGGTCGTGTATCGCCGTCGTGGCCAGGTTTCTCCCGGCGCAAGAGGAGGTCATGCCGGTGATCCCACCAGACCGGCCATGAGAGGCTCGAAAGATCTAGTGTGGTCCGAATGTTGCTGTTCCGGCTCGACCTGGAAGACCTCGCCTCCGTTCGGTTCGCGTGCTCACCCCTGCAGGAGACCGCTCTCAGCCTGTGGGCATGGCACAACCCGGTCCGCCACGCCGAGCACCAGCCCTTCCTGCGCCAGTGTGCCCCGCTACTACGGCAACTCGACTGGCCGCTGCTGCAATCGCTGGTCGGCCCGCGCCGGCGTATTCCCGATTTCCTGACCCCTCACCCCACCGGCCCGTCCCCCGATGTCGACGACGAGTTAGCCGCATTGCGGGCGACGCCGGCCGAACGTGTGACAGCCGAGTTGCTCCAGGCCGCAAGTGGTGCGGAGCTACCCCCCGGCCTTCAACAGGCCCACCGAGATCCCCTGGCTCTGCTCGAGCGCATCGCCGACGCCCTGTACGCCTACTGGGCGTTGGTGATCGCCCCCCGCTGGCCGCGCATGCTGGCTGTCCTGCGCGCCGATGTCCTGTACCGGGCCCGGCGGCTGGCCGACGGTGGGGCCGCCACGCTGTTCCCCGATATAGACCCGGGCTTGCGCTGGCGAGCCGGCACTCTCACGGTGGACGCCTTGCGCGACGAACGCCGTGATCTCGCGGTGGACGGCCGGGGAGTGACGTTCACCCCCTCCTTGTTCTGCGACCATGCCAACACTCTCGTTAACCCGGCGCTGCCGCCCAGGGTCGGCTACCCCGCGCGGGGCCGCGCGACGGTATGGCACACGGATGCGGCCGCCCCGCCCGAGGCCTTGGCCGCCCTTCTCGGCAGTACCCGCGCCCGCCTCTTGGCCCTCCTGGCAGAGCCCGCCAGCACCACCGACCTGGCCCACCGAGTGGGCCTGAGCCCCGGCACGGTGAGCCAGCATCTCGGTGTTCTGCACCGCACGGGGCTGGTCACCCGGGCCCGGCACGGCCACCTCGTGCTGTACCTGCGCACCCAACTGGGCGATCAGCTGGCGCCCTGAGCCGTCCGGACGGGGCGCCCCCGCCGGGGCGGCGGCGATGTCGCCTGCCAAGGCACGGTCACCGCACCGCATTGTCTTTGGGCCGGGAGACAGGAAACAACCGGCCGGCACGTCGCTGCTGCATCCCTGCCTAGGTGATCCCCGTGGTACCGCGCAGGTACCCGCGCGTCAGCTCGCGGAGCCGGCGGGGGCCGAAGCTGCGGCCGTGTCCTGGGTGGACGACGGATACGTCAAGGTCGGTGAGGTGCCGCATACTGCGCCGGTAAGCGCACCGATCCGATTCAGGAAGATCGTCGATGAGATGGCCGTTGTAGATCACGTCGCCGGAGTACAGCGCACCCGTGCCTTTCTCGTGGAGGGCGATGCATCCGGGTGTGTGTCCAGGCAGGTGGAGAACGGTCAGAGTGCGACCGCCCACTTCGACGGTGTCTCCTCCCTGGAGGCGGCGGGTGACCTTCAGCGGGCCCAGATGGTAGCCCCTCGGGTCGTACGTGGGGTGCGGCAGCTTGTTGATCAAAAGGTGCGGTACGGGCTCTCCTGCCGCGTCGATGCCGAGTTTCTCGTAGAGCTCGGTCCCGTAGAGGCTCGCCGGGACGCCTCTTGCCAGAGTCTCGACGGCCGTTGTGTGGGCGGCCCGTTCGTGGAACTCGTGGGCTCCGCCGACGTGGTCCAGGTGAGCGTGAGTGAGGATCACCAGCGGGTCCCGCTCGAACAAGTGCGGAATTTCGCGACGCAGTGCGGTCACGCCCAGGCCGGCGTCCACGACGATGTCGCGACCGGCTCCGCGTAACCACCAGAGGTTGGCCCGGAGCAACTTGGCGACGTGCGGTTCGGTGATCCTGACGACTCCGTCGTCCACCTCGTGCAATTCGTACCAGTGACCCGTTTTCACCTGGTCATGGAATGGCGCGTGGGCGGAGTGCCCCTCTCTCTCGGTCGTCATGCCGAGCGAGGCGTTTCTTCACCTGCGTGGACCAGTTGGTAGCCGTAGTCCGTGTGCTCCTTTTCCAGCAGGCCGGCATTCAGGCCCTGGCCAGCACGGGCCTCCAGGTCCGCAGGCAGTCTTGCCGTCGCCGATCCCACCGCGCGCGAGGGTAGTCCGAAGGTGGAGCTCGCCTGTCTCACGACGGGGGCGCGGTAGTGCTCGGGGCGGCACCAGTAACCGATTCGGAGTCCGTCGTTCAAGGCATGAGGGAGGGAAACGGGGGCGCCGGCAGCAGGGAAGCTCATGGCAGGTATCACAGCAGAGCGGCTGCCGGCCGGCACAGAGATTCGGTGTGAGTCGAATGCTTCGCCTCCGGTCCTGTGCGGACGAGCTGGCATGGGACGGTTCGGCGACCGTGCAGGCCTGCCGGCAGCCGGTGTACTGGCGCCGAGCACAGCATGCAGTTCGGCCCGTCTGTCGACGCATCCGCACACGTACTCGCGACCCTAAAGCATCCGTTCCGATGGGCACGGGCCCGTGTGGAACCCGCCGACGAGGCGGCACGCCGCGCCTGCCGGGACAAGGTCAGGAAACTGCCTCCGTCCAGGCTGGAGGAACGCTGGGCTCCGGACAGAACGTGGCCTCAGTCGGAATGGGACGTGCGAACCTTCCGGGCCGGCAGCCGCATCACGATCACGGACAACGACGACGAGGGATCGGACGGAGATATCACCCTCGCCTACCGCGCCTTCACCGGCCGCCCCGTCCTGCGCGGCGCCAAAGCCGTCCTGACCGCCACCCCCACCCTGAGCTGTGACTCTGGACGCGGAATCTACGTCGTCTACCGGCACGACGTCGACCAGACCGGCCCCGACAAACCGTGGGCCCGACTGCGTATCGCCCCCGCCGCCCCCGGAAAGAAGTGCCTGGCACAGCACTCAACCGGGTCGTCCCGCACTGCCACGCTGGTCTGGGCCGCCGGCGGCGTACTCCTCACCGCCGCAGTCGGCACCGGATTCCTTTTGCGGGCCCGCTCCCGCCGCGCGACCTCCGTCTGAGCACACATCACCGCTCGTCGCCCACTTCCCTCACCTAGAGCGTGTCTCTTTATCGGTCAGTTGATCGGATGTGTCCGTCCGGTTAGTGATCACTGATGCGATGTCGGGCCGGATCGAGCCGCTGATGCCGGCCGATGCGGTTCGTGGTCGGCGGTGGGCCGATCACCGCCGAACCCTGGAGGCCATCGTGTGGAAGTACCGCACCTGCTCGCCCTGGCGGGATTTGCCCGGCGAGCTCGGCTCGTTCCAGACCGCTCACAAACGGCTGATCAGGTGGGCCATGGACGGCACCTGGGAACGGATCCTTGCCGCGCTGCTGGCAGCAGCCGACGCCCGTGACGACAATCGGCTGGACCGTTTCGGTGGACTCCACCGTCTGCCGCGCTCACCAGCACGCCGCCGGAGCCGGAAAAAGGGGCACCAGGCCGGGCCGAACCCGGCGACCACGCACTCGGACGCTCCCGCGGCGGCCTGAGCACGAAAGTCCACATCGTCAGCGACAGTCGCGCACGGCCTCTGGCCCTTCGCGTCACCGCAGGCCAGGCGGCGACGCACCGGCCTTCGAAACTGTCATGGCCGGTATCAGTGTTCCTCGAAGCGGACCCGGAAGACCGAGAACCCGGCCGGAGGCGGTCCTGGCCGATCGGGCCTACTCGTCCCGCGCGATCCGGAGCCATGTTCGCCGACGCGGCATTCGTGCAGTCATTCCCCAGCCATCCGCCCAGGTCGGCCACCGTCGGCGGCGCGGCCGCGCCGGCGGCCGCCCGCCCGCTTTCGACGCCGAACACAAGCAGCGCAACGCGGTCGAACGGTGCATCAACAGGCTCAAGCAGTGGCGCGGCCTGGCCATGCGGACGGACAAGCTCGCCATCGCCTACCAAGCCGCATTGCATCTCGCGAGCATCCTCATCTGGACAAGGTGCTGACCGAGAAGGCAGGGGCTTCCGGCTGCGGCATCAGCGCGCGAAGATCGCCATATGGACGACCTTCTGAAGTTCATTCACGCCAGGTACGAGGCAGACAACCATGCCTACGCCGAGGTGGCCTATCGCTTCGGTGGCAAGGCCATCCTCGACAGTCACCTGCCGATGCTCGACCTGATCGACATGCTTGCGCGGGACTGCGCGGCCATGGGCCCCACAGACCCGCGCTTCGCCGGCCTCACCTACACGCTCCGCGTGCTCGCGCAGTCCTATGCAGAGCATCCGGATTACCGCGAGGAATGGCGCCCTTAGAGTCGAACAAAGAGACAGGTCCTAGTCCAGCAGGTGGTGCGCCTCCGGCAAGGTCAGCAACGGCAGCCGCTCCCGCGTTCCTCCCACCGGCGCGATATCGATCTCGTCCAGGTCCACGTCCTCATAGCCGTCCACGCCCGTACAACGCTCTGGTCTGCACGCCGGTCACCTGCCCGTCCGCGCCGGCCCGCGCACGAGCCAGTCCAGGGTCGGCCAGGTGGTCGCTGTACCGGTCGGGCACCGGGTCGTGGGACCGCCATGGGATCGTCAGGTCCGGTCGTTGAGCCCCTCGGGTACGACCCATTCCGGGTAGCCGAACCGTTCACCGAGGGCGACGAGGGCCGGCCTGTCGGCCGGTACGTGGTACGCCTTCATGGCACGCAGGAACAGCCGGAGGCCGAGGTCCGCGCAGGACTCGGCGACCACCCGCTCCAACGCGGATACGAGGCCGGTCACGGGAGTCCCGAACGGAGGACTGCCGACCGCGTGGCTCAGTTGTTCCGCGACCGGGCGGATCGCCTCCAGGACGGCCCGCCGCAACTCCCCGTCCGCCACCGGCTGTGGCGGCGGTGGTGTGAACGCCGGGTCGTCCCGACGTACCCGGGCCAGCCAGGTCTCTTCGACCTTCCGCAGCCAGGCGCCGGTGCTCATGCCGTACTCGCTCGGGTCGAAGACGCCGTGGGTGGCCGCGAGCCACGCCGTGCGGAGCGTCTCGTCCGGCAGCGCGGAGCCCAGCAGCCGCTGGACGTCCTGGCCCAGTTGGGCGGCCTTCGAGCGGTCGAAGTCCTCGACCGATGCTTCCGCGATGCTGAGCCACACCCTGACGGGGCCGCTGTCAGGGTGAGACCGGACGTACTCCCTGTAGGCCTGCTCGAGGACCTCCCACTGAGAGGCCAGCCAGGTGAGCCCGATATCGGTTGTGTAGATGCCCTCGAGGAACCAGTCCTCGCTGTCGGTCCCTGGCTCGTCCGCCATGATCCCCCCTCCAGATAGGAGGCTAGACGACCCACCTTGCCGTGAAAGGCGCTCGGACCGAGGAGCACCTGTCCCCCGCCGGCGACCTGGATTGCTGGGAGCTCAGTCGGCCCGTGGCCGCCACTGTCGCGCCTCTCTGACGGCAGCCACGCCAGCCGCTCCCGCCGCTGCTGCAGCGAGGGTCAGGGTGAGTACGAGTAGCGCGACACACAGGCTTACGGAGAGCTGAGCGCCGCTCGCCCCGCCGCTGATGGGCTGGGCGAGCACGATATAGGCTCCGACGCCTGCGACTCCGGCCAGGACGATGGGCAGGCTGAGAGACCATACCGCCGTGGTGCGAAAGACACGGTTGTGTCCGGTAAGTACGGTGACGGGTGCGAGGGTACGGGCGAACCGAACGAATTCCGAGAGAGCAGACAAGACCATCGCCGCGGCGATGTACACCGTGCCGACTGTTCCGAGAAACGGGATCCAGCGGGCCTGGAAGCCGAGCGTGTTGGATCCGTTGCTTTCGGTCAGGGGACGGATCACGGAATCGGTGCTCAGGCTCAGCCGTGCAGCGCGCTTGACGGCCGATAGGTCGAGGGCCGTGCGGTCGGCGGTGAAGACGACAAGCCACACGTCTTGAGGGTCGAGGCGGGTAGCCGGTGCGGTACGGACGGTGGCCGGGGTGTCACCGAAGTAGGTGTAGGCGTTGGCTTTCAGGCGGCGGTCCAGTTGCTGGAAGGACACCTCTTTGGTGTGCCGTTCCAGGGGGCAGGGCAGATGCAGGGCGCGCAGGTCCGCGCAGGGAGCCTGGATGAGGCGTCGTCTGCTGGATCCGTCCGGTGCGAGGTCCACGTGGCCCAGCGACACCATGTGGACACCGCTGGGTAGTGCGGCCCGGAATTCGCCGCTCGGGCGGGCGCGGTTGGCCGCTTGCACCAGTGCCATGCTCCTGCCCTCGGCGGAGCCCACGTACTCGTTGTCGTCTGAGCGGTTGTGGAGCAGTGTGCTGATGAGCTGAGTCTGTCCGATCACGCCGATCGCGATGACCAGAGTGGCGACCAGGCGTACGACGGCGCCAGGGCGGGCGGCCAGGGTCCGGGCGGCAATCAGCCGCCCGGGATTACCCGCCTTGCGGGCTGCCGCGGCAATCCGGTGAGCGTACCGGGAGGTGACCCAGCCGATCACCGAGGGCAGAGTGACCCATACTCCCACGACGGCGAAGAGGTACCCGAAGGCGGAGCGCTGGCCGCCACCGAGCAGCGGGCCAGTAGCGACGGCGAGCACCACGAAGGCCGGGCAGGCCGCAAGGGCTGTGCGTCGCAACAGCCCGCCGTCTGCCGCACGGATCCGCGTGCGGTGCGAGCGTCGGCTGGCGGAGGGCTGGAGAAGCAACGTGACCGCGAAGACGAATACCACCGCGCCGGCCAGGGCTAGGAGCAGACTGACGGCTGCCTGACGCAGATCTCTTGCAGCGAGGGTGAAGTCGATCCAGGGCAGTGTGACATTGAATACCAGCGCTGGGGCGGTGAGCGCCGTGGCTGCCGCGGCGCCGGCAGCGACCGGGAGGACAGCGGTCCCGAAATCCATCCATGCCCGTGTGCGCCGGTTAGCCCCGAGGACGGCCAGCAGACGGGCCCTGCGGTCATAGCCTGCCGCGCCCATACGAGCGGCAGCCACGGTCAATCCGGCTGCCGGAAGACCCAGCAACACGATCATGATCAAGTCCAGCTGGACGGCGCGGTCGCTCTCGATGGCCTTGAGGTCGCCGAACGAGGGGCCGGCAGAGCCGAACCCCACGATGGGATCGAGGTAGCTCGAGTTGAGCATCCTCTGACTGGGGCGGGTGTAGACCAGGCGTTCGCCGGGGGTGGCCAGTCCCTCCTCACTGATGCGACCCACTGCCTTCCCGTACCGGTGGGTGAAGTCCGCCGACACAGGTGCGCTGGCGAGAGCCGGGGAGAGGAAGGATTCACCGGGAGCGGGCCAGCGGGGCAGGCCTGGAGGCAGCGGCGCATCCGCGGTCAGCGGCCACACGATGACCACCGAGTACTGTCGGCCCTGTTCACTGTCCCAATACCGGCTCCACAGCGCCTTGGGTTGCTGACTATGGGTCGCCATCACAGGGTTGCGGGCCTCGCCACGCAGCTCCCGGCCGTCGAACGTCGCGGCCGACGCCACGAAAGCAGCGCCGGTGAGCGCCGCCACCACGGTGGCCATCAGCAGTGCGAGGAAGCGACTTCGCCCACTCTCACCGGCCCGCGCGGCCGAAACGCCCATGCGCAGCATCTGCCACCGCAGCGGTGTCCCCGTGTTCTTCATGCCGCCCCCTGCCCCGGTGCCTGCACCAGGCGTCCGTGGCTGAGCCGCAGGACCCGGTCGGCGCGTCCGGCAATTGAGGCGTCGTGGGTCACCACCAGCAGCCCGCAGCCATCGTGCCGGGGCACGTCGAACAGCACATCGGCGACCTGATCGCGGGCCTGCTCGTCCAACGCCCCAGTAGGTTCGTCCGCCAGCAGCAAGGAAGGCTCGGACATCAAGGCGCGTGCCACAGCCGTACGCTGGCGCTCGCCACCGGACAGGTCTGCGGTGGCCGCTGCATCGACCGGCACGCCGAGCCCGGCCAGCAGCTGCCGCCCACGATTGAACGCTTCACCTCGGTCCTGGCCGACCAGCAGCGCCGGCAGGGCCACGTTCTCCACGGGCGTCAGCTCAGGGAGCAGCTCACCGAACTGGAACACCATCCCGATGTGTTGCTGCCGCCACTGCGCCAGCTTTCCACCCCGTAGAGCCGCGACGTCCTTCCCGGCCACCACGACCCGGCCGACGGGCGCCCGGATGAGGCCCAGGATCAGCGAGAGCAAGGTGCTCTTTCCCGATCCGGACGGGCCCATCACCGCGACCGATTCCCCGGGCCGCACGGTCAGCTCCAGTGCGGACAGCAGCTTGCGGCCGCCGATTTCATAATCAAGCCCACTGATAGACAACGGGACTTCAGGCGACACCGCTCCACACCCCACACGTCAGCCCCGCTCCGCACGGGCAGCGGGGGTCAGGAAATCGCTTACAGCACAACTGATCCAGGGCGGGGCAGCGTGCCACGTATGGCACGTCGTCCCGCCCTGGCCTAACCGGTCTTCAGGCGACACTCTTATCCGTGGGAGTGGTTGTCCGTCCACCAGTCGCTGCAGTCATCCGGCCACTGGTCGATGGACACGCAGGCCTGCATGTCCCAGATCCGACCGCCGCTGGGGCTGTAGGCCTTGCTGCCGTTGCCGCTCTCGGTACGGACTTCGTATCCGGTCTTGTTCGATAGTTCCGGTTGAAGTTCGCGTACGCGCCGTGCCCATCCGCTTCGGTGTCCTGCACCGCCGCGACACTGCCGGAACTGGTACGCCAGGAGTGCACCCCTCCGGACTTGTAGAGGTCCATGTCCGCGAAGGCGGACCCGCCCGCCACCACCCCGAACGCCAGCGCTACGCCGACGACTGTCGCAGCGGATCGAGCGGCCCACCTGCGGTTTAGCGCCATGTCTCCCACCCCTGTTCCTATTCTTTTGCGGGAACCAAGCGCCCAGCTACGCCGACTGCCCAGGAGGACGTGGCAGAGTCCGCCGTTCGCTTGGTCGACAACTTGGCACGCGTAGCCTGCCGAAGCAGGGCATGTCATGCACCGCACAGATGGTTCACAGCGAACCCGAGAGGTCCTCCAGGTGGAGGTCAGGAGTGGTCGCCTTGGCCCTTGTCCTTGGACTTGGGCTTCGGAGTGAGGTCGGAGGCGAACCGCCCGAGGCGTGCCTCCACGGGGTTGGCGGTGAGCCAGTCCTCGGCGCATGCCTTGTGCACGGGCTCGCCGGAGTGGGAGCGCATGGGCGTGGGCTGGCTGCACAGCGTGCAGGGGAGGTCCTGCCAGCGGTCGAAGTGCTGGCCGTCGCGCCAGACGAGTAGCTCGCCGGGAGCCGGGATCAGGCCCGGCTCGAACGGTGGCTTCTCCTTCGTGCGTCCCGGGCGGGTCACGGCCGGAAGGCGGGCAGCTGCTGGAACACGCGGTCCAGCAGGTCCGGCGTCGGCTTCCAGGGCACGACCTGCCCGCGCGCGGGGACAGGCAGCGGGAGATCCTGGACGTCGCCGAGCACGAGGTGCCAGGCGCCCGGGTGCGCCCATTCCGAGCAGAGCGGCGCACCGTCGGGGTCCTGGTGGCAGTCGGTGATTCAGGCGACGCCGACCACGGCGCCGGTGACGAGCTGGCGGTCGCGGATCGTGCGGCCGATCAGCGGAATCCGCAGGGCGGGCCGGTCGACGGTCTTGCTCGTGTGCAGCAGCACCTAGCCGGTCCGCCACCGCGTGGGCCGGTTCTCCACCGTCTTGGCCCCGGCGAGGATGAAGGCCGGGTACGGCTGCCGGATGCTGGTGCCCCCGATCCAGTCGCCCTCGGGCAGGGTCGCGGTGCTCATGCGGCCCGCCCCCACACGGCCGTGCCCGGCCTGCCCGCCCGGCGCCCGTTGATGGACGGGACCGTGGTGTGCGCGGCAGTGGCGAGGACCGCGCGGCCGGAGTGCTTGCCGTCGTACAGCGCTGTGTCGGCGGCCCTCTGCAAGCTGGTCAGGTCGCGGGTGCCGAGGACATCGGGGGCCGCGGCGCCGACCGAGGCGGCGACCTTGAGGGTGCGGCCGTCGTCCAGGGTGACCAGCGTGTGCAGCATCCGGACCAGCTGCGTGAGTCGCTGCTCGCGACGGCCGGCGGGCAGCTCCAGTACGACCGCGAACTCATCGCCTCCAAGGCGGCCCGCAGCGGCGCGCGGGGCCTGCTCCTCGAGGTCGGCGCGCCCGTCGGGGTCGTCGTCCTGGTCATCGCCGTTGTCCGGGCCGTGGACGGTGCAGACGATGTCCTCGTCGTCGTCCAGGTCGCCGTTGAGCGCGCGGAACAGGCAGGTGACGCTGTAGGCGGGCACCAGGGCGTAGCCGTCGCATTCGTCGTCGTGCGGGCACGGCACCATCACGTCCAACCCGACGTCGCCCTCGCCGTCCACGTCGGTGCGCAGGGCGAGGGTGAGGTACTGCTGACCGAGGCGGATCTACGCGACGCGGTCGCCGCCGACGACGTTCGAGCCGGGCTTCCACTGCCACAGCGGCAGGATCTCCTTGCCGAACGTGCAGGCCACGAGGTTCAGGTCACCGAGGCCGTCGCTGCCGTCCAGTCCGAGGTCGGCCTGCCGGGTCTCGCTCAGGCGCTCCAGGAACGGCAACAGCTGGTGGAGGGGCCCCGTCGAGGCCGACGTCCCCCGAAACGCCCTCACCCAACGTCACACCGACCTCAAGAACCAGTTCTATGAACAGATTCGCAGCCGCGGCGATGTATCCGAGAGCGAGAAGCGACTGCGCAAGCAGATTGTGAAGCTGAGGGAACTCCGCACCTCGGACGCCGCCGAGATCCAGCAACTGAAAGCCGACGTCGAAGCCCTCGTCGGGGCCCTGTACCTCACGCAACTAGAAAATCAGCAACTCCGTGGCCGACCCGGCACAAACATCCGCATGCTCCCGGTACCGGCGCCCATCGCACCATCCTCGAGTCGGGCGATGATGGGGCCTGACTGAGGCGGCGCTCAAGGGGCGCGGACAGTGCGGGGTGACGCCCGGGTCACCGAGGCGACTGACCAGCACCTGGGCTCGGGCTCCCACAGCCCCGGCGGCCGTGGTCGGTGGGCAACTGAATGAGGAACCCGGCTTCGCTTTGCTGGCCTTCGGGGCTGGTCCGAACCCGTGCCTGGCAGCCAAGGACCACATCCAAGCGCAACTTGAGTCGCACCTCCTGCTCGCCCTCGGCCCGGGGGCAGGGCCGCGCCACCCGCTGGCGTCAGCAGTCGTCCCCCCCGCCGACCAGGTGGCCGCCCGCCTACGCAAAGGCTCAGGCGGCGGCCGCCTGCGTTCAACGAAGAGCGGTCCCTAGACGGGCTCGGTGCACATGACGTAGAGGTCGATGTTGGAACTCTGCAGGTCGTCGCTGCCCTGGGCCCACCAGCCGTCGCGCGAGCCGGTCTCGGCCGCCTTTGCGGGGCGGCTGGAGATGAGGCTGGCCGCAGGCCCGTTGGCCGACGCGCCTCCACCGGCGACGACAGTCCCGGCGGGGCACTTGAGCAGGCCGCCGTAGGGGCTTTCGGAAGCGGTGTTGAAGCGGGTGACGGTCAGGGCGTAGACGGGGTCGGTGCAGACCGCGTGGACCACGGCGGTGGTCGTCTCCCATCCGGCGGTGCCGAGTGCCCACTGGGTGGGCTGGGCGGTGCCGCTGACCGGGGTGGGGTACGACTTGCTCAGCCAGGAGTCGGCCCCGATGGCCTCGCCTCCTCCGCCCAGTGCGACCTTCCCGGCCGGACACGACAACGTGGTGAGCGTGTTCTTGGGGGACGGCGTGACAGGGCTCTGAACCATCTGGTAACCGCTGGGCGGGTAGGCGCAGACGGCATAGGTCGTCAGGGTCATGCCGGGGGAGACGAACTTCAAGGCGGACGCCCTCCAGCCGACGGGCTGGCCGCCCTCCACCAGCGGGGCGCTGCTGACGAGCTGGATGTCGTGGCCCCAGGGGGTGTCACCGAAACTGGCCTCGGCGCCTCCGCCGATCGGGACCTTGCGCTGCGGGCAGCGGACACTCTGGGTCTGCAGGTCGCCGACCCCGCCGCCCTGCTTGACGATCTCGACGCCGTAGATGCGCGACGCCGCAGTGGCGGTACCGTCCGCGGGTGTCGCTGCTTGCGAGACCGACGTCCCCGGGCCGGCCGAAGCCATCAGCGTCCCGGCCACCACCCCCAGGGCGGCTGCAGCGACCCGGGCCCTCTTCAGAATGCGCATGAGACCTCTCTCGACGAACGCACCTTGATAGCTTTCGGTGATTGTGTCATTGCTTAGCGTGGCCTGATTTCGGTGTGGTGGTAGCTCCCGCCGACTCGGAGTGAGGGCTGCTGGCGGTATCGCCCTGGAAAGTGAGGGGGCAGCCACTCTCCGGGACCAGCGCGCCCTCCTGACAGCCTGCCGCCAGAAGCGAAGAGATCATCCGATCAGGCGGACGCGATTCCGCCACCGAGCAGGACTCTTTCCGGGGCGCGGTGGGGCTTCCCGCCGGCGCGGATCGGCCCCATGGCGTCCAGCAGCCGGAGTTGGGGGACGTCGTGGCGGTTGTCACCGGTACGCATGACGGCGAGCGGAGTCCCGCGGCGGTCGACCGAGGGACCGCGAACGTCTCACCGCGGCCTCGGACCTCGACGCCTGGGCCCGCACCGAAGCGACTCCGTCCGACGAGGAGATCAAGCGCATCCGCACACTGATCCGCCGCGTCGAGACCGACCTCGACGGGCTCACCGAGGACGAACGTGAGCAGATCAAGACGCCGCCCGGACCCTTCGCAAGTCCCGCATCGTCTCCCTGGGCATGCCCGGCATCCGTCCGCCCGAGCCGGACCTGCGGCTGGAGCGTGACGCATGAGCGCCTCACCGGACCACCTGACCCGAGCGCGGGCCGCTGACTCCGACCGACGACGCAACCGAGTGTTCAAAGCCCTCGACCAACTTGCCTCCGCCGGCGAGGAGATCAGCGTTTCCTCGGTCACACGCGCCGCCGGTGTCCACCGCAGCCTGATTCACCGCCACGGTGACCTGCACGCAGCCGTCATCGCCCGCACGGGCCAGCCCCCGCCCGGCACGGCTGCCGGAACCCAGGCCAGCCGCAAGTCGCTGCTGGCCGACGTCGCGAACCTCACTGCCCGCAACGGAAGGCTGGCCGCGCACATCACCCGGCTCGAACGCCGTCTGTCCGAGGCTCTGGGACAGACGGCTTGGGAAGCCTCCGGCCTCGGCGCCCCGGCCGACGTCGAGACGCTCACACGCCGCGCCGCCGAGCTGGAGCAGCAGATTCTCGATCTGCGCGGCGGACTCGCGGAACGGGACGCGGACCTCGAAGCCGCACGTGCCACCAACCGCGAGCTGATGACCCAGCTCAACCGCTGACCTGCTCCAGCTCACGGGCGTCGCTCAGCGGTCCGCCGAACCACTGGTGCAGTGCGGCTCGCAGACCGTCGATGTCGTTCGGCCCGTGTCCGGTCCACGCAATGTGGCAGTCGGGGCGCAGCAGCAGGCCGGTCGCGCTCGTGCCCTCTGCCTTGCCGCTCATGACATCGACCCGGTCGTGCCAGGGCTTCGCGGCCTCGGCGAAGTCGCCGCACAGGTCCAGCAGCAAGGGCCGGGCGGTGGTGGTCAAGTCGGCCAGCCGACGGGTGCCTGCGCCGGTGTGGATCACGAGGTCGGGCGCGAAGTCCTCGGTGGTTCCAGCGAGCAGGTGGGCGATGCGTTCAGTGCCGCCAGGTGAGGCGAGCAGGTCACCAAAGACGGTCCGCAGGGCACTGACCTCCGGTCCGGGGCGCATCAGTGCCGACTGGGACAGGGTCGAGGCCACGACGTGTTCTGCGACAGGTCGGCGTTCCTCGTCGTAGGTGTCGAGCAGACCTTCGGGGGCCCACCCTCGCACTGTGGCGGCCAGCTTCCAACCGAGGTTGACCGCGTCCTGCAGGCCGAGGTTGAGTCCCGGGCCGCCGATCGCCGAGTGCACGTGGGCCGCGTCGCCCAGCAGCAGTACCCGCCTGTCCCGGTAGCGGTCTGCCAGTCGGGTGTTTCCGCCGGCAAGTCGTCGAAGCAGGTGCGGTCCCTCTCCTTGGGGCGGACCCAGCGGGACGGGCACACCCAGCACGCGTTCGGCGCTCGCCATCATCTCCTCGAAGGTCATCGGGGTGGTGTGCTCGTCCGGCCTGCCGGTTTCGGTGGTGTTGAGGACTGGCACTCGGCCAGGCAGCAGGCCCCACGCGATCGTGCCGCGCTCCGTGCGCACGTACAGCAGGGGTGGCAAGCTCCCGTAGCCGGGAACGTGCAGGCTGCCGTCCGGGCCCAGGTATTCGTCCGCCACGGACACGTTCGCGGAGCGGGTGACGAAGTCGTCGGTGGTCACGCCCGGGAAGCCGATGCCGGACAGTCGTCGCACCAGGCTGTGCCCCCCGTCAGCCCCTACCAGGTAACGGGCGGTGAGAGCCTCACCGCCGGCAAGGGTGATCCGGACGAAGTCGTTGTCCTGGTGCAGATCGGCCACCTCCTGCCCCCTGCGGAGGTCGACGCCGAGTTCCACGGCGCGTTCGGCGAGGACCTTTTCGATCTGCTCCTGCGGCGCCGGGAGCAGGCTCACGGGATTGTCGTCGAGTCCTGTGAGGTCCAGCGTGAATGCGCCGAACATGTAGCGGGGCGCGGGTCGGGGCGGCTCGCTGGATCCGCTGATGCGTGCGTAGAGACCACGTCGGTCGAGCATGCGCACCACCTGACCGACCAGACCGTTCGCCCGGGGCTCGGTCTTCGGGCCGGCGAGACGCTCCAGCACAACCGGACGCACCCCAGCCAGTGCCAGCTCGCAGGCGAGCATCAACCCGTTCGGGCCGCCACCGACAATTACTACATTAAGCATGACAATTCTCCTTTTTGGGGCATGGCGGCGTAGAGGCTGCAAGCAAGCAGCCCCTGTTCAGGGTTGGAAAGGAGGGGCCTACGGAGTGGGAAGTCCGGTGGCCACCATGCGCAGAGCCCGGGGCAGCAGAACCTCCATCGGCTCGCCCGTGCCGCCTTGCACGAACAGCTCGAGGGCGACATTGTTCGCGGCCATCACGCTCGCGGCCACCAGGCGAGGGTAGAGATCGGACCCTGGATCCGTGCCCGTGCGGTCAGCGATCGCTGCGGCAAGCTCCTTCTCCGCGATCTTGCTCGCCCGCAGCATCTCGGCCTCCAGCGCGGGTTCGGCCAACATCACCCGCAGACCGGCCGCCCACTCATCGGACTCCTGGGGTGGCATGTGCTCCACCTCAAGGCCAGGCTCCAGTTGCCGTAGTGCCGCGCGAGTGATTGCCTCCCACAAGGGCTCGCCGGGCGGTCCGTGACGCAGCTCGGCCGCGAGCCGCAAGGAGCGCTCACGGTAGCGAAACGCGATCGCTTCGGCCTTGCTGGAGAAGTAGTTGTTGTAGGTGCGCGGAGACACGCCGACCGCCGCAGCGATGTCTTCGACCTTGACCGCACTCCACCCGCGCTCGACGGTGAGCCGGACTGCGGCCCAGCTCAGCGCTGTGCGCGTGGCTTCCTTCTTCCGTTCCCGAAGACCACTCATGCCATTCACACTAGCAGTAGGTGCGCGCTGCGCAAATATTCGTGCCACGCAATTTTCTACTCAGGGGGCTGCCGGCTCGAACTGGATGAGGCATTTGCCGCCCGATGCGCCAACGGGCCCTCGCTCGGCATCCAGCCGCCTCCGTGCACGACACCTGTCGCACATTAGACACAGGAGGGTTCATGCTTCTGACCGGGAAAGGCCTGGCGTCCTCCGCGTCCACTCGGCCCTCAAGCCCTGCAGAAGCGACGTGGTGCAGGCAGGCCTTGCGGACCGTCGGCGGTGCCGTGGGTGGTCTTCTCCTTGGTTGCCGGGTCCTCGTAGGTCACCGGGGCGTCGTCGGAGGCGCCCTTTACGCGGGCGCAGAAGTCGTTCTGGACCCAGAAGCCGCCGACCGCGCTGGCGGCGCGGGTCAGTCCGAGCAGGGCGGCGAAGACGGCGGGACGATGCATGCTCCTGATCTCGAAGAGGGTGAGGGAGCGGGGTGGCCGGCCCTTTGCCGATGCGCGGCCACCCGGCGGTCCCGACCCCGGTCGGTGTGGCCGGGGTCGGGACGTTCAGAGCGGGAGCTCGTTGTCCGGCCAGGCCGGGACGGGCAGAGCCGACGCGCAGTTCGCGCCGGTCCGGCCAGCAGCCGCACGCCTCCATCTCCGGGTTCGCGCCGTCGACCCCCAGCCGCCCGCGTCCCGGCAGTCGGGGCAGGAGCGGCGGGGCTGGGGCGTCAGCTCGATGCGGTGCCGGTCGGCGTGCAGCCGCCAGTGGCCGGCCTTGAGCACGGCGGCGGCCGTCGCCGCGGCGAGCGGGACGGCGGCGGCGATCAGCAGGGCGGCGCGCAGACGGCAGCCGGTCACCGCAGCGGGATGGCGCGGCAGTTGGCGGCGTGGTTGTTGGCGTCCGGCCGGATGCGGAACAGGAAGTCTTCCTCGGGCCGGTCGGAGGAGTCTCCGCAGCCGTGGCAGTTCCAGCGGTTCTTGTCCGAGCGCTCGCCGGGGCCGGTGACGTCCACGTAGCTTCCGCCGACCGTGATGAACCGGATCACCAGGTTCTTGGGCGGTCGGGCTCGGTGAAGGCGGCGAGGGGGGCGGTGCTCATGGGCGGTGGTCCTCTCGGATCAGGCGGCAAGCAGGTGCTTGGCCGGGGGAGCGATGTAGGAGGCGGGGTCGGCGGGCGTGCCGTCGAAGCACTCCAGGCAGGACCCAAGGTCTTCAGCGGTACTGGCGCAGAGCACTTGTTCCGTGGGTGTCGTATTCCTGTGGCGATAGCCGCGGCTCGGGGATGCTCACCGGGGCTGCTGTGTGACGACGACGAATTGGGGCCGTGGAACCCTGGGGACATAGGTTGACGGCATGGTGGACGGGACGAACTCCGCGGCGCAGACCATGCCGCAGGAGCAACAGGAACGGGGACGGCATGCCGCCCGACGCAAGAAGGACAAAGGCGGGCTGGCCCGCTCCTCGTTATTGATGGCTTTCGGCACGGTGGTGTCCCGGGCGACAGGGCTGATCCGCCAGGTGCTGCAGGCCGCGGCGCTAGGAACGGGCCTGCTGGCCAGCACGTACAACACGGCGAACACGGTGCCGACAAGCCTGTACACGCTGCTGATCGGTGGTGCGCTCAACGCCGTGCTGGTGCCGCAACTGGTGCGGGCTCGTGCAACGAATCCCGATGGTGGTCGGGCCTACGAGCAGCGTCTGGTCACGCTCGTGGTGTGCGTGCTGGGCGCGGGGACGACGCTGGCAGTATGGGCGGCGCCGCAAATCGTGGGCCTGTACATGCGAGACACCCCGGCAAGTCACGAGGCGTTCAAGCTGACGGTGACGTTCGCCCGGTTCCTGCTGCCGCAGATCTTCTTCTACGGGCTGTTCAGCATCTACGGGCAGGTGTTGAACGCCCGCGAGAAGTTCGGCGCGATGATGTGGACTCCGGTACTGAACAACCTCGTGCTGGTCGGCATGTTCGCTGCCTACCTGGGACTGATGACGGTGCCCGACCGGGTGGAGGACATCACCGCCAACCAGGTGCAGTTGCTGGGGATTGGGACGACGGCAGGCATCGCCCTGCAGGCCTTGGCGCTGATCCCGTTCGCACAGGCGGCTGGTTTCCGTTTCCGCCCACGGTTCGACTGGCGGGGCACCGGCCTGGGAAAGAGCGTCCACGCGGCGAAGTGGACGCTGCTGTTCGTCCTGGCCAACCAGGTCGCCCTGACAGTGGTCACGAACTACGCCAATGCCGCCGACCAGGAGCTGCCGCAGGCCGGCGCTGGCTACTCGGCCTACACCTACGCGCAGACCATCTGGATGCTGCCGCAGTCGATCGTGACGGTGTCCCTGGTGACGGCCTTGCTGCCGCGTATGAGCCGGGCCGTCGCTGAGGGGCGTATCCCGGATCTACGCGCGGACCTGTCCCGGGTGCTGCGGATCAGCGGCGTGGTCATCGTGCCCGCCGCGTTCCTCTTCCTCGCTCTGGGGCCGCAGATTTCATCGCTGCTGTTCGCTCACGGGGCGGCGGACGCCGCCTCAGCCCGCCCGCTGGGATACATGCTGCAGGCGTTCGGACTCGGGCTCATCCCTTTCTCCGCCCAGTACCTCTTGCTGCGCGGCTTCTACGCGTTCGAGGACACCCGCACTCCGTTCTTCATGGCGGCCTGGATCGCGGGGGTGAACATCGCCCTGGCCACCGCCTGTCATTTACTCCTGCCCGCCCGCTGGGCGGTCGTCGGTATGGCCGGGGCCTACACCCTCTCCTATGTGGCCGGTCTCGCACTCACCGCGCATCTGCTGCGCAGGAGGCTTGGGAGCCGTATCGACGACGGCGGCCTGCGCCGCACCTACGTGAAACTGTTCTGCGCCGCGGGCCCGGCTGCAGGGCTGGGGTGGTTTACGGCGCGTGCGTGCGCGGAGCTGGGAAGTGGAACGTGGCCTACGGCCATCGCACTGGTTGCCGGGGCGCTCGCAACAGCCATGGGATATCTCCTTCTCGCCCGGCTGATGAAGGTCAGCGAGTTGCGTCGCCTGCCCGGGATGCGTTGAGAAGCTGTGTCTGAGCCATACATGACAAAGTGATTTGGGCGTAGGCGGCGCGGCCGGGGTTGCCGACGAGACCGCCGAGGGAGGAGCAGTTGACGATGGCGCCGCTGCCCTGGTCGCGCAGGTGACGCAGTTCGTGCTTCGTGCTCGCCCAGATGCCGCGCAGGTTGATGTTCTGGACGCGGTCGAACTGCTCGGCGCTCTCGTCGGCGGCGTCGGTGGGCGGGGACATGATGCCGGCGTTGTTGTAGGCCATGTCGAGGCGGCCGAAGGTCTGAACGGTGCGGTCGACGGCGGCGGCGACCTGGCTCTCTTCGGTGATGTCGCAGACCAGGGCGAGGGTTTGGTGGCCGAGTCGGTGAGTTCCTTCGCCGCCTTGCGTACGGCGTTCTCGTCGATGTCGGCGAGGCCGACGGCAGCGCCCGCTTCGGCGAAGGCGCGGGCGGTGGCCAGTCCCATGCCGGAGGAGGTGCCAGTGACGAAGGCGACCCGGCCGGTGAAGTCGTAGGTGGGGTTCATGGAGATGGTTCCTCGCACGGGGTTTCGACGGAGTGGTCCTTCAGGCGGGGATGCCGGAAGGTTCAGGTGGTCTGGCCGCCGTCGACGACGAGGGCGGTGCCGGTGGTGAAGGCGGCGTCGTCGGAGCACAGCCACAGGACGGCGGAGGCGATTTCCTCGGGCCGGCCGAGACGGCCGACGGGTTCGTCGGCGATGAGTCCTTCGCGGCCGCCGGGGCGGGTATCGCCGAAGCGGCGGATCATCTCGGTGTCGATGATGCCGGGGCAGACGGCGTTGATGCGGATGGTGTCAGCGGCGTGGTCGAGGGCGGCTGAACGGGTGAAGCCGATGACCCCGTGTTTGGCGGCGGCGTAGGCGGCCTGGCCCTTGAAGCCCTTGACGCCGGCGCCGGAGGAGACGTTGACGATGGCTCCGCCGCCGTCCTGGCGGAGCATCTGCCGAACCTGTGCCCTGGTGCACAGGAACGCGCCGGTGAGGCTGACGCCCAGGATGCGGTCCCAGTCGTCCTTGGCGGTGTCGGCCACGGACTGGACGGGCTGTTCGACGCCCGCGTTGTTGAATGCGGCGTCCAGGCTCCCGAACTGCTCGACGGTGCGCTCGACGGCGGTCTGGACGTCTTCTTCGCTGGTGACGTCGCAGGTCAGAGTGAGGGCTTGTCCGCCGTCGGCCTTGATGAGGCGGGCGGTCTCGCGCAGCCCGTCGGCGGACTGGTCGACGAGGGCGACCCGTGCGCCGGCGCGGGCGAAGGCGAGGGCGGTGGAGCGGCCGATGCCGGCGGCGGCGCCGGTGACGAACGCGGCCTTGCCGTGGAAGTCGTAGGTGACGTTCATGTGAGTTCTCCTTCGATGGCCCAGGCGTGCGTGTGCGGACGGCTGTCAAGGGCGTGTCGGTGCCGGTGCGGGGGTGTTGTCCCGTGCACGGGCCGGTGTGGTGCGCGGGGCGACGATCCGCGCCGGACGTTTGGTGCCGCTGAGTGCGAGGGCGATGAGCGGCAGCAGGGTGAGGGTGGCGGAGACGGCTCCGATGAGGGCGGGTCCGGTCAGGCCGAGGGAGGAGTCCAGGGCTTGGCCGGCGAGGGCGGAGCCGGCGGCGATGCCGGTGTTGTATGCGGAGGTGGTCAGCGCCGAGGTGAGGGTGGGGGCGTCACCGGCGAAGCGGACGGCGAGGGAGGTGACGACCGGGTTGACTGTGAACCCGGCCAGCGCCATGACGAAGACCAGGGCGACGGCTGTGACCGGGCCGGTCGACAGGGGGATCAGCAGGAACAGGGTCAGGGCGGTCACGGTGGCGGCGGCGAGGGTGGTGGCCATGGGGTGGCGGTCACCCAGCCGGCCGCCGATGGCAGTACCGCCCAGCGCGCCGAGCCCGAAGACGACCAGGACCAGCGGGACGGCCCCGGCCGGGACACCGGCGCGGTCGATCAGCAGCGGGGTGATGTAGGTGTAGGTGGCCAGGACACCGCCCATGATCAGGACGGCGGCGGCCAGCGCCAGCCACAGCCGGCCCTGCCGCAGAGCACCGACCTCGGCCCGTACCGACATCTCGGCCCGCTGCCCCGTGGCGGGGATGAAGCGGCCGACGAACACGGACGCGAGTCCCGCGAGGACCGCGAGGGCCCAGAAGGGGCCGCGCCAGCCGGTGTACTGGCCGACGAAGGAGCCGATCGGCACGCCGACGACGTTGGCAAGGGTCAGGCCGCCCATCAGGACGCCCACAGCCCGGGTGCCCCGGGCCGGGCCCGCGGCGGCGGTGGCGATGACGAAGCCGACGGCCCAGAACGCGCCGGTGGCCAAAGCGGTCACCGCCCGGGCGGCCAGGACGACGGTGAAGGAGGAGCTCACGGCCGCGACGACGTGGCCGAGGGCGAAGACGGCCAGGGCCCAGACGAGGGTCAGGCGGCGGGGCAGGCGCAGGGTGGCCAGAGCCATGGTCGGGCCGCCGACGATCATGCCGATCGCGAAGGCGGTGATCAGCAGCCCGGCGTGGGAGACATTGACGCCGAGGTCACCGGCGATTGCCGGGAGCAGACCGGCGATGACGAACTCGGTGGTGCCCATCAGGAACGTCCCGGCGGCGAGCACCCAGACGACGAAGGGCAGCTTGCCCTCTCGGGTGCCGTCTGCGGAGGCCATAGAGGTACTTCTCTTTCTGTCGGGGATCCCGGGCGGTCGCCCAGGTCAGGAGTCAGGAGGCGGGTTCGATGGTGATGCGCGTCGCCCGGCCGAGTCGGTCGGTGCTGACATCGAGGTGGCCGAGGATGAGCAGATCGGCGGAGGGAGCGGGCCCGTCCCGGTAGAAGAGGGCGAGGTTGCCCCAGGGCGCGTAGTAGGCGATGTCGCCGACCGTGGCCGCGGCCGGTTCGGGGGCGCCGGAGGTGTCCAGCTCGCGCGGCAGGTCGGCGACCCGCTCCGTGCCGTGGAAGTCCTCAAGGCCCAAGGTGAGCGGCAGCAGCTCGGCGAAGGCGCGGGCGGCGGGACTGCCGTTCAGGGCGGCGTCGACGGGGCGGCCGTCGAGAGTGACCCGGATGTTCATGGACGTACTCCTCCCGGAGGCGGACGACGAGGGGGAGGCCGCCGGCTCCTGCTGCCCCGCCGAGGCGGCGGCAGAGGGCGTGGCGGCCGGGGCGCTCCCCTGCGTTCCGCTGGAGCAGGCGGTCACGGGCAGCAGCAGGACAGCCATCGAAGCGGCACAGCCCAGTCCGCGGCGGACTGCGGAGGTCACGAGCGGTGTCTTGAGGGTGATCAATTGGGCATGGGCTCGGCGTAGTGCCGGAAGGCGCCGCGCTCGGTGTGGATGGCATACAGGCGCTCGGCGAGCGCATCGGGGCTGGAGCGCTCGGCGTCCGGGTGGATCGCGCCCGGGACGATGAGCTGGGCGACGTGAATGTTCTCGGACGCGAGAGCGTCGTGGAGCATCGCCGCGTAAGCGCTCTCGGCGGCGAATGCGACCGAGGTACCGGCCACCTTGGGGTTCGGGCGTACGGCACTGCCGCCGTTGACGAACAGCAGCGTGCCCCGGCCCAGCTCCCGCATCCCCGGAAGAACGGCGTGCACACAGGTCACCGGCCCCTTGACGGAGAAGGCCAGCGGATCGTCCAAGTCGGCGGCGGTCGTCTCCAGGACCGGCTTCATGAAGTCGCCGCGGGGCACCGGGCTGAACTGGAGAACCTCGATCGGCCCCAGCTCCTTGGCTGCCGTGTCCAGGGCTGCGGTCAGAGAGGCGGGGTCGAGGACGTCGGCGGTGAAGCCGCGCGCCCGGATGCCCTCACCGTGGAGTTCGCCCGCGAGGGCGTCGAGGTGATCGGCGTCGCGGGAGAGGAGGGCGACGTGGTGGCCCGCGGCGCCGAACCGGCGGGCAATGGCCAGCCCCAAGCCGGGGCCGGCGCCGACGAGGGCGAACGTGGTCACAGTGAGCCTTTCAGGTGAGGCGGTGCGGACGCACCGCCGTGTCAATCGGTGGCCGGGGCGGCGGTGTACTCGTCGTCGGTCACGGGGTTCAGCCAGTGCACGACGTCGTGAGCGTCGTCGCCCTCGTTGATGGCCACGTGGACCATCAGCCGGTTCGGGGCGGCGCCGTGCCAGTGCTCCTCGTCCGCCTCGAACAGGACACGGTCACCGGGCCGGATGACCTCCACCGGTCCGCCGCGGCGCTGGCACAGGCCGACGCCCTCGGTGACGAAGACGGTCTGGCCCAGCGGGTGGCGGTGCCAGTGGGTGCGGGCTCCGGGCATGAAGTGCACCAGTGAGGCGGTGACCCGGGAGGGAGCCGGCGCGGCGGCGACCGGGTCGATGTAGACGTCGCCGGTGAACCAGTCGGCCGGGCCCTTGAGGGTGTCGAGCGAGCTGCGGATGATCTGCACGGGTGCTCCTTGTCAGATGGGAGGGGGATCAGGGCTTGAGGAGGGTCTTGATGGCGCGGCGCTCGTCCATCGCCTTGTAGCCCTCGGCGACCTGCTCCAGGGGCAGGGTGAGGTCGAAGACCTTGCCCGGGTCGATCCGGCGGGTGAGGACGCGGTCGATGAGGTCGGGCAGGTAGCGGCGTACGGGGGCGGGGCCGCCGCGCAGGCCGACGTGGGAGAAGAACAGTTCCTGCCCGTCGACGGCGACCTCGTGGGGAACGCCGACGATGCCGACGTTGCCGCCGGGCCGGGCAGAGTGCAGAGCCTGGCTCATGGCCTGGGCGGTGCCCACGCACTCCAGGACGCTGTCGGCGCCGATCCCGCCAGTCAACTCCTTGATCTTCTCGACTCCCTCGTCGCCGCGTTCGGTGACGATGTCGGTGGCGCCGAACTCGAGGGCGAGCTTCTGCCGGGACTCGTGCCGCGACATGGCGATGATCCGTTCCGCGCCCATCTCCTTCGCCGCGATCACCCCGCACAGGCCCACCGCGCCGTCACCGACGACCACGGCGGTCGAACCGGGCCGCACCTCGGCGGCATCCGCGGCCCACCAGCCGGTGCCCATCACGTCGGACACAGCCAGCAGACCGGGCCACAGCTCCTCGTCGGGCACCTCGTCGGTGGCGACCAGGGTGCCCTGGGCATTGGGGATGCGCACGTACTCGGCCTGGCAGGTGGACATGAACTCGCGGTGCAGACAGTTCGACTGGAACCCGTTGCGGCAGTTCGCGCAGGTGTTGTCCGAGGTGGCGAAAGAGCCGACGACGAACTGCCCAGGCCGCAGCGAGGTGACCTCGGAGCCGACCTCCTCCACGAAGCCCGCGTACTCGTGGCCCATCGGGTGCGGGTCACCGATCGGCTCGGCGCCCCGGTAGGGCCACAGGTCGGAACCGCACACGCAGGTGACGGCCGTGCGGATGATCGCGTCGGTGGGGTGAAGCAGCTTCGGGTCGTCCAGGGACTCGAAGCGGACGTCGCCGGGAGCGTGAATGATTGCGCCGCGCATAGATGAGCTTCCTTGGGCGTGTCGGGGCGGGCGATCCCGGATGCCGGGGTCGTCGCCGAGTGCAGGGCAAGGTGCAAGGTCCCGTCGTGGTGACCGGGTGAAAAGCAGCACGTCATCCAGGTAACCCGCTCTTCGCGCGGGGAGCGAGACACCGTCAAGGGGTGTACCGCCAGTGCATCCCTGTGGACGCGGGCGGGACGTACCGTCGAAGGCGTGGACAATCAAGCAGAGGTCCGCGAGTTCCTGTCCTCGCGGCGAGCCAAGATCACTCCCGAGCAGGCCGGCCTGCCCTCCGGGAGCCGCCGACGGGTGCCGGGCCTGCGCCGCAGCGAGGTCGCCGCGCTCGCCGATGTGAGCGTGGAGTACTACGCCAAGCTGGAACGCGGCAACCTCGCCGGCGTCTCCCCGGCCGTCCTCGAAGCCGTCGCCCGTGCGCTCCAGCTCGACGACGCCGAGCGCGCTCACCTGCTGAACCTCGCCCACGCCGCCGACGGCTCCGACGCCCTCACCCGCCCCCGGCGCCGCACCGCGCAGTGGAAGGCGCACCAGAGCCTGCAGTGGGTCCTGGACGCCGTCACCGCCGGCCCCGCCTTCGTGCGCAACGGCCGCATGGACCTGCTCGCCGCCAACGAGCTCGCCCGCGCTTTCTATGCCGACGTCTACGCCTCGGCCGGCAACCAGGCGAACCTGGCCCGCTTCCAGTTCCTCGACCCCGCCTCGCGCCGTTTCTACCCCGACTGGGACCTCGCCGCCGACATCGCCGTCGCCATCCTGCGCACCGAAGCTGGCCGCAACCCGCACGACAAGGACCTGCACGACCTCGTCGGCGAGCTGTCCACCCGCAGCGATGCCTTCCGCACCCGTTGGGGCGCCCACAACGTCCGCCACCACGGCACCGGCACCAAACGCTTCTACCACCAGGCCGTTGGCGACCTCACCCTCGCCTACGAAGGGCTCGAGATGGCCGCCGCACCCGGTCTCACCCTCACCATCTACACCGCCGAACCCGGCTCACCCAACGAAGAGGGCCTGCGCCTCCTCGCCTCCTGGGCCGCCACCCAGAACGTCAGCTCGCCCGCGGAGCAGGGCGCCGACTGACCGCCACCTGATTCCAGAGGCACGCTGCCGGAGTGGATCGGTGACGATGCCGGTGTGGATCGCGGCTGGCCCTTCGCCACCTGGCCGGTGCTCGCAAAGGCGCTCAGCCGCTGGGGGCGCATCCTGCTGACCGTCGTCCTGAGCGGCATCGGCCTTGTCGTATTCGCGGGCGGGCATGTCGCCTCGCGTGGCCCGGCGTCAGTCCGGTGTCTCGACGGCCGCGATCAAAGCCGGATAGGCGACGGCGCCCCCGTCACCGCCCTGGGGTTCCGCAGGCCCTGACCCCAGCACCACGCCCCCGCCAGCAACCGGCGGGGGCGTCATTGCGCGACCGCACCGGTTCTCAGCTAGGTCTAGGAGGTATGACGGCGAGCGCCCACGATGAGGCGATCGATGTGCCCACCGCATCCGATGCGCCGACGCCCTCTGTACGCGCATCGGGTGGAACAGGCGGGAGTGGCCGGCCACTCCAGCTCGCATCGTGCGGTGCGCCGGTGCGGTCGGCGGGAGTACTCCCGCCGAGCCCCACCGCTGGCCCGCACCGGGGGCACGGTGGAGTCCACCGTGGCCGTTCATCCCCGGCGGCGGCACCGCGCGGTGCACTCGGCCGGCCGCCGGGGAACTGCCGGGAGCGGCGCCGGACGGGCGGCACGTGGCCCTCGAAGCGCCCCGCGCCGCACGCAGCCACAACGACCCCGGCCAGGCGATCACCCGCGCCTTCGAACTTCTCGGAAGGGCTCGCAGACCCTCTCCCCGGACGGATGACCGCCGCCGCGGAACACCGCAGCCCAGGGCAGTGGGTGCTCCCCGTTCTCACCCTCCGTCCCCGTCCCCCAGTCGCTCGTCGCGGATCTCGGCCCACCGCAGCGCACTGCGCATGCCGTCCGCGATGCTGTGCCGGGGCACCCAGCCCAGCAGTCGCTCGGCCCGGTCGCTGCGGGTGAACGCGCCCGCCACGTCACCGGGCCGGGGACCAGTCTCGACCACGGCGACCGGTGGGGTGACCACGCTGTTGAAGGCGTCCACGAGTTCCCGGACCGTGGTGCCGGTCCCGGTGCCCAGGTTGATCACGGTGGACCTCGTGGGGCCGGTCAGGATGTCGTCGAAGCGCCGCAGCGCCGCCACATGAGCGGCTGCCAGATCCCAGACATGGATAGAGTCGCGGATGCCCGAACCGTCGCGCGTGGGCCAGTCCGTGCCCGTGATCCTGAACGGCTCCCCCGCGGCGTGCGCCTCCATGAGCTTGCCCACCGCATGGCTGGGACGCCGCACCTGCAGGCCCGTGCGGTACTCGGGATCCGCGCCGACCGGGTTGAAGTAGCGCAGGGACAGCACCCGGATTGGCTGGGTGGCGGCGATGTCGGCGAACATGCTCTCGCACACCGCCTTGGTCCGCGCGTAGGGGCTCAGGCCGGCACCGCTCCCGTCGAATGCACGCGTGACCCGGACGACGCGGTCACGGTGGAAAGTCCGTCGGACGCATGCCGCGTACGTGATCCCGGCCGACGGTTGCCCGCGGCCGGTCCGAGCACCCGTTGTGCGTGATCATCAGCGCGCGGTTCGTGGGTCACCCCTTGGCCGGCCAGTCCTGTCACGGGGATAGACATGACAGATCACTCGTGGTGTCATGCCGTTCGGCGCCGGCGCCGTCCATGTCCGCGCTGTCGGCGGAGGTGGCCGCAGGCGGGGCGGCGGAGGGTCCCGGCACGGCAGCGGGTTGCGGGGGCCCGGCGGCCGGAGCGCGGCCGACGCCACCGCCCGCCGGTGCCGCGGTAGTGGGGGTTGATCGGCCGAAGTAGTGCGGGTCGAGCGCGGAGACGCCGGTGGCCGGATTCGACGCCCATGTGGCAACTCGGTGCCCAGGCATGACCGGACGAAAGCGTGATGGCGGGGCCCGCATGTGATCGACACCGGTGGCGTCGACGTCTTCCTCGGCCTGGACGTCGGCAAGGGCGAACTCCGCCGATGACATGGCCGCGGTCTCGGGGCGATGCCCGTCGCACTGGTGCGGTTGAGGCGTCAGCGGGTGGGGATGTGCTGGGTGAGGAAGAGTGCGGCGCGGTCGAGTGCCTGGTCGGCTTCGTCGAGGGTGCCGCCGGCGAAGGCCTGGAAGACGTGGGGGGCGTCGGCGGTGATGTCGAGGATGACGTCGACTCCGGCGTCGCGTGCGCGGGTGGCGAGGCGGGTGGAATCGTCGAGGAGGATCTCGTTGGTGCCCACCTGGATGAGCAGCGGGGGAAACCCGGTCAGGTCAGCGAAGAGGGCCGGACTGAGCAGTGGCTGCTCGGGGTCCTGGCCGGCGAGGTACATGGCTCCGGTGTGCATCACGGCCTCGCGGTTGAAGATCGGATCGATGCCGTCCTTGGTCGTCATGCTCTCCCCGGTACGGGTGGCGTCCAATCCCGGGGAGAAGGCCACGATCGCGGCGGGCAGCGGAAGCCCCGCGTCGCGGGCGGCCAAGGCGGTGGTGACCGAGTAGCCGCCGCCGGCGGAGTCCCCGGCAAATGCGATGGCGGACGGGTCCAGGCCGCTGTCGAGGAGGGCACGGTAAGCGCTCAGGTTGTCTTGCAGACCAGCCGGGAAGGGGTGCTCTGGGGCCAGCCGGTAGTCCACCGAGTACGAGTCGAACCCTGTCCTCGAGACGAGCTGCGCGGTCAGCGACAGCGCGGTCTCGGGGGAGCCGAAGACGAAACCGCCACCGTGGAAGTACAGGATCGTGCCCGGGCGGGCGCCGTTGTCCGGTGTGACGTGCAGGGCGCGTCGGCTGCCGAGCGTGGTCGAAGTGGTGCGGACGCCGTCCGGCACGATCATCGTGTCCATGAGTGCCCTGAACCCGGCGCGCAGCTCCTCGACGGAGCGCTGGCCCTCGGGTCGGGGCTGGCGGAGCATCGCGTCGACCTTGGCGAGCTGTTCCTTGCTCATCTGCTTCCTCCTGTGGAATGGCTTCCTCTACACTATATGCCGTGGCATATAAATCAGCCGGCGTCGCCGACCTTCAGAGCTTCTTCGCGGATCTCGTCCGGTGCGAGACACGCCTGTACAACGCGCTGAACGACCGCCTGCGCGAGCGGCACGGGATCGTGACGTCCCAGTTCGAGTTCCTGCGATTCCTGCGCGAGCACCCGGGGTCCCGGGTGGCCGACCTCGCCGCGGAATTCGCCATCGGCGTCGGCGCGACCAGCAAGAGTGCCGACCGCCTGGAGAAGCAGGGATGGATCGTCCGCCAGACCAACCCGGCGGACCGCAGGTCCTCGCTTCTGGCGCTGACGGACGACGGCTCACAGCTCCTCGATGCCGCCGAGACCACTTTCGCCGCAGACCTGAGCGAGCTGGTCGAAGGAGCCCTCGACCAGTCCACGACGGCCGCCGCCGCCAAGGCCCTCCGCCAGCTGCGCTCCGCACTCGAACGCGACCAGGTCGGCACCCCCACCGGCTGAAAGCACCAGCCCAGCCAACGGCTCGACGCCCGGTCGCCGGCACAGGCGTGGCCGACCGCGGCGTCCTGCGACCGGGAACCTGGCCACGGGGGTCACCAACCGGCACCAGGCCGAGGACGCCGTACAGCAGATCATCGTGCGATTCGGACGGCTGATAGACACCCTGTGGCCGGAAAGCCAACAGCACGGCCTGCGATCGAAGCGGCGCAAGCTCCCATGACCAGACCAGCGCCCACGGCGAGCGGCCCATCCGCGCCTTCGACTACCTCCGTGCCGTCAACGCCGACGACATCGAAACCGCCTGCGAGTTCGCCGGTACCGAACCGCGGATGCCCGAGCTGCTCGTCGACACCGCGACGCGGATCGTCGTCCCAGTCACCGCGCAGCCCGGCCCGGAGGTGGGTGAGCCGTGCTCGGACACTCTCGCCCTGGAGGCCCGCCGGCGCGTCTTCGTCACCTCGCTGCGGATCTGGGCGCAGACCGGGACGGACACGGCGGAAGGAATCCTCCCCCCAGCACGGTGAGGAGGTCGGGGCCGCCCAAGGCAGCGATGCGGAGCAGCTGAAGTGCGGCCCGCACCCGGCCCTCGTAAGAGGACAGGACCGACGACCGGCAACGACGGCCAGTCTCCGACAGTGCCAAGTATGCGCGCCAGGGAGGAGGCCGCCCGGGCGACGGCGCGCGGAGCAGCAGCCGCGGCCGTCGCTCATCGGTCACCAAGGCGGGAACGCGCACGGACGCGGGTCAAGTCTCGCGGCCCTGCCACAGCGCATCACCTGCGCGCACCCCGGCGGCACTGGCCGGCAGCCCGGGCTGTGGGGCGGTTGTCGCTGGATTCAGGGCGTGAGGTCCAGCACGCGGACCAGGTCGCCGGCCCACCGGTGCGGGGCGGTGGTGGCGATGATCGCACCATCGGGACGGTCAGGGGTGGGCTGGGCCGCGTACTGGCTGTGCGCGGCGGCCCAGGTCTCCTGCCGCGCGAGGGCCAGGGCGGCAGCCAGATCCAGATCGACGGACGATCCTCCACACCCCGGCCTTGATCTGGCCCCGGCAGGGGAGCGTCAGCGACGCAGGGGCGCTGCAGGATGCGGTCGCGGAACATTGGGACTCGCTGCCGGAGAAACTCCTGCGCGCCTTCCAGGAGCGGCTGGACGGTGTTCCCGGTCATCTGGCTGATATCCGTACGACATGGCACGACGCGCACTGGCAGGACTTCTGCCAGCGGCGCGCCGGCCGGGCGGTCGTCGCCCCGCAAGACGTGACGCCGAAGGAGCAGGCATGAACTGGACGCCGTACTACACGGGTACGGGAAGCATTCCTGAGCAGCCTCAGAGGCTTCCTCCCCCGCCTCCGTGGCGTGCGCCGACGGGCACGGCAGGTACGGCTGACGCAGTACGGTCACCGTCCCCGGCGAGCACGTACCGCGCGGATCCCGAACTGGTCGACGCGGTCAACGCCGCGCTCCATCTGCGCCGGCCTCTGCTGCTGACCGGGCCGGCCGGCTCCGGGAAGTCCTCCGTCATTGAGCAGATCGCCGCCGAACTCGGGCTCGGGAGCGTGCTGCGCTGGCACATCACCTCCCGCAGCACCCTCGCCGACGCGCTCTACCGCTACGACGCCCTGGGCCGTATCCACGCCTACAACCTCCGCGCCGTCGACCGTCCCGCCATGTCCAAGCACGGACGGGCCGCGCGCCGCGCCAGCCGTGCCGCACGCGATGACATCGGGGACTTCGTCCAACTCGGCCCTCTGGGCACAGCCCTGCTGCCCGGTCGACACCTCCCCCGCGCCCTGCTGATCGACGAGATCGACAAGAGCGATCTGGACCTACCGAGCGACCTCCTCGACGTTCTGGAACGCGGACGTTTTGAGATTCCCGAACTGGCCCGGCATTCGAGGAGCCACGTCACCGTCCGCACCGCCGATTCCGGTATCCGCCATGACGTCGAAAACGGCCTGGTGGAGTGCGCACAGTTCCCGGTCATCGTCCTCACCAGCAACGGCGAACGCGACTTCCCCGCCCCGTTCCTGCGGCGCTGTGTGCGCTTCGACATGCCCGCGCTCACAGTCGCGACCCTCACCGGCATCGTCGAGGCCCACCTGGAGAAGATCGAGGAAGACACCACCCACACCCTGGTGACCGCTTTCGTAGACCGCCTGAACCGCGGCGAGAACCTTGCCGTCGACCAGCTACTCAGCGCCGTCCACCTGCTGCGCGGCGACCGCATCCAGGACGAGGAGCAGCGGACACGGCTGCAGGAGCTGCTCTTCCGAGGCCTCGGGCGTGGCTGAGAACCGGGCCGCACAGCTGCTGGCCGCCCTGTCCCGTGCCGGCCTGGACGACATCCATGCCGGCGCGCAGGGGGACATCCGGGAGGCCCTCGACGCTCTTGTTCTCGCCGCCGCCAGATCCGGCGCCACAGAGATGGAGGACCTGACCGCCGATCCACCCCCGGCCGCCGAAGAGCCATCCGCCGATGCGCCCCTACAGTGCGACGCGGACACCGACGACCCCTGCGATGACCCGGCCCCTGAACACGGTGCAGATGCAGGCGCTGCAGGGGCTGCCTCGGTCTGGCTGAAGGACGACAGCAGCAGTCACCTGGTCCCCGGAAGCTCTGTGAGCATCGGCCGCGCCCCGGCTCTGCCGAACGCTCTCGACATCGGCCGGGCCCTGCGCCCGCTGCGCCGCTTCCGACCGTCCCGGGTTCACCAGCGCCTCGACCTGGACGCCACCGTCGAGCACTACACCCGAACCGGTGTCCTCGTCCCCCAACTCGCACCGGCCCCAGAGCCCTGGCTGGAGGCCGTCCTGGTCGTGGACCGCGGCACCTCAATGGCCGTCTGGAACGAGACGTCACTCGCTCTCACGCAGATGCTGCGCACCCTGTCCGCCTTCCGCAGCATCCGCGTGTGGCACCTCGAACATCCACCACAGGCCGAGCCCGTCCTGCACGACCACAACGGCCAGCCCCTGCCCATGGACCCGTCCGATCCCCGCCACAGCCAGCCCGCCCACCGACTCCTCCTCGTCATCTCCGACTGCGCGGCTCCCGCCTGGCGCCAAAACAACCTGTGGAAGACACTCCACACCTGGGGCCGGACGGCACCCGTGGCCCTGATCAACCCTCTTCCCAAACGCCTGTGGCAACGCTCCGGTCTCGACCTGCCCCGGACCACCGCAACCGCCTCGGTCCCGGCATCCCCCGGACGGCTTCTCGCCTATCGCCGCCCCCGCCTCTTCCGCGACGACGCCCCGGGAACTCAGCCCTGGCAGGCGCTGCCCGTGCTGCAGATGGACGCCCAGCACATCCTCGCCTGGACACGCACCGTGATGCGCACCGACCTCAGCGGCTGTGAAGCCGTCCTCGTCCCGGCCTCCGGACGCATGCCCCCCAGACACCGCAGTCGACGGCAGAGCGCCGCCGAGCCCGATGCGCCGGCCACCGACGCACACGTCACCGCCGCGGCCCAAGCCTTCACGGACAGCCTGCACTCCCCCGCCGTCCGGCTGGCGATCGCCGCCTCATCACTCGATGTGTTCACCCTTCCCGTTCTCGACGTCCTCCGTGAGCGCCTCATCCCGGACGCTGCCCTGGCCGACACCGCGGAATTCCTCACCGCCGGACTGCTCACGGCGACACGGCACGAGAACGCAGACATCGTCTACCGGTTCCACCCGGCTGCGGCGGAGCACCTGCGCGGGCTGCTGAGCCGCGACCAGGCGTGGGACGCCCACTTCGCCCTCACCGACCATCTCAAGGCTCACCCTCAGGCCCCGCACGGAATCGTCGCCGCGCTTCACTCACCCACAAGCCAGGAGATGCTGCCCACCGGACTGCGGCCGGTCGCCCAAGCGGCTGCGGCAACGGCGCGCCTTTTGGGGGTCGAGCCCACCGAGCCGTACTCCGGTCCCGACGCCCCGGCCGGCCTCACGGCCCGGTTCGGCGATGACGAGAAGGACGAGGCCCAGCAGACCCCCGCGCCTGCGGTGCCGGACGATCCCCCCAAGCCTGCACCGGACACGGAAGTCGCCCCCAACGGGCCCCCGTTCGGCGGGGCGGTCAGGTTGTATCCCCACCAGCGCGACATGCTTGACCTTCTGAACGCCGAGCGCGAACTCCACGACCGGCACCGTAATCTCCTCGTCGCTCCCCCCGGCACCGGCAAGACCGCCATGGCCGCCTTCGACTACCAGCACCTGCGCGAGCAGCACCAGCAAGACCTGAGTCTGCTCTTCGTGGCAGGCTCGGTGGCAGCAGTGGACCAAGCGCGCCGGGCCTACCGAACCGTCCTCGCAAACCCGCGGTTCGGAGAGTTCCTGCACGGGGCGGAGACCCTCGAGCGGGGGCATCACGTGTTCGCCACGTGGCAGTCCCTCAACCGAGTCATGGACCAGCTGCCACCTGATCACTTCGATGTGATCATCATCGACGACTCCCACGCCATAGGAACGCGGATGTTCGCCAACATCCTGGAGCGCCTCGCGCCGAAGGAGTTGCTCGTCCTCACGGCGGCTCCCGAACGGGCGAACGGCCCCGGCCTCCACGAGGTGTTCTTCGAAGGTCGTATCGCTGCGGAGATGCGTCTTCCGGACGCTCTGGCAAGTGATCTGCTGTCTCCCGTCCACTACTTCGGCTTTGCAGACGGCACCGACCTTCAAGGGCTGGACTGGAAAGGGGGACGGTACGACCCAGCTTCGCTGAACGACCTGCTGACCGCTAACGACGCGCGAGCGGGGCTGGTCATCCGCACTGTCCGGGACACGGTTCCCGACGTGAGGGCCATGCGGGCCGTGGGCTTCTGCGAGTCCGTGGCACACGCCGAATTCATGACTCGGCGCTTCCGTGACGCCGGCTACCATGCCGCTACTCTCACAGCGAGGGACCGCCTGGCAACGCGCCAGGAGACGCTTTCCTCTCTCAGGAGCGGCGACTTGCAGGTCGTCTTCGGTGTCGACGCGCTCAGCGAAGGCATCCACATTCCCGAGGTGGACACCCTGCTCCTGCTGCGGCCACCGTCCAGTACGACTCGGTTCCTGCGGCAACTGAGTGTCGGCCTTCTACGCTTCCCGGGCAAGCGCGTACTCACCGTGCTCGACTTCATCGGTCAGCACCGCAAGGAGGTTCGCCTCGGCGACCAGTTCCGGGCCATGACGGATCTGACGGCCAGGCAGCTGCTCGACCATCTTGAGCACGGCGCCCCCCGGCTCGGCTCCGGCTTCACGATCACCTTTGACGAGAAGGCCAAGCTTCTCGTCACCGACAGCCTCAGAGAGCAGGTTCACGGCAGCGCCACCGACCCGGAAGACGGCAGCCGGGTAGGCGAGGAACAGCCGCCCGCAGAGCATCTGACGGCGCCGGTCGCGGATCTGTCTACGGACACCGACCCGCCGTCCGGCCCCCCGGCCATGGACCAGCCAGGGGCCTTCGATCAGTCCCCGCGTGTCGTCATGGTGAGAGGGGTGAACAGCACAGCCACAGGCAATGAAGCTGGCATCATGCTGACCCCCCGTCTCGTGCTGACGTGCGCCCACATGGCGGATGCCGCGGGGTCGCGGTCGCGAATCGTGGGCCCGGACGGCACGGAGATCACCTTCCGAACCGTGTGGAAGGGGCAGGGGGTGGACGCCGCCCTGGTGCTCACGGACGAGAACATCCTCGACAGCGACGACTGGGAGCGACTTCTGCCGCTCCGACTGGAGTGGGGGCGCCTGCCCCAAGGGCTCATGTCCCCCGTGCGCGTCGCCGGCTTCGGACGGTCGGGCGAACCAACTGAGCTGAGCGGGCAGGCACGGCCTACTGACGTGAGGCTCATCATCGAAGGCACAGAGCCCTTCACAGCAGGCGCGTTGGCGACGTCGCCGGGTGCACTCGTGTCCTGCGACGGCTTCTTCGCGGGAATGGTCACCCGCCGGCACCCCCAGCGTCCCCAGCTCATGGCGTTGCCTGCTGCGCTCCTCCTCCAAGACCAGGGCTTCCGCCGGACACTGGCGACACACATGACGACGCCGTACAAGCTGGAGGACATAGGAAGCGGGCCGCCCGACGATTCCTCGACCGCATCAAATGCCGTGTGCCTCGCCATCGAAGTGCACATTGTCAGCGGTAGGAGCGGCACAGACGCTCCCCACCTGGAACTGGAGTTGGCGCAGGGCATCAGGGATTCCCTGACCGCGATCATGCGCCGCGCAGGTATCGACGGTGCAGTCGCCGAGGAACCGGTGGCGGCTGATCGGAGAGTAGATCTGCTGGTGAAGCTCGACGGCCCGACGCCCATGCAGGACATGGGCCGCGTGTTGGCCGAACTGCAGACCGCCGTCGTCGCGCAACACGATGTGACGATCGAGGTGGGGGCCTCCTTTGGAGAGGTGCTGGACACGCGCCGGGGTCTTATCGGTGAAGCCGTGTCGCAGGCCGTCCGGCTCGCCAGCAACACGTTCTTCAGGGAGCAGGTGCACCAGGCCGAGCTCTTCGCCGACTCACCCGTGCACCTCGCCGTGTCCAACACCCTGCGCGCCCTGATGGCGGAGATGCTGGATCCGGCTTTGGAGGACCGGTTTGTGCCGCTCAAGCCGAGTGCTCGACCCGATCCCGAAGCCGACTGGCTTTACGAGGGATCCACCGCGGAACTGGGAAGAGCGCTCACGGCCAGTTCTGCACGCAAGAGCACCCCTCCAAAGGTCAGCTCCTACCGGGATCGCCTGGACATGACACAGCGGGCCCACGCCGATGCGAAGAAGAAGGTCAGCGAATTCCGGGCAAGGGAAAACGACCGACGAGCAAAGGCGACAAGAGAGCGGTCGGCCGCAGCCAGAACGACGAGTGTCACCAGCCAGACGGCCAGGCTGCGCAGCGCGCAGCGGCACGACGCCGAAGCGAACAGAGCCGCTCGCGAGGCAGGTATCTGGAGTGCGAAGGTAGACAGGTACGCCAGGGATGCGGCGGACCTGGCCGCAAAGCTCGCCAAGGCGGAGCAGGCCGAGCGTCGTGCCGCTGCCGGTCCGGCCGGGACGCAGAGTCGTCTGTCGACAACCAAGGGAGAGGTACGCAGCGCGCCGAAGAAGCTTCGGGCTCCAATTCCGGAAAAACTACGAGTGTTGCTACTGGGCGCCACCTCTGACGGCGACCTGCGTATCGCGCGGGAACACCAGAGGATCCGTGCGGCCGTGCAAAGTGCCACGCACCACGACCTCATCGAGCTCGAAGCCCACCCGGCTCCGACCACCGACATGTTGCTGGACGCGCTCAGCCGGTTCCGCCCGCACGTCGTGCACCTCTCTAGCCATAGCACCAACGAGCAGGGCGACGTTTTTCACGGGCACGTCATCGCCAGCGCCGATGCCCTAGCACGGGCCATCGCGGCCGTCGACGACAAGCCGCTGATCGTGCTGCTCAACTCCTCCCTCTCCGAAGTTCAAATCACCCAACTCGTCGCCGCCGTCCCCTTCGTCATCGCAATGCCTGCCTCCATCGGTGACGTCGACGCCATCACCTACGCCGCTCGGTTCTACGCCGCCATCTCCGACGGCCAGTCCGTCCATGCCGCTCACCGCCTCAGCCGTGTCGCCGTCGAGATGAACGGCCTAACCAGCCACGACCTACCAACTTTGAGCTACGCAGCCGACATCGACCCCCGCACCACGAAGCTGGTGACGCCACCCCCGGTGTAAGGCCTCCGGGAAGAAACCCGGGGTCTATCATGATCATGATCGACCCGAAAGGTAGCCGGATTCGCCTGCCGTCGCTCGACGCAAGAAGGTGCACACCATGCAGCCGGATCGTTAGCGACTGGTCTCGAGGTCGTTGAGGACGGCGAGGACTGGGCCCCAGCACATGCCGACGGTGTCGCGGTCGGGTGTGACGCCTCGTTCTTGTTGGCGCAGGTGGACGAAGACATCACCGCGCCTCTACCCGTACGTTTCGTGTACTGATCGCGTGCATTTGGCGTACCTCCGGCGTGCCCGTCGGGTACTCGCGTGAATCAGTGCGGAGTAGTTCTGGAGTGCCATGAACCCGGCCGCCATACCCTGGGCGAGGCGGGCCACCACCAGCAGCGTGATGTCGGGAGCCGCTCCGCAGGCCGCGCTGCAGATATCGAAACCGCTCAGAGCCAGCAGGAATGCGCCGCCGGTCCAGGGCGTCGCCCAGCCGGCCGGCGGTGACGAGGGCCAGGGCGAAGGTGGGGGGCGTACCCGGACACCACCCACTGCACCTGCGCGGGGGAAGCGTGCAGGTCACGCTGGACGGGGGCAGTGCTACCGCCACGATCGTCACGTCGAGCAGGCTCATGAAGCCGGCCACCTGTAGTGACCCGCAGGGCCCGCCACCGGCGCGGATCCGGCTGAAATGACGATGGCTTGGGCGTTGGTGGGGCCAGACCTGGCCGCCCTCCGAGAGCGGGTCGTTGTAGGGGGCGACCAGCAGGACGGCCGTGTGGCGAGGATCTTAGTGGTCGGCTCCAGAAGTCCTTCGGGGGTTGATCACGCCGCGAGAGCGATGGAGGATTCTTTTGAGTGATCGGCGGTGTGCCGGTCGAGCCTGGCCAGCAGATCGTCCAGGTCGGAAGTGGTGAACTTCCACTGGAACGGCTGTGCCGTGGCGTTGTGGCGGCCAGGTAGGCCAGTGCGCCACCACGCCGGTATTCGTGGTTGACCCGCATTGCACGGGCCTGGCCCGGGGCCAGAGTGGGATGGCAGCGGCAGCGGGCTTGCACGGACGTCTTCTCATCGCTGGAGATCACGTAGTCGTCCTCGTCCAGCGGGACGCCGTCAAAGACGCGGGCGTACAGGTCCATGATGCGGGCGGCCTTGGGTTGGAAGTCCGGGTCTCGGATGAAGATCCAGGACCGGTACTGCCAGGGCTTGAGCACGTCGTCCTTGAGCCAGCGCCGCACGGTGGAGGCCGAGATCGAGCCGACGATGGCGCGGGCCACGACCTCGCGCGCCAGTTCCGGACACGACCAACGAGACAGCGGGGTGCCGGTCTCGGCGGGCAGTTGGCAGGCCAGCGCCTTGACCTCGGCGACCTGCACCGGGGTGAAGCGCCGCGGGCGACCTGAACGCTTGCGGTCGGCCAGCGCGGGCAGGCCGCCTTCGGCGAACCGGGCACGCCAGGTGCGCACCGTGTCAACGTGCGTGCCCGTCGTGACGGCGATCCTCGCGTTCGGGCGACCCCGGGCCGCGAGCAGC
This sequence comes from Streptomyces sp. Y20, assembly GCF_043195475.1. Classification (NCBI taxonomy): domain Bacteria; kingdom Bacillati; phylum Actinomycetota; class Actinomycetes; order Kitasatosporales; family Streptomycetaceae; genus Streptomyces; species Streptomyces sp. Y20. The sequence goes on from NZ_JBIDDP010000016.1 coordinate 122,948, forward strand.
ACGATTGTGGCCCGCTGCCGGTCCTGATGCGGGGTCTTGTGGCCGTAGGCCATCTTCTTGAGCCGGTGGCGCTGGGAAGTGGTCAGGGCTATCGGGCAGGCAGCGGCAGCGGCAGCGGCAGCGGCAGCGGCAGCGGCAGCGGGCACATTATCGCGATTATCCGGTAACGATGGCCGGCTGTGTGGCAGGCACGAGGCTGAACGTGGAGCGCGGCTCGGCGTGCGCGGCGCGGCGCGGCGCGGCCATGAGGCTCTACTGTGAGCACGGCGCTCGCTCGACCGGATCTTCCACCATGAGGGGAACTCAATTGGCTGTCCCATGGGACCTCCTGATATCCACCGCAGGTGGCGTTGCCGCCACCGTCGTAGGCGTTATCGCTGGCGGGATCGTCGGGCGACGCGGCCAGAATCGGCAGTGGCTGCAAGGGACACAGACTGTCGCCTACGAGAGGTTTCTGCAGGCGTTCGGCGCCGTGGAAGCTGAGCTGCGCGAAGCGTTCCTTGAGGAGCGCCAGCCTGCCCCTGCCATCTGGGGGCCGTTCAACGCCGGAGTGCAGTCGTTGAGCCTGGTCGCAACCCGTGAGGCCGCCGGCGCGACTTTGGAGCTCTGCGATGTCGTGGAGGATTTCACCCTCCTGTTCCACGGTCGCCACGGTCGCCAGCCCACCGACCTTGAGCAGCTTCGGCCGATTCACAGCGCGCTGGAGGAGGCACACCTGAAGTTCGTCAACGCGGCTCGACGCTCGCTCGACCCGTCGCAAGAGCGCCTTGACCAAACGCTGGGTGGCCCATCGCCGTGGCGCGGCATCGTCTCCTTCTACGCCCTGGGAGCTGTCCCCGACAGGGCAGAGTAGAAGCACGCTTGTCGGCATCACGCGCCACCCAGCGTGCTCTGTGCTGACGTCGGCGCTGGTCCACCGATGAGCGGTGAGGAATGAACGCCGTCTGTGCGCCCATCGCCTTCGTACCTCTCGGCTTCCTGCCGCTCGCGCCAACGGCAGCATCGTCGAGCAGCCTCTGTTTCCCCGGCCGGGCCGATGAGGACAGGCGGTGCAGGTAGGCGCGGGCTGCCTCGCCCGCGTCCGGCGCACCCTCGTCGAACTGGTCAGCAACCTCGTCGCCGTCCACCCCGACCACCGCGGCCAAGAGATCACCAGCCGCATCCACACCCACGTCGCGGAACGTCGTTGGATTTCCGCGTTCGCTTCGGCTTGTCTGTCGTCTTCGTGGCCAGCCGGTAGGCGACGCCTGGTAGGCCATCAACGCCAGCAGGGGGATCTGACGCCAGCTGTGATGCCCGGCCACCCGAAACTGCCCCGAACCCGTCGAAGGGGTGCCCAGCAGCACCGGGATCTTCCCCTGGGGATCCACGGTGACGGTGATGGTCTGGCCAGCCTTCAGCCCGTCCCCGGACACTCCGCCAGGGGCTGTACCGACGGATCGGCCAGCTGTGCGACGTGAGTCGGCGCATCGGCACCCTGGTCGACCCAATACACCTTGGTCACCGTCGCCCGATCCACCCGGCCGTCGGCGTGCAGCGCCCGCTGGTCCAGGCCCGAAATGGTCAGGTGCATCACGATCAGAGCACCGATGGGCGCCACGATCACCGCCACGACGCCCAGCCCTTGGGCTCTTCCATGCCCGGCACCATCAGCGCGAGGAGAAAGAAGGCCAGGAGATAGAGCGCCGGATACACGAGCAACGTCAGCCAGATGTCTGCGTGACGTGCAGAAGGATGCCGGCGCCGACCTCAACGCCCAGGAACACCACCGTCAAACGCACCGGGAGAAAAGCAGCCAGGCCCATGGGACGGCCCCGCGTCAGTATTCGTCCGGCCACAACACCCCCACGATCGAATGTTCTGCGTCAACCCGCAGCCAAGAAGACAGTGCGCCATGGACCTCGGTGACAACACGCCTTGGTGACCACGAGTGATTCGAACTCAGGGGACCGTGGCGAAGGGCCCCGCGCTTGCCAACCATCACTGAGCATTGCTGCCTGTCACACTGGACGTCACAGCACGTCTGACTTTGGGCTGGCCGGTCAGTCGGTGCGCGGGGAGAATCACCCCCGGCCGGACCGCCGCAAGCGCCGGCGGATTTGGCCGCCCTCGCTCACCGGCAGCTCGACGCGGGCCTGGACCGTGCGCAATTGGTCCGGCTGGAGGCCCCTGCCCGCGGCCTCGCGCGTGAGGCGGCGCTGCTCTGAGAGGGTCGCCACGATCCGCCCTAGGCCCCGTTGACGTGGGCCATGAGCCGGCTTCCCCGTCGGGCACCAGGGCTTCGGCGGGGATTCGCGACCTCTACCGCTGGCCGCAGGAGGCCCTCGTCCGCGGTACGGACACGCTTCAGGGGTGCAGTGCTTGTTGCAGTGCCTCGATGGCGAGTGTGCGCGCGACCGTGGTTGCCTTGGAGTCGCGGAGGCTGTCGAGCATCAGGAAGTCGTGGACCATTCCCAGCACTCGGACCGCGGTGACGTCCACTCCTGCCTCGCGGAGCTTGGCCGCGTAGGCCTCGCCTTCGTCACGCAGTACGTCGGCTTCGTCGGTGATGACCAGTGCGGGGGGAAGGCCACGGAGCTGCTCGATGTCGGCCCGCAGCGGCGAGGCATAGATTTCGGTGCGCTGCTTGGGGTCCGAGGTGTAGGCGTCCCAGAACCACTTCATCCCGTCGCGAGTGAGGTAGTAGCCGTCGGCGAACTGCTGGTAGGACGGAGTGTCGAAGTCCGCGTCGGTGACGGGGTACAGCAGCACTTGGGCAGCCAGTTGCACATCTCCGCGTTCCTTGGCCATCAGCGCGAAGACCGTCGACATGTTGCCGCCCACCGAATCGCCGCAGACCGCTATCCGTGAGGCATCGAGGTTCTGTTCCCCGCCGTTTTGGAGGATCCACTTTCCGACCGCGTAGTTCTGCTCGATCTGAGTCGGGTACTTCGCCTCGGGGGCCCTGTCGTAGACGGGAAAGACGACCGCGGCGTTTGCTCCGACCGCCAGTTCGCGGATCAGCCGGTCGTGCGTCTTCTCGTCGCCGAACACCCATCCGGCGCCGTGGATGTACAGGACCACCGGGAGGGTTTTCATCGTTCCCCGAGGGCGGATGATACGCGTGCGGACGTTGCCGTACTGCCCGGCGTCGATGGTCACCCAGTCCTCTTCCACCGCCGGCTTGGCCACTCCCTTCCCTTCCTGGAGACCATCGAGGATCTCGCGGCCGTTCTCCGGCGGGACCTCGTAGATGCGCGGATGTGGCGACGTTGCCGCCGTCAGCTCCCGGGCAGAGGGTTCCAGGACTGGGGTTGCGACGGATCGAGAAGCGGGCATGGTGCGCCTCCTGCCTCAGACGTAGCGGTACATGCGGCTGGCCCGCCCCCTCCCATCGTCTCTCGGCAGCGCATCGGTGCAACCGCGGGACAGCGCGTGAAAACCAGGTCACGCGGGGTCGTCGAGGTTGCGTCATGGCGCGGATCCACGGTCGGGTCCCGGCTTGTGGCTGTGCTGCCGTCCCCACGCGGGGCGCCGCCGCATCCGAAACGGCCCGCCGGAGAGACCGACGGGCCGTCGGCTCGCTCAGGCGGCCCAACCGATCAGCAATCCTGACAGCAAAGCGGCGGGACCCGGCGCTCGAAGGACGTCGGTTCGCGGGTCTCGTCTTCGGGCATCCGGGGGGTACCTATGCCGTGTTCATCCTCCGCCATACGCGATTCCGGCCGACCTGTTCCGTCAAGCCTGTGGCGGGATGGCGACATCCGCAGGCTCGGGGTGGGCCAGACGGCCTCTCAACTGGCGGAACATACGGGTCCAAGTACCCGTGTTTTCGGGTCCCGGAGGTGTCCAGGCGCTCGGTGGCGACCCACTCGGGGGGCAGAAGTCGCGCTTGCAGCGCCGTATGCTCCGAGGTATGGCTGTGCCCGAGCGGGACGCATCGGACGACGGACCCCGCGCCGCTGTCGGACCTAACCTACGGATCGCCTCCCCAGCGGGGAAGTGGGTTCTGCTGACGACCGTCCTCGGGTCCAGCATGGCCCTGCTGGACTCGACGGTCGTCAACGTCGCCCTGCCGACCATCGGCCGTGACCTCGACGCGAGCCTCGCCGCGCTCCAGTGGACCGTCAACGGCTACATGCTCTCGCTGGCCGGGCTGATCCTGCTCGGCGGCTCGCTCGGCGACCGCTTCGGACGCCGGAGGATCTTCGTCGTCGGCGTGGTCTGGTTCGCCACCGCGTCGCTGATGTGCGGGCTCGCGCCGAACGTCGGCATCCTCATCGCGGCCCGCGTGCTCCAGGGCGTCGGCGGGGCGCTGCTCACCCCCGGTTCGCTGGCGATCATCCAGGCCTCTTTCCACCCCGCCGACCGGGCCCGGGCCGTCGGCCTGTGGTCGGGTTTCGGGGGCGTCGGGGCCGCCGTCGGACCGTTCCTCGGCGGCTGGCTGGTGGACGGGCCGGGCTGGCGCTGGGTCTTCCTGCTGAACATCCCCGCCGCGCTGGTCTGCGTGCCCGTCGCCCTCCGGCACGTCCCGGAGTCCTCCGGCACGTTCGACGCGGGTATCGCCGACAGCGGGGGGGCCGCGCCGCGCCGCCGCTTCGACGTCCTCGGGGCCATCCTCGGCGCGGCGGCCCTCGCGCTGGTGACGTACGCCCTGATCGGGGCTCGGAGCGGCTCCGTGCTCGTGCCGGTGACGGCGGTCGCGGGTGTGGCGGCGGGCCTGGCCTTCGTGCGGGTCGAGCGGCAGCGGTCCGATCCGATGATGCCGCCGGACATTTTCGCGTCGCGCCAGTTCACGAACGTGAACCTGGTGACGCTGTGCGTCTACGCGGCTTTCGGCGGCTTCTTCTTCCTGACCGCGCTCCAGCTCCAGGTGGTGGCGGGCTACTCCGCGCTCGAAGCCGGTACGGCCCTGCTGCCGACCACGGCCCTGATGCTGCTGTTCTCCGCCCGCTCCGGCGAACTCGCCCAGCGGATCGGGCCGCGCATCCCGCTCACGGTCGGCCCCCTGCTGTGCGCGACCGCCATGCTGCTGATGCTGCGGGTCGGCAAGGACGCCTCGTACGTCGCGGACGTGCTGCCCGCGCTGGTGGTGATGGGCCTCGGCATGGTCACCCTGGTCGCGCCGCTGACCGCGACCGTGCTGGCCTCGGTGGACACCGGGCGGGCCGGGCTGGCGAGCGGCATCAACAACGCGGCGGCCCGCGCCGCCGGTCTCATCGCCGTGGCCGCGCTGCCCGTGCTCACCGGGATGGGCTCGGAGGCGTACCGCTCGGCGGACGCCTTCGACGCCGCGTTCCGGCGGGCGATGCCGCTCTGCGCGGGCGTGCTGGTGGTCGGCGCGGTGCTCGCCTTCACGACGGTGCGCCGCCCCGCCCCGGACTGCCGGCGCCCCGAGTGCCGTACCCACGGCTCGGTCCTGGCGCCGCCGCTGGAACCCCGCCGCACCAGCCACGGCACCCTGGGCCCCGCGGGCCCGGACACCCCCGGCACGGGCCCGACACCCTGACCGCGTCCAGGTCCACCCGGCCCCTGACCCCGCCCCGCCCCGCCCGGAAAGGTGCCGCTGCCGCTCCGCCAGGCGGTGGACCGGGCAGCGCGGACGAGGTGGGACTGCGGGGCCGGGCGGCGGTGCGGGGGATGCGGCGGCTCAGGGCGCGGCGATGCGGCGGCGCAGCCGCAGGCACAGGCACAGGCACAGGCCGAAGCAGGACTGGTGGCGAGCCGGGTGCGACGGCGCGGTCCGGGCGGCGGACCGGGACGGCGCAGGTCCGGCGGCGGACGAGCGGCACGAGGCACCGGGCGGCGGAGCGGGGCGGGGCGGGGCCGGGGCCCGCGCTGGCGGTCCGGAGTGACGGGCGGTCGGCGGCACAGGGCGGGTGGCGAGCGCGAAGTCGCGGGACCAGACCGACCCGGCAGCGCGGCGGTACAAGGCCCGGCGGACCAGGACGGCGCGGGGCAGGCCGGGCGGCGGACCGGAACGCGCGGTACGGCCGGGAACCGCCCTTGGGGAACATCGGTACAGCGGTTCTCGGCAAGATTGATCTTGAAAGCGGAGGACCACCGGCGCAAAGTGTTCGCCGGGGTCCTCCGCTTTCCTGCGGTCGGTCAGCGGTGGGGACGCCAGCGGGTGAAGACGGCAGTCGCCGGGGCCCTTCGTGCGGTGTGGCGCCGGGATCACACGTCCTCCCCTTCTCGTTCGCGTCGGGCCTGCGCCAGCAGCGCCGCCACGACGTCGTCCGTCTGGTCCTCGGTCTGTTCAACGAGCGTGTCCAGCACGTCGCCGGGGGCGCCGAGGGCTTGCTTCTGGAGGCGTTCCATCAGCTCGGAGTCGGTGCCGCTGGTGGGGCCGGCGAGGTCCACCCTCGCCGGCCGGCGCGGAGTGATGATCTCCGGCACGGCCGGTGCCTCGGCCTGCTCGGCTCCGGCGAGCGCGCGGTACAGCGAGGGGACCGAGGGGTTCTTGCCGACGTTCTTGCCGACGTTCTTGCCGACGTTCTTGCCGGTCTTGATGGTCAGCTTCTTGGCGATCTGGGGGACGGGCACGCCCTTGTCCTTGAACGCGCGGGCGAAGAGGAGGGAGTCGTCGTCGATCACCTTGGGCCATCCGCCGTGGTCGCCCCTCGCGGCGGCCGTGACCTGGCCCTCCAGGGTCTTCTCGCGGATGTAGTCGCGCTCGATCTGTGCGGCGGCGGCCAGGACGGCGAAGAACATGGCACCCATGCCGTGGGGGTCGTAGATCCCGGTGAGCGGGCCGGTGAGGAGTTCGAGCTGGACGCCGGCGCCCTGGAGCTGGGCGGAGAGGGCCATCGGCTCGGCGGCGCTGCGGGCCAGGCGCTTGAGCTCGTGGACGGTGAGGATCACCTCCTGTGCCGGGGCGGCCTCCCGGATGTCGAACGCCAGCTACAGCGCCTCCTCCGGCTTCGGCCCGGTCTTCACCCGCGTGCTGATCTTCTCGGAGAAGACTCTCTTGCACTTGGCGCGGGCGAGCGCGTCGAGCTGGCTCTGGAGTTCTTGCTGCGCGGTCGAGCAGCGGGCGTACCCGATCCGGATCGGCTTCGCGGCCGGCTCTGCCGGAGCGGCCTCTACGGGCGGGCCCGGCTTCCACGGCCGGGCGGGCTCCCGGTATTCGTGGACGAGGACCTCCAGCTCTCGCGGAGCGCGGGGACGAGGATGGAGCGCGGAGTGTGGTAATTCGTCGCGGTCTTCCCGCCGCGGGTGCGGTACGGACTCCTACCCGGGGCTTCCCAGTTCGGGCAGTCGTTCCGTTCTACCGCGATTCCGGCTTGATCGGGCGTCAGGTCCGCTCTGGCAGTCCGTCAGCGCTGTCTCACAGAACACCGGAGTTTCGAGAGGTGTTCTGAGAACGGGGACCTGCGGAAACGTGATCGGCTCCCTGTCTCTCGCAGAACTCTCGCAACTGGTCATTCGTGAGAACCGCCGCCCGTGGAGGTCGGGAGCGAACCGGGCGATCCCACCCTGCGAACACGTTCGTTACGATCGGGTTATGAGTGCGAGAAGAGAGCCGATCAGCCGTCGGGAGCGTCCGGCGAAGCCCGCCCTGTCCCGGCGCTGGATTGTGGACACCGCCGTGCGGATCATGCGGGCGGAGGGGCTGGGCAAGGTCACGATGCGCCGCCTGGCGCAGGAGCTGGATACCGGCCCGGCGTCACTGTATGTCTACATCGCCAACACCGCCGAGCTGCACGCGGCCGTTCTGGACTCCCTGCTCGGCGAGGTCGATCTGACCGGGCGGGACGGCGGTGAGGACTGGCGCGAGCAGCTCCGTGCCGTCATGACGTCGTACACCCAGGTGCTGTTCGAGCACCCGCAGCTCGCGAGGGCCGCGCTGGTCGCCCGCCCGAGCGGCGAGAACTACCTGCGCCTGGTGGAACGCATCCTCGCTCTCCTGTCGCAGAGCGGGGCCGGCCGCGTGCAGGTCGCCTGGGGGGCGGACAAACTGCTCCAGGACGCGACAGCCACCGCCGCCGAGCACTCGACGCGCGAGCACGATCCCTCCTCCGAGGACGACTGGAACGCCACGGTGCGTGAACTGCACGCCGTGGACGCCACGACGCATCCGGCGATCACCGCGCACATGCCCGCCCTGATCGGCGGCTCGGTGTCGGACAGGATCCGCTGGAGCTTCGACGTCCTCGTCAACGGCATCATGCACACACCTGCCCCGGGCACAGCGGCCTGATCCCCGGGCAGGTGGACCGCCCTGGCGACGGACGCGGCCGGGGGCGGCAGTCCCCCCGCCTGCCGCGATACGAACTTGTTCGCAACGAACATGTTCGTTACGGTGGCGGGGTGAACGAGGCATCCCTTGCCTCCTCGCCACGCAGCCGCCCCTGCAAGGAGCCTTGCGGCATCGGCGGTGACGACTCGGCGCACCGAGGTGTTCCCCTACTGATTTCGGAGACCCCATGAGCACCAGCCATTTCCCGATCGTGATCATCGGCGCAGGCCTTGGGGGCCTGACCGCCGCCCGTGTCCTGCACGTCAACGGCATCGAGTCGGCGATCTTCGAGCTGGAGGCGTCGGCGGCGGCCCGTACCCAGGGCGGGATGCTCGACATCCACGAGAACAACGGGCAGAAGGCCCTGCACGCCGCCGGCCTCCATGACGACTTCCTCAAGATCGTCCACGCGGGTGGTCAGGCCATGCGCCTGCTCGGCCCCGACGGCACCGTGCACGTGGCCGAGGAGGACGACGGCACCGGCGGCCGGCCGGAGGTGGACCGCGGTGACCTGCGGGACCTGCTGCTCAACTCCCTGCCCGACGGCACGGTCCACTGGGGCCGCAAGGTCACCGGGGCCCGCGCGCTGGGCGACGGGCGCCACGAGGTGACGTTCGCCGACGGCTCGGCCCTCACCACCGATCTCCTGATCGGCGCGGACGGCGCATGGTCCCGGATCCGGCCGCTGGTCTCGCACGCCAAGCCCGCCTACACCGGCATCTCCTTCGTCGAGACCGACCTGTTCGACGCCGACACCCGCCACCCGCGCAGCGCCGCGGTCATCGGCGGCGGGTTCCTCATCGCCCTGGGGAACGAACGCGGTGTCCTCGCGCACCGGGAGAGCGACGGCACTCTCCACGTCTACACGGCACTCAAGGTCGACGAGGGCTGGCTGGACACAGTCGACTTCACCGACCACGCTGCCGCCAAGGCCGCCGTCCTCGCCCACTTCGAAGGCTGGGACGCGGGCCTGCGCAGCCTGGTCGCCGACGCGGAGACGATCACCCCGCGCCGTATCCACGCCCTGGCGGTGGGGCACCGCTGGGACCGTGTCGCGGGCGTGACGCTGCTCGGTGACGCCGCCCACCTGATGTCCCCCTTCGCCGGGGAGGGCGCCAACCTCGCCATGTTCGACGGCGCCGAACTCGCCCTGGCCATCGCCGCACATCCCGGCGACACCGAAGCCGCTCTGGCCGCGTACGAGCAGGCCCTCTTCCCGCGCAGCGAGGCGTCCGCCGCCGAGTCCAACGCCAACCTGGACACGATGTTCGGCGAGCGGGGCCTGGAGCAGATGGTCGCGTTCTTCACCTCCGGCCCGGCAGCCCAGTGAGGCCCGCCCCGACAGCCACCGCACCCCCAGTCACCGAACCCACCCGCCTCAGCCAACCCGGGAGGAACCTATGACGACGTCCCTTGAGCGCACCACCCCGCCACAGCCCGACCTTGAATGAGAGATCATCATGTGGGGATGTCTGACAACCAATCCTCTGTAGCACCGGCTGCAGTGCGGCTTCCTCAGTACACGAAGACGGACCAGGACGAGATCCTCGGTGACAGCGATGATCCCTTCGGTGTTGCCGAGGCCGGTTTGACCTGGCTGCCCAAAAGAGAGCACTTCGGTATCAGACACGGCGACCGGCTTGTGGCACATGCCGGCCTCCTCCGGCTGCCTGTTGCGATCGGCGATGTCCAGACAGAGGTGGTAGGAGTCGGTGGAGTGGCCGTCGCACCCGACATGCAGGGCCAGGGGTTGGCCCGGCGCGTGGTCACAGCGGCACTTGACCACGCTCGCACCATGGGTCCTCAGCACGCACTCCTGTTCTGCCGACTTCCCCTCGTGCCGCTGTACCAGCGCCTCGGATGGCACCCCCTCGACAAGGAGGTGCTTGTCGAACAACCCGAAAACCGCCTGGTGACCATGCCACTGCGGACCATGGTGACGCCCCTGCGCGACAACGCACGCTGGCCTTCGAAGCCGGTGCGTCTGTTCTCCCTCCCGATGTGACGGGCCCCTTCCGCGAGGGCCGTCCAGCGTGGCAACAAAAGCCCAATCCCGGATGTGAGCAGCCACTCTCACGGCAGCCGGTCAACCGCATGCTGGCCAGAGAGCGGCAGCCACTTGGTCGCCTCGTGACAGCGGACCAACCCGCGTCCACAGCACATGACCAGCAATCAACAAGCGAACGAGGCTGATGCACAACCGCTGCCACCAGCACGCCGGCGCATCGTCCGGGACGACGTCCGGCTCGGGGAACGCGCGGCCGCTCAGCTCCCGCATCGCGGCGGTCTGCCGCTCCAGCGCTTCCGGGATGGCGGGTCCACCGTCGACGGCCGGACAGCCTGGCGGTGCGCCTCGATGGCGCGGCGGTAGCCGTCCGGCGGGATCCGTCGCTGCACCGGCGCGGCGGGTACGGCCGGGTGTAGTCGGGTCGGCGGCAGCCGGGACGCTGCCGCCTGCCGCCGGGGTGGCCATGCCGCGCTCGGTCATCATCATGCTGATCGCGCTGCCGAGCCCGAGCGGTTCGCGGCCGTCGCGGTGTACGACCGCGCCGGTGCGCCGCTTCGTCTTGTCCTTCCAGGCGCCCCCGTTCTTCCTTGCCGCTTCCCGGGCCGCGGACAGGGCCCGGCGCGCGCGAGGTCCCCCCTCAGCACGCTGCTCACGCGATCACCGCCCCGGCCGCCTCGCCATCCAGCGGGCGGGCGACGAGCTCGGGCAACCGGTCCGTCCACGGCGCGGGCACGGCCGCCTCGGTCCGGGCCGCCGCCCGCTCGCGCAGCTGCTCCAGCCGCGCCGCCAGCAGGTACTGCGCGGTGCGCTCCTGCTCTGTCCGCTCCTCCTGCTCCAGCTGGGCGGCGACGGCACGGTCCTGGAAGCGGTCAGCCTGTCGAGGCAGCACTCCCACTTGGTGTCGGTCGCTAACCACCCCAGGCGTGGTGCCGTGGTTGTCAGCGTGGTCAGCTGAACGTGTTGCAGTCGGCGACGCGGCCGGAGCGGTAGCCGGTGGAGAACCATTGCTGGCGCTGGCTCGCGGAGCCGTGGGTCCAGGTGTCGGGTGTGACCTTGCCCTGGTAGCGCTGCTGGATACGGTCGTCTCCGACGGCGGCGGCCGCGTCCAGCCCGCGGTTGATGTCGTCCTTCGTCAAGTCGGTGACCAGTGGCTTACCGCTCTTGGGGTCGGGGGTGGTGGTGGCGTGGTGGGCCCACACTCCGGCGTAGCAGTCCGCCTGCAACTCGAGCTTCACCGAACCGCCGTTCCGGCCCTTACCGCTGCCGCGGGAGATCGTTCCGCTGAGATCCTGGAAGTGGTGGCCGTACTCGTGCGCGATGACGTAAGCCTCGGCGAACGGGCCGCCCTTGGCGCCGAACTTGCTGCCCAGGTCGTTGAAGAAGCCGAGATCGAGATAGACCTTGTCATCGGCTGAGCAGTAGAAGGGGCCGACGTCGGAAGTCGCGTTCCCGCAGCCGGTGTTCACACTGCCGGTGAACAGGAACGTCGGGGCCTGCTGGTAGGGCTTGCCGGTGGCTGTCTGCGTCTGCTTCCAGAATGCCTGCACGCTGTCGACCACGGCGACGATCCGGCACTCCTCCTTGCGGTTGGCGTCGGCACCGGTCCGGCAGTCCGCCGCGAGGTCCGCGGCTGACTTGCCCGACGAGGACGTGTCGCTGCCGCCCGAGCCGAACATGCCGGGGTCGACACCCAAGAGCACGGAAGCGACCAGCACCACGAGCCCGACCAGTCCCCCGCCGATGGTCTTGCCGCCGCCCGGGATCCCGCCCAGCGCACCTCCCCGCCCGTCCGCGACCTCGGACGTGTCCAGAGCAGCATCGTCGTCGAATTGCATACGTTCATCCTCCCTCGAGCGGCGCGCCGGACTGCCCCGCGTCGTCCCGCTCGCCTACCCCGTACGAGGACATCCCCATCCCGTCCTCTTCCTGCTCCGCCTCTTGGAGAAGCCGGCGGGCGACGTCGCGACGCCGCTCTGTGGGTGAACGGCGGACCGCCCGTGCGCGGTAACGCACCCTCCATGCCGTCGACCGCGCAGCGGGGCCCCGCCTGTCGCCGGTGCCGGGACCGTGCCCGCGATGTTCAGACGACGGACGGCCGCCGCGGGCCGGTCGGGACGATCTGCAAAACGGCCGTTGGCCTTGTTCGCAGGCCAGGTAGATCTTGGTGATGAAGCCTCCCCGTGACCGGCCCAGGCCGTGGTCGTCGGGCTCGGTGCCGGCCGTGAAGCCGAGCAGCCGGTTCGGCATCGGACGCCGTCGGTGACTCCCGTCACCACGGACGTCCCCGGCAGCCCGGGCCGGGCCATGGAGGTCGGGTCACCCGGCGCGCTGGGTTGTCTCTCCGGCCTGAGCCGGTACGGCGGGCAGGGAGACGGTGCAGGAGGCGCAGCGTCGGGCCTGGGCGGGTACGGGGCTGAGGCATTCGGGGCAGTCCCGTTTGGGGGCCTGGACGTCTTGGTGCGGGGCGAGGCGTTCGTGGAGCTTGTTGATCGGGAGCACGACCAGGAAGTACAGGGCGCTGGCGAGGAGGAAGAAGCTGATCGCCGCGTTGACGAAGGCGCCGTAGGGGAACTTGGTGGCGCCTACGGTGAAGGTCTTGCGGCTCATGTCGCCCGTGGCGCCGGTGGCCAGCCCGACGAGTGGGGTCAGGAAGGCGCTGACGAAGCCGTTCACCACGGCGGTGAACGCCGCCCCGATGACGATCCCGACGGCCAGGTCGACCACGTTGCCACGCAGAATGAAGCTGCGGAAACCCTTCACCTTCTCACCCCTAAGAGGTTCTTGACGTCGACGAGCGGCACCGCAAGCGCGGTCAGCCCACCCCCTTCACCTCGGATGCCCTGCCACCCCTCGCCCATGCCGGCTCCCCCGCGCGGCGCGGCGATGTACCGGTTCACCAAGTGGCGCGACGACGACAGAGCATGCATGACCTGCTGCGCCGACAGGTGCGCTGTGGCCGCTGAGCATTGAGGTCAGCCGCTGGCGAGTATCGGGCCGGCCGGGGCAGAGAGTGTCTGATGAACGTGGGGGCAGGGCGTGGCAGAAGTGGTTGTGAGAATGCGCATCCGGCGCAGGAGATCACGGGTGGTGCGCTTGCTCAGCGTGCTGCGCCAGGTCAGTCCCGGGTGGCGGGACCGTAGGTGTGACAGCGCACGGGTGCCCAGGCCGGTGCTGTGGAAGCGCTCGTCGATGACGACGGCGGTGATGACACCCTGGGCGCAGTCGGTGCAGATCCGGTACCGGACCTGGCCGACGACCTGGCGGGTGTGCACGAGGAGCAGGCATTCGTCGCCCGGGCCGGGGTCGTCCGGGATGTGCGTGGACAGGAAATCGATTGCCCGGTAGGCGAGGACGCGGCGGCGCAGGCGGCCGGTGCGTCGGCCTCGGCGTGAGTGTTTGGCGCCGTCGTGACCGTGCGGCGGTGTCGCGGCTGTGGAGACCTTGGCGGTGAGACTGCTGCTGATGGGACGCGCATGTAGTCCGTGCATGACGTCTCGTGTGCCCGAACAGCCGACAGATACCCGTTTTAGCGGGCGGGGCACCCCGCCCGGGCGCACCTCGGCTTCCAGATTGCGGCCACGCTCCTGGAGGCAGCATCCCGGCTGCACGACCGAAAAGACCCCGAGGGCGCGCTCGAACTGTGGACCCGGCTCGAACGGGAGCAGGTGGTCAGCGCCTTCCTCAAGCAGATGGACCAGGCCCGTGCCGCGGTCGAGGTCAGCGACAGCGTGGAACGGGCCGCCGCACGGGTCCTGTTAGCGCTTGGTGCGGGAACGCAGGCATGGGCAGGGACGTTGTACGGCAGTGGGCTTCCGGATCACCACTCCAGCGGCAGCGAGCCGCAACTGCCGTCCAGCACTCCTGGCAGACCCCGCTGTGGGCGGAGACCGTCTCACCTTCGATGTCGGCGGGAGTAGACACCGCCAGCAGGGACGCTCTGCTTGCCACCGTCGTCCTACCGGGCCTGACAACCGATCTTCCCGATGACCTGCAGCCCCGCCGTGCAGCCCTGGCCCCGCTGTTGACCGATGCGAATGCAGCCGTCCGGGCCGTCGCCTCCGACGCCCTGCGCCGCACGGTCGGCTCAACCTGCGAGGCGGCCGGAGGCCGCGCGGACGTTGCGTGGCGTGCGCAGGCGGCGGCAGCCGTTGCCGAGTGCTCCCGAACCGCCGAGGAAGGCCGGCGTAGATCCGCGACTGTCAGGCACGTAGTCGAGCACGGTCAGGCCAGGAGGGTGGCGTAGACGCTGGTCACGGTGGCGGTGAGGGTGATGACCGCGGCGAAGGTGACGGCGGCGCGGGTGAGAGCGGCGGGGTAGGTGGCGCCGTCCATGCGGGCGAGCTTGCCCGCGCCGGCGGCGGCCGGCAGCGCCACGACGATCACGAGTGCGGTGATCCTTGACGTCATCTGTGCCGCGCGCCCCTATGACGCGGTGCTCGGCGAGGAAGGCGGGCAGCAGGGCGCCGTCGGCGCTGTGCGCCAGTGGTTGGTGGATCCCCTGTGTGGCACGCTGAACTACGCCGTTGGCAACATGCTGGTGGCCGTCAACGTGGCCCTGCGTGATGGGGCGGCGGCGGTGGCCGACCCGTTCAGCGGCGAGGTCTTCTTCACCGACGGGGAGACCGCCTGGGTGCGGCATGACGGGGCCGACGACGCGCTACTGGCGCCTTCGCCCGCTACCCGATTGGTGGACGTCAACCTGGATCCGCCGTTCCCGAGTGCACCCGGATTCCGGGCCGTGGATCTGCTGGCCCACCCTGTGTTCGCCGAACGTTTCCGGCCTCGGGTCGTGTCCACGACCCTGGCGCTGGCCTGGGTCGCTGCAGGCAAGCGCGCCGCGTATGTCACCGATGGCGGTGACCTCTCCAGGAGCGTGCACTTCGCGGCCGGCATCGCTTTGTGCCGGGCTGCTGGCTGCGTTGTCACCGGGATCGACGGTGCCCCGATCGATGAGGCAGGTCGTGGGCTTGTGGTCGCCGCCGACGACGAGACCCACGGGCTGCTGATGTCGATGATGCGTAGCCGAAGCTAGTGCTGTGACCGCATGGTTTCGCCGGGCTGGTCAGGCTGCGACTCGGAGTGGCCTGCTGCCCCAGCGGATGCCTTTCTCGCTGCGGATCCGAGGGCGTTCACGGCGTTGAGCTGCGAGGACGTCTGGGTGGCGGGCGCTAACAGCACCGCGCCCCGCTCCCACAGGTAGCGGTGGACCGCCCGTCTCCGCGTGCACGCTGCGCCGGGCCCTGGACGGCCGGCTCCCCACCCGCGGTGTGGTTGCGGCTTCGCGCGGGGTGCCGTCCATGCGCGGGCACGAGGGGCCGAAGCGCTCGAGGTGGAGGACACCGAGCAGATGGGCCAGGCCCTGTGGGCAGCCGTCGTTCTGGCATTCTGCAGGGGCTGACTGATCAGGGGAGAAGGTCATGGACGAGCACGCGCTGAAGCGGGCGGCTGAGGTGGGACTGGATCAGCGGGAGGCTGACAAACGCACGGTGGAGCGCCTGAAGGCCATTGCCTTCCGTCTGATCAGTGCCGGCTTGTTCTCGAGAGCCCGGCTCGGGATGCTGCCGTTGGCAGTGGTGGTCCTGCTGGCGGCGGGGTGCGGAACGCAGCGGGCAGGAAGTACCGCCGACGCGTACCGGCGTTCGCATCCGACGCCGACCGGCATATCGACACCGGGTACGCCAACGGACTTCCCCTGCCCTGGCGAAAGCCCAAAGCCGGTGGCACCCACGGACGCCACGACCCCCAGCCCGACCGCGCCGCCAACCGACCACTACGCCGAGAACCACGGCTTTCGAGTTCCCCTCCCGCTCCACGGTCAGAGCCGCTGCGACGGGCTCACCGCCGTCGCACGTGTCACGAGGGCACTCGAACCGCTGCGTCGGCGCGGTGACTTCGCCCCGCAGGACGTCCGCGACACACTCACCAGCCTCGGCTATTCCGCCGGGAAGATACAGGCATACCAGGATGGGTCCACCGGGGTCGGCTTCCTTGTCGACATCGGATCCTCCCCCTGGTGTGTGGAGGGCACGATGAGCGGTGACTCCATCGAGGCGAAGGCCTTCGGCGGCTACCCGGACGGCACCGGCTGCCAGCCCCCGAGCGGCGGTCACTGACCACGGCCTCCGCAAACCGCGAACCACTTAGAAACCGTTGTCGTACCGAACTTGATGTGCGCGTTTCCGCAGTTCAGGCATGATGCGGGATCAGCGAGGAAGGCTCGGGGCCTTCGGGTTGTCTCGTCGGTGGAGGTGTCGGGTGGCGTCCGTCGTGGGGTTGCTGGAGGGGCTGACAATCCCGAGCTGGTCAGGAGTCCCCGCGTTCATGCCTGGGTTGCGGCAAGGTCACCCGTTGGTGGTCCCGACTTCTGCCTGTCTGCTCACGCGTCGAGGATGTGTCCGGTCGTTGCGTCCACGTGAGAGGGGATCTCGTCGTGGCGGTCGCCCACGGTCGGCGTCCCGGTCGGCTCGAACATGAGGATCGCGGCTCCGGACGGCGCGTACGGCTTGTGCTCCGTACCTGCGGGGACGGTGAAGACCGCCCCCTGCCGCAGCAGGACCGTGCGCTCACCCTCGGGCTCGCGCAAGGAGATGTGCAGGTCCCCGTCGAGCACCAAGAAGAACTCGTCCGTGTCGTCGTGGACGTGCCAGATGTGTTCGCCCTCGACCTTGGCGACCCGGACGTCGTAGTCGTTGACGCGCGTGACGATGCGCGGACTCCATAGTGCATCGAAGGAGGCCAGGGCCTGGCTAAGAGAGATCGGCTGGTTGCTCATGGCCTCATCCTCCGCAGCTTCGCATGGGCAGCGTGAGTGCTAGGAATTGCACATGGCGAAAGAATCCTCGCACCAAGCTCACGCGGCAGGCGTACATCGGGTGGTCGTGATCGTGGACGAGAACTCGAACCCGTTCGAGCTCGGCTGCGCGACCGAGATCTTCGGTCTGCGCAGGCCGGAGATCGGCCGCGATCTCTACGACTTCCAGCTCTGCTCCCCCGAGCCCTCCACCCCGATGCGAGACAGATTCTTCACCCTCACAGCAGTCGCCGGCTTGGAGGCAGCCGATGCAGCAGACACCTTGATCGTCCCCAACCGCCCCGACGTCGAGGTGCCCCGCCGACCCGCCGTGCTCGACACCATCCGACGGGCACACGCGCGCGGCGCACGCATGATCGGCTTCTGCAGCGGCGCCTTCACCCTGGCCGAGGCCGGAGTCCTAGACGGGCGCCGGGCCACAGCCCACTGGCAGTGGGCTGATGCCTTCCGCCTCCGCTTCCCTGCCGTCCACCTCGAATCAGACGTGCTGTTCGTGGACGACGGTGACATCCTCACCGCCGCAGGAAGCGCGGCCGCACTCGACCTCGGCCTGCACGTGGTCCGCCGCGACCACGGCGCCGAGGTTGCCAACTCCGTGAGCCGACGGCTGGTCTTCGCGGCGCACCGCGACGGCGGCCAGCGGCAGTTCGTCGAGCGTCCCCTACCCGACCTCCCCGACGAGTCCCTGGCACCCGTCCTGGCCTGGGCGCAGGAACGGCTCGACTCACCACTCACGATCTCAGACCTCGCGGCGCGGGCGGCGGTCAGCCCGGCCACGCTGCACCGCCGCTTCCGGGCACAGCTGGGAACGACCCCGTTGATGTGGCTCACAGGAGAACGGCTCGCCTTGGCCTGCCGACTGATCGAGCGAGGCGAATCACGTTTCGAGGTAGTCGCACGGCGGAGCGGTCTGGGCACCGCTACCAACCTGCGCACGCTGATGCGTCGCGAGACGGGCATCACTCCGTCGGCGTACAAGCGCCGGTTCGGACCCGAGGTGAACTGACGGCACTACAGCCTCAACACCTGACTAGGTGATCGCGTGGGATAGCGGCCAGCACCGATGAGCCTGAGAAGTTGACAGCGGTGCGTCGTACGGGGTTTGAGGTTTACCGCCGCACCCGGGCCCGTGCAGGCGCCTGCGCGCCCATCCGGTCCAGGCGTTGCGTCATCCCGCCCGCAGGCGCGGCGACCTCGGAAGCCGTACCGCCGGGCGGCCCCCGCGGCTGTCGCTCGGGCGTGCCTGGGGCAGGTCTGCTGCCGCACCAGACGGCCAACCGTCCACAGGTCGCCGTCGCCGCCCCCCAACGACCATTCGCACTCTGACGAGCACCCGAACGGGCGCATCGACCCGAAATCGGGGTAAAGAGGTGCAAAGGCATGGGAGGAGGCAGTTACAAGCTTTGTAAGCTCCCGCTGCACTTACTCAGCAGCGCGGCCCTTGCCGGGGATGTGGCGGCCTGGCGGGCTGCGGGTCCTGCGGCGAGGGACCTCCGTCACAGACGTCCGCGTAGGCCTGATGGCGATCTCCTCGCTGCGCCCCTCACAGGCCGATCGACGGTCCGATGCGATCCGCACCTTGCTGGGTCTGCTTCTGACGGGACTGCACTCGCCCGCTCACTGAACTGCCGAGGGCTCAGGCCGCGCCCCTGCCCTCTACCGTGTGCGGCCATCGGTCGAGGGCGGTCGTTGGGTCGGCCCCGGAGGTTCGGAGGGCTTGAGCGGCGTGGTGAGTTCTGTTCTCACCGCGCCGGGCTGGTCTTTGGTCTTGTGGTGCGGGCGGCGTGGGCGTAGCGGGAGGCGAGGTCCCCGAATGCGGTGGCCAGTCGGGGTGGGCCGATGACTTCGATATCGGTGTCGAAGCGGCCGATGGCGGCGGCGAGTCCGGTCCATGACCAGGAGCCGAGGATGAGCCGGCAGTGACGGGAGCCGAGTTCCTCGACGATTCCGTCCTGGGCGAAGGGCGCGACATCGGCGGCCGGGAGGCGGAGGATGACTTCGCCTCGGCAGGGCCAGTCAGTGGTGGTGCCGTCGTTGCCGCGGAATCGGCTGGTGATGAAGGTGGAGACGCTGCCGCCGGGGAGGTCACGAGGGGTGAAGCGCGGGCCAGTGGGTGTGCGGGGGCGGATGCGGTCGACGCGGAAGGTGCGCCAGTCCTCGCGGTGGAGGTCCCAGGCCACGAGGTACCACTGATGACGCCAGGTGACCAGGTGGTGGGGTTGTACGCGGCGGACGTCATCGGCCGAGGTGCTTGGCCCCGGGGCGTAGTCGAAGCGCAGTTCCTCGCGGGCGTGGATGGCGCGGCTCAGGTCCATCAGGACCTGAGCGTCGATCTGGCGGGTGTCGCCGGCCGCCGCGGGCGGTTGGACGGCGGTGATGTGCAGCAGGTCGATGCGGTGGCGCAGGCGGGGTGGCATGACCTGGCGGAGGGTGGCCAGAGCGCGGGTGGCGTCTTCGGCGACGGTGGTGCCGGCGGCCGCGGTCTGCAGCGCGACGGCCAGGGCGACGGCCTGGTTGTCGTCGAACAGCATGGGCGGCAGGTGCGTGCCGGCCTCGAGGCGGTACCCGCCGGCCGGTCCTTTGAGGGTCTTGATCGGGTAGTCGAGTTGGCGCAGGCGGTCGATGTCACGGCGCAGCGTGCGCGACGTGATGCCTAGACGCTCGGCGAGATCATCGCCGGACCAGTCACGGGGCGTTTGAAGGAGCGAGAGCAGCGCGAGCAGCCGGGCGGACGTCTTATGCATGACACCCATAATCCTTGGAGTACCGGACACATCCTGTCCTCTACCTCTGCCATCGTGGCCAACGAGCCGTTCGGGAGGCATCGCTCCTGGTCACGGCAGCCGCCGCTCGGCATCAACAACCGACGGCGCCCATCAGTCACTGAGGCAAGGAGCAGGCCATGTCCGTCACGACCACCACTCACCTGAACTTCCGGGGCACCGCACGTGAGGCGCTTGACTTCTACCAGTCCGTCTTCGGTGGACGCACCGTCGCAGTCACCTACAAGGACGCGGGCGCCGTGCAGAACGAGAGCGAGGCGGACTGGGTGATGTGGGGCGAAGTGGTCGGCGACAACGGCTTCCACGTCATGGCCTACGACGTGCCCTCCAAGCTGCCCTGGAACCGGGGTGACAATTCGTTCTTCGTCTCCGTGCGTGGAGACGACGCCGAGGAGATCAGGGCCCAGTGGGACAAGCTCGCCGAGGGCTCGACCATCGTGAGCCCGCTGGAGCCCGCGCAGTGGGCGCCGCTGTACGGCATGCTCACCGACCGCTTCGGCGTCACCTGGGTCCTGGACGTCACCGCTCCGTACAACGGCTGAACCGAGCGACCCACCTGACACGCCTGCGCCGTCCGGGCCACCCCCACGGGGACCCGGACGGTGCAGGCATCGAACACGTGCAGCAGCGGAAGGGAACGGGCCACCGTGAGGATGCGGAAGCTGGGACGGACCGGCATCGAAGTCAGTGCCTACTGCCTGGGCACCATGGTGTTCGGCACGATGGGCAATCCGGATCACGACGGCTGCGTGCGCATGGTCCACCGGGCGCTGGACGCGGGCATCGATTTCCTCGACACCGCCGACGTCTACGGCTACAGCGAGACCGAGGAGATCGCCGGAAAGGCCCTCAAGGGACGCCGCGACGAGGTTGTGCTGGCGACCCAGTTCAACGGACCGATGGGCCAGGAGCCCAACCGCTGCGGCAGCTCCCGGCGCTGGGTCGTCCAGGCGGTCGAGGGCTCACTGAAGCGGCTGCAAACCGAATACATCGACCTCTACCAGATCCACCACCCCGACCCGCACACCGACATCGAGGAGACCCTCTCCGCGCTCACCGACCTCGTGCGGGCCGGCAAGGTCCGGGCGATCGGCTCCTCCAACCTCCCGGCCTCGGAGATCGTCGAGGCCCAATGGGTGTCCCAGCGGCGTGGGCTGCACCGCCTGCGCACCGAGCAGCCCCCCCTACTCCATTCTCAACCGCGCCATAGAGCGGGAGATCCTGCCCGCCTGCCACCGCTACGGCTTGGGCGTTCTGGTGTGGAGCCCGCTGGCCATGGGCCTGCTCACTGGCCGCTACCGCAAGAAACCGACATCGGCCCGCTGGACGTCTCCTATACACCTCCCTCCCTCCCTCACTCACACGGACCTGCGCCGACGCCCGTCCCACGGGCGAGCCGCCGCGTGAGGATGCCGTGACCGTCCTTGACGCCCGCGCCCTCAATCGCGCCACCCTCGCCCGCCAGCACCTGCTCAAGCGCAGCGACACATCCGCATCGGAGGCAGTGGCCCATCTGTGCGGCCTGCAGGCACAGGATCCTCAGGAACCCTTCACCGGGCTGTGGTCCCGCCTGTCCGGTTTCAAGCCCGAGCAACTGGACGATGCGCTGACCGGTCGCGCGATGGTGCGCACCCACCTGATGCGGCGCACCGTCCACCTCGTCACCGCCGACGACGCGCTCGCCTGGCGAGCCCGCCACGACACAATGCTGCGCCAGCGAGTGCTGGGGACCTACCGGCGTGAACTGGCCGGCATCGACGTGGACGAGGTCGCCGCAGCCGGCCGCGCGGTCATGGCCGACCAGCAGCCCCGCACCATGACCGAGCTCGTACAAGCTCTCGAAGACCGCTGGCCCGGCCCACCACGTCGTGTCCTGGGCGAGCTGCTCATCGCAGCCCTCATCCCCATGGCCCAACTCCCGCCCCGCGGCCTGTGGCACCGGAGCGCCGGCGTACGCAACCTGCCGTTGAGCACCTGGCTGGGACGGGACATCGACCCCCTGCCCGCCGATGGCAGTGATCTCGTCGGACAGCAACTACTGCACCGCTACCTCGCCGCGTACGGGCCCGCCGCCAGCACGGACCTACGTGCCTGGTGCGGCCTCGCCGGCCTTCCCGCCGCCATCAAAGCCGCCCGCGAAGAACTCGTCGTCTTCCGTGACGAACGCGGCCGCGAACTGCTCGACCTGCCCGACGCACCCCGCCCCCACCCCGAAACCCCTGCCCCCGTGCGGTTCCTCCCGGCCTTCGACAACGCCATCCTCGGTTACCACGACCGTAGCCGCATCATCGACGCCCCCCACCTCGGTCTGTCCGTCGCAGGCCACCGCACCGTCCTTGTTGACGGACGCGTCACCGCCACCTGGGCCATGCGCGACCACCAACTCCACATCAGCTCCCTGCGCCCCCTCACCGCCCTGGAACAGGAAGCCGTTTACACCGAAGCCCAGGACCTGACCGCCTTCTTGGACAACGACATCGA
The DNA here is from genome assembly GCF_043195475.1 of Streptomyces sp. Y20. Classification (NCBI taxonomy): domain Bacteria; kingdom Bacillati; phylum Actinomycetota; class Actinomycetes; order Kitasatosporales; family Streptomycetaceae; genus Streptomyces; species Streptomyces sp. Y20. The sequence continues at coordinate 145,252 of NZ_JBIDDP010000016.1, forward strand.
TCACATCCGACTCGACACCGGAAACTGACGATCACGCGCTTCAGGTCCCGACGTGATGGGCAAAGAAGGCGTCTTCCGCGAGAATCGGTCCCTTCGTCGGAGAAGACGCAGGTCAAGTGGCGTTCAGCGGAGTGATTCCGGTACCCGCGTACAGCTCGGGTTCCAGCGACAGGACGGTCAGCGGCTCCCCGGCCTTCGCCGCGTGCCAGGCGATCGCGGCAGCGTGGGCCACCGGCCGGTCCACGTTTTTCCAGTCCAGCTCATCCATTGCGTGCGCCGCGGTGAACGGAACAAGCTGAGGCAGCACGACCGCCGCGGCGGCAGCCATGTCGTCCGGCATAGGCCGACGCCTTTCCGAACCGCTGACGTATCGCTTAGCGGGGCCTAAGTCCGTCGACGACGACGTCCAGCATGCGGTTCAGTTGGGGGCGCTGCTCGGGTGCGCCGGCCACGGAGAGCAAACCGGCGAGGATGCTGCCTACGTCGGTCGGGTCGATGTCGCTGCGCAGTTCTCCTGCTGTGACGCCGGCCTCGAGCACCATCGCCAGGACCTGCTGGACCTCGTCACAGACCGGTCCGGTACCGAAGCGGCCGGAAGCGCTCATGGCGACCAGGGCCTCGCAGATGCCGCGTCGTTCGCCGACCCAGTCGGCGAATCGGAGCATCCACGCGTGGAGGGCCTGTGCGGGCGGCTCGGTAGCCAGCAGAGTGCGCGCGTCCTCGCGCAAGGGGCGGATCTGGCCCCGGTAGACCTCTTCGACCAAGTCCTCTCGGGTGGGGAAGTGCCGGTACAGGGTGGCGTTCCCCACTCCAGCGCGCTTGGCGATCGCGTCCAGCGAGATCGCGCGTCCGGATGCGAAGGCTTCGGCGGCCGTGGCGATCAGCTGCTCGCGGTTGCGCTGCGCGTCGGCGCGCAGGGTGCTGCGTGGAGGTGTCATTACCTTCGCGAATCGTGAGAGTCAGTGAGGCTCGGGAACGAATCGGGGATGTCCCCGGTCAGTGTACGGCGAGACAAACGGGGAGGTCCCCGGACAGTGTACGGCGAGACAAACGGGGAGGTCCCCGGGCAGTGTACGGTGAGATAAACAGGGAGGTCCCCGCTTATGGATGGTCTCGTCCACTGCTTCAGCGGCGAAAGGTTTGCCATGCCTACAGCGCTCATCATCGGGGGCGACCGGGATCGGCAGCGTTACGGCCGACCTGCTGCACTCCCGCGGCGACCAGGTCGCGGTCACCGGACAGAATGCTGATTCCCTCGCACGGGCACGGTCCGAGCTTCCCGACGCCGTGCTCGTCGTCCGATCCGATGCGCGCGTGCTCTCTGACACCGACGCTGATGTCAGCGGTGTCGGCACAGTTGGGGTCACTGGACCTGCTCTTCCTCAACGCCGGGATATCCCGTCCGGCACCGGTTGCCGATGTGACGGAGGAATCGTTCGACGAGCACGCCGACCTCAACTTCAAGGGCCAGTACTTCACCCTCCAAAAGGCCCTTCCCCCCATGAACGACGGCTCGATCGTGCTGACCGGGGGCATCGGTTCCCGTCCGGCAGCCCTGGCGCCACGGTGGGGGCGGCGACGCGCGGCGCACTGCTGGCGATGGTGCCCTCACTCGCGCTCGAACCGGTTCCGCGCAGGATTCGCGTCAACGCGGTAAGCCCCGGGGTCACCGACACCCCGCTGTTCGACAAGCGGGGAGTCCCCCAGGGCGGCCGGGACGCGATGCGCGCGAAGATCGCCTTCGAGCGCTTCGGGTCCAGCCAGGAGGCCACGGAAGTCGTCGCCTTCCTCGCCTCGGACGCCGCCGGCTACATCACCGGCCAGGACGTCACCGTGGCCGGCGGCTACGGGCTCGGCGCCTGATGAGCATCCACGGGCCCTCGACCGGTCCGCACGCAACACACGCCAGGAACCACACCTCACAGGAGAACACGATGGCGCTCACGCTCGACACCTACCGGCAGCTGGGACGTTCCGGCCTGCGGGTCTCACCACTCGCGCTCGGCGCGGCCACCTTCGGCAACGACTGGGGCTGGGGCGCGGAGCAGGACGAGGCGCGGAAGCTGTTCGACCTCTACGTCGAGCGGGGTGGGAATTTCATCGACACCGCGGTCACCTACACCAACGGCACCTCGGAGCGCATGCTCGGCGAGTTCGCCCGTAACCGACGTGACAGTCTGGTCCTTGCGACCAAGTACACGACGCTGCGTCGGCCCGATGACCCCAACTCCGGCGGCGCCAGCCGGAAGAGTCTGTTCGGCGCGGTCGAAACCAGCCTGCGGCAGCTGAACACCGACTACATCGATCTGCTCTACCTGCACGTATGGGACTCCACCACTCCCGTGGAGGAGATCCTGCGTGGCCTGGACGACCTGGTGCGCCAAGGCAAGATCCTCTACATCGCCATCTCCAACACCCCGGCCTGGCAGATCTCACGCATGCAGACGATCGCTGACCTGCGCGGCTGGTCGCCACTGACGGCGCTACAGCTGGAGTACAACCTGGTGGAACGCACCGGGGAGCGTGACCTTCTGCCGATGGCCCAGGAGCTGGGACTGGGAACCGTGCTGTGGTCCCCCTTGGCGGGTGGGGTCCTCACCGGCAAGTACAGCCGCCAGGACTTGACCGCACCGGCGTCCGACCAGATTGAGAGCGCCCGCAAGAGCTTCAACCTGGCCCTGGGCGGAGTGACCGAGCGCAACCTGGCCATCGTGGACGTCGTCAAGGAACTCGCGGAGGAACTGGGCCGGACCCCTGCACAGGTCGGACTGGCCTGGTCCCTGCACAACCCAGTGGTGACTGCGCCCATCATCGGGGCGCGAACTGTCGGACAGCTGCAGGAGAACCTGGGAGCCCTCGAGGTCGACCTCGCCCCGTCCCAGATGGCGCGCCTGGACGAGGTCAGCGCGATCGATCTCGGCTTCCCCCACGCCATGCTCGCCAGTGACCACATCCGCGTACAGACCCGCGGCGACCTGAAGATCCAGGCCCGCCATTGACGGACGCGCACGGGGGCGGCATCCCGCCGTTTGCGCGCGTCGACAATCAATCTTTGCCCCCTGTTCGGCGGTTGGAGCGTCATGTATCTCCCACGGGGAGCGTGCGCAGAGGTGGCCGCGTCCACGGCCGTTGGGAAGCCATCGGACCCCTCGGGGCCCGAGGCGTATCCGGCCCGGGCACGAATCCCTCTCCTGCCGCTGGCTGGACCTGTTCATGCTCGCCCGTCCGGACGAGCCACCCGTCACCGGCCGCTGCGCCGGCCTGCGGGCTACAGGTCCAGGACGGCGCGCAGCGCCTGGTCCACGCGGGCCATGGCCGCGGTGTCGACCGGGATGCCTGCAGGGGGGTGGGGGGCGGCGGCCGAAGCCACCGCGAGACGGTCAGGCGGCGGGCTGCCGGCCCTGGTTGTCGAGGTGGCAGCGGGCGGTCAGGCGTCAGGGTCGACTTCGGGGTGCGTGAACCGCACGGGCTTGCCCAGCGACCGGGCGTAGGCGATTTCGGCTCGGGTGCTGTCTCCGATGCAGTCGCCGACTACGAGCACCTCATCAGCGAGCCGGATCTTCGCCCGGTGCAGATCGTCGAGTCGAGCCTTCAGCGCCTCGGCTTGGACAGGATCGGACGAAAGTTCGTGCGGCGACTTCATGTCACAGCCCGGTTTGACGACAATCTTTCCGGCTTTGGTCTCCCGCAGATCGGCCTCGTTCATCTCGGTCATGAAGCGGGTGGAGCCGCAGATCACGACGATATGCGGGAGGCTCAGCTGCTGCTTCGCGTCGGCGAGCTTCTCCCCGGGGGTGAGCAGGTGCGGGTATGGCACTGGTTCCTCCTGGTGGTGTGGTCCAAGGGGTGCCTGCGGAGACGAGAACGAGGATGCCGAGTATGGCCTGCATCGTGGCGAGAGCGACCAGTTCGGCAAACATCGTGGGCTCCACTCGGCGGACGATGCCCGGCGTCGTCACCACAGCCAGGCGTTGGAGTGCCGCACCCGGGACAAGGCGCGGGCGTCGCGGCGCGCGGCCGCATTGCCGATTCGGTTCTGCCGGGACCGGGGTCGGCGAGACTGCGCGGCGGTGAGGCGGCGCCGTCCGGCGTCCTGGAGTCGCCGCCGTTGCTTGCGCAGTTCCTGCTTCTTCGCCGCCTTCGAGTTCGGCTTCCGGGGTCGCTTCCTGCTTCTTCGCCGCCTTCGAGTTCGACTTCCGGGGTCGCTTCCAGATCGGCTGCCACCCCAGGGGATCATCGGACTCGGACTCCTGGTCCTCGTCGAGCGCGGCGGCCATCTTCGCGCGGGCCGCGTGGGCGCGGGCGAGGGCGTCATCAAGGCTGGGTTTCTTCCGGGGGTGCTCACGCGGCTCCTCCTGTGGTCCGGCCTGTGGTCCGGCCCGGCGTGTGCTGAGTGTCGGGCTGCTGGGTGTGCGGCGGCGGGGCCGTCGCCGGGGCGGGCTGCGGTCGGGGACCGTGGGCGACGGCGCGTTCCCGGATGCCGTCCTGGAGTGTCAGCGATCAGGCAATTCCCCGCTCCGTGTGGTTTCAGCGTCACGCAATTCCCCACCCCTGCGATCACGATTCCCCAGGGGGACGCTGACTGCGGGTCGGGGCCTGGAGGCGCCGACGCGGATCGGTGTTCTCCCTGTTCGAGTGGTTTGAGTGGCTACCTCTGCGCCGGCGGCCACGCGGACCGCACCTGGGACAAACGCATGCGCGAGCTGATCCGCCCCGACGTCCTGATCCTCGACGACTTCGCCATGCGCCAGATGACCGCCATCCAGGCCGACGACCTCTACGAACTGGTCAGCGAGCGGCAGGGACGATCCCTGATCATCACCAGCAACCGGGCACCCAGCGACTGGCATCCCCTGTTCCCCAACCCCGTCGTCGCCGAGTCGCTCCTGGATCGGCTGATCAACACCAGCCACCAGGTCATCATGAACGGCCCCAGCTACCGACCGAACAAGCGGCCCAGGAACCCCACCGAGAAGAACGGAACGGCGACCGCGAAGGCCAGGTGACCTCAGGATTCTTCCGCTCGGCGCGTGGGCACTCAGGCCCAGGCGCCGGGCTGCGGCCCAGCTCGTTGGCGCTACTGAACTTGAAGCCGTGATGTCGGTTGCTGGGATCAGGTGGTCACCGCTTGCGATCGGGGCTCCACTCGTAAGCTCCTGGTGCCGTCTCGATGACTTCGCGGGGCCAGGTCAGTCGGACCTGTTCCAGGCGCCCGCGATGCTCGGCGATCCAGTCTTCCTGGGGTCGGGTTCCCAGGGCTGTCGTAAGGCGGTCCGGGTCGCTGACCTGGATCGACAGCCAGCCGTCTTCGTGCACGTGGATGTCGAGGCTCAGGCCGCGGTCTCCGCCGATGCTGACCGTCTGGCCTGGTCCCAGGTTGGAAAGCTCCTGCTCCCAGGAGTCCAGGTCATGCTGGAAGAGGTAAAGGTCGAGCCGGGCATCGACGAAACTCGCGGAGACGAGCACGTCCGCGTGCAGAATGTCGTGGCCGGTCAGCACGCCCGGCTGGGACCGTCCTGTGACGCGCACGATACAGCGGTTCCCATCCGGATCGGCGAGGTGGATCAGATCCATCGGAGCAGGTTCCGTCATTGAGTTACTCGCTTTCGTGCGCTGGCGTGGGCTGCATCGTCTCCTATCGCCGGACGAGCGAAACAGTCAGGCCCAGCCCTGGAGAGTCACGTGCCCAGGGGCCAAGCCGGTGCCGGCAAGACAGCCGTCGATCACGTCTGGCCGGTACTGGAGCTTCTTGAGTCGATGCTTGACCGCGCGGGTGACTTGACCAAGGCTGGCGGCGGCAAGGTTGCCGATGTCGCGCTTGACCAAGGACCACACGCCCTCGGTTGGGTTGAGGTCGGGCGCGTAGGTGGGCAGCTGAACGACGGTAAGCCACTCGGCGTTCGCGTCGATGAACTCGCGCAGCGGCTTCGCCAGATGCAGTCGGACGTTGTCCCAGATCAGCACGATCGGGCCACCCAACTGGATGCGGGCCCGGACGATCAGATCACGGAAATCGCGCCAGCCGAAGCCCTTCGGCTGGTCCTTGCGCCCGGTGTACTCCCGGACCGCATAGAACAGCCGGGACCGCTCACCAGGCTTGTAGCAGGTCATGCCCACCATCGACACTCGCCCGGAACCGCGGCCGCGCACCCGCACCACCGGCGTGCAGCCCCGGCGGCCCCAGGTCTTGGCACGCGGCGGAGTCATCGACTGCCCGGCCTCGTCCTCAAAGACGATCCAGGCCCCCCGCTCCGCCGCGATGCTCTCACCCGCGGCCATGTCTCCTTCTTCCAGACGTCGACCGAGGTGTCGTCACGCTCGATGGCCCTCCGGGCAGGCTGCTGCCACGACCAGCCATGCCGCTTGAGCAGCAGCCATGTGCCCTCGACCGTGTACGAGACGTGGAACAGGCGACCGATCAGTGTCTTAATCCGAGCCAGGGTCCACCGCTGGCCCACCCAGCCGTGGATCAGCGGTCCGCGCTCCAACTCCCTCTCCAACCGGGCGATCTGCGTACCACTGAGCCTCGGTCGGCCCGGGGATCCCTTCGACAGGACGCCAGCCTTCCCACGCTCGCGCCACTGGCGACGCCACCGCTCCACGGACCGCTCGCTGCCCCGCAGCGCGGCAGCGATCTCCCGATTCTTCTGCCCGCCCTCGAAGCGTTCCACGGCCTGCAGCCGAATCCGCTCCCGGGCGGCCCTCCCGGCGTCGGTCAGCCCGCCCCCCTGCGCGCATCTCACAGTCCAGGGCTACCGGAACGGCCCTCCCACCCTCAGGCGAACGGCTCCGACATCACCCAATCAAGTTCAGTAGCTGACGCTGATGTTGAAGTCGGAGACAGTGCCGTCCGCTGCGGTCAGGGTGACCGGACCGAACGTGATGATGACGGCGGAGTTGCCTCCCGGGCCCCGGTAATAGCCGGTCGCCTCGGTGATCCGAACTGCCAAGGCCACGAGCGTTGCAGCGGCCTTCTCATCGGCCTCGATCTTCGGCTGGGCGAGAGCGGGATGCCCGTTGGCCCCTGCCCAGTCCCGGAAGGTGCGCGCGTCCCGGCTCATGGCGGGCAGGATGCTCTGGTTGGCCCAGGCCCACAGCCAGGAGCCCGAGCCCGGGCTGAAGCTGCCGAGAATCTGTGCCGGCGCCGTGGCTGTCTTGTCAGGGAAGGTCCAGGTGATCATGCCCGTCTGCTGGTCGAGATCCCAGCGGTCCGCCGACCCCAGGCCCCAGGACATGTGCGCACGACCCAGTTCTTCGATCATGTCTTCGCCCTGCAGGAGAAGCACGCTCAGGTCAGCCCGCTCTGCTGCCTGACCAGCACTCTCCGCCTCTTTGGCCTGCTTGAACAATCCCATGCCGCGGAGTCTGTCAGAGATCACTGACTGACCAGTCAGCGGCGCCCCCTCAGAACGGCTACCTGGCCATCGACGAGGCGGGGAATTACGTGATCAACCGGGCGGGGAAATACGTGATCGTCCACATGGAGCACGGCGGCGGCCTCGAGCGTCTGGCGGCCGTCCGCGCCGGACGGTTGAGGTCCGCCTCCAGCCAGCCGGCGCGGGTCTGCTCCACCGTGTCGACGGCGATCTCCTGCTACAGGACTTGGACGGCCTTCCGGTCGCAGTGGAACGGCCGCGGGCGCGACCTCGAGGCGGCGGGCACCGCGACGGTGCGCGGCCGGGGACGGGAGCCCAGGCGCTCCGCACGCCGCGCTGCGCGGACCCGGGCGGCCAGGGCGCCGGCGGCGAGGCGGGCCCGCTCGTACCGGGGCGCAGACCGCTTCCGGGTCAATGGGCGCGGCTTGGCCTGGTCCTCGGTGTCGCGCGGGTACAGGGCGCGCAGGTCGGCGGTCATCATCCGCCGGCTCGCCGGGCGGGTGTAGTCGTCGACGACCGTCTGCACGATCTGTTCGTCCATGCCCGCCTGGTGGGGCCGGCCGCGCAGGTCGTAGGCGAGGTAGCGGCGGGCTTCGGCGAGCAGGTGGTGGCGCTTGAACGCTCCGCGCATCACGTACACCACGGCGACGACGTCGACGGCCGCCAGCGCTATGTCGACCACCGGCCGCACCCACGCCCACACCGCTGCGGCCGCCGCCCGCGCCCGCTCCGCCAGTCGGTCGATGACGTCGGCGCCGTAGGCCCGGAGCGCCGAGGTGCACCATCGCTTGCGCAGTTCGGTCGGCGACAGCAGCTCCGTGCGCTTGGGCGGCCGCTTCTGGTCGGCGGCCCGGCAGGCCAGTGCGTAGGCGGCCCGCTCCCCCGGCGCGTGCCCCTGGCGTTCCTCGTACTTGGCCGTGAGGACGGGCAGCGCGTCCTCGATCTGCTGGCGGCGGGTCGACTGCCAGCCGATGAGCCGCTGGTCGATGCCCGCGATCTCCATGACAGGTCGGCGGCCGGGCGTCACCTCGCGTGGCTCCCACGCCCACCCGAGCCGAGCGGACGCCACCTCCATGAAGTAGGGGATGTAGAGGGTGTCGGCCGCGACGATGTGGGCCATCAGCGAGTCCGCCGACAGGTTGCCCCACGTCCCCTTGTCGTCCGGCCGCCGGGCACGGATCGACACCACCGCGTGATCGTGGAGCAGCGGCTTCGACTCGTCAGCTCTCGACTCGTAGTGCCGGAACACCGCGACGATCAGCCCATCCCTGGTCGGCTTGCGGATCTTGCCGCCGCTCCTCCAGCGGATCTCCACGACCGAATCCTCAAACCACGCCAGCGTCTTGTAGCTGGCGATGTCCTGGCACAGCTCCAGCACGACGCGGGTCTCGTCATCCCCGAGCGGGCACGCGATGCGTGCCGTCGACGGCGCCCGGTACACCAGGTCCATGGTCAGCCAGGGCGTCCGCTCCTTGGCCTTCTCGGTCTTCGGCGAGCGGTTGGGCTCGATGGGCCTGCAGCACGGTCGCCCGCCGCGCCGCCGCCGGATCGTCGCCCGCCTCCAAGCCCTCGCGCTCGATCCGGTCGGCATCCGGGTGCCGGCCTTCCCCCAGGAGCAGTGCCGCCTGCCGCTCGGTCACCACATCGCCGGCCGTGAGGCCGACCGCTGCCAAGCCCCGGCCCTTCCAGACGCCAGGCGGGACACCGGCTTCGTCCTGGGCGGCGCGCAGCGGCCTGCCCGCGGAGCGGCGGCCGTCGCCGACCATCACGCCACGGAAGAGATAGCGCCACCCGTCTCCGGGCGAACCTCCGCTTTGCTGATCACCGGCTCATGAAACCCCGGCGCTGACCTGCAATTGAGCCCGAACCGAGGTCCTTCCCGCCGGGCGGGAGGCCATCACCGAGGGCTGGTGCTCACGTACGTAGTCGCCCCTGGTGGTATCCGCATGGATGGCCCGTTGCGCTGCACTGGGCCAACAAGGGTGCACACCTCTCCCGATACGGCTCATCGGTCGCGCTCCGGCTCAGTCGCTTGTGTATCGCCAGTGCGTCGTCGGACTGTATGAACCCTTGATCTTGGAGTGTCGTTGCTGGCGGGGCGCATGCTGATCAAGCTTGCGGCGAGTAGGAGAGCGCCCCCGATGTAGAAGGGGGCGCGAAGCCCGAAGGAGTCGGCTTCAAGACCCGCGAGAACAGCGCCGAGCGTGATTCCGCCGCCGATGACCATCTGGTAGGCCATGCCGACGCGTCCCAGTAGGTGTGCAGGGACGAGTGCCTGGCGGAGGGACACTGCGGTCACATTCCATGCCAGGTTCGCCGCTCCGTACGCAGCGATGCACGCGCCGGCGACGAGGCCCGAGGGGGCCGCGCCGGCAGCCACTGCGGTGCCTGCAGTGATCGCAGCAGTCAGCCGCAGAACTCGAGGGGGTCGGTAGCGGGCGCTCAGACGAGGGGTCGCCATCGCCCCCGCTACGCCTCCGATCGCGAAGGAGGCGACCAGCAGGGCGAATCCGAGATTGGTCAGGCCCAGGGTCTGCCGGGCGTAGAGCACCAGAATGGCGATGAGACCCCCATCTACGAAGTTGGTGATCCCAGACGTCAGGCAGAGGCGACGGAGCAACGGCTGCTGCCAGAGCCAGCGCACCCCCTGAGTCGTGTCGTCGAGCAACCTCCTCCAAGGGTTTGGTGTGGTTCGCGGCCGTGGACGAAAGTCGCCGCTCAGCGTCAGGGCCAGTACGGCAGCAGCGGCGAACGACACCGCATCGACGGCGAAGGGAAGCGTGGCGCAGACGCCGAAGAGCAACGCGCCCAGCGGGGTACCGAGGAGCGTGTCGGTGATGAGGGACCCGGACTGCAGACGGGCGTTGGCACGCGTCAGTTCCGGGGAGGCAACCAGCGTCGGCACGATGCCTGACCAGGCTCCGTTGTAGAGGGTCTGTCCAAGCCCGAGAAGGAAACCGATGCCGGCCAGCAGAGGCACTGTCATCGCGTCGGCTGTTATCGCGCCGGCGAGCGCCCCGACGGTCACGGCTCGGACAGCGTCGACGACCCAAAGGATGCGGCGACGGTCGAAGCGGTCCGCTATGGCGCCCGAGAGGAGGCCGAACAGCAGCAGGGGCAGTTGTTCGGCCACATAGACGAACGCGACCTGGCGGGGATCGGAGGTGAGCTGAGCCGCGAGCAGCGGCAAGGCGACGAAGCGCATCCCGTCGCCGAGGCTGGAGACGGTCACCGAGGCCCAGACACGCTGGAAATCCGGCCCGAGCTTCGTGTGCTTGAGGCCTCTGGGTAAAAACATGAACTAGACTCTGGTTCAGGTTTTGGAGGAGTGTCAAGGAGCTCTATGGCCGAGATGCATGAGCCGCAGCAGCAACGCAGTCGAGAGAAGGTCGCCCGCATCCTCGAGGTGACAGCTTCTCTGCTGGAGACGACCTCCTACGACGATCTGGGCACCAAGCTGATCGCGGCCGAGGCCGGAGTGTCGGTCGGCGTGCTGTACCGGTACTTCGCCGACAAGGAGGCGATCGTGGCCTCGCTGGTGCGCGGTTGGCTTCAGCTGGATGTGCAGATCGCCGAACGCGTCACGGCCGAGCCGCTCCCTGAACGCTCGCAGGACCTGTTGGAAAAGCTGATCACCGCATACGCCGACCGCTTCCGCAAAGAGCCCGGGTACCGTCGGATCTGGTACCACGGACCGCGCATCGCGTCACTGCGAGCCGACACCCAGCAGACCGATCGGGAGATCGCCGACCGGGTGCACCGGGCCCTCGTCCGCGGCTATGCGATGCCGGACACTGACGCATCACGCCGACGTGGCCGGCTCGCTGTCGAGGTCGCAAGCACCCTGCTCGACCTCGCCTTCCGCGACGATCCCCTGGGAGACACGGAGACTCTTGCCGAGGCGGCACTCATGATGGACCGCTACCTCTTCGCCCCACCAACCAGCTCGGATTGATGCCAGCCACTGCAACGACGGACGCTCGCCCGGGTGGCAGGTGACGCGGTGGCCGGCCAGCTCGCTGCGGGGCGGCGCGGGCATCCGTGGTCGGGCTGGTCGTTCTCCGGCGGGTGGGGCAGTCGGGAGCAGCTGGATGTCACGTTGGTGGAACCGGAGCTGGTGGTGGAAGTCGGCGTCGACGTCGCCCGGGACACCTCCGCCGGTGGCGGCACCCCGCCCGCTGGCACCGCGCCCGCCCCGACCTGTCCCCCACCGACCTTCCCCGCCTGGCGTCGCCGCCACACTGACGGCGACGGGGCGCGGCGGCGCCCGGGCGCTACCCACGACAACACCGCCGCCCGCCACGACCACATCCTGGCCCACCTGAGCGCCGCCGGCCTCGGAGCGTTGGGCGACCTCGGCTTCCACGACCCCGTCATCGTCACCGGCTACACCGCCAGCCGCACCCACAAGCTCACCCTGGGCGAGAAGGAAGCCAACCGCGTCCTCGCGATCGGACGTGCGCCGGTCGAGCACGGCTTCGCCCATCTCAAGAACTGGCGGATCCCCAGCAAGCTCCGCACCGACCCCGCCTCGGCTCCCACGTGGGGTGCGCTCCGGCGGTTGCCGGAACGCACCCCACGTGATCACGTCCCAACCATGTCAGGCTGGAGTCGGAACCGGCCCGCAGCCTGGGACGTCACAGTGGCGTGCGATGTCGTAAGGGGGCAGTGACGGCGGTGGAAGATTGTGGACGCATCCCAGGGCGCGGGCTGCCCTGGTCTTGCCTCGGGGCCGTTCTGGTTGCCGTTTCCTGCCTTTTGACCGCCTGCGGAGCCGACGGCAGCGGAGGTGATTCGCAGGCGCACTCCGCACCGCCGCGTCCCGCGGCTGATCCGCTCACCGCAACGCCCTCGGAGACTGCCTCCAGTACACCGGGACTGCCGACCTCACCGGCTGCAACGCCCTCGGCTACAGCAGCGGCCACGATTGGGTCGTCGCGACCGGCAGGGACCCCGACACGTCCCGGGACGGCTTCCGCCTCACGAGGCTGCGCCGCCGGATCCGCCACCGCCACCCACAGCCCGGGGGGTGCCTCCGTCCGGAGCCTGTGCGTCCGGTCCGGCACAACCGTGACCGTGGTCCTGGAGCGGCGCGCCGAGGGCTCCTGGCCGCAGCCGCGCAGCAGCAATCCGATGCTGGCGCAGGTGACCTCGACCGCCACCGACAGCAAGGGCGTCACCCGCGTCACCGTCCGTGCCGCGCGCACCGGCGCGGTGACCATCACCTGGGGCCCGCAGGGTGCGGCCATCTTCACGCTCCGGCTGAGCGTGGCGGCGTATCCGGTGCAGTGAACCAAACGCGCGGCGGCCGGCCCGCTACCCGCTGAAGGGGTGCGCGCCGGCCGCCGTGTGACGGAAATCCGTCCTGGTCAGTCGTTACGGCCCTTGAGGCGCCGTACGCCGAAGGACCACAGGCCGCGTCCATGGGTGGCGGCGTACAGCTTGCCGTCGGGGCCCAGGCGCAGCTGCATCACGGCCGTGGTGGGCAGGCTGTGGCCGAGGACCCTCCACTTCGTGGCGCCGGCCGGTCGGTAGAAGGTGGCCAGGTCGGTCCCGAGGGCCAGGCCCCCGTTGGGGAGGAGCTTGACCGTGTCGGCGGGGACGTCGGGCAGGTTCGCCGAGATGTCCGTCCAGCTCGTGCCGCCGTTCTTCGATTCGAAGATGTGCCCGACTCCCGCGCCGGGGCCTTCGGTGAACCGGCGGGAGAAGCCGTTGACGGCCACGTACACGTGCTGGGCGTTGGCCGGGTCGATCTCGAAACCGGATATGTAGCGATTGGGGATGGTGCCGTCGACAGGGAGGTTGAGCTGGTGCCAGCCGGTGCCGTCGGCGTTGCCGACCGCGATGCCCCGGGTGAAGCCCTGGTTGTTGCAGGGCCCGCACCAGCCGACGTACACCGTGCCGCCCGAGGACGCCACGGCGGTGGCCACGTGGCCGTCGCCGAGGTCGTAGGCGTTCGCCCACTCCTTCCCGGAGCGGATCGCGAAACCCTTGGTCTGCACCCACACGTGCCGGCCGCCCGCGACCCAGGTGTTGGTGTCCTTGGCGTCGGCGGTGATCGGGGCGATGAAGCGGGCCCCTGCGCCGCCGAGGTCCTTGTCCGGCGGGGCGACCTCGTACTCGGTGGCCTTGGACGGGTCCGTCGACCATGAACCGTCGTTGACACCGCAGTTCTGAGTGACCCACATGTCGAGGTAGACGTACTCCTCGGCGATGTTGCAGCCGTTGGCGGGGTCAGTGATGGTGTCGCCGCCGTCACCGCCGAAGTTGGAGCCCATGACCTTGTCGTGGCCGCGCAGGATCGACTGGCCGTTGTCCTGCAGGCCGCCGGTCACCGAGACCCCACCGTTGGTGAGGTCCTTGCCGACGCCCACGGAGTAGTACTGCAAGGTGTCGAGGGTGCCGTCGCTCAGGGACTGCCAGTCCTTGGCGTGGCCGCCGGAGTCGACCGCTCCGTTGAGCGGGCGGCGGTAGATGCCCCCGTCGTTGCCGACGTAGGCCCACGTCCTGCCCTTGGAGCTGCCGATGGCGACCGCGTGCTGGTCGGAGTGCGTGGTGGGCGAGCAGTCGCCGGTCTGCTGGGACGGGTCGATGCTCCAGCAAGGGAAGGGGAAGTTCCAATACGGGCCCGGCACGGTCCAGCTCTGGCCGCCGTTCTTGGTCTCGAACACCTCCTCCAGGCCGAGGTAGAGGTGGTCGGCGTTGGCCGGGTCGACCTGGAGGAACTGGTTGTACCAGGACTGGATGCCGGGCTGGTATCCCGCGCCCTGCAGAGCCGATCCGGATGCTTTCAGCTTGGTGTAGTCCGCTATCAGGGTCCACGGTCCGAACGGTGAACCGTTCTTCGACACGTAGACGCCCTTGAGGCCGCTGTCCGGGTTGGCGGCCGTTTGCGCCGGCGACTGGTCGATGGCGTACAGGCGCGAGCCGTCTGCCGCGGCGGCGAACGTCATGTTGCCGACGTCGTCGCTGCCGGTGGGCAGGTCACCGAGGCCGCTGACCGGCTTCCAGCTGTCGTCGTCCTGCTTGGCGTACAGCCCGTTGTAGGTGTCGCCGCCGCGCCAGCCGACCGCGAGAAGAACCTTGTTCGGGTCCTTGGGGTCGACGGCGATGTCGTTGGCGATGTTCTTGTACGGCGCGCTCGGGTCGTCCGCCTTCGGACCGCCCGGCAGATAGTCCGGGTTGGGGGCGAACTCGTGCTTCCATGGCCCGGAGAGGGTCGTTGTGGAGTGGGACCATACGCCGGTGCTGGTCGCCGCCCAGACCTTGGTGCCGGCGAAGCGCAGGGCGTGGATGACGGTGGATTCCAGTTCGGCGCCGCCCACCCGGTCGCCGGGCTGGAACTGCCCGTGGCGCGGGTCTTCGAGGACGTAGACGCCCGTGCCCACGAAGGACGTTGCCCCGGTGTTGGACTCGCCGGTGGCGTACCAGAGCCGTTTCTTGCCGTCGAGGGCGAGGGTGCCCGTTGACAGGGAGGGCAGCTTGTCGGCGATCGGCTTCCAGTGCCCGCCGCCGGTCGTGGACCGGAAGACGCCGCCGTTGGCGCCGCCCGCGTACACATCGCCCTGAGCGTCGGCGGCGATGCCGGTGATCCTTCCGGTCACCTTGCCCGCGCCGCCGCTGGAGTTGGAGTTCACATCGCGGTAACGGGGATCGTCCGAGTTGTACGCCTTCTTGGTGACGTGGTCCCAGCTGCCGCTGGTGTGCTTCATCGACTGCAGCTGCTGCCAGGCCGCCCCGTAGGCGCCGGGCGCGACCACACCAGGGGCGGTGCGCGCCTCGGTGAACTGGGCAGTCGCCTCAGCGGAGTTCTCCGCCTCGTCGGCGCCACCGTCGTCGCCCTCGGTCGCGACGAAGGCGGACATGCCGTGGCCGGCGTGCACCGTCTTGATGTGCTGGCGGCCGATGGCGGCCTGGTGGCGCGCGTTCCACGGCCGGGGTCTGGTGTCCGTCGATGCAGCGAACGACTGGGTACTGACCAGCCCGAACGCGGCGGCCACGACGGTGCAGGTGATGAACCGCCGCTGATGCCGTTGGGGCAACATGCCCCCTCCTCCCTGCGCCGGGCATCTGAGGGTGTCCCGACACAGAGAGGAATCTTGGCGTGCCCACAACAGTCACCAAAGGGCTCACAGGGAAAAATGGCGGGGTGTTTACCATCTGGCCCACATGAACCCGAACGTCCCTCTAGACACGGCTATTTGGCGCCGTAGATGGTGACGTCGGCCGCATGCGCCGCGCGCTGGGCCGACCAGGCCGACACGTCGGCTGGGGTGACGGGTGGGGCGGGTGCTGCTTGTTCCTGTCTCATCCCAGCTATGCCCGGTTTTCGTGGCTATGTGCTTCCGTCGTCACTGCTGTGCGCCTGGGCGCACTGGGTCAGCGGCGCTACGCCGGAAGCATGCCGACGCGACGCCCGTACCCGAGTGATCTGTCCGATGCCCGCTGTGAGTTGGTCGAGCCGGTGCTCTCTGCCTGGCCCTTCGAGCGCCGCGGCAGGGCCCTGGACTTCGGCCGGCCGCCCCAGCATGACCTGCGCGACATCATGGACGCGATCTTGTATGTGGACCGAACCGGGGTCCAGTGGCGCTATCTCCCGCACGACTTTTCCGCACTGGAACACCGTCTACGGCTACTTCACGAAGTGGCAGAAGGAAGGCGTGTTCGTCCAGCTCAACGGCCTGCTCAGGCAGCTGTTGCGGCAGAAGGGAGGACGGGACGCCGAGCCGTCGGCTTGCGTGATCGACGCCCAGAGCGTCAAGACCTCGACCAGCGTTCACGCCTGCAGCCAGGGCATCTACGCAGGCAAGAAGACCGTAGGCAGGAAGCGGGACATCGTCACCGACACGATCGGACTCCTGCTGGCGGTGCTGGTCACAGCGGCCAGCGTGCAGGACTCCGTGGCCGGCACCCAGCTGCTGGACCGGGTCGCCACCGACCACCCTGGCATCCGCAAGGTCTGGGTCGACGGCGGCTACCGCCAGCACCTCGTCGAATACGCGGCAACCCTCGGCATCGACATGGAAGTCACCACCCGCATCCCCGGAACCAGGGGGTTCGCCCCCATACCGAAACGGTGGGCGGTCGAGCGGACCTACGGCTGGCTCATGCTCCACCGCCGCCTCGCCCGCGACTACGAGACCCTTCCGCCCGCTCCGAAGCCGTGATCCACATCGCCATGACCGACCTCATGGCCCGCCGCCTCACCAGCGAGAACACCATCTCCTGGCGTGACCCGACACCGCGGGACAGACAGCAGATTCCGGGCTGAAACACCGGGAGAAAACGACCTCTAACTGAACACCAGACTGCGTCTGACCGCAGCTCCTGTCGTCGCCACTACCACTATCGACCTCGCCAGCACGGGCGTCTAAGCCGCCACCCAGCATGAGGCGGTCAGCCGTACCACCGCTGCCACCCAGGTGATCACGGCCGACAGCCACGCCGAGGCCCGTGCGATCGCCCAGAGTCTGACCAGCAACGGTGGCGCCACCAGCGGCGCGGACGATCGCTCGCCTGTGGTGGCGAAGGGCATCAACGTCGGTAAGTTCATCTCCCTCATCAAGAAGTCGAAGCCGGCTTGGCAGTGGCTCGCCAAGAACGCGAAGAAGGCCTACCAGCTCGGTAAGACCAAGGGCGTTCGGTACATCCGCCACGAGATCGACAACATGAAGTGGTACCGCCCCATCAAGTGGGCACTGAAGGCGAGCGGGTTCTACGCCTCGGCCGAGACGATCTGGTCCGTCGTTACCTGGGTGTACCACCACGTGTAGGCCGAACGATGCGATGATCTGACAGCCCCCACTGGGAAGCCGCAGTGGGGGCCGTTGCAATACGCGCTGATGCGAGGGGACATGAGTATGCAGAGCACGACGAAGGCAGAGCGGCGCGACAATGTCTGGTGGGCAGCTCCTGTCGTCATCGCCCTGCTGGCCGGAAGCATCGCCTTCCTTGTGCGAACCGACACCGGGGAGTCGGCGGCATGGTACGTGTATATCGCCAGCTACGCCGCGATGATGCCGGTGGTATTACGTGCTGTGATCAGGGGCCTGGGCAAGCAACTCGTCCGCATTCCCGGCCTGCTCATCGCGCTGGTCATCATGGGTGTCTACCTCTTCGTTTTCCACCGCGACGCTTCGCCCCTCGGCAGCTGAAGCCTCTTGGGGCCGTCCGAGTGACACGGGCTGCGGGAGCGTCCGATCGCCTACCGTCCTACTGCCTGCGACTGGAAGATGCGGCTGGTGGATGTGCATGCAGTAAACGACAGAACTCCCGCTCGCTGTCGGGGTCACGCCCGTGTGGGTGCCGGGCGAGGATCAACGCGTCCAGCCGCTCCGCGATCAAGCGCGCCCTTCGGGTGTGTTTTCACCTATGTGCGTGACTCACCACTACCTAAGCGAAACGTCCATCCCGTTTGGCGTTCCATCATTTCCGCACTTGCATCGTCCAGCTAAGCGCTGTCCCGTACTTGATCACGGTCGTGCCAACTGACTTGCCTGCTCTGACTTAGCCAGCGAGGGCGAGGTTGTGGAGGCGGGCGATGCCGAGCATGGCGTGGTGGACGCCGTCGCCTTTCAATCGGCAGTCGCGGAGGATCTTCCGGCTCTTCATCCAGGCGAAGGCGTGCTCGACACGGGCCCTGACCTTGCGGTGCGAGGCGTTACGTTCCTCTTTCCAGGTCGGGAGTTCGGCCTGGCCGGGTTCTCGCCGGTGAGGGATGATCAGGCCAGTGCCTCGGTAGCCGCCGTCAGCGATCACGGTGGTCCGGCCGATGGCGTCATTCGCTCCGGATAGCTCCCATGCCCCTCAGTCGTTGCGGTTCCCCGGGACCGGCCGGCCGACGGCGACGACCAGGCGGGTGTCGGCGTCCATGATGACCTGGTGGTTGGTGGAGTACCTGTAGTTCTTCGACTGCTCGGCGATCGTGTGGTCACGGGTGGGGACCAGGGTGCCGTCGACGATCAGCACGGTGTCCTTCAGGAATCGCTTGCGAGGCTGCAGGGCGAGCGGTGGGCCGAGGTGGGCGATGATCCGGTCCGCGGCGGACTTGGAGACCTCGAGCAACGGGGCGAGTTGCCGCAGGGTGAGGTTCGTTCGCCAGTACGCGGCCACCAGCAAGACTCTGTCCTCCAGTGGCAGGCTCCAGGGCCGACCTCTGCGCCACTGCTCCAGGCCGACCATCCGGCGTCACTGCACTTCTTCCGCGTCCGCCAGAGCCGCCCGCACCCGTTCCAGCTCGTCTTCGAGTTGCCTCACCTGCGCGGCTGCGGCCTTCTGCCGTGCTTCCAGAACCGCCCGCATCGACGGCATCCGCCACCCCCACGACTTCTCGACCGGCAACAAGCCGAGACTCCCGCGGCGACAACTGCTTCAAGCCTGACCAGCAAGGACGTCACACGAGGTTCGGAAAGAGAACGGCCTCTGAGAAGTTGGGCCAAAACGCGCCCTTGTAGCAAAGATGACGGCCATGGAAGATTGCCACCGGCTGTCACGAGGCGGCCTATTCCGGGGAAAAAGGGGGATCCTGTGACGAAGATCAGTCGGATAGCACGCGCCGCCGTGGTGGGGGCATTGGCGCTGGGCGGCGTCGTGGCAGGCACGAGCAACTCTTCGGCGGCGACCAGTAACTGGGGCTGCCGCTCGGACAGAGCCGGCAGCTTCGCCGACGAGGGCCACGGTATCCACCTCGACTCCTGCATCGAGGACCAGTGGGGCAACAACGGGAGTGGCTTCTACGCCCGCATCGCTGTCACGCTCGACCGTGGCAGCGGCCCGGATCACCCGGCAGTCTTCCCGTGCGCACAGTTGTGGAAGTCGGACGGTTTTGGTGGCTGGTCCTATGTGCACGACTACGGCTGCATGGGGTGGTACGGGCCCGGCACCAACGACGCCATCTGGATCAGCGACAACGGTCAGAACTACAACCCTGGCGGCGGCGCGTACGTGGTGCGGGTCGGTTTCTGGGCCACCATCAACGGCCGATACGGCTATTACGGCGATGTGGAGTCGCCGGTCGCCTCGGTTTGGTGACTGCGGGCGGCTTGTAGCGGGACAGACGAGGGCCCCTGGACCTCGGCCTGCCGGGGCCCTCGTACGTCACAGTGATCGCAAGGCGTGGAGCTACTGCGCAGCATGATGATGTCCAGGGCGGACGAGATCGCACCTCGGGTCGCGCCTTGGCGCGCGGTCGCCGGCGTGGACCACGGCCCGCCGGTGATCGAGCGGCCGGTGCACGCTTTGTCCTCCAACGGCGTCGGCTGCCGGCCTGACCCCCAAGGCCTCCGGTGGCACCGGCGTCCAAGCCGTCCACCCCAGCCAGCACCAGCCCCATGCCCTGCCCTGCGACCACCGCTCACCCTGCCCGCCGCATATGGCAGGCGGACGTTCTCAGCGCCATCCGGCGTCATCACCTGTGCACCCCGGTGACGTCGAGGCCGCGCTGACCGAGTACGAGCAGGCCATGTTCCCCCGCAGCAGCCGAGCCGCGGTGGAAGGCGACCGGATCAACGCGTTCCCCGCGGGTGGCCGCCCCCTGACCGGCCGCCCGTTGGCCCGCGTCCTGGCCGGGCGCCCGGGGCCCCGGGGGGCCCCGGGGGCCCGGCGGTCGGTCGGACGGGGTCCGATGGTCAGGACGCCGTGCAGGTCCCGAGTGCCGGAGCGGCCGAGTTGCCGTTCTTCATGACGGTGAAGCCGAAATCGGTCGAAGCGCCCGCCGCGAGGCTGCCGTTGTAGGTCGAGTGGACCGTCGCGGTGCTGCCGTTCCAGGTCGGGCTGCCGTTCCAGAGCGCGGACACCTGCTGCCCGGAGGGGAAGGTCAGGGTCACTGTCCAGCTCGTGATCGGTGCGGAGCCGGCCGTCACCGTGACCTGGCCGTTGTAGCCGTCGTTCCAGTCGGCGGTCCGAGCGTAGGTGATGGTGCACGCCGCACTGGGGTCACCGCCGTCGTTGCCCCCGGTACCGCCGAGCGTGCTCAGGACGGCGTCGTACGCGGGTTTCTTGCTGTAGTTGGAGTCGAAGAGCAGCGGGGTGCCGCTGCTGCGCCAGGAGTACTTGTCGGTGATGCCCCAGACGGTCATGCCGGTGCAGCGGGTGACGGCGAGGCAGGCTTTGACGACGTTGGCATAGTTGTCGGCCTGCGCGGTGCCGGAGCCCTCGATGTCCAGCTCGGTGATCTGCACGTCGACGCCGAGGTCGGCGAAGCGCTGGAGGTTGGCCTGGTAGTCGGAGGGGACCGGGGAGGCGCTGTTGAAGTGGGATTGGAAGCCCACGCAGTCGATCGGCACGCCTCGCGACTTGAAGTCCTTGACCATGTTGTAGACGGCGTTGCTCTTCGCGTTGACGCCGTCGGTGTTGTAGTCGTTGTAGCAGAGCTTGGCGTCGGGATCGACGGACCGGGCGGTTCGGAACGCCTCCTCGATGTAGCCGTTGCCCAGCTTGTCCTGGAAGGGCGAGCTGCGGCGGGCGCCGCTGGAGCCGTCCTGGAAGGCCTCGTTGACCACGTCCCAGGCGTAGATCCTGCCCTTGTAGTGCTGCATGACCTGGGTGATGTGGTTGTTCATCGCCGTGCGGAGGTCGGCGGCGCCCAGGTTTCCGACCCAGCCCGGGAGCTGGGAGTGCCAGACCAGGGTGTGCCCGCGGACCTTCATGCCCTTGCTCTGCGCGTGGCTGACGATCTGGTCGGCGGCACCGAAGGTGAAGGTGTTCCGGGTGGGCTCGGTGGCGTCCCACTTCATCTCGTTCTCCGGCGTCACCGCGTTGAACTCTCGGTCGAGCGTGCCGGCGTAGGCGGACTCGCCGAGGTGGCCGGCCGCCACGGCGGTGCCGAAGTAGCGGCCCTTCGCGGCCGCGGCCGAACCGAGGGTGCCGTCGGCGGCGGCGGCACTGTGCGACAGGGCCGTGGCCGTCGTCGCGGCGAGCAGCACGGACGTGAGCACCCCAGCCGCCCGCCTGTGTAGTGATTTAGACATGAGCATGCCAGCTCCATTTCTCCGAAACTTTCGCTTCAGTTCCCGAATGCGACGCGCAGATTACGAACCAGGGGAGCAGCGGTCAACGGTGCACGCATCACTTCGAGCAGTCGGCCGGAATTTGATTCTGCGCAACGGTTCGCGGCGATTGGGCGCAACCGGGAGTGGTTGACGCGACCCGTCGGCACCCTTAACGTGACGCAGCGCGCTCCGAAAGGTGGCCGAATGTTTCGAAAACCTCAAGGCGAAGGTGGCTGACATGATCCGAAGAAGGCCGAGGCTACGGCCCCTGCTGACCGTCCTGCTCGCCGGCTTGGTGTCGCTGCTGGCCGCGCTCACCCTGTCCGCACCGGTCGCCCACGCGGCCTCCCTGACGGAGGTCACCGGGTTCGGTGCCAACCCGAGCAACCTGCGCATGTACGTCTACCGCCCGGACAGCGCGCCGGCCCGTCCCGCGGTCCTGGTGGCCGTGCACTACTGCACCGGCTCCGGTCCGGCCTTCTACTCCGGCACCGAATTCGCCTCGCTGGCCGACCGGTACGGCTTCCTCGTGGTCTACCCGTCCGTGACCCGCAGCGGCGGCTGCTTCGACGTGTCCTCGCCGCAGGCGCTCAAGCGCGGCGGCGGCAGCGACCCGGTCGGCATCATGTCGATGGTCACCTACGCCGAGCAGCACTACGGCGCCGACCCGGACCGCGTCTACGTAGCCGGCGCCTCGTCGGGCGCGATGATGACCAACGTCCTGCTCGGCGACTACCCCGACGTGTTCAAGGCCGGAGCGGCCTTCATGGGCGTACCCTTCGGCTGCTTCGCCACGACCGACGGTTCCGGCTGGAACACCGCGTGCGCCAACGGAAGCGTGACGAAGACGCCGCGGCAGTGGGGCGACCTGGCCCGCGGCGCCTACCCGGGGTACACCGGGCCCCGGCCCCGGATGCAGCTGTGGCACGGCACCGAGGACACCACGCTGCGCTACCCGAACTTCGGCGAAGAGATCAAGCAGTGGACCGACGTCCTAGGCGTGAGCCAGACGCCCGCGTTCACCGACCACCCGCAGTCCACCTGGACCCGCACCCGCTACGGCGGCACCGGCACCCAGGCACCGGTCGAGGCCATCAGCCTCCAGGGCGTCGGACACGCCCTGCCGCTCACGGGCATGGCCGCCCGCGCCATCTCCTTCTTCGGACTGGACTCCGCGACCACCCAGCCGCCCACCGACCCGCCGACCGGCCCGCCCACCACACCGGCCGGCGCCTGCCGGGTGACCTACACGACCAGCACCTGGAACACCGGGCTGACGGCCGCGGTCACCGTGACCAACACCGGCACCGCGCCGGTCGACGGCTGGGCGCTGACGTTCGCCCTCCCGGCCGGGCAGACCATCACCTCCGGCTGGAACGCCCGGTTCTCACCCTCCAGCGGCACCGTCACCGCGCGGAACGCCGATTACAACGCCACCCTGGCCCCCGGCGCCTCGACCACCCTCGGCTTCCAGGCCACCCACACCGGTGACACCTCCGCCCCGGCGGCCTTCAGCCTCAACGGAGCGGCCTGCGCGACCACGTAGACCTGACCGTCATTCTGAATGGGGGCCCACCGGCTGTGCCATCAGCCACTACGAACACGAGCGGCCGGGCGAGCCGGTCCACGTGGACGTCAAGGAACTCGGCCGTATCCCCGGCGGCGGAGGCCGGCGCGTCCACGGCCGTGCCGCCTGCCGCGACCGCCGCCGCACACCGGCTTCGACTGCCTCCATCCCGCGGTCGACGACCACAGCCGCCGGGCCTACAGCGAGGTCCATCGGGACGAGAAGGCCACCATCTGCGCGGACTTCTGGGCCTGTCTGCGGCCCTGCGCCAGGAACGCACCGCCGCCCTGGCGGACTTCCTGCACACCTACAACCACCACCGCTGCCACACCGCACTCGGCGGCGAGCCACCGACCAGCCGGGTGAACGACCCTGCGGGCCGACACAACCAGGGCGTGGATCGAATGTCAGCCCCGTCCCGGTCACGCTGCTTGCGCGTCCTCACCGGCCAGGAACGGATGCAGCAGCGTGAGCAGGGCGTGCGGCCGGTGCAGCGGGATGATGTGGCCGCAGTCTTCGATGACGTGTCCGGTGAGATGGTCGGTGACCGGGCGGAGTTGGCGTTCCAGCGCAGCACCGACGGGCCGGGCGCCCAACGCCATCGTCGGCACCGTCAGGCGGGCCTTGGTGACCGCCTGCTCGATCTGTACCGCGCTCTCGGGCAGGGCCCGGTAGTACGAGAACGCGCAGCTCAACGCCTGGCGTCCGGTGTACGCGCGGACGAACGCGTCCCGGAGGGCGGGGCGCACACCGTCGCCGAGCGTGCCGGCGCTCAGGAACCAGTCGACGTAGGCGGCCTCGTGGCCTTCCAACACGGTCTCGGCAAGGCTGGGCGCGGCGGAGTGGAAGCCGAACCACCACGGCGGCCCGTCGGTGAGGAAGTCCTCGGCGCCAGGCAGCCTGCCCAGAAGGGACTCCATGACGACCAGGCGCCGGACGAGACCAGGGCGGCGCAGGGCGAGGAGGAAGGCCGGCGCGGTGCCCGCGTCGATGCCCACCACCGCGGCCGAGGACACGCCGACCGTGGTGAGAAGCGCCGCGGCGTCCTCGGCCAGGGTGCCCGCGTCGTACCCGGAGGCGACCCGACTGCTCGCGCCGAACCCGCGCAGGTCCGGCGCGATGACGCGGTAGCGGCCGGACAGATCGGCCATGACGTCCGTCCACAACTCCCACGTGTGCGGGAAGCCGTGCAACAGCAGGACGGCAGGGCCCGATCCGGAGAGTGCGACGTTCAGTTCGACACCGTTGGCGAGGACACGTCGCAGCTCGGGCATGGAGGGACTCCAGGTGCTGGGTGAGATGTGGTGACGAGGTCACCTTAGGGAACTACCATGGCCTGCCCAAGACGGCACTTTCCCTTCAGGTGGTGAGCCCCAGGTGACCACGTCGAGGCCCGGCGGACGCGAGCAGCGACCCGGTGAGCGCGGGGACCTCCTGGATCCGCGCTGCCCGACCCGCCGATTGCTCGACCGTATCGGCACCAAGTGGACATCGATGGCGGTCAAGGTGCTGGCCGAGGAGGCTCCGGGTGAGCTCCGCTTCGCGGAACTGCGGCGCCGTATCCCGGGCATTTCGCAGAAGATGCTGTCCGTCACCCTGCACAGCCTGGTCCGCGATGGTCTGGTCGCGCGCCGCGTGGAACCCACCGCGCCGCCCGCCGTCCATTACCGGCTCACCGAGCTCGGCCTGTCCCTCGAAGGACCGCTTTCCGCCCTACGGGTCTGGGCCGAGACGCACATGCCGGAGATCGACCGCAGCAACCAGCTCGCCGACGAGTCACCCCCCGATTAGCCGTGGAGCGATTGCGCCGGTCACAGCCACTCGTTGACGGCTGCGACGGTAGTCAATCGGATGGCGTCCCTTCGCTACCCTGCGGTGACGACGATCGACATGGGGTTTGGCTGTATTGGTCACGCGCGTTGTCGAAAGCCGTGGGGCTTGGCCATGGCGAAGACCTCCGGTGTGGTGGAGCTGTCCAGGACCGCACCGCACGGAGGTCTTCGTGGCCCACCGTAAGGCCCGGCTGACCGTTCACGTCAGGCGGCTGCCGGCCGCGCGTGTCCGTTCCGGCCGCCCCGTCGCGCGTGTCGCCGCCGAGACGGGCATCTCCCTGGCCACGGCCCACAAGTGGCTGCGCCGCTGGTGAGCGGAGGGCTGGGCCGGCCTGCACGACCGGTCCAGCCGGCCCCCACAGGACGCCGCACCGCACGGCGGCAGCGGTGGCGGTCCGCATCTGCCGCCTGCGGCAGGAGCGCAGGCTCGGACCGGCCCGCATCGGACCGATCCTGGGCCTGCCCGCCTCCACCGTCCACCGGGTCCTGGCCCGCCACGGTCCGCCAAGGGGGCGTCGGCCTCGGGCTCCTGGTCCTCGTCGAGCGCGGCGGCCGCCTTCTTCGTGCCGATGGGCAACCGTTCGCGATCGGCAGGAGTCTAGCGAGCGGGGACTGTCCCCTGGGACACCGTCCGTCCACTCGTGCCCCCAGCAAAGGATTTCGCCGTGCCGACCCCCTCACCAGCCCGTCGCGCCCTGCGGACCTCTGTCGCCGCCCTCGGCACAGCAGGTCTTATGGCGCTGGCCACCACACCTGCGGCCTACGGCGAAGAGAACACCCCCGAACTGGTCGTCGGGGGCATCTCGCCCGTCAGCGGGCTGAGACCGGGAGACGGCTTCGACGTTGCGGCCACCGTGACGAACAAGGGCACGGTGACAGCCGAGAAGGTGTGGGTCGCCTATTCCGTCACCCGAGGGCTCGACTTCGCCCAGGTGCCCTCCAACTGCCAGCTGCAGCACGTGCGGCCCTACGATGAGATGCCCGAGCGGTGGACTGCGGTGTGCGCGTTCGACCAGGCGGTGAAAGCCGGCGCCGCCTACACGACCGACAGGCCCCTACGCGTCACGGCTCTTGACCGGGCGCTCAACGAAGAACTGCGCCTGCGTGTCGAGAGTACCGATCCGGGAGCAGATGACAACGGCAGCGACCCGGTGGCCGGAACCGCACCGCCTGTGCGGCTCGTCGAGGCGGAAGCCGGCGGCACAGGGTCGGCGCGCATCGTCGACGTGCCCGTCACCACCGTGAACACGGCCGACTACCAGGTCACGGGTGCCGCACTCAAAGGGAGCGTCGGAGACACGGTCACGATGAAGGTGAAGTTCACCAACGCCGGCCCCGCCTGGGTATGGCCCAGGGAAGGGGACAAGGCCGTCCACGTGGTGATCATTCCTCCCACCGGAACGTCGGTCGTCAAGCGCGGCACCTTCTGCCGACCCGAGCATGGAGCGTACGTCTGCGGCATGCGGTCGCTCTACGAAGGCAGCGGGGAGACCTACACCTTCGACCTGCGCATCGACAAGCGGGTGCTCGGCGCCAAGGGGTCCATAGCCCTGACCACCGAAGCCCGGCCGTTCGATCCCGACAAGGCCAACGACCAGGCCGACATCACCCTGGACGTCGCGGGCGATGGCTCCTCCGGCTCGGCAGGCGGCTCGGACGTGTCGGGTGGCTCCGACGGGACAGTGGGCGGCTCGACCAGCGGCACGGACGGATCGACAGGCGGTTCGAACGGCTCGACGGGCGGATCGACCAACGGCTCGAACGGTTCGACGGGCACCACGACCAACGGCTCGGGCGGCGGATCGTCCTCCACGGTCACCGGCGGGACGACGAGCGGTGGCGACCTCGCGGAGACCGGCTCCTCGACGCTGCCAGCCGCCGGCGTAGCTGCCGGGGCGGTGGCGATGGGAGCCGGCGTGCTCCTCGTCCAGCGCCGTCGCCGCGCCCATCGGCCCGACTGACCTTGTGCCGCGGTAGCAGGGTGATCACGTTCCGACGACACGTGGTGAAGGCGGCCAAGCCGGGCCGGCCGGTCCTCGGCCCGCTTCGCGTCGGGCGACGTGCCCGCCGAGTGGACCGGCGGGACGGCGGCTGTGGGCGCCACGGTCCCGCAGCGGTGCGTCACCTCCCGCCCGAACCGTCCGGCCGGCACCCGGAGCCTCGTCGGCTGCGCCGCGAAGGCGATGCAGCTGCCGGAGGGCAAGCAGAAGGCGGCGCGCGCGAAGCAGAGTCTTCCTCCCGATCGAGGGCGCCTCGATCGGCAAGCAGGACCACGCCGCCGCCCCCTGCGGCCGGATCGGTGAAACGGCGGCCTTCGACCGCGCGGTGAAGGTGCCCCGTGACAGCGTCGCTTCTCTCCCCCGGCGGAGCAGGCGGCTCTCGCGCCGACGAGGAGCCGGTGCCGGGCGGCGAGGTCCCCGCCGGCCACCTGGGACGGTGGTGTCAGAGGGGGCGCCCCGGCAGACGGGGGCCCGACGCGGCGGCACAGCGGCACGCAGCAGGGAGCCCGGGCAGGCCTGCCGCTCCGGAGGGCGCCAGGTCACGGTAGGCCCCGCCGTCCCGACGAGCGGGCGATGCGCTCAGGCCCCCGCAGGTCGCACTCCCCTCGCCGGGAGCCGCAGCGCACCGGCTGCCACGGCTGCTCAATGCCCAGCACGTGCGGACCCTGGTGCAGGGGCCACGCCGCCCGGACCTGCGCGGCGGCTCCGGACCGGCGGCGGGCACGTGACGGGCCACGGAGTGGTCCGCCGTGCGTCCGCGACCTGGCAGGTTCCGCACCCCGTGGCCGAGATCGAACTGTTCGTGCGCCCGGACGTTGCGCCGACGCGCCGCCGCGTGCCCCTGCGCACGGGATGGCCGCGTGGCCGAGATCCCGCCACCATGAACTGCTCCCGCAGCGGCCGGCCGGTTGTCGCGGGCGTCACCGCGGGCAACGCCGTCTTGACGGAACGACATCACCACGGGGGGGACGATGGGGAGACGCTGGCTCGTCACAGGATGCTCCTCCGGCCTCGGACGCGCGCTGGCCACGGCTGCGGCGCAGGCCGGCCATCGGGTGGCGGTCACCGCCCGCCGTACCGCCGACCTGGCGGAACTGGTGGCCGTCCGGCCCGATCACCTCATCCCAGTCCCCCTCGAACTGCGGGACGCCGCGTCCTGCGAGGAGGCCGTGGGAACCGCGGTCGACCGACTGGGCGGCATCGACGTCCTCGTGAACAACGCTGCCGCCGGACTGTTCGGCGCCGTCGAGGAGGTGTCCGACGCCGAGGTGCGCGACCAGCTGGAGACCCTCCTCGTCGGCCCCTGGCGGCTGATCCGCCTCGTCCTGCCCCTGATGCGGGCCCAGGGGCACGGCCACATCGTCAACGTCTCCTCGGTCGTGGGCAGGACGGCCTTCCCGGGCCTCGCGGCGTACACCGCCGGCAAACACGCCCTCGAAGGCATGAGCCAGACCCTGGCCATGGAGGCCGCCGCGCACCACGTCCGCGTCACCGTGCTGGAACCAGGTATGTTCGCCACCCGGTACGGCAGCTCATTGACCGAGGCACGCCGCCGCGTCCCCGCCTACGACGGCACGAACCGCGAGATGCTCCAGGGCACCCGGGGCCTGGCCGACTCCCCCGATGCCGGCCGGCCGGAAGACTTCGCTGACGTGGTCCTCGACCTGGTCGCCACCGAGGGCCCCCTGCCGTTGCGGATCCCCGTCGGCGAAGACGCCTACGACTGTCTGGACCGGCACGGGGAGGCGGCGAGCGCGGACCACACCGCGGCCCGCGCACTGTGGAAGGGGCTGCCGTCCGGACGTGGTCGCCGTGAGCGGGGCTGACGGGGACGGAGCGGCACCGCCGACCGGGGTGACGACTTCTTCCGTGTCCCCGGCCGAGTGCGGATGCGCGCCCGAGATCAGTGAAGCCGCGGGGGTGGTGCTCGCCTCCCACGCCGCGGTCGCCTTCTCCGGCGCCCGCACGTACGCGCAGATGGAACAGGCCATCGCCACCCGCCACCAGATCGGCGACGCCATGGGCATCCTCATGGCCGGCCACCACCTCACCGCGGAGGAGGCGTTCGGCGTGCTGGGCAGCTACTCCCAGGAGAGCAACGTCAAGCTGCGCGAGGTCGCCCGGCGGATCTGTGAGGAGGGCGGCCTCGCCCCCCCATGCCGGCCGGGGCGCGCGCCCCCGCCGATCGGGAGGACCGTCGATCCCAACAGGTCGCGGCCCACGACGTGGCCGCCGGGCGCCCGGAGTGCGGCGCGGTGCGTCGTCTGCCCGGGGCCGCACCCGAGGTGAGGACATCGCCCGAAGGGCGGCCAGCCACTCGTGGTGGCCGGCTCACGGACCGGGTGTGAGGCGGACGCCGGACGTCACAGGAAGGCCGCGAGGTTGTTCGTGAGCCACTGCCGGAAAGAGCGCGGCCGCTCCCCGGTGAGGTTCTCCACCGTGGGCAGCGTCTCCACCTCGGCGGGCTTCGGATATCCGTTCATGGCCATGTAGTAGTCCAGCAGGTCCGGCGCCATGAAGGCGCTCATCCGTTCCCGGGCCTCGGCCTCGGAGCATTCCACGAACTCGATGGAACGACCGGTGGCCTCAGCGATGACGGCGACTTTGTCCCTGGGGCCGAGGGAGTCGACACCGGTGATGGCGAAGCTCTTCCCCTGGTGTCCGTCCTCCGTCAACCCGACCGTGGCGACGGCCGCGATGTCGTAGGGGTCGATCACCGGGATCCGCACGTCACCGAACGGGTGCACGACCTTCCCGCTGTTGAGCATGTCCTGCCAGCCCAGGACATTGGTGGTGAACTGTCCGGGGTGCACGCTGACGGTGCGCGGGTTGAGGGAGCGGAACTCCTCGACGATGCCGCGGAGATGGTTGGCGTACACGAGGTCGTCCCGTGTGAACGTGCAGAGCGACGACAGCAGCGCGATGCGGGGGGTCGCCTTCTCGGAGAGGGTCCGCGCTATCCGGCCGGCGGTCTCCACGTCGTCCAGGAAGACGGAGTTGACGAAGACTCCGTCGACGTCCGACAGCGCTTCCCTGAACGCCGATTCGTCGGTGGGGTCACCGACGAACGACTCCACACCCGCGCCGGCACCGCTCAGCGGACGGCGGCTCATGGCGCGTACCTGGTGTCCTCGGGCGGCGAGTTGCCCTGCCAGTTCGCGTCCGACACCGCCGGACGCACCGGTCACCAGAATCTTCATTTCGTTCCCGTTCCTGCCGGTAAGTGTGACTGATCAGCCTGCGCGGACGACCATACCGACGCGCGCCACGATTCCCCGGCTATGGAATGGGTCACACTTCCCCCCTGATGCCTGCCCAGCCGCGATCGGCGGGGGCGGGGCGGGTGGGAGTCGGGGTGCGCCTGGAACCGCGCGATCTGCGTGGTGCTCAGGTGGGACAGACCAGGCGCGTGTCGTGTCGCCCGCCTTGGTCAGGGTCGGCGGCGCCTGAGCTGGTTCGCCGTCCGTCCGCCCTCGGACCCGCCCGGACGGGCAGGTGCGCTCAGGCGGAGGGACGCGCCTCCCCGCGAAGCAGATCACCGATGGCCGCGATGCCCGCGGTGATGTCCCGCTCGGTGACGTCGCCGAAGCCCAGGACGAGTTGCGCGGGCGTGGCGGCGTGCGAGGCGCGCATGGCGCTCATTCCGTACAGGCCCACCGCGCGGGCGCGGGCGGCGGTGACGACGTGGCGTTCGTCGGCGCCCGCGGGCAGGTGGGCGACCGCGTGGAAGCCTGCCGCGAGGCCGGTGACCGGCAGCTCGGGGGCGTGTTCGGCGAGTGCCGCGAGCAGGGCGGTGCGGCGGGCCGCGTAGGTGGCGCGCATGCGGCGCAGGTGGCGGTCGAAGCGCCCGGACCGGATGAACCCGGCCAGGGCGTGCTGATCCAGTCCCGGCGCGCCGCGGTCACTGCGGTGCTTGTGCTCGGCCAGCGGTTCGACCAGCCCGGGCGGGCAGACCATCCATCCGATGCGCAACGCGGGGGCGAGGGACTTGCTGACGGTGCCCGGCGCGATGACCCGGTGCGGTTCGAGGCCCTGGAGCAGACCGACGGGTTCACGGTCGTAGCGGAACTCGGCGTCGTAGTCGTCCTCGAGGACGAAGGCGTCGCGGTGCCGGGCCCATTCGATCAGCGCGAGACGGCGTTCCGGGGCGAGCGCGACGCCGGTCGGCCACTGGTGGGCGGGGGTGACCAGCACGGCTCGGGCGTCGGTGGCGGCCAGCGCACGGACATCGATGCCGTGTTCGTCGACCGGCACGGGGACCGCCCGCAGACCCGCCGCGCCGGCGGCCGCGGTGACGGTCGCGGGTGAGCCGGGGTCCTCGAACGCCACGGTGCGCACACCGGCGTCCGCGAGGGTGCGCAGGGCGAGGCCGAGGCCCTGGGCGTAGCCGTTGCAGATGACGATGTGCTCGGGGTCGGCCGCGGCAGCGCGCACCCTGCGCACGTAGCCCGCCAGGACCTCGCGCAAGGCGGTGGTGCCGCGCGGGTCGCCGTAGTCGAATTCCTCGGTGGGCATCGTCGCCCCTGCCTCCCGCACGGCCCTCACCCAGTCCTGGACCGGGAAGGAGCGCAGGTCCGGCACGCCGCACCGGAAGTCCGCGACCGGACGGGCGGCGGTGGTCCGGGGCGGGGCGGGCACGGACGTCGCGGTGGTACCGGCGGCCACCCGGGTGGCCGAGCCGGGGCGGGTCACCAGGTAGCCCTCGGCGAGGAGCTGGGCGTAGCACTCCTGCACCAGGCCGCGGGACAGGCCGAGGGTGCGGGCGAGTTCCCGGGACGACGGCAGCCGTTCGCCGACCGTCACGCGGCCGGTGCGGATGGCGTCCCGCAGGGCCTGTTCCAGCTGGGTGCGCAGGGGGCGGCCGGCGGTCCGGTCGACCGCGAGCAGCAGGTCGGGCGAGGAACTGGACCACTCCAGGGGCATGGAACTGGAGCTTACCGGGGGCCGGTCGGCGATCTTAGCGTCCTGCCATGACCGATACCTTCGATCCGGCCGCTCCAGGTTCCGCGTCCCGTCCACCGCTGGTGACCCGCCCGCTGCTGCTGCGCTTCGTGTCCGTGCTGGGCGCCTCGACCAGCTTCTACCTCCTGCTGTCCGTCGTCCCCGGTTACGCCGCGAGCGGCGGCGGGGGCGGTGGGCGGGCGGGCCTGGCCACCGGCGCGTTGATGCTGGCCACGGTGGTGGGTGAGCTGGCCACTGCCGCGCTGGTCAACCGCTACGGCTACCGGGTGGTCCTGGCGGTCGGCCTGGGGCTGCTGGGTGCGCCGGCGTTGGCGCTGGCGTTCTCGCGGAACCTGTGGTGCGTCGTCGCCGTCTGCCTGCTGCGGGGTTTGGGTTTCGCGTTCACCGTGGTGGCGGGCGGCGCGCTGACGGCGTCGCTCATCCCGGCCGAACGGCGGGGTGAGGGGCTGGCGCTGGTCGGCGTCGTCGGGGGTGTGCCCTCGCTGGCGGCGCTGCCGCTGGGCGTATGGCTGGCCGCGCACGCGGGGCCGGGCGTGGTGTTCACGGCCGCCGCCGTGGCCGCGCTCGCCGCCCTCCCGTCGGTGCCCGGCCTGCCGGAGCGTCTGCGTACGTCGGGGCGGCCCGTCGGGATGGTGGAGGGGTTGCGCCGGCCCGAACTGCTGCGTCCGGCAGTGGTGTTCACGGTCACGGCGGTCGCCGCCGGTGTCGTCGTCACCTTTTTGCCGCTCGCCGTGCCCGCGCGGGACAGGGGCCTGCTCGCGGTGGCCCTGTTCGTCCAGCCCGCGGCGGCCACACTGGCCTGCTGGCTCGCCGGACGGTACGCGGACCGGCGCGGTGCCGACGCCCTGCTGCTCCCCGGTCTGCTGCTGTCGGCCGCCGGCACACCGCTGATGGCGCTGACGGGCAGTCCGGCGGCCGTCATCGTCTCGGCCGCCCTGTTCGGGCTCGGCTTCGGAATCACGCAGAACGCCACGTCGACCCTGATGTACGCGCGGGTTCCCGCCGCCGGGTACGGCACCGTCAGCGCGCTGTGGAACTGTGCCTACGACGCGGGGATGGGTGCCGGAGCCGTCGCGTTCGGCTGGCTCGCGGCCGGCACCGGTTACCCCTGGGCCTTCGCCCTGACCGCCGTCGTCATGCTGTGCGCCCTCAAGCCCGTGCTGGCGGACCGCCGTACGACGTTGCCGGCCGTGTTCGACGACCGTGCCTCCCGAGCGTGAGGTGAGTCGTCGGCCGGCCCCGGCACCCTGCGCAGTGCACCCGGGCCGGCTCCGACAGCAGTGGCCGCCACCGGGTGAACACGTCGAGCGGGTCGGTTCCGTGGCGGGCGCGTGCTTCCGGGCTGACTTCCACGATGTCCAGCTCGTGGGCGGCGGTGAGTTCGGAGAAGTCCCGGCGCGTGCGAGGCTCGGCCGCGTCCGCCTGCCGGTGAACCGGTCGACGAACGTGCCCCGACTGCCGCTGATCACCCGGGGCTCCGGCTCGCCGTGCGGGAGAGCGTGCCGTGGGGCGGCGGGAGGAAGCGCCGTGCCCGCACGCGCGACCGAGGCCACCGCCGCAGGGAGGAAGCAGACAGTGCCGGGGACGTGATCCATGCAGCGGGCACTCCGACGAGGCGGTGTCGTCCGGTGTCGCCCTCAGTGCCTTTCGCAGCGGTGCGGGGTGCTCATGAAGGCCACGCCCCGGTCCCGGACGTACTGCGCCGACGTCAACCCGTACACCCGTACCCGCCGGCCGAAGGCCGGGTGGACGGTCTCCCGTACCGGGCGCATCCCCAGTTTGGTCATGATCCGCTCGGAGGCGTCGTTGCCCACTTGAGCGATACTGAGGATCCGCTCCAGCCGTCGTTCCTCGAACGCGAACCGTACGGCGGCCACGGCGGCCTCGGTGGCCAGGCCCCGGCCCCAGTGGGAGCGTCCCAGCCGCCAGCCGACCTCGACCGCCGGCAGTACCTGCGGCAGGTAGTGGGGCACCGAGAGGCCGGTGAACCCGGCCAGTTCACCGGTGGACCGGATCTCCACGGCGAACAGGCCGAAGCCCTGTGCCTCCCACTCGCTCTCCCACGCCCGGATGCCCCGGCGGGTCTCCTGTTCGTCCCGGACGCTGCCGTCACGGATCCACCGCATGACCGCGGGGTCGGCGTTGACGGCGGCCATGGGCGCCACGTCCTCCTCGCGCCAGCGACGCAGGATCAGACGGGGGGTGTCGAGTGTCACCATCCGACTATCTTGAACCACGAAGCGGTGATCGCGAAGGGCCGTCGCCGTACCGTCGTGGCCCGTCACCGCGACACCCCGCGGCCGCCGGGGTCGCGGCGACGGGTTCGCGCATAGTGGCCAACCGCCGGGCGCCGCCGGTCCCGAGCCCCGCCCCGCGGGAGCGCGCCTGCGTGCGCCCGGGGAGGAGCTCGTCCTCGGCCGGCCGGCGGGAGCCCGCGGCGACGTGCTGCCAGGCGGGCCGATCCGCGGTGCCGGGCCCGGCCCGTGCTGCCGGACCCGCGGCGGTGGGCGGCGGGTCGGCTCGGCCTCCTGCTCACCGCCCTCTTCGGGCGGTGGCCGTCTCACTCCGCGCCGTAGTACAGCCGGAGGAACTCCTCCATCGCCGCGTCGACACCGGCACGGTCACCCGTGGCCAGCAGGTCCAGCAAAAGACCGCGCACGGTGGCGACGCCCAGCCTGGCGCGGACGCGGGCCACGGCGGGGTCCTCCCCCGCGGCCACCTCGGCGGCCGCGAGCGGATCGAGCCAGTCGTCCAGGAACCCCTCGAGGAACGGGGCGGTTCCGGGCCGGCCGCGCAGCCTGCGCACGGCCGGACCGCGCAGCGCCGAAAGAGAGGAAGAAGTCAGGCCTCCCCGCACACCCCTGTCCTGCCCGTGCATGCCGGAGCGGGAAGCGCCCTCTCCCGGCCCGGCCGCGCCGGTCGCAGCGGCCCCATGAGCCGTGCGCAGGCCCGCTCCAGCATCCGGCGGTCCACCACCGCCCGGCTCTCGCCTTAGGTCTCGGCGGTCAGGTGCGAGGTGAGCTTCGCCCAGGTCCGGAAGTTGCCGTGTCCCACATGCTCGTCCACCCACGCGACGTCGTCCTCGGTCACCGCCCTTGCCACCCCGCTGACCACGGTCTTCGCCCTGACCTTCCTCACCGGACGCTGGGCGGGCTCAGGACGGCCCCGGCTCCTGTCGGCAGGTGCCCCCAGCTCCTCGCCCTCACCAGGCGAGACCACCGCGGGTCAGTCGTGACGGAACCCGCCGAATCCGCCACCGTGGTCACCCGGCCCACCGTGATCGTGGTCACCCGGCCCACCGTGATCGTGACCGTCGCCGCGGTCGTGGTCGTGGTCGCCACCCGGGCCGCCCGGCCTCGGCGGGAGTTCGGCGGTATCGCAGTAGATCACCGGCCCAGGCGTCGTGAGCGACATGGGGACGTCGGGGCGGATGCCCTCGGTTTCGAGGACCAGCACCCGCAGCGGCCCACGCCGTTCGGGCGGTAGCGGGATCTGGCCCGTGTAGAAGGGCGTGTGGGAGGACTCCGCGTCCACCGAGGTGAGTTGGGTGGTGGTGTCGTCGAGGGTCACCCAGCCGAGGTCGTCGTCGTCGACCAGACGGTTGCGGCGTTGCAGCGTGGCGGTGATGCGTGGCGACAGGGAGCCGGTGGGGTCCCAGGAAGGTCCGCTGACGCTGACCGTCAACGGGTCGCCGAGCGTGACCCGCAACTCGCGGTCGGGCAGGGTGCGCACCAGGTCGGCGAGGACGGTCTTGGAGATCTCGGCGCCGGGAACGGATTCCGGCTGGTAGCGGACGAGGGCGAGCCGCACGAAGGGAAGGCACGCGTCCCCGGTGTCCAGATCCAGGTCACAGAACCAGCGGCCGGCCTTGTCCGGGTCGTCGCCGGGCTTCGCAACGGCCTTCTCGAACTGTGGGGCGAAGCCGACGACCAGTACGGGGAGGTCGATCGAGGGGGAATCGAGAGGGAGCGGCTTCGGGGTCGGCTGCACCGCGTTGGTGAACATCTCCGGGGTCGGGGACACAACCGGTGCGGAACGGTGGATGGGGTCGCGACCCATCAGGGTGACCCAGGCATCCCGTACGGACGTGGGGTCGCCTCCCGGCGGTTCGCCGAGAACCACGCCGAGCAGTTCGCCGTCTCCGGAGGAGTACCAGGGGCGGTCCAGGTAGACCCGGATCCCGCGACCGTGCCGACGGTGGACGATGACGCCGGGCGGTCCTTGGACCTCCTCCAGGGTGAGGGTGGGCACGCAGTACTGCAGTCGCGGCGCCGTGGGGCGTTCACTGCTCGGTACGGAGTGTTCCTGCGGCCGCCCCGCCACGGTCAGCACGTTCTTGCCCGGCGCGGCGAACTCCGCCGGGAAGTAGTCGGCGAACTTGCTGCTGGCCATCGGGTGGTAGCGCACCGCCCGGTGTTTGGTGTCGCCGAACTCGTGCTTACCGGGGTGGGGTGGGCCGGGGTGCTTGTTCGGGTCCGCCACCGCATCCGCGGCGTCAGCCTTCGCCTTCTTCTCCGCCGCCTCGGTATTGAAGGTCAGGACGTCGGCCCGGAGGAGGGCGGGTTCGGCGCCCGGGTCGCCCGTCTGGCTCGCCGCCCACGCCGTCAACAGGTCGAAGACCGGGGCGGTCATCTCGCGGGTGTCGCGGCCCTCGCGGCCGGCGTCCCGCACCTCGGTCCACTCGGCTACCAGGTCGACCCGGTCCGTACTGGCCTCGTCCAGTGCGATGGCCCCGGAGAGGTGTTCCGCGGTCGCTCCGAGGGGACGCAGGGCCGTCGGCGGCACTGGCTGCACGAGGCTCAACACCGGTGTTTTCAGGGGTTGTTGCACCGCGTGGACCAATGTCAGTTCCTGCCAGGGGGTGAACATCCAGTGCCGACTGGCGGCGGCCAGTGTCAGCACGTCGTCGGTGCGCCGCGCTGCCGCCGCCCTCCTCGCCGCACCTTCCCCCTCATCCTCCCCCGCGAGCCCCGGTGCCGGTTCCTGCTGCTTCCGGCACCAGCCGGCCACGCCCATGATGTGCTCGTCGAAGTCGATTCTGGAACACACCCGGACGGTCGCCACGGCGCCCTTCGGCAGCGAGACGGTCAGTACCCGGGACGCCTCGTCGAAGCGCGGCGGCGCGGTGCCCTCGGCCAGCCGCAGCCTGAGGGAGCGCGGGCGATGCCAGACGTCGCCGTCCCAGGGGACCGGGAAGGGCTGCCCATCGGGCATGCCCGGCAGGTCCAGGAAGACGGCGCCCGTGGACAACGGATCGGGGAGGTAAGGGAGTTCGACCTGCTGGCCCGTGTGCAGCACGGTGTTCGCCGGATGCTCGGGGTCCGCCGCCGGCGACTTGATCGTCTTCACTTCGACGTCCGGCTGGGACGGGTCGCTCAGCGAGCCGCTCTCCCGAACGGCCAGGTCGTAGACCGCGTTCTGTACGTTCGCGTCCGTGGATCCGATGGCCTCGTCCAGCAGCCCGTGCCACTCGATGCAGCGCAGCGACGCCTTCGGTGCCACCACATGGCGTTCGTCGGTTCCCCGGTAGGGGTCGTGGGCTCCCGACGTGACCGGTGACGACCGGTTGAAGTCCGCGGCGTACTGCTCCGCCGTCATACCGCCTCCGGTGCCGGCCGCAGTACCGGTTCCCGTGCCGGTGCTGGTGCCGTCGCTGCCGCAGTCCACGACGGCGAAGCCGCTCTTGCGGCCGAGTGCGATGAGAGTCGTACAGCCGGGTGTGCCGTCGGCGTCGCTGCCCGTGAAGCCCTGGGCGCGTTGCTCGGCGGCGTAGGCGGCCCTGGTCTGGTCGCCGAAGAATCCGGTCGGGCCGGCCGGGAGGGGATGTCCCTGGTCGATGAGGGCCTGCTGGACGATGCGTACCTCGTCATTGGTCATGCCGGGCTGGACATTGGCCCGGTGGACGGTGACCACCGGCGTCGTCCCCGAAGTGGCCGGCGGCGGGCCGGATCCCGGGCTGCTGCGGATCACCAGCCGGAAGTCCGAGGCGCCTTCCCCGAACGGGAACCTGGCCACCACGGTGGGCGCCAGAACGGGCTCGAACCTCTGGAAGGTCAGCAGCCCCGCGTCGTCGGGGAGCAACAGGGCCTTCCGGTCCTCCAGCCTTTCGGCGGCCGCCCCGTCCCCGTCCGTTCCGTTGTCCGCCAGGTCGACCAGAGCGTCGGCCTCCGACTTGTCGAGCCCGTTGCCCGCCAGGTCGACGGTGCGCATGCGTACCCGGTACTCGTTGCCGAACCGCAGCCTGGGCAGCGTGCCGGCTCGCACATTCGGCGTGATTTCCAACGGCAGTTTCGTCTGCGCCTCGTTGTCGAGTGGCACCGGCTCGTTGGGGTGGCGGTCCTCGTCGAGCGAGCCCGCATCGGTGTCCAGTACCAGGCCCGGCCGGGGCGCGGACAGTGACCAGCCGTCCCAGGTGACCAGTTGCTCGGGCACATAGAGGTGGTCGGGGTGCATCGCCTCAGGGGGCGGTCTCAGCAGGTGGGCCTGGAAGAAGCCCTCGTCGGAGGCCGTGAGCAGGAGCGGGCCGCCGCGCGGCTTCCGGTATTCCACCTCGCGCTCGTGCAGCGAGAACCACTGCCCCCGGGTCTTGTCCCAGATGTCCAGCCGGTGGCCGCGCACCAGGTTCTCGGCGAAGAGTTCGGGGGCGGCCGCTTGGTCGGCCGAGGTGTGGGGGACAGCCCCCGGATTCTGCGGGTCGGGTGTCGCACCTTGCGCCTTCTGCTGCTCGACCACCCGGGTGAACGCCGCGTCGTGCTCGGCTGCCCGGGCGAACTCCTGCCGGAGGCTTTCCATGCGCTCGTGCCGGACCAGCGCGATCCCATGGGTCCGCACCGTGGCGAGCCCGGTGGCGCCCTCGGCGGGCCCGACCATTTTGCCTGCGGCGGCGTCGATGTCGGCCGGTTCGAGAGTGAAGTTCCCCTTCAGTTCCACCAGGCCGCGGGCGGGTGGCGTCAGCGGGCCGTCGGTCGGTACCCCGGCCCGGGGGGCGAAGGCGCGGTGGTCCGGAAGGAAGACGTATCGCGTGCGAGGCGACACGTCGTGCGACGCCTTCTCTCCCAGTCCGGACTTCCAGTGGGGGATGACCTTCAGGAACAGCTGCCCTGACGAGACGGGGAGCAGGTCGGCCGGAAGGCGGAAGTCCAGAACGAGTCCGAGGTGCCGCAGCAGGGTGGGGTGATCGCCGAGCCAGGTGAGCATCTGGTGGAAGTCGGGGTCGTGCTTCGCGGGTCGCGGTGGTGGCGGCGGTTCTTCGCCGGCGAGGGTGGGTGGCCGCGGCGGCATGGCGATCGTGTGGAAGCTGTGCAGGCGCTGGAGCTCCGAAGGCATCGGTGGATCCTCGTCCGCGGTGATGTCGCGGACCGCCGTGGGCACGTCCCCGGGGCCCACGGCGCCGGGACCCGCGGCGCTCCCGGACCCGTCGCTCGGAGCACCGCCATCCGTTGAACCGCTCCCGGTGGAGCTGCCGTTGGTTGCCCCGCCGTCCGTAGGGCCGTCGCTCGGTGGCATCACCAGGTCTCTGGTGGGGGGTGGTGCCTCGGGTGAGGTCATGGCCGCTTCGGCGTATTTGCCCTTGATGAAGGTGCCGACCTCCTTGGTGGAGTAGGTCTGGCAGATCCGGTCCGTATGCCTTTCGAAGGTGTAGGGATCGAGCGGCGTTCCGGCACCGAAGAGGGCCTGCCACAAGTGCACGTCGGGCAGCGGGCCCTGCGGCTTCAGCCCGGTGACGAAGGGCGTCGAGGGTGCGGGCGTGGCGTCGGGTTCCTCGTCCGCCTCGGTGGATGTGGAGGGCTCGACGGTGCCCTCGCCGGCGGCGAAATCAAAAGTGGCGAGTGCGATCTTTTCCGGCCAGCGGAGGAAATCGGGGAAGTGCGGGTCCAGCGTGAGGCGTTTCGTCGGGTCGGGGGGCCCGGGCGGGGCGGGCCCCAGCAGCCGCGGCGCGATGAACACCGACACCTTGACCTGCGTACCGTCGGCCGTCAGCCCGGCGGGGAGAACGGTCCAGCTGATCTGCTGTTCGAAGTCCATGGTGGTCTCCACGCGGCTCGCTCACGCGGCGAACGCCGCGCAGTACTTCGGCCAGTCATGCTCCTTCGAGAAGCACTGCGCGAAGGTCGGGTCGACCGGCGCGCCGGCGAAGGTCCGCTCCAGTTCGAGCGAAACGGACTTGCTGAAGAAGGCGATCCGTACGCTGACCGTGAGGGTGCCCCTGCCACGGACCGTCGACTGCTTGCCCTTCTTCTCGTACGTGAGCTCCAGATAGAATTCGACGGACACTGTGACGATGCCCAGCACCGTCAGGAAGCCGTTGCACCGCAGGTAGCCGGTCAGTTTGACGTCGTCCTTGCCGTCGACCTTGGCGAGCATGAAGCGGATGCCCGCCATGATGGAGACCCCGCCGCTCGCGACCCCGAGGTCCAGCGCCGCGGCGCCGCCGAACTCGATGGCGCCCTCGACCTCCTGCACGCCACTGGCGTCGACCAGCAAGGAGAAGTAGCCGCCTCCGCCGAACAGGGAGACCGTGAGGTTGAAGGGATGCTTCTGCTCGCAGACCGAGAAGCGGAAAGAGACCGGCTTGCCATCGAAGGGGATTGCGAGCTCGGCCGACAGGGAGAGATTGGCCAGGTTGAAGACGCCGAGGGAGAGGGTGGGAAGGGCGAGTGTGTATCCGGCACGAATGCCGGTGGGCTGGACGTCGATGAACGCGCCGGCGCCGAAGACATCAGCGGGCAGGGCGCTGCGGAGGGTGTTGACGAACTCCATGGCACCCCGGAATTTCAGCTCCACACCGGAGGCCGTCACGTCGGGCTTCTGACCCGGGCCGGTCTTGAAGTTCAGCCCCTCGAACTCCACTCGGGCCATGCCCAGGAAGTCCAGCGCGAAGTGGCTCAGGCTGCCCTGCACCGTTGACTTGTCGACGGCGTCCATCGAACGGACGGTCCGGGCGTCCAGGATCAGCGACGCCTTGGACACGTCGATCAGGGCGGCCGGGGGCGGGGCCAACGGCGGCTTCCACACGTACCGCAGTTCCTTGCCCTGTCCGTCGGCCAAGTCGCGCACACGCAGCACGGGCGCGGGCAGCAGACCGTTCGGATCCGTGAGTATGTTCTCGATCTGCTCGTCGCTCAGCTGCCGCAGTGCGCCGAGTTGGTCCTTGACAAGGCCCTTCAGGTAACTACTGAGGTCGATGCCGAGCAGCTGTGCCCCGCCGAAAGCTTTTTTGATGTCCTTCGCATCAATCACCGCTCCGGTGGCGGGGGGCTTGAAGACATCGGGGATGACGCCCGCCTGGCTGGTGATCGTCTTCACCACGGCATTGGGGCTGGAGAGTCCGCCCGCCTGCTCCGCGCCGAAGACGAGCTTGAGCGAGTCCGTCAGATCCAGGTACGCCCCCGCCGGATGCCCGTCCATGCTCTGCCGCAGATACGTGTCGTTGAACTCGACCTTGAGGTCGCCGGCGTTCGGGGTGAACTGCTCCACGGCGGGGACGCGGACCTCAGCGGCCGCAACACAGGGTTGGCCCACTACCGGCGCGCCGTTCGGCCCGAGCCGGAAGGTCAGGGAGCCGACCGCGTGACTGGTGCTGCCGGGAGCACGGTGTGGGGGCTGCGCCATCGCCATCACCTGGCCATGCAGCTCCCGCTTCTGGCGCCGCTCCATCTTGTCGGGCTCGGCCCGTGTGTTTTCCTTCTCCGGATCGTAAAGGTCCTTCAACTGCTGCTGTTCATCCCTCAGTCCGTCGGGAACGAACACCATCGGCATGGTGAAGCTCACCTTGCGGGCCTCTGAATCCGTACCGATCAGGGTGAATTCATGGTCCTTTCCGGATTCTTTGAGACGCACCCAGAAGGCCGCGAGCTCCGGCTCGTCCTGTTCGGGGGGCAGTGGGGGGTCAGGAGCAGGCTTGGGCGGAATGATCAGCGGAGTGACGCGGTCGGTGATGCGCAGCACCTGGAACGGCATCTCGCGTCCCTCGTGCTGGAAGCCGTTGGCTGCTCCGTACGTCATCTCCGGCTGCTTGACGATGATGTGGTCCTCACGCTGTAGGTAGGCGACGATTCCGTCGTCCGGACGCGCGATGAAGAGTCGCTTGTACTCCTGCATGTGCAGGGCCTCATGGCCCGTGGACAAGTGGCCGTGTCGGACGATGCGGACGTACTGGTCGCGCCCCAGCCCTGTGATGTGGTCGTAGGCCACCAGAGCCGGGGCACGCCGATCGACCTCCTCGTAGCGGGCGAGGGCAGGATCCGACAACGGAGTCCAGGCACCGTGCAGATGGGCCGAGGTGCCCATGGGGGTGATGAGGAACTGCTCCGCGCGCAGGGGATCACTGTGGACTTCGAGCGGCCCACCTATTCCTGGCAACGGGATGCGACTGGTGAGGGTCACGAGGTCCTGCAGGACAGGCGCTACGTACGGAGCACCGGGTGGCAGCGTCCCGCCGTTCGTGACCATCGCGAAGGCCCGCAACTTCACGCTGCCGTCAGACGCACCGAGCCCGGCGCCGTCCGATGCAGGGTGCAGCCGGACATGCCACAACGCGGTGCGGCCGTCGACTTGTTGGGGTCGCGGTCCGCCCAACCAGTCCACGGGCTCGTCGTAGCTGATCAACAGCCGGGTGGGGAACTCGATGACGCTTCTGGGGATGCCCTGGAAGACCGTCGTCCCCGGCGTGTCCGGGATTTGTTGGCCATCGGGCACCCTGAGCGGCACCAGGCGCTCCCAGTCGAGCAACCCGTCCAGCGACAGCTCCAGCTCCTTGATGTCGGCCGGCACCGAGAAGGCCAGCCGGGTGGAGCCGGCGGTGACTGCCTGCATGGGAGCAGTGACCTTGCTCAGATCGTCGGGGACCTCTTCCACCACATGCTGCGGCGGCAGACCGACGAGGATGAAGGCGTTCAGTGCGTCGGGGGCTCGCACGAGACGGTGGCGGGTGCCGTCGAAGTGCAGGCCCATCAGTGCGATGTCGACGACAAGCATGTCCGTCGGCCGCACCACCCGGAACGGCCCCTCCGCGACGTCCACCTCGTGCGGCGGCGGGGGTTCCGGGGGCCCACCCCCAGGGTGGGGACCAGGACCGGGGCCGGGATGCGGACCAGGACCAGGGTGCGGACCAGGACCGTGCGGGGGGCCAGGGTGCGGGCCGTGCGGCGGACCGAACCCGCCGCCCGGGCCGCCACCATCCCCACCGAACCTGCCGCCCCCGAAGCCACCCCCGAACCCTCCGCCGTCGCCGCGGTCGCCGCCGTGGTCGTCGTGGTGTTCTCCCTCCTCACCGGGATGGTTGCGCAGCTCCTCCCCCAGCCTGAGGGACACAGGACGGCGGGTACGGAATGACATGAGGAACGCCTCACCCGGGCTCACGTGAAGGTGAAGAAGAAGTCGTGCGTGCGGTGAGGTGCGACGAAGGCACCTTCACCTCTCTTCCACGCTCTCTTCCATGCTCACTCCGGTGGCGGACGCCCGCCACTGGGGAGCGACAGCCGTCGACGCGACGACACCCGGCCCTGACCGCCGTCACCCCTCCTCGACGACCAGGCCGGACAGCTCCGTCGCCGCATCGGCGAGGGCGGCCGGGTACGCGTCCCCGATCAGCGGCGAGGTCTCGCCCGGGACCTCGTCGGCCGCCAGGATGGGGGGGGGGCGACAGGCGCCGTTGAGACCGTAGGGCAGGTGCCGGCTCCCGGACGACCGTGAAGAGCCCGAAGAGGTGCCCCGCGACCGCGGTGGGACCTTCTCGCGAGGTGGCATCGGCTCCGTTGGTGCCCGTGGGGTCCCGGTACCGGCGCACGCCCGACGGCGTCCGGGCCCGCCTGCGGCCTCTCCAACCACGTTGATGCCCCGTCGAGTTGCCGGTGAGCGCGGCCGACGGCGATCGGGTGCGGGCCCGCACCCAGGGGTCTAGCGTGGAAAGGGAGCCGCCGTGCCGCACCTGACCCTGGACGACGTCCCGGCCCCCACCCTGCCCTCTCCCCCAGGCGGATCGCTATGTCCTCCACCGTTCGCATCGCCGGCGCGCTGCCCACGCCGGACACCGACCCGAGCCTGAGCGTCGTCTTCGCCGGCGGCTGGTCGGTGGGTTATGACTGGGCGGCGGACCACGTGGTCACCGCGGGTGCGCCGACCCAGCCGCTCTTCCCCGCGCCGTTCGACCGTGATCTGGACGGCGCGCTGCTCGGCCAACAGGCCTTCAGTGACTTCGAGTACGTCTTCCAGGGCGGCAACTACCAGCGGATCAAGCTGGCCGGGCTGCAGCCGGACGGCGACCCCGCCTCGACGGCGGACAACTGGTTCCTGCCGTCCGACTGGACCACGCTCGACGCCGTCTTCCCCGGCGGTGGCGCGAAGAGCGGCTTCGCCTACTTCTTCCGCGGCCCGGACTACATGCGCTTTGACTGGCCGGCCAACGCCGCCTCGGCCGGCTACCCGAAGCCGATCGGCCCGAACTGGCACACCAGCGGCGACTTCACCCACGACCTGGACGGCGAGATCACCGGCCTGCGGGCCTTCGGCGCCAAGGCGTACTTGTTCCGGACCGTCACCACCATGGTGAACCGGGACGGCCGACGGACCTCGAGCGGTGGCTTGGTCGTGAATGCGCCGGTCTACTGCCGTTACGACTTCAACGGCGAGGTCGTCGACAACACCGTCACCGATCCGGCTGACGTCGTCGGGCAGTGGAACGGCCTCTTTCCGCTGCTCGACGCCGGACCCGCCATCGAGCTCGCGCTGGGCTGGATCGGCGGGGCCGAAACGGCGGCCGCCGCGACACCGCTCGATCCCGCCACCCTGACGGCGTTCGCGCATCACTTCATGACCAGGTCCCCGGACACGACCGTGGTCAACACGGTCCGCGATCGGCTCGGGCAAATCCGCGAACGGCTCACCGCACTTCCGGACCAGTTCAAGTGGACGGCGGACCTGGGGTTCGCGGCAACGACCACGCCG
This sequence comes from Streptomyces sp. Y20, assembly GCF_043195475.1. Lineage (NCBI taxonomy): Bacteria > Bacillati > Actinomycetota > Actinomycetes > Kitasatosporales > Streptomycetaceae > Streptomyces > Streptomyces sp. Y20. Next base: position 189,922 of record NZ_JBIDDP010000016.1, read on the forward strand.
GGCACACTGACCGAGATCGGGAACGAGTTCTCGACCTTCCACGGGCCGAACGGCCGGGCGGCGGCGCTGATCCACGAGGCGAGCCACTTCCGCTTCGACGCCGGCGTCGACGTACCGGAGTGGTCGGGCGAGGTGGTCGCCGGAGTGCAGCAGGGCCCGGCCGTGATCAACGGCGTCACCATGCCCCGCTACAGCACCATCCCGACCGCAGACGCCCTGGTCAACCCGAGTTCGTACGCCGCGTTCGCCCAGGAGACCGCGCTGGGCGAGGACACCCGGTTCGGTGCCGCCCGGCCCCAGCTCTGAACGTGGCGCTCATGGAGCACCGATGCGGCACTCATCCGGCACCCGCCGCCTCACCCGGCGCCGGAGCCGTCTGCATGGCCACCCGGTACTCGCTCGACGACATCACCAGCGCCGTCCGGAAGGCGCGGGAGAACCGGTCCGGCTGGGGGTAGCGCCAGCGGGTCGCGACGGCGTGGATGGCCAGGTGGGACAGGGCGGCTGCGATATCTCGGCCTCGTGTCAGTGACCCACCATGGGACATACCGCGCCGTGACAGTGAGACGTCTTGTCCGTGCCTCAACCATGTCGGTAGCACACAGCCGCCCGCCCCTCCATGACCAGCGAAAAGACGACAAGAAGCAGCCGCCAGCCACTGCCGACCACTCCACTGACACGAACCCGGAACATCGCACCTGACGGCGCGTCGGGGAATGGTGTGACGGGTTCTGGCTCCGTGCTCCGGCTCCGGCGGGTTGGCCGGCGGCGCCGGCGGCCTGATGCCGGATTGCAAAGGGAATGGTCATTTCGGCGCGGTGGTGGGCGGCGGCCATCAGGTGGCGGCGGGGTCGGAAGTGGGGTGAGATGCCGCTGAACCCGGACAGGAATCGCTGTGCCCGCCCACGCTGCGGAAGCCTTTCATCGCGCGTTCACACTGCCGGGTGGGCTGATGACTCTTCTCCGCCCGGGTGTTCAGGTCCTTGTGCGAGCGGTGCTCGACGGAAGGCATGGCCTCGCCGTGGGCCGCGCCGTAGGAACGGAGCTAGTCGGTGACCACCACCTGCGGCACCGAGCGAGTCCTCTTGAGCAGTTAACGGAAGAAGCGCTTGGCGACAGCGGTGTCCCGCCGGTTCCGGACCAGGATGTCGAGCACGTTGCCCTTCTGGTCGACGGCCCGCCACAGGTACTTCCGCTCGCCGTTGACGAGATCGTCCAGGGCCTGGAGATCAACGAGTTCTCCCGCGCCCGGATCGACGCCTCCGTCAAGGAGCGCGAGGCGGTCCTCTCCCTCGACCTCATCTGAGCCACGTCGGCCCGCCGGGGATCACCGGGTACGGCCGACAGCCCGTACCCGGCCGGTGTGTGATCGTCAGCCCGGGGACGCGCTATAGTTGATCACACACTGGCCGCCGGAACTCCCGGAAGCCGACTGTGCGTTGGTGGTCCAAGGAAAGACGCCCCGCTTCCTGCGGGGAGATGCAGGTGCAAGGCCTGCCCGGCGCTCCGACGAACGAGTCCCGTCCCGCATCGCGCGGGGCGGGACTCGTCGCGTTTCAGGCCACCGGCTCCTTCGCGGGAGCCGTGCCGGACGCCACCGGGGCCACGCGGCCCGTGCCGCGGTAGCCGGCCACCACCGCCGCCGTCGCCACCAGCACCACCGTGCCCACCGCACGCAGCGCCGGGCCCATCCCGGACGCGAAGTCGGCGTGGCCCGCGAGCGCGGTGCCGGCGACGGCGACCCCGAGGGCGGCGCCGACCTCCCGGGCCGAGGTGCCGAGGCCGGAGCCGAGCCCGGTCTGGTGGTCCGGCAGGGACACCACCACGCCCAGCGTCAGCGCCGGCATGGCCAGACCCGTGCCGGCCGACAGGACCAGCAGCCAGCATGCGTACAGCGGGTACGGCGTGTGCGCGTCGGCCGTGGAGGCCGCCAGCAGGCCCAGGCCGATCAGAGCGAGACCCGTGCCGACCACCGGACGTGGGTGCGCCGCCCAGCGGGCCGCGAACCGGGGCACCAGGGCCATGCCGACGATCAGCGGCACGATCGCCAGGCCCGTCACGGCCGGCGGGAAGCCCTTCACCTCCTGCAGATACTGGGAGTTGACGAAGAACAGCGCGAACAGGCCGAAGAATCCCGTGGCGAGACCCAGCGTCGCCGTGCGCAGGCCGCGGGAGCGGAACACCCGCGGGTCGAAGAGGGGGGCGGGCGAGCGCAGGGCGTGCAGCGTGAAGGCCGCCAGCAGCAGGGCGCCCGCGGTGAACGCCGTCAGGATGCGCGCCGAGGTCCAGCCGTGGCCCGGGCCCTCGATGATGCCGAACAGCACGGCGACCAGGCCGGCCGTCAGCAGCAGGGTGCCGACCGGGTCCGGGCTGCCCTGCGCGGAGCGGGCGGTGCGCGGGGTCGTCACCGCTACGGCGAGGGCGAGCACGGCCGCCAGCGGCACCATCGCCCAGAACAGGGCCCGCCAGGACAGGAACTGGCCGACCAGGCCGCCACCCAGGTTGCCCGCGAGGCCGCCCACGCCCAGGGCCAGCGTCCAGGACGCCATCGCCTGCGCACGGCGCTCGGGGCCGGCCAGCCGGACCAGGATCGACATCGTCGCCGGGGTGATCAGGGCCGCCCCCGCGCCGGACAGGCCCCGGCCCGCGATCAGCAGGGCCGGGGCGGGGGCGAGCGCGCTGGTCGCGGCGCCCGCGGCGAACAGGGCCAGCCCGGCGAGCAGGGCGCCCTTGCGGCCGTACCGGTCGCCGAGCGCGCCCGCCGGGACGAGCAGGCCGGCGAAGACGATGACGTAGGCGTCGACGGTCCACAGGACCTCGGTGTGCGAGGGGTGCAAGGACGACGAACCCAGTTGCGGGATGAGGAGGTTGATGGCGGCCACCATGCTCTGCGCGACGAGCACGCAGGCGCACAGGGTGAGCAGGGTCGAGCGTTTCAGGGCGTGCGCGGGCACGGCTCCTCCCGGGAGCTGGACGAGGGGTGGGATGCCCTGTCACCGTAGGCGCAGCACTGGTCTGCACTCCAGTGCAACCTTTGCAGGAGATACATGCACATGACGCAATCCACCGGGATCGACCTCAACCTGCTGCTCGCCCTGGACGTGCTGCTGGAGGAGCAGAGCGTGCAGGGCGCCGCCCGCCGGCTGCACCTGTCCGAGCCGGCCATGAGCCGCACGCTCGGCCGGATCCGCCGCGCGCTCGGCGATCCGGTGCTGGTGCGGGCCGGGCGGCGCATGGTGCCGACCCCCCGCGCCCTCGCGGTGCGCGCCGAGGTGAGCGCGGTCGTGGAGCGGGCGCGGGCGCTGTTCGCGCCGGCCGCGGACGCCGATCTGCGCACCGTCAGCCGGACGTTCACGGTCCTGTGCCACGACGCCGTGCCCGCCGCGCACGGGGCGGTGCTCTTCGCCCGCGCGGCCGAGGAGGCGCCCGGCATCCGGCTGCGCTTCCTGAGCGAGAGCCACGTGGACGCGCCGTTCCTGCGCGACGGCACCGCCGATCTGGAGGTCGGCGTGGTCGACTCCACCGCGCCCGAGCTGCACGTGGAGATCCTGCACGAGGACCGGATGCTCGGGATGGCGCGGTCCGGACATCCGCTGCTGCAGGGCGAGATGACGGCCGAGCGGTTCGCGGCGGCCGATCACCTGATCGTCTCCCGGCGCGGCCGGCTGCACGGCCCCGTCGACGCCGCGCTCGCCGAGCTGGGGCTGCGCCGCCGGGTGACCGGCACCGTCGGCACCCTCCCGGCCTCGCTGTTCGTCATCCGGGAGACCGACCTCGTGGGCCTGGTCCACTCCTGGGGCCTGCCGCTGGCCGACACCCTCGGCCTGGTCCCCTTCGAGATCCCGCTGCCCCTGCCCCCGTTGCGCCTGGGCCTGGCCTGGCACCCCCGCCACGAGGCCGACCCGGCCCACGCCTGGCTGCGCGCGACCGTACGCGACCTGGTGCGGGCCTGGTCGGCCGTCCGGCCGGAGCCCCGCTGAACCGCCCGGGTCAGCTCCCGGTCCCGCGGGGCGCCAGGTCGGTGGCGATCTCCTTCAGGGCCGCCGTCGCAAGCCGCCGCAGCCCCGGCCCGAACGCGACGCGGGCGGCGCCCCGTTCGCCGAGTCCGGAGGGGACGGGCCCCTCCGTGGCCGGCCGAACACGTTGATCGGGCCCTGGATGCCGAACCGCAGCAGCGGCAGGACGTCCACCGGGGCGCCGATCGGATACACGCAGTCGGCGCCCGCGGCGACGTGCAACGCCGCCCGTTCGATGGCCCGTCCGGGGCCGGTGACCCCGCGGACGAAGGTGTCGACGCGAGCGTTGACGAACAGCTCGTCGCCGGCCGCGGCGCACACCTCGGCCAGCCACTCGGCGTGCGCACGCGGGTCCTTCAGGACGCCCCCGGCCGAGTCCTCCAGGTTGGGGTGCCGGTAAGAACACTGTCACCAGCCGCAAACGGTGATGATCTTCCGAGGGCGTCACCCGTGTGGGTGAGTCCGGGCCCGTACGGCTGCGGTGAGTGAAGCTCTGCGAGGACGATTTCGATGGTGGCCCGTATTCCGTTGGACCTGGATGAGCTGGTCGAGCACTGGACGCTGTTCAAGGACGAGCAGACGCTTGTGTCCGGCAAGCGTGGTGCGACGCGACTGGGCTTCGCCGTGCTGCTGAAGTTCTATACGCAGTACGGCCGGTTTCCCCGGAACCGGGCAGAGCTGCCAGGTGAGGCCGTGGAGTTCGTCGCCCGCCAGGTACAGGTTCCCGCCTCGGAGCTGGAGTCCTACGACTGGACGGGCCGCACGGTCGAGTACCACCGCGCGCAGATCCGGGAGCACCTCGGTTTTCGCGAGTGCAGCGTCGCGGATGCGGAGAAGCTGACGGCTTATCTGGCCGAGCATGTCGCGCACAAGGAACGCAGGCCCGAGCAGGTCCAGGTGGAACTGCTGGCGCGTTGTCGCACCGAGAGCATCGAGCCGCCCACGCCGGGCCGGTGCGACCGGATCGTGGGGGCCGCTCTGCGGGCGGCCGAGGAGTCGCTGACGGCCCTGATCTTCTCGCAGCTGACCGAGGAGAGCGTGGAGCGGATCGTGGCTCTGGTGGCCGGTGGCGCCGACCAGGACGACGACGCGGAGCCTGGCAATGCCGGCACGGAGGGCGAGGACGCCCCGCCGGTCCTGGGGAAGGTCAAGGAAGCGCCGGGCAACGTGAGCCTGGAGACGATGCTCACCGAGATCGACAAGCTCCTGGCGGTGCGGGCGATCGGCCTGCCGCCGGATCTCTTCTTCGATGTCGCGCAGGTCGTGGCCGGCTGGCGGGCGCGGGCCGCGGTGGAGTCGCCTTCCCACCTGCGGACGCACCCGGTGGCGCTGCGGGTGACCTTGCTGGCCGCGCTGCTGCACGAGCGGGAGCGGGAGATCACCGACACGCTGGTGGAGCTGCTGATCTCCACGGTGCACCGGATCGGGGCGCGGGCGGAGAAGAAGGTCACCGAGCAGCTCATCAACGCGTTCAAGAAGGTATCGGGCAAGGAGAACATCCTCTTCAGACTCGCCGAGGCGTCGCTCGGCACCCCGGAGGGGACAGTCCGCCAGGTCGTGTTCCCGGCGGTGTCCGGAGGTGAGGCGACGCTGCGGGAGCTGGTGCACGAGTTCAAGACCCGCGGGCCGGTCTACCGGCGCACGGTGCAGACCACGCTGAAGGCGTCGTACACCAACCATTACCGGCGCGGGCTGATCAAGCTGCTGGACGTGCTGGAGTTCCGCTCCTCCAACCATGCCCATCGGCCCGTGATCGAGGCCTTGGCGCTGGTGGCGCGCTACGCAAACGCGGGGAACACGACGTACTACCCGCTGGGCGAGACGATGCCGGTGCACAAGGCGATGGGTGGGGACTGGGCGGAGGTCGTGCACCGCACCGACAAGCGCGGCCGGCGCCGGGTGGTGCGCATGGTCTACGAGGTTGCCGCCTTCCAGGCCCTGCGCGATCAGCTCAAGTGCAAGGAGATCTGGGTGGTCGGCGCCGACAAGTGGCGCAACCCGGACGAGGACCTGCCCCGCGACTTCGAGGCGAGGCGGGCGGAGAACTACCGGGAGCTGCGCAAGCCGCTGGACGCCGCAGTGTTCGTCGACGAGCTGCGCGAGCAGATGACGGCCGAACTGACCCTGCTCAACGACGGAATGCCGAAGCTGTCCTGGCTGGACATCGCCGAGCCGAAGTCCGGGGCGATCCGGCTCACGGCGGCCGAGGCCCAGCCCGAGCCGCGCAACCTGCGCAGGATCAAGGGCGAGGTACACAGGCGCTGGGGCATCGTGCCGCTCGTCGACATGCTCAAGGAAGCCGTGTTGCGTACGGGCTGCCTGGACGCGGTCACCTCCGTCTCCGGCGGCGGCAGCCTCTCGGCGGAGGTGCTGGCCGAACGCCTGCTGCTGGTCATCTACGCGTACGGGACGAACACCGGAATCAAGGCCGTGGCGTCCGGCGGCCACGGGCACACCGAGGACGAGCTGCGGTACGTGCGGCGCCGGTATCTGTCGGCGGAGGCCGCCCGCGCCATCGCCGTCCAGATCGCGAACGCCACCTTCGCCGCCCGCAGCGCCGAGCTGTGGGGCCAGGGATCAACGGCGGTCGCCTCCGACTCCACCCATGTGCGCGCCTACGACCAGAACCTGTTCACCGAGTGGCACTCGCGCTACGGCGGCCGTGGGGTGCTCATCTACTGGCATGTGGAGAAGAAGTCGCTGGCCATCCACTCCCAGCTGATCAACTGCACCGCTTCCGAGGTCGCCGCGATGATCGAGGGCGCGATGCGGCACGGCACCACCATGGACGTCGAGGCCAACTACACGGACTCACACGGCCAGTCGGAAATCGGGTTCGGCGTCACGCGGCTACTGAACTTCGACCTGCTGCCCAGGATCAAGCGGATCAACAAGGTGAAGCTGTACCGGCCGGTGGCCGGCGAGCCGGACGCCTACCCGCAGCTGCCCCCGGCGCTGACCCGTCCGATCCGCTGGGAACTCATCGCCCAGCAGTACGACCAGATGATCAAGTACGCGACCGCGATCCGGACTCGGACCGCGTCCACGGAGGCGATCCTGCGCCGCTTCACCCGCAACGCCTCCCACCCCACCTACGCGGCGATGCTGGAGGTCGGCCGCGCCCAGAAGACCATTTTCGTGGCCCGCTACCTGCGGCTTCGGGACCTCCAGCGGGAGATCGAGGAGGGCCTGAACGTGATGGAGTCCTCCAACGGCGCGAACTCCGTGATCGCCTACGGCAAGGGCGGGGAGATCTCCTCGAACCGGCGCGACGAGCAGGAGATGTTCGTGCTGTGCCTGCGGATTCTGCAATCGGCCCTGGTCTACGTGAACACCCTGATGCTCCAGGACATCCTCGTCGAACCGGAGTGGGCGGACCTGCTGACGTCCGCCGACCGGCGCGGCCTGACCCCGCTCTTCTGGTCCCACGTCCGGCCCTACGGTGAGGTGAACCTCGACATGGGCGCCCGTCTCAACCTCGCCGCGGCTTCCCTACCGGGGCCCAGGGCCCCGGCTGACCGGGCCGCGCGATCCACTGTGGACACTGAATGAACCGGACGAGGCCACAGCCGAGTGGCCTGGGCCGGGTGCGCGGCCCCGACCGCATCGCCGGCGGGCGGAGGCGGGCGCCGCCCCGCCCGCCGGCCTGGGCAGGAACTCATCGCCGAAAGCCTCGCCCGGCCCCGGGAGGTGAAGAAGGTGAACCGGAAGCCGTCAGCCGTAGGAGGGAAGGGCGAGAGCGCTGTACTCGGCGTGCGGCCGTTCGGTGGGGAGGGCGGAAAGAGCGCGCAGGGCGGCGTTGCGCTGCTGGAGGGCCTGCTCGGTGGCGGGGAAGAGCTCCGTGTCGCCCTCGTTGGCAAGCGCCTGGTTAAGGGTCACAAACGGCCTCATCACTTCCTCATAGGCGTCGAACGCCTTGGCGTGGTCGGCATCCGCGGCCAGTTCACCGGCCAGCACGTAGGCGCCGACAAGGGCGAGGCTGGTGCCCTGCCCCGTGAGGAAGGACGGCGCATAGGCGGCATCGCCGACCAGCGCGACCCGGTTTACGGACCAGCGTGGCATCCGAATCTGGCTGACGATATCGAAGAACAGGTCCTCGGCGGTGCGCATCTCGGCGACCACCCGCGGAATCTCCCAGCTGTCGTCCGGGAAGGTGGAGGCGAGCAGTTCGCGCTGAGCGTCGGGGTTGCGGAAGGCGTCGAAGGGGGGGTCGGAGCGCCTGAAGGTGAGCAGCCCGAACACGTCCTGGCGGGAGCCGACGGCGTAGAGGGCGGCGGACCGGCCAGGGGTGTTCCACAGCAGTCCCTCGGAGGAGAGCCCGAGGTGGTTGGGCAGGGTGAAGCCCGCGAAGCAGGCACCGAGGTAGTGGTGGAAGCGCTCCTCGGGGCCGAGGATCAGCCGACGGGTGTTGGAGTGGAGTCCGTCGGCCCCGATGACGACGTCGAACGTGCGGCGGGCACCACTGCGGAAGGTCACCTCGATGCCGTCGGGGCGGTCGTCGAGGGCGGCAATGGAGTCGTTGAACATGAATTCGACGGAGTCACGGACGGCGTCGTAGAGAATCTCGGTCAGGTCGCCGCGTCGTACTTCGAGGTCGCCGTCGGCGCCGATGGCCATGCTTTCGGGGCGCAGCGCGGCGACGGTGCCGCCTCCGGCCTTCAGGAAGGTGATGCGCTGAGTGTTGACGTGGACCTTCTGCAACTGGGGCAGGAGGCCCATGCGCCGCACCGCCTCGACCGCGGTGCCGCGGATGTCGATGGGGTAGCCGCCGCCGCGCACAGTGCCCGCCTTCTCCACGATGGTGACGTCGAAGCCGTAGCGGTGGAGCCAGTAGGCGATCGCGGGGCCGGCGATACTGGCGCCGGAGACGAGAACGGAGCGGTTGCGGTTGTGGTTGTGTGTCTCGGTCATGGTCGATCCTTCCTGGCCGCGCCGCGTTGATGTGCCGGGCAGCCAGATATCGAATGTGGGGTTTCTTTTCTCGGGGCGTGGTGGGCCACTGTGCGGAGCGGCGCCCCGAAGGTGCGCAGTCGATCTCCGCTACGCCGCTGGCGGGCGGGCCTCGTGGAGTGTTGCTCCGCACGTACCGGGCTAGGGACATTCCGTGAGGTGCTGGAAAGTTCTCGGTGTCCGCTCGCACTACAGCCCCTCCCTGCCGTCGGCCCAGTACGGCCTTGTGGTGATGGCGCGGCGCTCCAGGACCTGGCTGTCGATGAGCACACGCCGCTGGCGCTGGATGGACTGGGCGTGGCCCAGCAGCAGAGCACCGTCGAGATCCTTCAACTCGCCCTTGCCGATGCCTCGTTCGAGCCAGGACTGCAGTGCTTCCCCTGGCGTTTGAGCTGCGGGCAGGAAGTGGTAGCGGGGCCAGCGGCCGGCGAAGATTTCGACGGCGTCCGCCGGCACCTCGACGGCCACGATCGGTGTTTCGCCGCTCTGGGCGTAGGCATCGAGGGCGCCGAGGGCGCAGCCGTCGCCGAGGTAGAGGCGGCGGGTTCCGCTCTCACGTGGCGGTCGGTGCCGGCCGGCCAGCACCGTCAGCCGTTTGCCGGCGCGCAGGCCGCGGATGCACGCGGTGCCAGGACCAGCGGCGTCGGTGGCCGCGAGGATGCAGATGTGCTCGGGATCCTCGCCGTTCACCGTCCGCACCGTGTAACGGCGGCCCAGGGTGGGGGCGACGCGGAACTGGATCTCGTGACCGGGGTGCCAGCCGCCGGGCGGCGGCACGGCGTGCATTTCCAGTTCGAGGAAGCCGGGGGCGGGCTCGCGAAGGTGAAGCACGTGGGCTCGGCGCCCGAGAGCGGACGCGACGAGACTGCCGATGAGGGCGGGCGCTTGGGGCACGGACGATTCCTCTTCCAGGGTGGGGCCTGCGGACCTGACCGACGGTGGGTCGTGCACTGGCGGGGGACGCGGCCAGCGCGTTTCGGGCCAGCCGCCTCCGTCTACTGGGCCGGGGCGGTGGGCTCTGCCGGCTTCGTGGGCCTTGTGGGCTCAGCGGGCTCCGGTGCGGCACCGGTGCGCCTCTGCGACGGAACGAGGAAGGCCAGGACGAGCGGGACGGCGCTGAGGCCGAAGATCCACCAGAACGTTCCGGAGAACGCTGCGAGTCCGTCTGCCGCGGTGGTTGCGTCGTCGAGCCGGTTCTGCAGGATCACGGCGATGACCGCGACGCCGAAGGGCGCACCCACGCGCTGTACGACGCTGAACGCCGCGCTGGCCCGGGGAGTCTCGTCGTGACTCAGGTTGGCCAGGGCGAGTGTCATGACCGGGAACGTGGTGGCGGCGAAGCCGAGCCCTTGGGCGAACTGCCCGGTCAGCAGCAGTGCGGTTCCGCCGTGTGCGTCCGCGAGAGCGAACGGCACGATCCCGATCATGGTGATTGCCATGCCGTCGGCGATGACGAAGCGGCTGTCGAGCCGTGCCGCAAGGTCACGCAGGGCCACGACGAAGAACATCGTGCCGAGTCCCTGCGTGATGAGCAGCAGGCCCGTATGCAGCACCGTCTCGCCGCGGACCTGCTGGTAGAAGAGGGGAAGCAGGAACGACAGGGCGTAGGTCGAGAATCCGCCCGCGAAGGTGATGACGCTGCTCAGGCCGAAGCTGCGCCGCGCGAACATGCGCACGTCGATGAGGGCAGGACGACGGGCGCGCAGCGAGTGGAGGGTGAAGGCCGTGAGCAGTACGGCACCGATGACGAGAGGGAGCCAGGCACCAGCAGCCGCGAAGCCGTCCTTTCCGGATACCTCATCGATGCCGTAGGCGACCGCGACGACGCCGGGTGTGAGCAGGAGAAGGCCGGAAACATCGAGTCGGTGGCCGCGCGCTCCGGCGGTGGCGGGCAGCAGGGACCGGCCGAGTACGAGCGCGGCGAGGCAGACCGGCACGTTCACGAGGAACATCCAGTGCCAGCTCAGCGACTGCACGATGGCGCCGCCGAGCACGGATCCGAGGATGGGGCCGAGCAGGCCGGGAAGCGCGACCGCGGCTGTGGCCTTGTGGATGCGGTCCGGGCCGGCTGCCCGCGTGACGATGGAGAGCGTGATCGGCATCACCATGCCGCCGCCGATTCCCTGGAGCACCCGGAAGGTGATGAGTTCGGGCAGGGATCCCGCGAGGCCGCAGAGGAGCGAGCCGACGAGGAAGACGCCCACGGCGAGCATCCAGGCGTTGCGCGCCCCGAACCGTTCGGAGAGCCACCCGCTCACCGGGATCACCGACACGAAGGCCAGCAGGTAGCCCGTCGCAACCCATTGCGTCTGGGCGACCGAGGCGTCGAACACCGTGCGCAGATGGTCGAGAGCGATGTTGACGATCGTCGTGTCCAGGAGCGTGATGAACACTCCGAGGGCCAGGACGAGGCTGATCAGGTTCAGCCGGCGATCGGGCACGGGCGTCGCGGCCCGTGCGGCCGTAACTGTTGAAGTCATAACGAGCACACTACACCGTGCAGTGTAGTAGTAAACTGCACGGTGTAGAGTGGCCTTTCGGAGGTACGGATGAGCGCTGTTGGTACGGAGAAGACGGTGCGCGAGGGGGCCCTGGAGAAACGGACGGCGATTCTCGCCGCCGCACGGGACCTATTCGTGCGCCAAGGAGTGGACCGCGTCAGCATGGATGCCATCGCGGCCCGGGCCGAGGTGTCGAAGCGCACCGTGTACGACTACTTCGGCGACAAACGGCGGCTGTTCCTGGCCATCCTCTCCGCCGCGTCCGAGTCGATGCTGGCCACGACCCGCCGGGCGCTCGACGAACATCTTCCCGCAGACACGCAGATCACGACGGTGCCGCAACTGGAGCAGGCACTCACGGCGTTGGCGATCGACCTCGGCACGTCGATCGTCGGCTCCGCCGACTACGCCGCCGCCTTCGCCCTCGTCGCCCAACAGCGCCTACAGACGCCGACGACCAAGGACGATGTCGCGACGGACGCGGCGTCGCAGGACCTGACGGAGCGCATCGCCCATTTCGTCGACGTCGGGCTCCTGGACACGGACAACCCACGCCTGGCCGCCGACCACTTCAGCGCTCTGACCGTCCTGCTGGCCTACGAACGTCAACCGGTACCCGCCACCGCCGACCCGGAAAAGGTCCGCCAGACCATGGTCGACGGAGTCCATGCGTTCATCCGCGCGTACGCCACTCGTGAGGAATCGCCTCCCGTACCCGTGTGAGTACAGGAGCCGGGAACGCGCTGGGCGTGATGCTGCCCTGGACGTCGTCGAACCGGGTCTGTTCTCGTGTAGCTCCGGCCAGGTGGCGTGCAGGACTGCGTAATGCTCGGGTCTACGGTCAGTGCGAGGGCCGTCGGCGCAGCCGAGATCGGCGGCAATCGTTCCACCTTGAGGTCGGCTGATCGGACTTCCGCTCGCCGGTGGTCCGGCAGGATGGTTCCGCAGTAAATACCGGATTTACTGCGGCAGGCCCCCTACCGTGATCACCGCGACCTGCGGCGGGGCAATCCGGCCGCCGGGGCGAGGTGTACGCATTTGCTGCGGCAGTGCCGGCCCCGGACTCCCAGCTCTGTCCCCAGGGGCAAAGTAACCGGCGGGTAGCGTTCGGATAGTCAGATGACCCGTTTCCTCGCTCTTGGGGGCCTCGTTGGGCCGTCCGGATGAAGCCCGGGGCAGGCGAGGGAAGGGGCGGGTGTGCGGCAAGAGTGGTCGCCCGAAGAGCTGTTGGCGAGCTGGACGCTGGTGGACGGCGACTGGGACCTGGTGGCGAACAAGACCGGGGCGACGCGGCTGGGCTTCAGTCTGCTGCTGAAGTTCTTCGAGCTGGAGGGCCGGTTCCCGGATCTGCTGGAGGAGGTTCCGCAGGCCGCGACGGAGTACGTCGCCGGGCTGGTGAAGGTGCCGGCGGCCGAGTTCGCGAAGTACGACCTGACCAGCCGGTCGGCGAAAAACCACCGCAAGCAGATCCGCGAGGCGCTGAAGTTCCGGCCCGCCACCCGGGCCGACGAGGAGAAGCTGATCGCGTGGCTGGCCGTGGAGGTGTGCCCGGTCGAGCTGGTGGAGGACCGGCTGCGCGAGGCCCTGCTGGTGGAGTGCCGGGCCAGGACGATCGAGCCGCCCGGGCGCACCGCATTGTCACCGCGGCCCAGACCCGGGCGGAGAAGACGTTCTGCGCACGGACCATCGAGCGCCTGGGCGACGTCGGGGTGGCCCGGCTGCTGGCGCTGGTGGCCGACGGCAACGAGGACGGCGCCGCCCTGCTGGCCACGCTCAAGCGCGACCCGGGCGCGGTCGGCCTGGACTCGCTGCTGACGGAGATCACCAAGCTGAACGACGTGCGCAGACTCGGTTTGCCCGAGGGGCTGTTCGCGGACTGCTCGGAGAAGCTGCTGGCCGCGTGGCGGGCGCGGGCGATCAAGATGTACCCCTCGGACTTCCGGGACACCGCCGAGGACGTACGGATCACCCTGCTCGCGGCGCTGTGTTCGTCCCGGCAGGCGGAGATCACCGATGCCCTGGGGGACCTGCTGATCGCCCTGGTGCAGAAGATCAACGCCCGTGCCGAGCGGCGGGTGGAGAGGCAGCTCACCGCCGAGCTGAAGAAGGTCCGCGGCAAGGAGGGCATCCTCTTCAAGCTCGCGGACGCGGCGATCGGTAAGCCGGACGAGATCGTGCGCACGGCCCTGTATCCGGTGGTCGGGGAGAAGACGCTGCGCGACCTGGTCGCCGAGGCGAAGGCGAACCAGAAGGTCTTCGAGGCCAAGGTCCGCACCACGCTGCGCTCCTCGTACAGCAACTACTACCGGCAGATGCTGCCGCCGCTGTTGCGGACGCTGGACTTCAGGTGCAACAACACCGCCTACCGGCCGGTGATGGACGCGTTCGCGCTGCTGGAGAAGTACGCCGGCGTCGACGGCAAGACGCGCTTCTACGACGCCGGCGACGTGGTGCCGATGGACGGCGTTGTGCGCAAGGATTGGCGCGAGGCTGTCGTGGACGACAAGGGCAAGGTCGAGCGGATCCCGTACGAGCTGTGCGTCCTGGTGGCGCTGCGGGACGCGATCCGCCGCCGCGAGATCTACATCGAGGGCGGGAGGCGGTGGGGCGACCCGGAGGACGACCTGCCCGGCGACTTCGAGGCCACCCGCACCGTGCACTACGCGGCGATCCGCCAGCCCACGGACCCCGCGGCGTTCATCACCGACCTGAAGCGGCGGATGACCGAGGCCCTCGACCGGCTGTCCGGGGCGCTCGCGGACGGCTCGGCGGGCGGGGTGAAGGTCACCACCCGGCACGGGGAGCCGTGGATCAAGGTTCCGAAGCTGGAGAAGCTGGACGAGCCCACCGGCCTGACGGCGCTGAAGGAGGAGGTCGTACGCCGCTGGGGCGTGCTCGATCTGCTGGACGTGCTGAAGAACGCCGACTTCCTCACCGGCTTCACCGACGAGTTCGCCTCGGTCGCCGCGTACGAGCGCATCGACCGGGCCGTCCTCCAGCGCCGCCTGTTGCGCGCCTTGTTCGCGCTGGGCACGAACATGGGGATCCGTGCCATCGTGGCGACCGGCGAGCACGGCGAGAGCGAGGCGGCGCTGCGGCACGTGCGTCGGCACTTCGTCACCGTCGACAACCTGCGGGCGGCCGTGCGGAAGCTGGTGAACTCCACCTTCGCCGCCCGGGATACCGACTGGTGGGGGCGCGGCACCGCGTGTGCGTCGGACTCGAAGAAGTTCGGGTCCTGGTCCAGCAACTTCATGACCGAGTACCACGCCCGCTACGGCGGCAACGGCGTAATGGTGTACTGGCATGTCGAGAAGAAGAACGTCTGCATCTACTCCCAGATGAAGTCCTGTTCATCGTCCGAGGTCGCGGCGATGATCGAGGGACTTTTGCGGCACTGCACGGACGCCGAGATCGAGTCGAACTACGTCGACACGCACGGCGCCTCCGTGGTCGGGTTCGCCTTCACCGAGCTGCTCAACTTCCGCCTGCTGCCCCGGCTGAAGAACATCGGGAGCATCCGCCTGTACCGGCCGGACGACACCCCGCCCGGCTGGCCAGCGCTCGGCGGCTCGCTGACGACCCGGGCCATCAAGTGGGACCTGATCGCCCAGCAGTACGACCAGATGGTCAAGTACGCCACCGCGCTGCGGCTGGGGACTGCGGAGGCGGAGCAGGTGCTGCGCGCTTCACCCGCGGCGGACCGAAGCACCCCACCTACGCCGCGCTCGAAGAGCTCGGGCGTGCGGTCCGTACGATCTTCGCCTGCGACTATCTGGCCAGCCCCGGCCTGCGCCGGGAGATCCACGGCGGGCTCCAGGTCGTGGAGAACTGGAACTCGGCGAACACCGTGCTGCACTACGGCAAGGACGGCGCCCTGACCGGCCCGGACAAGGAGCATGCCGAGACGTCGATGCTCGCCCTGCATCTGCTCCAGTCCGCGCTTGTGCACGTCAACACCTTGCTGCTTCAGCAGGTCCTCGCCGAACCGGCCTGGGCGAAGAAGCTCACCGACGAGGACCGGCGCGGGCTGACCGCCTTGTTCTGGTCGAACATCAACCCGTATGGCACCTTCCGCCTCGACATGGACTCCCGGCTGGAACTCCCGCTGTTCGCCACCATGCCCGGCCCGCGCCGCGCGGCCGACGACGTTGGGCAGCCCATGACGGCAAAGCGGTAGCGGGGCCGTCCTCGGCGGTGCCACCCTTGGGGCGAGCAGCGTGCTGGGAGACCGGCACGCGGGTCCGGGGATTTCACAAGGTGCCCGCCTCCCTTTCGGGAGGCGGGCACTGGTGTGCTGGCCTTCGGTGTTGACGTGCTCGCCCGCCCCGGACGGCTACGGCCAGGCGGCATGATCAGGAGAAGTCGGCCCTGGAGTCCTACTAACTCAGACAGGGGACACCTGACCCGCCCGTAGGTTGGCGGGGCCCTACCGCCGTTCGGCTTCTGTTCGGGTGGTGGCCCTGGGTGCGTTCCAGGACTCGATTGACGGTGGCCCGGCTTACGGAGAAGAAGTCGGCGATTGTGTGTCGCGGGTGGCGTGCTCCTTGACGAGGCCGGTCTAGCCAGCCCCGCAGGACTTGCCTCATACAGTTGTAACAACTATCGTTACGACTAGAACCGAGGGGCGAGGGAGGTGGAGTCCGACGTGAGTGCCAACAGCAGACTGACCATCGCGGCGCACGCCCTGACATGGATCGGGCTGTATCAGCGGCGTGGCCACGAGGTCGCCACCTCCGAGCAGATCGCGACGAGCGTCAACACCAACCCGGTGGTGATCCGCCGCCTGCTGGGCGAGCTGCGCAAGGCAGGCCTGGCCGATTCACGGCGGGGGGCGGGGGCGGGCTGGATGCTCGCGCGGGACCTGACGGCGATCACCCTGCTCGACGTTTACCAGGCGATCGAACCGGGACCGGTCTTCGCCCTGCATCGCGCGACACCGGACCCCGAGTGCGTCGTGGGCCACGGCATCGGGCCGGCAATGACCGCCGTGTACGACGATGTGGAGGCCGCCCTGCGCAGGGAGCTGGCCAAGACCACGCTGGAGGACGTGCTGCGGGACGTCTTGAACGCCGCCTGACCTCGAACCGTCGATTTCCCCTGATCGAGGGGGATTGCATTCCGCACACATCGATGTAACTAAAATAGTTACATTAAGGAATTGCAGAGTCTCATGGGACAACTGGACGACAAGACCGCCCTCGTCACCGGCGCCTCCAGCGGCATCGGCCTGGCGATCGCCCGCCGTTTCGCCGCCGAGGGCGCCACCGTCTACCTGACCGGGCGCCGCAAGGCCGCGCTGGACGCCGCCGTCGCGCAGGTCGGCGCCCGAGGCATCGCCATCCAGGGCGATGCCTCGGACCTCGGCGACCTCGACCGGCTCTTCGCCGAGATCGCGAACCGCAGCGGCCGCCTGGACATTGTGGTGGCCAACGCCGGGGTCGGGGACTACGGCCCGCTCGGCGCGATCACCGAGGAGGAGTACGACCGCACTACCTCGATCAATATCAAGGGCACGGTCTTCACCGTCCAAAAGGCGCTGCCGCTGCTGACGGCCGGCGCCTCGGTGATGCTGCTCTCCTCCAGCTCGGCCCTGCGGGCCGCCCCGGGCCTGGGCATCTACGCCGCGACCAAGGCCGCGATCCGCAGCCTCGCCCGCACCTGGGCCGCGGAACTGGTCGGCCGCGGAATCCGCGTCAACACCCTCACCCCCGGCCCCGTCGAGACCCCGGGCCTGGACGAGCTTCTCGCCGCCTTCCCGCACGGCGATCGGCCCACCGCGGCCGAGCCCGCCCCACCGACCCCGCTCGGCCGCGCAGGCCACCCCGACGAGGTCGCCGCCACCGCCCTCTACCTGGCCGGCGACCAAAGCAGTTTCACCACCGGCGCGGAACTGCTCGTCGACGGCGGCGCCACACAGCTCTAGGCGCCAAATCGGCGACGCGGGACGCATCCGACGCTCCAGGGCGTCTGAGCCGCGTACTTGCGACCGTCGCCAGGGCAACGGTTTCGACACAACGACACAGCAGGGAGTGAGTCATGAAGAGCCGCATTCGGGTTCGCGCCGGTCGACCTTGGCGCGCTGCGTGAAGGCGGGGCGCGCATGCGGCTCGGCGGGCCGCTGAGCGGCCAGTACTTCCTGTTCCAGGGCTGAGGCCCGACCGACACCTCAAGCAGACGAAGAGACAAAGGACAAGGACGATGGCAACAGATACTCAGACCTCGCGGACCGTGGCCGAGAAGTTCCTGGAGCGCCTCGGCAGGCAGGACCCCGACGGCATCCAGGAACTGTTCGCCGAGGAGATCGACTGGCACGTCCCCGGCAGTGACGCGCTGCCCTGGACCGGGCGCCGTACCCGCCGGGAGGAGGTCGCGCCGTACTTCACCACGATGTGGCCGCACTTCGCGCACGGCAGGAGCAAGGTCGTGCTGGAGCGCGTCATCGTCGACGGTGGTGACGTGGTGCTGCTGGCGGTCTTCACGCACACCGTCGCGGCCAATGGCAAGGAGTTCACCACACCGGTGGCCATGCACCTGGCGGTCGAGGGCAGCCGGATCGTTCGCATGCACCTGTACGAGGACACGCTGACCGTCGCCGAGGCGTTCAACGCTGGCTGAGCGAGGGCACTCAGGGGCCCCGCGTCCCGGGGCGGCCCGGCCGGGCATGTACGTAGAGGGTCAGCGGAGACACAGCCGAAGCCGAAACGGAGAGCAGAACTCATCCCCGGCCGATCGCTGCCGTTCAGCACGCTGGGGTGGTCGGCTTTCGGCGCTGACTGCCGGTCAGGTCGGTCCCCCAGCGTCGCGAGGCCGTCAGCCGGTGTCGCCATGTCGACCAGCGTGCCGCCCGCCGGGTCTGCCGCACTGGGGACTTGACCGGCGCCCACGAACTTTCGCGCCCCACCGTGTTCCGCCGGTCTCCGGCCTCCTCGCCCGGCTGAATGGTGTTCGCAAACGATGGCACCCTCAAGTGATCAACGCACCACCCACGGATGATCATGTGATCGTGGAGGCACAGGTGCGTGACTACGGGTTTTCGCCAGCTCAACAGGATGAGGTCTGGAGACGCTGGCGAGAGGGGCAGT